>NZ_FOLO01000054.1 GCF_900112265.1 Pseudoalteromonas denitrificans DSM 6059 | reverse complement strand
AACCGAAGTTAAGAAGGTAACTTAGAACTCAATCTGCAAGAGTGCCCACACAGATGATTACTTATTGTTAAAGAACGTTTCAAGCGAAGTAAACGTTGCCGTTAATTGCTTGGGGTGCGAATAATACACCTTAAAAACCTTGAGTCAACACTTAATTTTAATTTTCTTTAGAAGAAGTTTCTTTCTAAAGAATCGTTAAGTTTTACTTGCCTCGCCAACCTAGCTAACTTGCTACACCCCTTTAAGAATGTTGCTTGCCGTCTGTGTCGGTGGAGGCGCAGTATAGAGAGATTTGGATTGAGCGCAAGTGTTTTTTTAAGAAAAGTTAAAAAAAACGCGCGTTCGATTATATAACAAACAAAAAACTTGATTTTGCCATTGAACGACATCATTAGCACACTAAAAGAATACTTAACCTGAGCTGCGCATAAGAGTTGAACTAAATGCCCAAGTTGCGATTAGATCGTTTGACTAGAACTTATAATAGCAAGGACTTGGGAATGATTAATTTAGACCTTACCTTCACTGATGTCGAAGACTTCTATCTTAAATTTGAACCTCAGTGGCAAAGCACCTTATCGAAATTGGAAAAAAAAATAATTAAACCTTCTAGGCTTACAGCTAGTGAGATAATGACTATTGTTATTGCTTTTCATCGCTCAGATTACCGTGATTTTATAACCTATTATATCAATCATGTATGCCAATGTTGGCAAAAAGAATTTACACAGTTGGTTAGTTAAACGAGGATGCTGAAACTATTACAATAAGTTCTCATACCTCTTTGTAGCTATATGACCCATCGACAAGCAAGACCGACAGGAATCGGTTTTGTTGATGCAACTAAAATACAAGTTTGCCATCAACTACGTATTCCTAGACAAATGGCAGTGCTGAGCGAGGAAAAGAAACTATGAGTTTGTTTTATGGATTTAAACTGCACCTAATTATTAATGATGAAGGTGGGATTTTAGCTGTAAAATAACAGATGGATGGGGGTTCACTATATGGAGATAAAGGCTACTTATCTAAAAAAATAAGAAGCCGAACATGCTGAAAAGAATATAAGTTTCGTTCCTGGAATTAGAAAAACATGAAAGCCAAGACTATGAAAGTACCGGATAAATTAATCCATAGAAAACGTTTTATTATTAATAACTGTGTTTGACCAATTAAAAAATATATCTCAGATAGAGCATTCGAGACATCGTAGTGCATAAGCTTTATGGTTAACTTAATCGCAAGAATAGTTGCATATACTTTTAAAGAATAACAGGCAAGATAAGAGCTTCTAATGTAGTTCTGAGGTGACTTAGCTTTCCTTATAATGACTATGTTTTCTCTTCTATCAGTCAAGATTGATGCTTATCAAAAAGCTTCAAGACGATTTAATCCAAACTCCCTTAAATATAATTTTACAAAGTTAGTTATCCAAACATAAAAAAACCGAGCACCTTTCGGTAACTCGGTTTTTATACCTCAGATAATCTATAAATAGATTATTGAAGGTTTACTCAGCTGACTGTACTTCTTCTTGAACTTCTTCGCTCGCCGCTGGACGATCGATTAATTCAATGTAAGCCATTGGTGCTTTATCACCTGTACGGAAGCCACACTTAAGAATACGAGTGTAACCACCAGGACGGTTTTCATAACGAGGACCAAGCTCATTAAATAAAATACCAACTACTTCTTTATCACGAGTACGTGCAAACGCTAAACGACGATTTGCAACACTGTCAGTCTTAGCAAGTGTGATTAAAGGCTCAATTACACGACGCAGTTCTTTTGCTTTAGGCAAAGTTGTTTTGATGATTTCGTGCTTCACCAATGAACTTGCCATATTGCTGAACATCGCTTTACGATGACTGCTATTACGGTTTAATTGACGACCACTCTTACGATGGCGCATGACCTATCCTTCTAACGAAACTTTATTCAGTGATTTGAGTTATTCAGCTAGACTTGCAGGCGGCCAATTTTCTAAGCGCATGCCTAGAGAAAGTCCACGAGAAGCTAACACGTCTTTTATTTCAGTTAGAGACTTCTTACCTAAATTAGGCGTTTTAAGAAGCTCAACTTCAGTACGTTGTACCAAATCACCAATATATTGAATTTGCTCGGCTTTCAAACAGTTTGCAGAACGCACTGTTAGCTCAAGATCATCAACAGGACGAAGCAGAATAGGATCAAATTCTGGCTTCTCTTCTTTTTCTTCTGGCTCAGTTACATCACGTAAATCTACGAATGCATCTAATTGTTCAGCCAAAATAGTAGAAGCACGGCGAATCGCTTCTTCAGGATCCAATGTACCGTTAGTTTCCATATCGATAATTAACTTGTCTAAATCTGTACGCTGTTCTACACGTGCTGATTCAACCGAGTACGCAATACGCTCAACTGGGCTAAATGATGCATCAAGCAACAATCTACCAATTGGACGTTCATCGTCTTCAGAGGATAAACGGCTTGCCGCTGGTACATAACCACGACCACGTTCAACATGAATTCTCATGCTGATTTCACTGCTATCTGTCGTTAAATGACAAATAACATGATCTGGGTTAGCGATTTCTACAGTACCGTCGTGCTGAATATCTGCCGCAGTTACAGGACCTTTTCCTGATTTAGTCAACGTCAAAAACACATCATCTTTTTCTTCTAAAGAAACCGCAAGGCCTTTTAGATTTAATAAGATTTCGATGATATCTTCTTGAACGCCTTCTTTTGCACTGTATTCGTGCAATACGCCATCAATTTCAACTTCCGTTACTGCACATCCAGGCATGGATGATAACAATATACGACGTAAAGCATTACCAAGTGTATGACCAAAGCCACGTTCTAATGGCTCTAATACCACTTTAGAACGCGTTGGATTGATTGCTTCTATAGCAACCAGTTTTGGCTTTAGAAATTCGGTTACAGAACCCTGCATTTTTATCCTCTCTTAACTCTTAACTTTACTTCGAGTAAAGTTCGACGATTAGCTGTTCATTTATTTCTGCAGACAGATCAGAACGCTCAGGTAGACGTTTGAATACGCCTTCAAGTGCTTTATTGTCTACTTCAACCCAAGTTGGTTTTTCACGCTGTGAAGCCAACTCTAGAGCAGCGATGATACGAGATTGTTTTTTCGACTTCTCACGGATCACAACAGTATCTTCTGCAGTAATACGGAAAGAAGGAATGTTTACAACTCGACCATTAACCATAATCGCTTTGTGTGATACAAGTTGACGAGCTTCAGCGCGTGTACTTGCAAAACCCATGCGATATACAACATTATCAAGACGTTGCTCAAGAAGTTGTAACAAGTTTTCACCTGTATTACCCTTGATACGTGCAGCATCTTTATAGTAGTTACGGAATTGCTTTTCTAATACACCGTACATACGACGTACTTTTTGCTTTTCACGTAATTGTAAACCGTAATCTGACAGACGACCTTTACGAGCGCCATGCTGACCAGGTGCAGTCTCTAATTTACACTTAGAGTCGATAGCTCTAACGCCGCTCTTAAGGAACAGGTCAGTACCTTCACGACGGCTTAGCTTGAGCTTAGGGCCCAAATATCTTGCCATGTTCTTTCTCCTAACCTATTGTTATACGCGACGTTTCTTCGGTGGACGACAACCATTATGTGGAATTGGCGTCACGTCAGTAATGTTTGTAATTCTAAAACCAGCAGCATTTAATGCACGAACAGCAGACTCACGGCCTGGACCTGGACCTTTAATAAATACTTCAAGGTTTTTCAAACCGTATTCTTTTGCGGCATTACCTGCACGCTCAGCAGCAACCTGTGCAGCGAATGGAGTAGATTTACGTGAACCACGGAAACCTGAACCACCTGCAGTTGCCCAAGATAAAGCATTACCTTGACGATCTGAAATAGTT
This sequence comes from Pseudoalteromonas denitrificans DSM 6059, assembly GCF_900112265.1. Taxonomy (GTDB): domain Bacteria; phylum Pseudomonadota; class Gammaproteobacteria; order Enterobacterales; family Alteromonadaceae; genus Pseudoalteromonas; species Pseudoalteromonas denitrificans. The sequence goes on along the minus strand of NZ_FOLO01000054.1, from coordinate 36,066 downwards.
ACAATAGTGTTGTTGAAAGAAGCATGAACATGAGCCATACCATCTGCAACTTGTTTTTTTACCTTCTTACGACGAACTGGTGCTTTAGCCATAATCTTATCCCCTTATCGCTTGATAGGCTTACGTGGACCCTTACGAGTACGCGCGTTAGTCTTAGTTCTTTGACCACGAAGTGGTAAAGAGCGACGGTGACGAAGACCACGATAACAACCAAGGTCCATAAGACGTTTGATATTTAAAGTAACTTCACGGCGAAGATCACCTTCAACGGTGTACTTACCAACTTCTTCACGAAGTTGATCAAGTGTTTCTTCATTTAGTTCGCTGATCTTTGTAGATTCAGCTATTCCTGTCGCAGCTAAAATAGCTTTAGCGCGAGTTGTACCAACACCATAAATAGCAGTAATTGCAACTACTGCATGTTTATGATCAGGGACGTTAATGCCAGCAATACGGGCCACTAACACATCTCCTATTTATGGATTTGGTAATCAATTTGTTGAAAAGCCCGTTAGGATACTCAACTAATGACCAAATCATCTAAAAAAACAGACCAAGCCATTTTAGCTCAGTCTGCACGATTTCTTAATTAACCTTGCCTTTGCTTATGCTTAGGCTCTATGCAAATTACACGTACAACACCGGCACGTTTAATAACTTTACAATTACGGCAAATCTTTTTAACGGATGCACGTACTTTCATGAGTCATCTCCGTAGCTATCTAAAAGTGCCTATCGGCCATAACCTTTTAGATTTGCTTTTTTAAGTACAGAGTCATACTGATGAGACATCAGATGTGTTTGTACTTGTGCCATAAAGTCCATGATCACTACTACGATAATCAAAATTGATGTACCGCCAAAGTAGAATGGAGTTTTCCACGCCATTGTCATAAACTCGGGCACCAGACAGATAAAGGTAATATACAGAGCGCCAGCTAATGTCAAGCGCGTCATTACTTTATCAATGTATTTTGATGTCTGCTCACCTGGACGAATACCGGGGATAAAAGCCCCTGATTTCTTCAAGTTATCTGCCGTTTCACGCGGATTAAAAACCAACGCTGTATAGAAAAAGCAGAAGAAAATGATCGCTGCAGCTAATACCATTGCATATAAAGGCTGTCCCGGAGACAACGATAATGAAATAGTTTGAAGCACATCAGCAAGAACACCTTCACCTTGACCGAACCAGCTGGCGATTGTACCAGGGAACAGAATAATACTACTAGCAAAGATTGGTGGAATAACACCTGCCATGTTAACTTTTAACGGTAAATGTGTACTTTGCGCAGCAAAAACCTGACGGCCTTGTTGTCGTTTAGCGTAATTAACAACTATTCGTCGTTGACCACGTTCAAAGAACACTACTATATAAGTAACAGCAAATACGATAACTCCGATCAGCAGTAACATTAAAACATTCAAATCACCTTGGCGCGCCATTTCAACTGTCGAACCAATAGCAGACGGCAGGTTAGCCACAATACCAACAAATATAAGAACTGAGATACCGTTACCAATACCGCGTTCAGTAATTTGTTCGCCCAACCACATCAGGAACATAGTACCTGTTACTAAACTAACAACAGCAGTGAAATAAAATCCAAAACCTGGATTTACAACAAGGCCATTCATCATATTTGGTAAACCAGTAGCAATACCGATCGATTGGAATGTAGCAAGCACAAGCGTAGCATAACGAGTGTACTGACTTATTTTTTTACGCCCTTGTTCACCTTCTTTTTTTAGCTCTATCATCGCAGGATGTATGTGCGTTAATAATTGCATAATAATTGAAGCTGAAATATAAGGCATAATACCTAAAGCAAGTACCGAAGCTCGCTCAAGCGCACCACCACTGAACATGTTAAACATTTCAACAATGGTGCCCTTTTGTTGCTCGAAGAATTCGGCAAGTACAGCGGCGTCAATCCCAGGGATTGGCACAAAGGATCCTAAACGGTAAATAATGATTGCGCCGAGTATAAATAATAACCGACGTTTCAATTCCGATAGTCCGCCTTGCGCACTTGATGTATCTTGACCTGGTTTAGCCATGGAGTACTTTCCTTATTATTCTTCTATCTTGCCTCCGGCAGCTTCAATCGCTTCGCGAGCACCCTTAGATGCTCTAAGACCTTTTACAGTCAATGGGCGTGAAACTTCACCAGATTTAACTATTTTTACGAACAAAACGTTCTTTTTAACCAGACCTGCAGCTTGTAGCGTACTAAGTTCTACGATATCGCCTTCAACTTTAGCAATTTCGAAAAGGTTAACTTCAGCAGATACTAATGATTTGCGAGAAGTAAAACCGAACTTAGGAAGACGACGTTGCATAGGCATTTGACCGCCCTCAAAACCAACGCGTACTTTACCACCTGAGCGAGACTTTTGACCTTTGTGACCACGGCCACCAGTCTTACCAATACCAGAACCGATACCACGGCCTTGGCGTTTTCTGTCTTTATTCGCACCAGCAGCAGGTGAAAGTGTATTCAATAACATGAACTAGCCCTCAACCTTAACCATATAAGAAACTTGATTGATCATACCACGTACACAAGCTGTATCTTCTAGTTCAACAGTGTGATTGATACGACGCAAACCAAGTCCACGCAATGTCGCTTTATGTTTAGGTAAACGACCAATTGAACTTTTAACCTGTGTAACTTTAACAGTTTTATTAGCCATGGTTCTACCCTACAATTTGAGCAACAGTAAGACCACGCTTAGCTGCAATAGACTCTGGAGAATTCATATTCTCTAAAGCTTTTACAGTTGCGCGAACTACGTTGATTGGGTTAGTTGAACCGTAACATTTAGAAAGAACGTTCTGAACGCCCACTACTTCTAAAACTGCACGCATTGCACCACCAGCGATAATACCAGTACCTTCTGAAGCAGGCTTCATGAATACTTGAGAGCCAGAATGACGGCCCTTTATCGCGTGTTGTAATGTATTACCGTTAAGTTCAACATTGATCATGTTACGACGTGCTTTTTCCATTGCTTTTTGAATAGCAGCAGGAACTTCACGTGCTTTACCGTAACCAAAACCTACTTTACCTGCGCCATCACCAACTACAGTTAGTGCTGTGAAGCTAAAGATACGACCACCTTTAACTACTTTAGACACACGGTTTACAGCAACTAGCTTTTCAGCGAATTCTGTTTGTTTTGCTTCTACGTTAGCCATTGTCTACTCCTAGAATTGCAAACCGGCTTCACGCGCGGCATCAGCCAACGCCTTCACACGGCCGTGATATTTAAAGCCACTACGATCAAAGGCAATCTTAGTAATACTTTTGTCAGCTGCACGTTGTGCAACTGCAGTACCAACAGCTTGCGCTGCTGCAGTATTACCAGTACCTTTAACTGCTTCAGCAATTACTTTTTCAACAGTAGAAGCAGCAGCCAAAACAATACCCTCAGCAGTAACTACTTGAGCGTACATGTGCTTTGACGTGCGGTGGATAACAAGACGTGTAACGCCTTGTTCAATATAATTTCTACGTGTGCGTTTAGCACGACGTAAACGAGCTGTTTTCTTATCCATCGTCCTACCTTACTTCTTCTTGGCTTCTTTACGACGCACATTTTCGTCAGCGTAACGAACACCTTTACCTTTATAAGGCTCAGGTTTACGATATGCACGAATGTTAGCTGATACTTGACCTACTAACTGTTTATCTGCGCCTTTAACAAGCAATTCAGTTTGGCTTGGTGCTTCAATCGTAATTCCTTCAGGAATCTCGAAATTCACTGGATGAGAGAAGCCAAGAGTTAAGTTTAATACTTTACCCTTAACTGCTGCACGATAACCAACACCAATTAATTGAAGTTTCTTTTCGTAACCAGTGGTTACACCAACAATCATGTTGTTGATATTAGCACGAGCAGTACCTGCTTGTGCCCAACCATTAGCTACGCCTTCATTAGGCATAGTTGTAATAACATTATCGTTTAAAGCAACATCAACAGCTACGTTGATTGAACGAGATAACTCACCGTTCTTACCTTTAACTTTGATGTCCTGGCCATTTAATGTAACTTCTACACCGGCAGGAACATTTATGGGTGCTTTAGCAACACGTGACATAATATTCTCCGATTAAGCTACAAAGCCAATGATTTCACCACCGATACCAGCACTACGTGCAGTACGGTCAGTCATCAAGCCTTGAGATGTTGATACGATTGCGATGCCTAACCCGCCCATTACCTGAGGTAAATCGCCACGCTTCTTATAGATGCGTAGACCTGGACGACTAACACGCTTAATTGTTTCGATAACAGCTTTGCCTTCGAAGTACTTAAGTTCAACTGTAAGTTCAGCTTTTAATTCGCTGTTTACAGAAAATTCAGTGATGAAACCTTCATCTTTAAGTACTTTAGCTACTGCTACTTTAAGCTTTGAAGTAGGCATCGTTACAGATACTTTCTTCGCAGTTTGACCGTTACGAATACGTGTGAACATATCCGAAATAGGATCTTGCAAGCTCATAGTCTTACTCCCGTGATTCTATTACCAGCTAGCCTTTTTAAGGCCAGGAATTTCACCGCGCATAGCAGCTTCGCGTGTCTTGATACGGCTCATGCCGAACTTGCGAAGGAAACCATGTGGGCGGCCCGTAATGTTACAACGATTACGTTGACGTGAAGGGCTAGAATCACGCGGTAAAGCTTGAAGCTTTAATACTGCATCCCAACGATCTTCATCTGATGTTTCAACACCAGCGATGATTGTTTTTAATGCTGCGCGCTTTTCTGCGAACTTTGCTACTAACTTCGCGCGTTTATCTTCGCGCGCTTTCATAGAATTCTTTGCCATAACCCTACCCTTATTTCTTGAATGGGAAGCCGAAGGCTTCTAACAAGGCGTGACCTTCATCATTATTCGATGCAGAAGTCGTGATAGTGATATCCATACCGCGTACGCGGTCTACTTTATCAAAATCGATTTCTGGGAATATGATTTGCTCACGAACACCCATGCTGTAGTTACCGCGTCCATCAAAAGACTTAGCACTCACACCACGGAAATCACGAATACGTGGAATTGCGATTGTTACCAAACGCTCAAAGAAATCCCACATACGCTCGCCACGTAGAGTTACTTTACAACCAATCGGATAGCCTTCACGAACTTTAAAACCAGCAACAGATTTGCGAGCTTTTGTTGTAAGGACTTTCTGACCAGATATGGCTTCTAGATCTTTAATAGCATGTTCTAGAATTTTCTTATCTGTAAGGGCTTCGCCCACACCCATATTAAGGGTAATTTTCTCTATTCGAGGGACTTGCATAACAGAGCTGAAACCAAACTTCTTTTGAAGTTCTGTTACAACTGTGTCTTTATATAACTCATGCAGTTTCGCCATCGTCTACTCCAACTAACTAATTAAATAGTTTTTCCAGTAGATTTGAAGATACGTAATTTCTTACCGTCTTCAATCTTGAAACCAACACGATCCGCTTTACCAGTTTCCTGGTTGAAGATCGCAACGTTTGATGCGTCTAAAGATGCTTCTTTCTCAACAATACCGCCAGCTTGGTTCAATTGTGGAACCGGCTTTTGGTGTTTCTTGATAAGATTAATACCTTCGACAAATACTCGGCCTGATTCAGTTACAACTGAAAGCACTTTTCCGCGCTTTCCTTTGTCTTTACCGGCTAGTACAACTACTTCGTCATCACGACGGATTTTTGCTGCCATGATAAACTCCTATAGTACTTCTGGTGCTAATGAAACGATTTTCATGAACTTTTCATTACGTAGTTCACGCGTTACTGGGCCAAAGATACGAGTACCAATTGGCTGATTGTTTGCATTAAGCATAACAGCAGCGTTATTATCGAAACGGATAGTAGAACCATCGTTACGACGAACACCTTTTGCTGTACGAACTACAACAGCGTTTAATACATCACCTTTCTTCACTTTACCGCGAGGATTTGCTTCTTTAACAGAAACTTTGATGATGTCGCCAATCATAGCGTAACGACGGTGTGAACCGCCTAATACTTTAATACACTGCACTTTGCGAGCGCCGCTGTTATCAGCAACTTCCAGCTGAGTTTGCATTTGGATCATTTTATATGCTCCTGTGTAATTATTAATCCGCCTTAACTTTATAAAAAATCAAGACATAATGTTTTTACCCTCTTCAGAAATTCTTCATGACACCTCTGAATGGCGCGCAATTGTATCAGTAAATGTTTTTATGCGATAGGTTATTTTTTAATTAATTTAAATTAAATGTACAAAAAGCAATCAGCGGGAGGTTTAGGTATATAGACGTCCTAAGTGAGTATTTAATTCTTAGAACGTCTATTTCAGGCTAAATACTAACCAAATAATTTTTTTAATTTATCCTTTATTGAATTTTTTAATTTATCTTTACTGGCGCTCGATACATCAAGTTTAATTTTCACATTATGAAATTGCCCTTTTACTAGCACTGGTACTTTAAAGCCTGTTGAACTACTTTTAGTCCCTTGACCTTCTATGTTTGAAACTAACCCTGTAGTTACACCATAATCAACTTTAGTTTTTGGTAAATCAACCACGCCTTTACCTTTAATACGAATTAATGGACTGGCTAGTTTAAAGTCTTTATTAGTCCCAACACCATTTTGAAAGTTAAAGATACCACTCAGTTCAGCAAAATCCGTCTTTTGTGATTTATCATACCCTTTATCTAATCCAGCTTTACTAAAATCTCCTTTTAACATGGCTTGAGCCGAACGTACCATGGCAGCAATATTCGCACCTTGTATTGCACCATCGTTAAAACTAAAACCTAGACGACCATTTAAACTTTGAATAAATGCTTTTTGATTGTCACCTTGCATTTTTAGTTGCCAATCAATACTTCCTGCACCACTTAATTTATCAAACTTAACTGCATCATTTAATAATGGGCCAGCCTGAATAGAAGTTAAAGCAAAGTTTGTTTCAATTTTATAAGGCGCTTTTTTAGCATTAATTATTACTTTACCCTTTCCCTTACCTTTATAAGCATTAAAACTATCCATGCTTATATTAGCGACACCTTGATTTAAAATGAACGAAAATGCATTTTCTCCTAAAGTAATATCTTTAAATTTTAATCCTTGTGAATGCACTTTAATATGACTATCGAGTTTTGTTAGAGAGGATAAATCAATTTGTGTTTCATCCCATATAATAGGTTGAGGTTTTTGCTCTTTAGTTTTATTCTCTACTTGCTCAGAAGCTTGTGTAGCTTCAGATAAATATGGATTTAAATTCAACATACCCAAATCAAAATTAGCAGTGATATTTAAACGATTTTCAAGATTAATGTCTGACTCCCCCTTTATATCTAATAAATCTAACTTTGCATTAAGCTTTGTCAAACTCAGTTTTTCATTAGCAAAGTACACTTCCCCTGAAAATGAAAATTCATTAAATGCATTTTCTTTTGCAACTAAAGGCACATTTTGCCACTTGAAGATATTTTTTAATGACCCCCCTTTAAGATTCAATGCACCGCTTATTTCCTTATTGTTTTCTTTAATATCTCCATTAAAGTTCAAAGAAACTAATTTAGATTTCATTTGTGTTTTTACACTAAAGTCATTACCCATAATCACTTGTATCGGTGTTGTGATGTGAGTATCTAATTCAAACTTCTGTGCCATATACACTAATGAACCTTTTATACTCATTGCTTCACGTAATGAAGGTAGATCTATTGTTAGGTTAAAATCATTAACTTCATGCATTACATTAGTGGTTGCATCAATATATTTTAATTTACCCCCATAGATAGCAACTTCACCTAGCTTAATATCAAAACTATCAGGGATACTTACTTGCTCTTGAGTATCTTTGGGAGCTATCAAAACACCTCTATTTTCTGAAGTGTTTCCTACATTTTTCGGTAGGAAGTGCCAGTTAACGTCACCAGTCTTATTTTTTTCAAGTAAAATATTAGGCTCCGTAATCACAAACCTTTCTAACTTCAAATCTCCAGATAATAAAGATAACCAGCCAATATTGACGGTTAATTTTTTCATAGAAATCATATTCGAATGAGAGCCTGATTTCATATTGGCAAAATTAACATCATTTAATTCAAGTCTTAAATTTGGAAATACAGATAAGGCTTTATCCCCTGAAGCCGTCAATACTCTACCAGTTGCCTGCTCTACTTTCTGGCTGACCTCATCAAATACAGTATCAACTGACAAGATAAAAGGTACTACAATCACAATTGCAACTATCAGTACAAAAATTAAAGCTAATATCTTTAGTAAGATTTTCATTTTATTCCTTTTTTATCGTTTTCCACACTATAGCCCAATATGGGAATATATGAGCCTAAGCTTTATATTAGATTAAACTAAAATTTATAGTATTTATTCAACTAAAGTAAGTTATGAATATCGGGATAAATACATTATTGAAAGCGCATAAAACATAGCCACAAAAACATACCCCCCCTATTTTTCCAGTCGAGTTAATTAATAGTAAAAGTTATATCTTCTTAGATTGTAGGAAATCATTAATATGTTTTGCCATATTTGTTATCCCTAACTGCATTTTCTCATCCCAAGGCAAGCCAAATGTCACTCTAAAATAATTATCAAATTGAGCTGACGTTATAAACATACAACCAGGGGCAATCGCTATATTAAATTTAATAAGGTAATGCCACAGCTCTCTACTAGATATGTATTTGGGTAGTTTCAACCAGAGACAAGGACCGCCACTGGGTTTATTAATAATTACCTTTCCACCAAGGTATTCACTTAAAATTATACTTGTTTGTCGACACTGATAAGCAAGCTGAGAGCGCACTTTATCTACAAATTTATTATATTTTGCACTTTGCAGCATCTCTAAAATCATATATTGCAAACTGATACTCGACTCTTCTATATTAACTTGCTTTGCAAATAAGCATTCTTTGTAAGTATTTCTACAAATAATATAACCTAAACTAATAGTTGCTGAGATCGTATCGTAAAAATCTACAATGCTAATTACTTTACAGGTTGAATCCGTCATTAGCAGACTAGTAACTGATGGTGGTCTTTGCCCACTAAAACTTAACTCTCCCCTATCATATTCAATTAAAGCAACTTCATTTTTTTCAGCCCAAGCTATAAGTTGCAGTTTTTCTTGCTTAGATAAAACTCGTCCTGTTGGATCATTAAAATTAGGATTAAACAAATATGCCGAAAACGCCTCAGCTTGGTATGCCTTATCTAATAATTCAAGCTCAACTGAAAAGTCTGATTGCATAGGAACAGCAACTGTTTTGATATCATGCTCTTGTAGCATACTTTGAAAAAAATATGAGCTAGGAGCTTCAATTGCAATACATGACTTCTTAAGCTTTAGAGCTTGTAGTACAACAAAAAAACTATCTTTACGCCCATTTGTAATGAGTATGTCATTGTACTCTACGACTTGACCAGACCTTAAATAATGTTTCGAAATTTCGATTCGTAAAGCAGTTAAACCTTCAACAGGATCTTGCATTAGCATACGGTAAGGTCTACGTTTCAAAGCTTTTCTATGCATCTGATTTAATATAACTTCAGCATCAACAACAGTGCTAGGAGCAGTACAAGATAAAGGTAGTATTTTAGGGTCATTAAACGAAAACTGTACTGCATTAGCTAATGGTAGCTCTGATAACTCTTCTGGAGATAAAAAATAGTTACCATAACTTTGTTTGTTGCTTTCGGTATTTTTAGTATTTTGACTCGCTACAAAATAGCCTTTTTTTTCTATTGAATAAATCCAACCACACTTTTCAAGCTCTCTATATACATGCGTTGCCGTAGACACACCTATTTCACGTTTACTTGCTAACTTTCTAACAGAGTCGAGCTTTTCACCTTCATGCAAAATACCTGAGTTTATAGCCTGAATAATTTCACTGCTGAGTTTTTGATAAATAAAATCACTCATAACTGTATTACTTCCTTACTTTAAAATAAACTCTGTTTTGTAATTTTCAATCAGTTCTATATTTAGCGCAACATCAATTAAAAAAATATTTAAAACTGTTATTTCCTACCTCAGATATCTATTATTCAAATATTAATTATTGTTATTTCCTCAGGGAAAACACAGAGATTTACTCTGTTTTTAAGAGATTAAATAATAAACAAATATTATTTTGTCAAAAAGGCTAAAAAATCACAAAGTCAAGATTGAACAAAATTTAGATCCCTGTATCATGCACGGCCCGCTTAGTTTTAAGGCTTATTTTAAAATTAAGTTGGGCTTTGTTCTAATTCAACTGGAGTCAATCTAAACGATGAGAAAATTATTAACTTTACCCGCTCAAATGTCTCTTTCAGATGCTGAAAATATTACTTATGAAAATGCATTAAAACAAGCAACTGAAATAAGCCTTAATTTGATGGCTGTTAAAGTTGAAAATCACCCAGAAGATTTTAATAGCTGGTGTCATGAGTTGATTGACATTTGTACCAATCGTCTTAACTATGATCTATTAGAGCAGCACCAATTACCATTTGTAAAAAAGCTAAATGACTTACTCGTTTTAGGCGTCAGCATCAATCAATTAAGAATGTTGAAAATTACACCTTGGCCCATCATGGCCTCTTTCATCGAAAAAAATGCAAGTTTACTTGCTTTAGATGAACAGCTCGCCTTATTATCTTATTTAAAAATTACCAAACAGCAATCACTCGCTGAAATGATTGAAGAAGACAGGCTTGCTTTTGCTGGTAAACATACAGCTTCGCACGATCCATCTATATATAAATTTGATGTTGAATGGTTTAGCTCAACCAAAAGTGCTAAAGCTTTTCATCAGCTATTACAAAGCAATCCTGAGTTATTAGATAAAGCGCTTGCTAATATTCCAACTGAAGGTGATGTTTCAGAGCAAGACTACCAAAATTTTGTTGCCGATTATTTAGCTGCTCATTCTGTATTAGATGATGTAAAACCAACTTTAGCGCCAGCAACGCGTTTACTTGCAATGCACCGCCCAGATGTATTTTTACCAATTACAAATACAAAACTAGATGCCTTGTGTGCTGCATTTGAAGTGCCAAAATTAAATAACAAAGATTTTGACCGATATTATAAAGATATTATTCAAGCTATGCATGTTATGCCATGGTACCGCTCTTCATGTCCTCAAACAGAGCAAGAACAGCTACTTTGGTCAGTTCGCGCTTTATTGCCATGTTTGTTTTATTATGCAGACAAATCAACAGCAGCTAACTCAAGTTATATAAAACTGTTAAATAAACCAAAACGCGCAACTAAAACAGGTGCTACCCGTACAAAACGAGGTAAAGAATCTGCTGAAATACTCGTTGATCGCGCTTTAGAAGCAGACGATATTCCAGCACATATCAAAAATAAACGTGATTCTATCATTGCTGAAGTTGTAAAAGGCCGCACTGTTGCCGAAACAATTTCATTAATGCGTATGATTTTTGGTTAAATTACAACTCAACAAGATACAGCATTTTAGATTAAAAATGCTGTATCTTTTAATCTTCTTCTCTACTTTACTGCAAAACATAAATACAAACATATCACATTCAAAATAGTATTCACTGACAGCACCAACACTACCCTATGGTTTTGATTCGAAAAAATCAATTTCGTCATCAATAATAAAATGATTTGAGTAGATATTTAATTATGTTTTAAATATAAATTATGAATATTACTGTTTGAAATAAAGTAGAGTTTATCTTTCATATTATTCAACCTCACGAAAAAAAGTTAAAGGCATACACAGTAAAGATAACAATATTAGTTATTAACTATTACTAAAAAGAATTTTCTTTTCAGCTTAATTAGATTCAAAAGGTTTAAGTATGCTCACTCATTTTAGATGACAGGCAATTATATTTAGAATGATAAGCAACATATGTTTACCACTCTTATAATTTATTTGTCTTTAACTTGTAAAGGCACTTGTACCTTTTCACAAGTTGTTAAAACTGTTTTCGGATACCATAATGGCGCAACTTCGTTGACAGCGGTGCTCGCTAGGCCATTTACAAATGAAAGCTGAGTTTCAACACTGCTCCACTTAGCACCATCACAGTTTTTCTTTAAATCAACAGGCTCAGATACTTCATATAATGATAAAGCTGCATTGTGATGCCATTGTTTTTTTGGTGCATGCTGAGTATTCGCAATCTGCTCTCCATTATCAAAATGAATACGTGTACAGCCAGACATTACAGTTAACATCACCATTACTAACATCATTTTATTTTGCATTTTGATTCCCCTTTAATACTTTTTCACCCGCATTTTCTTCACACCATACTTTCACTGAATGCGGTGCATAAATCCCTAAAGTCACTAAACCTAAAGCACCATCTTCAAAGGTTTGCTGTGATTGCATTTGCACTACATCTTTATCACCACATATTTTTTTTACATCAACATGATGTTCACCTTTTAAACCCCAAAAATAAAAAGATCGACTTTCTTCATAACTCGGATTTCCGGTTAATTTAGTGATAGGTTCAGGCTGTATTGTGACAGATGAACACCCTGCCAATATAAAGAGTAAAGCACTTGCTTTAACTAAATTTTTATATAATTTCATTTTGTTCCTCTGACAACATTGAATTTTGAATACCAATAAAGTGTAAAACAACAAAAGAAATAAAAGAGTAAGAAACTGTTGGGGGTTTGTAGAGAAGCTTACATTTATTAACACTTAAAGAACCGATACAAATAAACATTTGTATCGGTTTCAATTTTTATTCACTAAAATTTTTATAAACGATAAATATTATCCGCACCATCCTTATCAACCAATTTAACAAAAGGGTCAACTCCCGCAAATTTAGGCTTACCTTTTACATGTAGCTTTATTTCATTCGTGCCTGTTTTAATTTGGTGTTTTTGTAAATATATTACAAAATTTTCAGCACCTAGATTCTCAGGATCTTCACTAAATAAGCCAATATCAACTAAATCAGTAAATTCAACAGCTGTTTCTTTCCCTTGTCCATCAGCACGGTTTAAAGCCGCTTCAATCGTTAAAGTAACATCAAAGAAATCATCTTGACCTTCCGCCTTTACAACTTTCACATTCGTAGTTTTAAGATCATACAAGCTAATATGTTCAAACAAGTTACTCACAAAAGCTTTTTCTTGTTGATCTGTATCTTGTGTAATAAATGCCACTAAATCTAATGTTGTAGGGCATGGCTTACTTTGATATTTATATTTCTTTAAAAAATCATTCAAAGCTTTATTTAAACGCGTTTCACCTAGCCTATCTTTTAAAGACATCATCACAACAGAGCCTTTACGATAATGAATATATTGTTGATTTTCACTACGTATTAGTGGCATTTCTTCTAAAAATTCAACAGTACGGCCACGTAAATATCTATCTAATTCATACTTTAAGAATTTACGGATTTTTTCTGTTCCATATTTCTTCTCCATTACCATAAGTGCTGAATATTGCGATAAGCTCTCAGAGATAATGGCACTTCCTTGAACGTTAGCGGCTCCAACTTGATGACCCCACCATTGATGTGCGACTTCATGAGCAGTCACATAGTAAACAGGGTCAATATTATCAGGGTCTCTTAAATCAGTTATAAAACCAATTTGCTCTGAATAAGGCACTGTATTAGCAAAGCTTTGTGCAAAAGAGCGATATCCAGGAAATTCAATAATGCGCATTTGCTTATGTTGATATTCACCAAAGTTTTCAGTGAAATAGTCTATTGAATCACGAACAGATTCAAACATACGAGCAACATTCATTGCATGTGTTTTATGATAATACACTTCAATATTAATGCCTTTGTACTGTTCTTTTTTAGCCTCTAAACGCGCAGACATTACTGAGTAAAAATTAACCATAGGCGCATCCATTTTATAATGAAAGATACGACGACCATTTTTTACTTCTTCACTTTGTAAATATCCTGGTGCAATCGCAAATTGATCTTCAGACGTACTTATTGTTGCATTAAAGTCTATAAAACCAACTCCTTTACCAAAAAAGCTTTCATTATAAAAACGTTTATCTTCCAATTTATTTGCACGCTGTAATGGCTCTAACCCATATTTACGTCGTTTATGACGATCTGTTAACAAGTTAGTTTGTTGGTAGCCAAATACAGGGAATAATTCAAAATTATTAATAAAGGTGCCATTTTCAATTAAAGAAAAATCATTATTACCATCTGAAAAACCTTGATGTGAACGCACGGCACTTAACTTACCTGAGCGTATTTCTCCAGGCATAAGTGGTTTATCAAATTGAAACCATGCAGTATCAAATTTATCATCAACTTCTCCTAATTTACCGCCTATAAATGTTACATTCCATTTTTCTGTATATGCAGGTTTTGACACTAAAAAGCGTTCAATCGGTTTATTTGACGTATTAGAAACTACTATGTCAGCTACAGCATCTATTTTTCGAATTGAAGGATAAATATCAATTTTTGCATGTGTTTTAGTAATAGTGGGAATATCGGCATTTAGATAAGTAGAGTATTTCTTTTCATATTCAGCTTGTAACTCTTCTCTATCATCCTGAATAACATATTCATTTAGTACACGTGTATTGTAATGAATATAACTTCCAGTAGCGATAAATACGATTAAACCAAGTGCAATTGCAGTTTTTCCTGGAGTGCCTAAGTAATAACCTGCATTTTTAATTCTCATTTTAAGTGACTGTGCAGGACCACGATGCCAAAGCGCATACCCTAACGCACCTAAAATCAAGGTGAATCCACCCCAATATAACATGTACCAAGAATGGCTTGTTAAGAAATCACCGTATCCATTAATGTCTGAATATAATAATCTAGGCGCACCAGCAAATTGAAACATATTATGGCTAAAACCAAAATTACTTAAGGTAATTGTACTGATGATGAATAGTACAAATAGCATCATACCAACATATTTATTTGGACTCACCACCTGTAGGAAAAATGCTAATACCGCCACCATCATAAGCGGTAATAAGTTAATATAACCTAGACGTACTATATACTGAGAGACTTCAAAATTGTCATATCCATTTAATGCTTGATTTGCCATAGTTGCAAACATACCAAATGCATATAACAACGTAATAATAAGCCCCATCGCAATTATTTTTGAAAACCAAAAAGTCACATTATTTACTGGCATAGAATCAATAATATCGCCCATGCCTGAATTACGCTCTCGCCATACTATTTCAGCACTATAATAAGCAAGCACTATCATGATCAATAGCTCTGTTGAGTTTTGAATTAGTGTTACCATGGCCTGAGTGAGTGGCCAGTTTGGTGTACCAAACATACCTTGAGGATCAATTAAGGGCGCAACTAATAAAAATACAGTTAACGCACCTAATACTAAAAATGGCGCACTAAAAACAACTTGTTTTATTTCAAACTTAGTGCGCAATAACAAATGAGCAAATGTTTGAATACCAGAACTTTTATAAGAAATATCATTTTTTAGCAATTCACTGAAGTCTACTTGCTCTGTTTTTTTTGATTTGTTAGTTGCTTTAACTTTTTCTAAGCGCACTTTACTTCTAAAACCAGCAAAAAATACCATAATGAAAGCCGCAATACCTAACCAAATAAGGCGGTTTTGCAATAATATACCCGTCATTTCAATCGCTGCATTATTTTTATCAAACATGGTCCAATAGCGTGTGACTTCTCGAAATGTATTTGAAGCAAATGGATCTAATAATGCAGCTAAAGTACGATACTCTGGTTCTGAAGCAAACTGACCGGCTATCACATATAAAATAAATACTGCAACAGCGGACAAGTATACCGCCATCATAGATCTAAAACGGATAGCCACAGCATAAAAGAAACAAGACAAAACTAATAATGTTGGTAAAGATAAGTAAAAATAAGATGTTATATAATGTGTTAAATCTGTAACGCCTAAACGTTCAGGGTCAACCCAGCCTGTTATGCCTCCAATTAAGGTCCCTAACAATATACCTAAAGGCACAAATAAAAAAACTGTCGCGACAATGGAAAAAGATCCTAAAAACCGCCCTAATTGATAACTCAATGGATTTATCGGTTTACTATAAAGCAACTCAGACATTCGGCTAGTATCATTACGAGTTGCAGTACTAGCAACAAAATTCACCACTAGAAACATGGCAAATATCCCCATGATCAATAATGTTTGTGCAATTGAAAATGGTCCGTTATATAAAACATTACCACCACCTCCAATCTGGATATTTTCACTCACAGTGGCAAAAAATGTTAATAAAAAGAAAATTAAACTGGTGACATAAAAAGATGGCTGCCGAACAAAGTAGCGCCATTCAAATAAAAACATTTTGGCTAACATGAAAGACTCCTAAGCAGCTTGCTTCTGGCTAATACTACGATGTGAATGTAGGGTAGAGAAATACACATCTTCTAAGTTTGCAGGTGCGGGTTCAAAACCTTCAGGTGCACTAGACGCTAGTACATGAACAATGGTTTGCCCTGCAAAAAGACGCTTTGAGATCACAGACATATTTTTCTCGATTTCTACCGCCTCAGTTTGACTTACTGATTTACGCCAAATTTGACCATTTAATGTATTTGTTAAACTAATTGGATTACCTTGCAGAATAATTCTCCCTGATGCAAGCACCGCCATATTAGGACAAAGCTCAGATACATCTTCAACAATATGAGTCGATAAAATAATTGCTTTTTGTTCACCTAAGCCCACAAGTAAATTATGAAAACGATTACGTTCCTCAGGGTCTAGTCCAGCGGTTGGTTCATCTACAATTAACAAATCAGGATCCCCGAGCAGTGCTTGAGCGATACCAAATCTTTGACGCATACCACCTGAAAAACCACTCACTGCATTTTTTCGATGTTGATAAAGATTTGTATGTGCCAACAATCCTTCAACCGCTTCTTTTCTTTCACCTTTATTTTTTATGCCTTTTAAAATAGCCATATGTTCTAAAAGATCATAGGCACTTATTCTAGGATAAACACCAAAGTCTTGTGGTAAGTATCCTAATCTTTGACGTAAAGCTTGAGGGTCAGAAAATACATCTATACCATCAAAGTTAATACTACCCATATCAGCCTGTTGCAATGTCGCTATGGTTCGCATTAAAGACGATTTACCCGCACCATTAGGGCCGAGTAAACCAAACATACCTTTTGGTATTTCTAAATTAACATCGTCTAATGCTTTGACACCATTATCGTATGTTTTTGATAATCCATTAATAGTTAACATAATCGCTCTCTCTTAAGTACTTGTTTATAGTTATTTTCAAACACTTACTTGTTAAAAATGTGTAAATAAATTCAATTGACAGCGCTATGCTAATTAAGCCAGCATAAAAAACACTCGATAAAGTGATTAAAGGTAAAAAATAGTGATAAGAGGTCTAAGTCCAAAAAATTCACTTGATCTTTACTTCCTATCTAGATATAAAAACTAAAACCAACAATAAGAGCTGCATATGCAACAACATAACAATATCCCACTCACTGATTTTGAAGAATTAACACCTGAAATCATGCAACAAAAAGCAACCGAAAATTACGAAAATATTAAACGCCGCCATTCTATTCGTTCATTTTCAAATAAGCCTGTACCAAAAGAAATTATAGAAACTTGTATTAAAGCAGCCGCAACAGCACCCAGTGGTGCAAATCATCAGCCTTGGCACTTTGTTGCAATCCATAGCGCAGATATAAAAAAACAAATACGTATAGAAGCTGAAAATTTAGAACGTTCATTTTATGAAGGCAGAGCTGGTGAGGAGTGGTTAGACGCATTAAAACCACTTGGTACAGATGCAAGTAAACCTTATTTAGAATCAGCACCTTGGTTAATAGCCATTTTCAGTCAGAAAAAAGGAGGCATTCATGCTGAAGATAAAAATCAAAATTATTATGTGCATGAGTCCGTAGGAATTGCGACAGGCTTTTTAATTCAAGCTCTACATCATAGTGGTTTAGTAACCTTAACACACACACCTAAACCAATGAGCTTTTTAACAAAGATATGTAATCGAAACCCAGATAATGAACGCCCATATATGTTATTGATAGCTGGCTATCCAGATAAAGATGCCACAGTGCCAGAACATGCTTTAGTAAAAAAAGAATTAGATGAAATCGCCAGTTTTATTTAATATTAGCGCTGCTACGCATTGTGTATAAATCACAATACTGATTATATTTGCTGCGACTTCCAATATAAAATGACTGAATTAAAATAAATACTGAGCTTTTTAATCAGTCTATATTTACCAATATTCTCTATTAAAATGGCAAGCGTTTATCCTTTAAGATAGGCCGATTCTTCGACTAAAACCTCATAAACTTTCTGTGATATTTCGCAACCAAAACAGCGAGTATGGATGAACTCACCACCTTGCTCATACACACTAGAATTATAAAGAATGTATTTAATTTCATTTTTACCTTGAACACGAGAAGGGTAATTTATTAAGTTTTTAAATTCACCTAGCTTCTCCATCATGTCATTTAAACATTTGTCATTAATTTGAAATTCAGACACATGATGCCCTACATATTCCTCCTCTAAATAACCCAAAATATCCAATTCAAATTGATTTGCGTATTTTATAATTCCTTTCGGAGACACAGCATGAATACCAATAGAAGATTTTTGAATAAATCCCACTGCACTTTCTTGAAACATAACAACTCCTTTTAGGGTAAAAGGTTTAGTTTAAAATATATTCAATAACAATAATGACTGCATTAAAGTTTAACCGAAGATAAGGGCATATGTTATTTAAATTCGATAAATCACCCTAAGCCTTCATTATGCTTAACATATTCAGACTAGTTAAAAGCCAGCTTTTGAAATGCTTCCCAAGTAGGGTCTGAATTGATCACTCTACCATGCCCTAGACCTGATGTTGCTGTAAAGCTAACATGTTCAAATGATTCAACTTGCTGCTTGGCTAAATCAAAAGGTGCAAACCTATCACCTTGGTCATGTACTATATGGATACGTCCTTGTGTTTTTGCCAAATGTTGCTCTGGTAATAAGTCTTTAAACTTAAGTTGATGTTCTTGTTCAACATCTGCAAGCATATTATGAAATAAGTTTGATTTTATACCTGTTGATAAAATCCTTTTCTCGAACGATTGATAAAAACCAAATGTAGGTGCTATTAGTAAGTGATTCAGTGATTTATCCTGATTTAATGCAGCAACAGTACCCATAGAATGACTTATAATACACGCTATATTATTCTTTCCTTCATGTTCTATAATTGCATTTAATCCTTTAACAAATAGAGGTAAATTAGCAAACTGACCGCTACTTTTACCATGCCCGTAGTGATCAAAAGCAATCGCTTCAAAACCAGCATCAGCAATTTTTTGCATTAAAGGAAAAAACTGTGACGCACCACCTGACCAACCATGGGTTAAAATTACTTTACGCCCTGAACCAGTTCGATACAAATTTAAATCGCCATAAGGGGCTTCTTGTTTAACTTGCTTGAAGTCAGTTTTTGCAAATTTAATTTTTTTGCTGATCATAGGCGTAAGTAATAATTTTTTAGTTTGCTTTTTAGCAAGCGCTGGCGCAATAAAATGTAAACTCGTTGATAACATTTTAATTAAGTAAAAATTAAATGATTTTCTGTCTTTTTTATCGGAAAAATATATTTTATTACTCATTAGATACGCCTATAACGTGAAATCAGTGACTCTAAGGCCAGTTTAAAACGATTATGATTAGCATCTTCTAAACCAACCCAAATCATACTTTGACTACCTAAATACAAAGAATAAAGTTCATATACAAATTGTTCTGCATCGGCATTAGCGATAAATTCTTTTTCATCTATAGCAGCTTGAACCGTAGAAATTAAAAAGCTCAACCACTTAGCTAAGTCTTGTGCAATTTTGTCATGTACAACACCTGGCTGGTCATCAAACTCAACCGATGCAGATATAAAAATGCACGTTTTTGCTTGTAATTCATACCAATCTAACCAGTTATCACACAATGTATTTAAACGTTCTAATGGTGATTCAATTTCATAAACGGGAATCGTTACGATTTGTCGAAATAAGTCATAGGCATGATCAAGCACAGCAAGCTGTAAGTTTTCTTTAGACTTAAAATGTGAAAATAAACCTGATTTAGACATATCAGTAGCTACAGCTAAACTGCCAATTGTTAAGTCGTTTAAACTAGTTGCAGTTGCCATCTGCAACGCCACTTCTAATATTTGCTTCCGTGTTTTTTTAGCTTTGTTCATTATGCATCCTATCTGAATAGATCACAACAAAATAGCACGACCGTGCTTTTTATCAAGGTGTTTATCATAATTGATCACAATGCAATTAAAGGCACAAGATTCAATGCCCCAAATGATTTACATCGAATTGATTCTGATATCGTAAAAAAACAAATGAAACAGGCTGGATTTAAATTAGTAGAAGAAGATTTTTATTTTAAAAATCAAAAAGATACTTCAGGAATTAATGTTTTTACCAAAGATATTCGGGGCAAAACCGACCGCTTTGTTTATAAATTTGTTAAAATTTAATTTCACCCTAACCAAAATCAACAAAGAGCAAAAAAATGAGCATAGAACGTATCGATACTAAACAACGCATGAGTAAAATTGTAAAACACAACGGCACTGTCTATTTATGCGGCCAAGTGTGTGCCGATGCAACAAAAGATATAAAACATCAAACACAAACTATGTTAGATAAAGTAGATGCTGCTTTAGAAAAGGCTGGCAGCGACAAAGATCATATATTATCGGCAACCATATACATCAAAGATATGAATGATTTTAAACAAATGAACGAAGTTTGGGACAACTGGGTAAATGAAGGGTATGCACCGGCTAGGGCTTGTGTACAGGCAAGCATGGCGCGCGATGTTTTATTAGTTGAAATTTCAGTCGTAGCTGCTGAAATCGCATCTTAACTTTAAGAAGGTTTTTGTAACTTTCTAAGTTAAAGAAGTATCCCCGAGTGTATATTTCGGGGATAAATATTTAGAGATTAATAATTACACCAAACAAGTTTATGCTTTATTTGGCACAATTTGAATTTCTACTCGGCGATTTAATGCTTTATTTTGCGCCGTATTATTCGATGCTACAGGTTTACTCTCACCATATCCCACAGTATTAAGACGCGATGCTAAAATATTTTGATTCATTAAATAAGACTTAACACTCATTGCGCGTTGCTCTGATAAATTTTGGTTAAAAGCTGCGGCTCCAGAACTATCGGTATGACCTTCAATGCTCAAAAGTGTTTTATCAAATTTAACCAATACTTTGGCAACATCATTTAAAGTAGTATGAAAACCCGATGTGATATAGGACTGGCCCGTTGCAAAGGTAATATTTGCAGGCATAATTAAACGTAAATTATCCCCTTCTCGTACAACTTCAATGCCTGAACCCGATAGTTCATCACGAAATTCCTGCTCTTGTTTATCCATATAATCACCAATAGCAGCGCCAGCAATTGCGCCTATTGCCGCTCCAAATACGGCTCTTTTATTTTTATGATTACTTGTAGCCTTACCTAGAATCGCACCTGATATCGCACCAATTGCAGCTCCCTTTTCAGCATTAGTAGAGGCACAGCCAGTTAATATAAGAGATGCAGCAAACAGAGGTAAAAGCGTCGTTTTTAATAGCATGGTAATTTTTCCTAAAAAAGCTTTAAAGCAATAATTGAATAATACAAAAGTAAACTGAACTTAAGATGAAGCAATAACATTAAGTCACAAAGATGTAACTAGATTCATCCACTGTTAGAAGTTAAGGTTTGTTAATCGGGGGCAAATTATAAGGTTTTACAAGTTGAGTTAATACGCCACTTTTTTGAAATTGTCTCATTTTCTGTTTTATTTTATTCAAAAGTTCAATATTTTGATACTTTCGAGAAATTGCGGCATATCCTAAAATATTATCTGTGTGTCTATAATTAAGTTTTTGCAATCTATGACTTGCTTGTTTCAAAAATTTTATTGAATAATCTGCTGTTTCTTCAACAGCAATGACCAAATCAACACGATCTTTTAATAACATATCAACTGCGACTTTCTCTGAAGAAACAATAATCTTATTTAACGCTGCATCACTATCAAAAAGTTCAAAGTAAGCGGCATTTCGCATTACGGCTATACGTTTATCTTTAAGTTGTTCATATTCATTCACGACTAAGTTTTTCTCTTTAAGAGAATAAAAAACATATGAAGAATTAAGAGCCATATAGGCAGGCTCAATGAAATCAAGATATTGATTTCTTTCTTCAGTTTTAACTAACCCCCCTAATATATCTAATTTACCTTCTTTAGCCATTTTCAAACACCGCGGAAAAGGACATGATACAACTTGTAATTCGAAATCTAATTCAGATCCAATTCGCTGCATAATATCGATTATAAGACCAGAAGAGTCTGAGTTTTCTTCTACAAAACTATAAGGTGGGGCATGATTAACTCCTAATGCAATAATAGGATGATTAGCCATGACATAAGGTGAGCTATATAAAAATAACCAAATACATATAATAAAGTATTTAATTTTAAAACATTTAAGTATTTTCAATATTTGTTACACCTATACAAGTGCAAAATATCCATTTTTTGCAAAAAATAAAACGTGCAAACTTTAGAGTATTTATTACACTTTGTCGCTATTGATTACATTCTTTCCTTTTATAGTAACACTTGACTACAGTTTCAAAATGAAAGAAGCATAAACTTTCAACATACTTCCTTTTTAATTTAGTTTATTTATATGAAAGCATCAATTTTGGCCTTAATTACAACAGGTTTAATTTTAACTGGCTGTGATAACGATGAAACCTACAATATTGATATTACTGCAATTAATTTAGTAAATAATGAACTCAATGTTGTTTGGTTTGACAAAAATAATGATCAGGAAATATTACTTTCACCAGATTCTTCCTTAGAATATGGACAAGTAACAAACGAACAAACTTTATATCAAGATGAAAACCACGGTTCAGCTTATTCATTTAAAGCAACTGATGGTAATTCTCTTGAAAACATTATTGAAAAAACTAATTTTGCTTTCACTCATGATGAAAATTATGTGCTTTTTGCTTATGGAAAAGAAAATAATACTTCAGAGCAAAAAGCAGCTCTTGGCGCTGTCTTCTTAGATAATGAAGGGATTGCACAAAACCAATACCGAGTAATTCTGTTACACACCTTTCCATCAGAAATGGGCATGTTAGACATATATATTGAAAATAAACTAGTTGCAGAAGATATTAGTTATAGCAAGGGGACTAATCACATCAACTCAAATATTGATAATGTTCACTTAAAAGTCACTAAA
Source organism: Pseudoalteromonas denitrificans DSM 6059 (assembly GCF_900112265.1). Lineage (GTDB taxonomy): Bacteria > Pseudomonadota > Gammaproteobacteria > Enterobacterales > Alteromonadaceae > Pseudoalteromonas > Pseudoalteromonas denitrificans. The sequence goes on along the minus strand of NZ_FOLO01000054.1, from coordinate 12,700 downwards.
GCAGATTCTATCGAACCGATACTTGAATATACAATTGAACCAACCTCAGGAAAGTTTCATGCTATTTTCATTGCACCTAAAGCAACTGATGATAATAATGCAGCTGCCTTTATTGTTATTGATAAATAAATGAGTTTAGTTACAAAAAACGTCACTCATTAATTTATTTTTGACGTAAATTACAGCAGTGAAGATTGCCATTTTATCTAAAAACATTTAAGGTCACGTTTCGAAAAAAGAATCGGAACTTATCGTGTCTAAAATTTTACGTCAGTACAAAAGCTTTATTATCGTTCAAAGCTTACAGATCATATTACTGACTTTAATATACTTAGATATTCAGCTAAGTCCTTTCTCATTAACTCCTGAAAATTTGAACTCTTTTTTACATAATTTAGCGCTATTAATATTATTGCCATTAATATGTATTTATATCCCTCTTAAATACATTCAATTAAAAAAACATACAAATAAAACGATTTACCTCAGCGCCATTTTTTGTGCCTTTGTAACAGGGTTTGGTAGCGCAACTTATACTCATACAGTGTCTGTTCCTGGTACCTTTTTATTACAGATCAGCACATCAGACACTATGAATGAAGACAAAAGAACTTCAGTGAGTATTGGTTTTCAATCTCCAGGCCCTAATTCTGGTTATGATAAACCGACAGGCATAGGCATATACTTAGCTGAAGCTTTTGTGCATAGTTTGTTTTATTGTTTATGGGCATTATCATTTTTACAATTTACTTCTTTTGCCTATAAAAAGTTGTTAGTTAAAGAACTTAAAAAACAACAACTCGATATTTTAACGTACCAACTTAACCCCCATTTTTTATTTAATGCCTTAAATAGCATTAGGGGTATGCTGTATGAAGATAAAATAGAAGCAAAAAAATTATTACAAGAATTTCGCGCTTTATTTCATCATCACTTTGAAAATAAACAACATCAGTTAGATTTGCAGCAAGAAATTGAGCTTTGTAAGCATTATTTAAAACTTGAAAAAGTACGATTTGAAGAAAGGTTAGAACTGCAATGGCAAGTTGATCAAAAAGCTCTAAACGCTAAAATTCCCAGCATGAGCTTATTTACCTTTATTGAAAACGCAATTAAACATGGAATTGCTCCCCTTATTCATGGTGGTTGCATAAATATTCGCGCAAGAATTTATCGAGGTAAGCTAACTTTAGAAGTTATAAACCCAATTAAAATAGGCGCATCTGCTGATGGCACAAAAACTGGGTTAACAAATTTACAAAAAAGATTAGATTTAATTTATGATAAAAACTACAAACTTAAATTTGGTTTAACTTCCGACGATAATTATCACGTGAGCTTAGTGATCCCTTATAACTTTGACAAAACTAAATTACAAAATGCGTAAAATTACTGACTATTGGTTAGCCCAACTCCTGATATTTATTCTTTTGACGACCTTACCTTTAGTGGCATTGAGCGTTGTTGATGCCATAAAAATATTGGTATATACACATGACTGGTTAATATTTGTCATAATGAATTTGCTTGTATTACATTTTATTGCCAGAAAACAAATCTCAAAGCACAAATCTGCATCAAATTTTAAAAAAATTTATACCAGTATCATCATTATTATTTTAATGAACTTAGCACTTATTATCCCATTATATTTGCTTTCAATACTTTGGGGCTCCGACACTATAAATAAAGACAAACTATTCCATGGTCTTATTTTTACAAGCATTAACATTCATTTCGTCTGGTGTTTTGGTTATCAGATGGCACTTTCAGCTAGAGAGAAAAGCAGACTTGAAATCGTTCACCAGAAATTAAGTTTAAAAATTTTAGCACAACAAATTCAGCCCGATTTTCTTTATCAAAGTTTAGATAACATTGAAGTTTTAATTGAACAAGATGAAGATTTAGCGTGTGATGCCATCACTAATTTAGCAGAATTATTACGCTACAAATTAAAAGCAAGCAAATTAGAATGTGTAAACTTAGGAGAAGAACTCACTGCCGTTTCTTATATGCAACACTTAGCGCATCAAGGAGAGGTCAATATGATAGATTTAGCAAGTATTCTTGAACAAAAGATTAACGTGCCTCCGCTTTGCATATATCAATTAGTAACCTTGCTCAATCAAAAGATAGAAACACCTTTAACTATTTCTTTACAAGTAAAACAAGATAAATGGTATTTGCACATTTCAGGTGTTTTATCATCACCTAGATTGATCCGCCGAAAAATAACAAAACAATACGAATCTTTTTTTCGACTAGGTGCAGAATTTAGCTACATAGATCAAAACCTCATCTTATCGGCGCCTTTAGATAAAGACTTGGATTAGATAGCCTTAAACTCCCCACTTATGCTTTGATAAGGCCTTAAGTCAAAAACGGGCAACATGGCTAAAAAATGGTCGATAATATCACCTTGTAAATGCTCATATGGGATCCAGCGCTTATCTTGACTAAAACAGTAAAACTCAAGTGGTAAACCATATTGTGTTGGTTGTAGCTCACGTACCATTAAAGTTAAGCTTTGATTTAAACTTACATGTTGTTTTAAATAAAATTCAGCATATTGCCTGAATAAACCAATATTAGTTTGCCCTTCTAATGGAGATACATTTTTTAATAAAAAAGCCTGTAATGTCTCATTTTTTATTAATCTATTTTGCAGTGATTCACTTACTATCTTGATAGACAGCATATCAATATTTAATGAACGCTTTATTCTTCTTCCGCCCGATTCAGCCATGCCTCGCCAATTTTTAAATGAATCTGAAATCAAAGCATAAGTAGGAATTGTTGTAATCGTATTATCCCAATTACGTACTTTTACCGTATTAAGCCCAAGTTCTTCAACTTCGCCATCGGCACCAAACCTTTTAACCTCAATCCAATCTCCATAAGTTACCAAACGATTGGCGGCAATTTGAATACTGGCAACAAAACCGAGAATAGTATCTTTAAATACCAAAAGTAAAACAGCAGCCAGAGCACCAAACCCGGATAAAATATAAGTCGGTGTTTTATTTATCATTACACTAAAAACAAGAATTGCAACAATGATAAAAGTAATGAGTTTAATCACTTGGATCAAACCTTGGATTGGTACATCTTTAGAAAATGATAATTGATTATAAATCGCACCCGCGATACTCACCACAGAACTAAATATAAGCCCAGCATAAATGACTAAAACAATTTGCCCGCCAGATTTAAATAAAGAGGCTAATATTTCAGTAACTGGATATATAAAATGAAATGAAGTTAAAAATACAATAACACTAAACAATATCGACAGTCGGCGATCTAACTTATTTATTAAATGGCCAAGTGGACGAATAGTTTTTGGTGAAAAATATAATGCAACCTTCTGTAAAGTCGGCAATATAAAACGATTCGCTAATAGGTAAACTATTACCAGCAAACATATACCAGATATCACAGCTAACATTGCTGATACAAAGTTTGCTTCTGGCATATTATCTAACCAAGATAAAATTAATGTTTGCAGTGGGCTCATTTCAATTCCTTTTTTATGTATCATTTAAACAATCATGCTGACTCTTTATCCGCTAAAATTTTTAAATTTTGTTCTTTATCTTGCCATAGTTTATTTAATTCAGATTGGAATTTAACTCGAAACTCAGTGTCCTGGCTATAATTCCCTACTAAAGCATCATTTATTGGCATGACTTCCACATGAACCTGAATGCGCTTTACTTGCCCACTGGCAAAATCAACAAATGTGGGGATACCATCAGGATAATGAATCGTTATATTGACAATTTTAGATAACTGATCACCCATAGCCTCTAATACAAAGGCAACACCACCCGCTTTAGGCTTTAATAAATTTTGAAATGGACTATTTTGTCTTTCATGTTTATTTTTTGTAAAACGAGTGCCTTCAACAAAGTTCACAATGCTAACGGGCACTTCTTTAAATTTCTCACACGCTTTACGAGTTGTTTCTATATCTTTTCCGCGTAACGAAGGTTTTTTTCTTAGTTGAGCTTTGCTTGTACGAGACATGAATGGGAAGTCTAAAGCCCACCAAGCTAAACCAAGAAATGGTACATAAATTAGTTCTTTTTTCAAAAAAAAGTTTAAAAATGGAATGCGATTATGTAATAAACGTTGCATCACCAGTATATCAACCCAACTTTGGTGATTTGCGATTACCAAATACCAATCTTTGGCCTTTAACTCTTCCAAACCAGTTACTTCAAACTTAAAAGGTGTGAGTACATTCTGAATAACTGAATTACACGCAACCCAATTGCCAGCCAATGATTTGGCTAACCAACTAATAAGTTTTTGCCAAGGTTTTATGGGTAATAATTTCAAAAAACCACATACAATAATAGGTAACACCCAAAACAGTGTATTAACCGCATAAAAACCTATGCATATAATACGTTTCAACTTAGATAAAACTGAACCCACTTCTACTTCCTTAAACTCTTTTAAATATAAACAAAAAAACGGCTTTGTTATTTTAACTTGAACAGCTTAATCTTCAAAATAAGTATAACCTGCTAACCCTGCGGTTAACTCTGATAAATATTGCTGTTTTATACTGTCACTCACAGCCAACTGCGCGACTTGTGTTTGATAAGATAGTGCTAATTTCTGAGCATCAAAATGTACAAACTTTAATACATCTTTAACACTGTCCCCTTTAATTATTGAAGTTAACCTATGCCCCTCATCTGTTAATTCAACATGAACTGAATCAGTATCGCCAAATAAGTTATGTAAATCACCTAGAATTTCTTGATAGGCCCCCACCATAAACATGCCAATATGATATGGCTCACCAGAAGTATATTGCGGCATAGGCAAGCTAGATTCTATACCTGCTCCATCAACATAGTGACGAATTTGCCCATCTGAATCACAGGTAATATCCTGTAAAATTGCTCTTTGGGTTAATGGCTTATCTAAATTTTCGATCGGCATAATAGGGAACAATTGCTCTATTCCCCAAACATCTGGCATAGACTGAAATAAAGAAAAGTTAACAAATAGTTTATCGGCTAGTTTTTCATTTAAGTCATCTAGCACTTCTCTATGAGAACGAGAGTTAAAATCTAGAAACTCTCTAACCTTATGTAAAATATTAAAATATAACAGCTCTATTTGCGACCATTGTTTCATAGATAACAAGCCATGAACATACTGGGAATGTGCTTCACTAAATAAATGCATCGCATCATGATAAATTTCCATTGCCATACGATTGGATATTTGCAAATAACTTTGCCAAAGCTCTTTTAAGATACTCGGATCTAAATCAGTCGGTGCATTAGGTCGTTCACTCTTAGGCGCGGTTTCAATATCAATAACATCAGTGATCAAAACAGCATGATGAGCAGTCAATGCTCGCCCTGACTCAGTAATAATATCAGGATGTTCCAAATTATTTAGCTCACAAATATCAAAAAATGCACTCACAACATTTCTAGCATACTCTTCAACTGTATAATTCATGGAGCAACTACTACGAGAGCCAGACCCTTCATAATCAACACCTAGACCACCACCCACATCAACGGTTTTTAGAGGCACTCCTGCTTTTGATAATTCAGAAAAATGACGAGCACACTCTCTTAATGCCTTATGGATATCTCTAATATTGGCGATTTGAGAACCGATATGAAAATGAACCAGCTGTAATAAATGTAATTTACCTACAGCTTTTAGTTGATCAACAGCTGTCATTACTTGCCCAGCAGTTAAACCAAACTTTCCTTTTTCTCCGCCCGTATTTTGCCATTTACCTCTACCAACAGAATTTAGACGAATTCTTATGCCTATTGTTGGTTGTATAGCCAAGTCATTAACTTCGATTAATAGTGCACTCAGTTCAGATAATTTCTCAATTACAATGTTAACTTGATGACCCATTGCACTGCCAATACAGGCTAAACGTAAAAACTCCCGATCTTTATAACCATTGCATACAATCTTTAGAGGTTTTTGAGAAACACCTAAAATAGCCATTAACTCGGGTTTAGAGCCTGCTTCAAGACCAACCTTATTACTTGGGTGTTCTATCAATTTTTTAACAACAGAATACTGCTGATTTACTTTAATAGGATAAACAGAAGTATATAACCCTTTATAGTTTTTTGACTGCTTAGCAGACTGAAAAGCCGATACTAAGTTATCAACTCTATTTTGTAAGATATCGGTGAAACGTACCAAAACCGGTAAGGTTAGCCCTTTTTGTTTAAATTGCGCAATTAAATCGTTTAATTTAATGCCTGGTTTTGATTTATCACGATCGGGAAATGCAACTAGTTCACCTTGTGAATTAATATCAAAGTATCCTTCGCTCCAATGAGCTACATTATATGTTTCCCGTGCTTTTTCAAAACCCCAAGTCATTCTATTCATCTTCAATATTACAGTTAATTATATTTTAAGCTTTAAACTAAAATCAGGCCATCAAAATAGTTTTTTAACTAGAATTCATAAATAACCAATGGCAAAATTACCCCTACTAAAGTTTTAAGCGGCAATATCATGACAAATTTAGAGCAAGGCATGTGGTTTACTGAAATCAGCGAACGTGATGGTAGTGCATTTTCTTTGCGAATTAATAAAAAACTTGAAGTGAAACAATCACCATTTCAAAAAGTAGAGATGTTTGAAACTACAGATTTTGGCAACCTAATGGTCATTGATGGTTGTACTATGGTGAGTACCCGTGATAATTTTTTTTATCATGAAATGATAAGTCACCCAGCGCTATTTACCCATGAGAATCCTAAAAACATTGTGATCATAGGTGGTGGTGACTGTGGTACTTTACGGGAAGTTTTAAAGCACCCTAGTGTTGAAACAGCTCAGCAAATAGATATTGATCAGGTCGTAACCCAAATGTCTTTAAAGTATTTTCCTGAGTTATGTGAATCAAATGAAGACCCTCGCGCAGAGATCATGTTTGATGACGGTATTAAGTTTATGCTTGATGCAGAACCCAACTCTTTAGATATCATAATTGTTGACTCAACGGATCCAATTGGGCCAAGCGAAGGTTTATTTAATCGCGATTTTTATGCTAGCTGCCTAAATACTTTACGCCCAGGTGGGATTTTAGTACAGCAAAGTGAATCCCCATTAATGCATATGCCACTATTATTGGATATCAGAAATGCAGTGCGTGATGTAGGCTTTACCGACTTACAAACAATTACCTTCCCACAACCTATATACCCATCAGGTTTATGGTCGGCAACACTTGCCCGCAAAGAAGGAAACTTTATTGGCTTTAGGCATGAAGATGCAGCCAATTTAAAATTTAATACCGAATATTATAATGTGGGTATTCACCTTGGTGCATTAAGTACACCAAACTTTATGAAACGCGCATTTAATAAACGCTAAAATCACAACAAAAAATAGCAAGCTTGTATATACAAACGATTCCACGCAAAACAATTGTATATACAAGCCTAACAATCCATTCAACAAAGCGACTTACTGAGTCACTTTAATACGCTCTAATAGGTCAGGGGCTTTTTCACTGTCCTTACCCATAGCAAAATCTAGCTGTACTAATAAACGTTTTGCTCCTCCCTCACTTTTATCATATTTCCATTGTCTTAAAGCGATCTTAGCTTGACGATCAAATATTCCTTGGGGCTGCGCAGTTACAATACTTACATTTTCAACAAGGCCTCCAGGCGTAATATCATAAACCAAAACGACAGATCCTTCAGTGCCTTCTTCTGCGGCATGAACAGGATATTTTGGCTCAATACGAACGATTGGAGAAACCCTTTCTTGTTTAAAACCATGGCTTTCTCCTTGATGTGCCACTGCAATACCGCTTAATAAACTTGCAGTCAATGCAATCGCAGTTAATTGCGCTAAAGGTTTTGGTGATTTGTTTTGTTTTAGATTATTAATTCTTTGTAACATAGTACTTTTCTCTCCATAGTGTGTATAAGCACAAAGTTTAGTGCTTGTTTGCTCAGCGCATATCAATAGGGCTTTACCATATTCAATGCTCTGTAATTTTGTTTTACTTTTTAATACAGCTGAATCGCACGATATCTCTTGCACTCTACGATAGCTAAAGTAGCCAACCCAAATCAGTGGGTTAAACCAAAATAAACTTAAAAAGATAATCGCCACGCTATTACATAAATTGTCTTTACGTTTAAAGTGATAAATTTCATGCTCTAAAATCATTCTTAGTTGAGTTTGGCTATATACACTTTGATAATTCGTAGGTAAAACTAACTTAGGCGTATACACCCCTAACAATAAAGGACTAGAAACACTATCTGAGTGATATAATCTTAATTTTTCAGGTAAGCTAATAGGCAAACCTTTTGATGATGCAGGGAATAAAGATGATGCTATTTGTTGTTGTTGCTTAGCAAAAAAACCAAAAAATATGATAATCAAAACACCAAGGCCCCAAACTAAAGGCAAATAATTTAGCTCTACTAGAGAAAACTCAGGAGGTTTAATACTCACTAAATAACGTGTTATCTCATTACTTTCAATTGCAACAAACCCTAAGGGTAAATTATTTAAAATCATTGCAGCTGGTAATATCAACCAAAGACAATAACTTAATTTAGCACCTAAACTTGGTAGGAGTTTTTTCTCAAAAAATACTAATACGATAATAACCATACAAATATAAAGCTGCTGTTCAATTAACCAAGTTAACAAGTGAGAATCAGCTAACATATCACTCATTATCTTGCTCCCATTGATCTATCAACTGCTTTAACTCAGATATATCTTCTTTTGACAGCTCATCCGATTTTGCAAAACCCGCAACCAAAGGTGCTATCTTTCCACTAAACATACGCTCTATCAAACTTTTGCTTTCCTTTAATGTATACGAGTCTCGCTCTAATAAAGGCGTATAAATATACGTTCTTTGTTGCTTTTCAAACCCAATAGCACCCTTTTTTACCATGCGATTAAGTAGAGTTTTTACAGTTTTTTCATGCCATTCTTTTTTTTCATTTAGTTTCGCAATGATCTCATTAGCTGTAGCCGGGTGTTGTAGCCAAAGTACATCTAGTACTTCAAATTCTGTTTTACTGATTTCAGTTATTGTCGACATAACGATTACCCTTGTAATTTTCAACAAGAATTACAAACGTAATTATTAAAAGCAAGCTTTATTTATTCAAATGATTTTAAATTAGTTTTTCTTTTACCAATTAAGTAGTCTATACACCCACTCATAAAGCAAACGTGGCCTAATTTCATTTTCATGCTCAATTCCCCGATTAATTTGTTACTTTATGTTTAGAGAAATTGGAAAAGGACATAACATGTTAAAAAATCAAAATGAATTACCAGACTTATCAGCTATAGTACATAAGAAAAAAGGTGTCACCATCGGCGTTATTGTAGGCTTAGCTGGCATCTTAAGTTTATATCAAGCCATGTATACGGTTGATGAGGGGCACGTTGGTATTATCAAGCGCTTTGGTGAAGCAACCGAACAAGTCAATCCCGGTTTACATACAAAAATTCCATTCGTTGATACAGTTGAAGTACTCGAAATACGCACACGTAAAAATGTAGAGAAGCTAAATGCATCAACTCATGAACAAATGCCAGTTGTTGCTGAAGTTTCAATAAACTGGACTGTAAAACGAGATCAGGCATTTGATTTATTTAAAGCTTATGGAGGTTTATCTCAATTTGAATCAAGAATTTTAGATCCTAAATTAAGATCTGCTGCTAAAGATGCTTTAGCCCGTTATAAAGCAGAGGAGCTAATTCAGAATCGCTCTCAAGTAATAGCACAAATTGAAGAATTACTCGTTGTTGGTATGAAAGAATACCCTGTAAAATTAGATTCTGCTCAACTTGAAAACCTTATTTTACCTGCTAAATACATACAGAGCATTGAAACGAAGCAAACAGAAAAAAATCTCGCAGCTGCTGAAAAGCATAAACTTGAACGCCAAAAACTAGAAGCGCAACGAGAAGTAAATACCGCTATGGCACAACGTGATGCTGCAAAAGCACAAGCAGATGGCCGAGCTTATGCCATTAAAAAAGAAGCTGAAGCCGAGGCTGAAGCAATCTCATTAAAAGGTTTAGCTGAAGCTGAAGCAATTAAAGCCAAAGCAGCTTCTTTAAGTAAGTCAAAAACCTTAGTGGAATATGTAAAAGCACAACAATGGAATGGTCAAATGCCAACCACGATTATGGGCTCAGATCAAAACGTATTATGGAGTATAGATAGCAAAAAGTAATTTAAACTCAAAATGAAATTAGGCGGGGCCTACCCTGCCTACCAACCAAAAATACGACTTTATTTAGATGAAAGTAATAAGGAAATTAAGGAACTAATACATATTACTTCTCAATTTAGCTTAAAATCACGGTGAATAAAATAACTAAGTTTTAGTGTCAACCACTGTATCAGAATAAATACCACCATAGCTAATATGAGTAAAACAATACTGATAGGTGCAAATAAATCAGGGGCTTTCATTAAAGTTGTCATTAGCGAGTCCTGATAATAAAAAAACCATTGATTATCAGCTGGAAATATCACAGTATGAAGCCAATAAAAAACATTTTTAGCACCAAGAGCTAAAACCACCAATACACAAGAAAGCAAAAAAGTTGATATTAATATTAATTGGGATTTAAAATCTGGTAATGGTTTTTTTTGATATATAAAGCCAAAAATGAATAATAACCAGATAACAATAAATCCAATCGCCAATTTCATTAATAGATTAATCAGAAGTGCTACATCTTGTAAGTGTATAACTTCTGCTTGATGTAAAAATAAAGTATTTTGCTCTTTATTTTTGTTATTTATATATGAATAATGTATTTGAGCTAAGCCTATACCGTCATCATGAACTGACTTAACAATTTCAGAAAATATCAATAACCTTTGTTCATGTGAGGTAAACTCAAAACCTTTTTTATAATGATTTTGAGGAGAGAATTGATTAATTGTTTTATCTATTTCAAGCAAACTATAGAAACTAGGGTATAAAAAATTCAGCTTAAGCATTAGAATCCAGGCGATAAAAAATGCACATACAAGCCCACTAAAGCCATAACCAAATATAATGAAATTTTTAAATATTTTAATCATACATGACTAATATTGCAGCTGCTGCAATTAAAAATAAACCTAACACATCCTGCTTTTTAGGCTTTTGCTTTAACCAATAAACAGATATCAAAATTGTGAAAAATACTTCAACTTGGCCCAAAGTCTTAACATAAGGTACAAATTGTAAACTCATTGCACTAAACCAACCAATTGAACCTATGCAACTACAAAAACTAACTGCTGATGTGATTTTTTTATATTGCCATAGCTGAGTAAGTGTTTCTCTTTGATATATTGAAACATAGAGAAATAATAAAATAGTTTGCAAACTAATTACAATGAACAATACCCAAGCAGCACTATGTGGGAAAGGTAAACCAATATTATGACTTGCTGCTCTAACCCATAATGAGGTGAGTGCAAACCCACTTCCTGATCCTAAACCTAATAATATCGTTTTGAAATTTGGTCTTGCTCTAAATGAGAACCCGCTTAATAAAAATACAGCAATAGATCCCGTAGCAATACCAAACCAACCTAAAACGGTTAACTGACTTCCAAAAAATATACTACCAAATACCGCTGCTACAATTGCCTCACTTTTTGCAAGTCCTGCACCAACAGCATAATTATTAAGTTTAAATAATTTAACCAGCAAAACGGTTGCTATTATTTGCGCGATTGAAGCACCAATAATAAAAAAGGTAAGTGTTAAATTAATATTGGGAAAAGCAACTGGTTGCCATTGATATAGGAGAAATAAATACACCAAGGCAATAGGTCCTGCGACAATGAACCGTGCTAACGTTACACCCGATACACTCACAAATTGACTTAACTTACTTTGCAGTGCATTACGCCATGCCTGCATAAAAGCCGCTAAAAAAGTGAAAAGAATCCACCCCAAAATCTATCTCCCTTAAAAGTGAACAAGCAACTTATCAGCTTAACTCCGTATTGTATACAATGTGAGATTGCAAAATATTCAAGTATTCATCAAAAAGCGATTGGTCTATCGCATTAACTATTTAACAATATTATCCTTGTCGATTTCAAGCCATTTTCCTTCAGGCAAATCAGCTAATAAATAGTGTTCAAATCGAATGCGATTGAGGTCTATTACCTTATAACCCAATTGATAACTCATTTTACGGATTTGTCGATTCAGTCCTTGTGTTAATATTATCTTAAAAGTATCTTGAGAAAGCACTGTAACCTTGCAAGGCAATGTTAATTTCCGGTTAATAACCAAACCACCAGCCATTTTAATTGCAAAGTTATTATCTAAAGGGAGTTGCTGGGGTTTTAGTCTTAGGGCTCCCCATATCTTTTCCATTTTATTTAATCTCATTTATGAGGCTTCTTTGAGCCTTTTTAATGATACATTCTGGTATATGATAATTTTTATGTACCAGAATTCTTTTTCCCAAATAACAATAAGATAATACTCGTCTTTTCTTTATTGTGTTTGCTTGGAAGTGGTAATGATATTTTAATATTTCTGCTGCCTTTCCAATAAGATACAATGTGTACTGAGCAATTAAAGCTATTAATAATAGAGCCTGTAATCGCTCTATATTATTACTTCTACTGCGCTTTAATCCAAGACCATAATACTCATTTTTTGTA
>NZ_FOLO01000073.1 GCF_900112265.1 Pseudoalteromonas denitrificans DSM 6059 | reverse complement strand
TCATCAGTGAGCATTAATCGGGGCATGACAATCTCGTTTAGTTTGGTTTTGGCGAAGTGAATTATACGAGATTGTCACTTACGCACAAAATTCAAACAAAGATCAACAGCCCCTAGCAAAAAACGATAAATTTATGATTTATTTATTAGTTACTCTATACCTCTTTAATTTTCAAACAAGGTAATTTACCAAATCTAGCCACACTGTTATGATAGCCGCGATCAAAATATACAATTTTAGGGTTAATAATGAAAACAAAAATATTTAAACCAAGCATCACAGCTATTATGGTTGCTGGTGCTTTAATGCTAACGGCATGTAATAATGATGATGCTCAAAAACCAACAACAAATATCGTTAAAAAAATTACTGCAGCTGACGCAAAACAATTTTTAGCGTCCACTGAAAAAGAACTGGTTGCTTTATATCTTGAAGCAAGCCGCGCTGAATGGATTTATGCCAACTTTATAACAGAAGATACTTCACAATTATCGGCAGAAGTTAATCGTAAGATGACCGAAACCGTTGTGCGTTTAGCCAACGAAGCAACTAAATTTAATAAAATAACATTAGATGCAGATAGTCGCCGAAAACTAGATAAGTTAAAGTTAGCACTGACCTTGCCTGCACCGCAAGATGCAGAAAAAACAGCGCAGTTATCTCAACTTGTTGCGCAATTAGGCGGTTTGTACGGTAAAGGTAAGTACTGTAAAGAAGGCGCAGAGTGTTTAAGCCTAGGCGATATGACGGCTAAAATGGCGACCAGTCGTGATTACGATGAATTATTAGATTTATGGCAAGGCTGGCGTCAAGTATCTAAACCTATGCGCCCACTATATGAAAAACAAGTGGCGTTAACAAATGAAGGCGCTAAAGAGTTTGGTTATGCCGATACAGGTGCTATGTGGCGTAGTAAATATGATATGCCAGCTGATGATTTCGCCAAAGAATTAGACAGAGTTTGGGGACAGGTAAAACCATTATATGATTCTCTTCATTGTCATGTTCGTGCTAAATTAGGCGATAAATACGGTGAAGAAAAAGTACCTCAAAACCAAGCAATTCCAGCTCATTTATTAGGTAACATGTGGGCACAAAGCTGGGGCAATATATATGAGCTAGTTGCACCTGAAAATGCAGATCCAGGTTATGACGTTACTGAGTTACTCGCTAAACATGACTATGACGAAGTTCAAATGGTCAGAGGCGCTGAAAAATTCTTTACGTCTATGGGTTTTGATGCATTACCAGAAACTTTTTATGAACGTTCTTTATTCACAAAACCTAAAGACAGAGATGTGCAATGTCATGCCTCTGCATGGGATATAGATTCAAAAGACGATTTACGCATTAAAATGTGTATTCAGCGCACAGGCGAAGAATTCTCAGTAATTCATCACGAATTAGGACACAACTTCTACCAACGCGCTTACAAAAACCAACCATTATATTACCAAGAAAGTGCCAATGATGGTTTCCATGAAGCGATTGGAGATACTATCGCACTATCTGTAACACCTGGATACTTAAAAGAAATTGGCTTATTAGATAAAGTGCCAGATGAATCTAAAGATTTAGGTCTGTTAATGAAAATGGCAATGGATAAAATTGCATTTATTCCATTTGGTTTAATGGTTGATCAATGGCGCTGGCAAGTATTCTCTGGTGAAGTAGCACCAGAGAACTACAATAAAGCTTGGTGGGATTTACGCGAAAAATACCAAGGTGTTAGAGCACCCATTGAGCGTACTGAAAATGATTTTGATCCAGGTGCTAAATATCACGTACCAGGAAATACACCTTATACTCGCTATTTCCTAGCACATATCCTTCAGTTCCAATTCCATAAATCTTTATGTGAAATTGCAGGAAATAAAGAAGCGATACACAGATGTTCAGTATATAACTCAAAAGAAGCAGGCAAACGCTTAAATGAAATGTTAGAGCTAGGCTCAAGCAAGACTTGGCAAGAAGCTTTGGCTGTTGTTACAGGTAAACCTCAAATGGATGCCACTGCTATTTTAGAGTACTTTGCACCGCTTAAAAAATACTTAGATGAACAAAACAAAGGCCGCCAATGTGGTTGGTAGTTGTTAAATAAGTTACAAAAATGCCAGGTTTTATAATCTGGCATTTCTATCTAATTGTTATTACTAGCGATAAAAATATAAAAAGTTATACAATTTACTTTCTTAAAAATCAAATCAATTACAATAAGACTCTATTCAATAGAGTAAAAATTCTATAAAATACCCATCCAATCAGTTACATACAATCACATTATGTAACAATATGTTTAGTTTTAAATATTTAAGTAATTGTTAATAAACGAATATTACGTTAACAATCAACAAAAAATAGCGTCAATTTTATATTTTTTGTTAAATCAAATAATTAAAACATCATGAAATTCAAACAAATCATACAATTTTTGACTATTATTCTTAAAACTGTCATAAAAGTTTGACAAGCTGAATTTCTAATACAACAAAATCAATGACACGCTTTAGTTACACGGGAAACTAAAAAATGAAAATGCAATTACGCAAAAAAATACTTCCACTAGCAATTGCCGTTAGCCTTGGCTCAGTAAATGCCTTTGCTAATGATACTGCTTCAGCACTTAAAGGCCATATTACAGGACCAAATGGTAGCCCAGCTGTTGGTACTGAAATCACAATTATGCATGTACCATCAGGCTCAGTAAAAAAAACAACTGTAAATGCTTCTGGTACTTTTAACGCAAAAGGTTTACGTGTTGGTGGTCCATATAAGATAGTTGTTGATTCAGATCAGTTTGAAGATACTGTTGTAGATAATATATTTTTGACTTTGGGCAAAACTTACCCGGTTAAAGTTCAGTTAAATACTAAATCTACTATGGAGCAAATAGTCGTAACAGGTCGTCCTATTTCAGTGCAATCAGGTGGCACAGGACCTGCGACTCACTTTAGCTTAAGTGATATAGAAAACCGCCCTTCAGTAAACCGTGATATTAAAGATATCGTACGCGCAGATCCTCGTATATATGTTGATGAAGCAAACAGCGGTGCAATTCAATGTGCAGGTGGTAACCCAAAATTTAATAGCTTGACCTTAGATGGCGTTCGCATGAACGATAATTTTGGTTTAAACAATAATGGTTATCCAACTGAACGCATGCCATTTTCATTTGATGCCATAGACCAAGTAGCTGTAGAATTGGCACCTTTTGATGTTCAATACGGTGGTTTTACATCATGTAATATTAACGCAGTGTCTAAGTCTGGTACCAACGAGCTCAAAGGTGGCCTTTTTGTTGATTACACAAGCGATGCATTAGCGGGTGATAAAATTGAAGGTGTTCCAAAAGATACCGGTAATTATGACGAGAAACGTTATGGTTTCAACTTTGGTATGCCTTTAATTAAAGATAAACTATTTTTATTTGCTTCTTATGAAAAATTAGAAGGCTCACAAGTATTTGAATATAATGCTTTTGGCGCCGATAAAGTAACTCAAGCAACTGTTGATCGCATTATCGATATAACTAAAACAAAATATGATTATGATCCTGGTAGTTTAGTGTCAAGCCTACCAGTTGATGATGAGAAGTTATTAGTTAAACTTGATTGGAATATTAACGACGATCACAGAGCCAGCTTTGTATACAACTACAATGATGGATTTACATTAAGCCAATCAGACTCAAGTTCAAGTCGCTTATCTTTATCTAATCATTTTTATGAGCGTGGTGCAGAATTACAATCATATGTGACGTCTATTTATTCAAACTGGACCGATGATTTTTCAACTGAAGTACGAGTTGGGTATTCAAAACTAGATAACCGCCAAATTTCACTTGATAATGCTTCAGGTTTTGGTGAGTTTCGCATCCAAACTGATCAAGGTGATGTATATCTAGGCCCTGATGATTCTCGTCAAGCAAACAAACTTAAATACGATAATTTGTCACTTAAATTTGCAGGTAGTTATTACCTGGGAGATCACGAGTTATCTTTTGGTTATGAGCGTGAAGAATTAGATGTATTCAACATGTTTGTACAGCACAATGAAGGTGAATATCGTTTCAGTTCGATAGAAGATTTTGACAATGGTATTGCTGCCCGAATTTATTATGGTAATGCCAGTTCACATAACCCAGTGGATGCTGCAGGTGAGTTCAAATATGCACTCAATACTGTATATGCACAAGATAAATTTGATTTTATTGATTATGATATGACCATTACTTTTGGTCTGCGTTATGATTGGTACACCAGTGATGATTTACCCACTTTTAATGGTAATTTTTATGAGCGTTATGGATTTTCTAACCAACAAAACCTTGATGGGGTTAGTTTGTTACAACCACGCTTAGGTATTAACTGGGTATATAGCGACCAGTTAGAGCTACGTGGTGGTATAGGATTATACTCTGGTGGTAATCCAAATGTATGGATCTCTAATAGCTACTCAAATGACGGTATTCGAAATATCCAAGAAAACCAAAGAAACGTACAAATCTTAGGTCCTGATGCAATTGCATTTAATGATTCAGGTCGTCCAGGTTATGATATTCCGGTAGGTTTATATAACGAAGTAGGTCAAGGCACTGCCGATGATAGCACTAATGTCACAGATCCTGATTTTGATATTCCTTCAGAATGGAAATTATCATTAGGTGCAACTTATATCACAGAATCTGATTACATCTTTAACTTAGATTACTTATATACAGATAAACAAGATTCAGCACTAGTAAGTAACTTAGCAGATAAGAATGTAGGTACCGCCCCTGATGGCAGACCTGTTTATGACAGTGTTAATCATAAATTCAAATCTGATTTCTTATTAACAAATGTTGACGGTGAAGACGCCTATTCTCATGTATTATCATTTGCTGTAAATAAATCTTTTGATATAGGAATTGATGTTGGCGCATCTTATGCCTATACAGTATCAAAAGATATTCATCCTATGACAAACTCTGTCGCTTTTTCAAACTATCACAAAATTGCAGTCGTCGATCCTGAAAATCCAGAGCTGAGTACTTCAGATTATGAAATACCGCATAGGTTCACGCTAAATGTAAGTTATAGTCATGAATATTTTGCAGGATACAAAACCAAGTTCAACCTGTTTGGTCAGGCAAGTCAAACTAACCCCTATTCATATACCTTTTCAGGGAATACACGTGGTTTAGGCTTTAATGATGAAGACCGTCAATTATTATATGTACCACTTGAAAACGACTCTAAAGTCACTTACGACATGAGTGATGCAGATATCGCAGCATTTAATAGCTGGATTGAAAGTGAAGGCTTAAAACGCGGTGAGATAATGGACCGTAATAGCATTGACGGTGATTGGTGGGTTACATTTGATGTTAAATTGGAGCAAGAATTTGCCGGCTTCAATGACAATCATAAAGGAGCTGCTTACTTTATTATTAAAAACGTAGGTAACTTCTTAAATGATGATTGGGGTGTATTGAAACGTGGTGACAGTATGCAGCGTGCTATCACAGCTGAAGTTGTGAATGATCAATATGTTTATAAAACATTCCATAACCCAGCTGGTACCAGCGTAGAAACAAAGCCTTCTCTTTGGGAAATTCGTTTAGGTATTAAATACGCATTCTAATTGAGCTAATTAAAAAAATAAAAACCAGTCAAGTGACTGGTTTTTTTATTTTTAGTATACTCTAAAATTGCGCTGTAAAATTCACTGAGTAAATATCAAGATCACTGAGGTGACTTGATGCATTTGATTGGTACCTTGCATTCAAAGAATAGTTATTATTAAAGAAGTATTCTGCGCCAAACGTATAATTATCATAACCAGCAAAAACTGACGTTTTTTCATTAAAATAAAAGTTTATATTTCCTGATAAATAATTGTCTGAATCTCGATGATTCTGATAATTTAAGCCTAAAGTTAAATATTGACCACCTTCAAGTGATTTATAATACTTTGATGATAAATGACGGTAGTCAAAATCATCATCTGTGTTAAAAGTAAAGCCAATATAATCTTTATCATTTAACTGATGATTATAAGATGATGAAAAATTGTAATTCGTTTTGCCACCATCCACTTTACCCGCATTTGCATGTACAATGAAGTTTTCTGATATTAAATAACCCAGATTAGCATTGTAGTGTTTTTCACTGTCATTAATAAAACTGGAGTCATAATCGGTGTAAGAATATCCACCTCCAATAACAAAGTCATTTAAAAATAACTCCCCCGCCACATTGTAACGATCGCTATTATCGCTATGTGAATAATGTCCTGAAACATTTGAAATTGTATTAATATACTCAAATTCATTTAAAGGACCTAAAGACGCTCTTTTGTCTAAAAAGTACCTAGTACTCACGCCATAAAAATTTGAATGTGAATGCTTGGCGTCAAATCGGCTATAACTCACGTCTGAAAAAGATTGATATTCTGCGGCTATCACAGAAGTTGTAGGGAGAAGCACAGTTCAGATTAAAACTGCTAGACGGTTTAGTTTCATTTTATACATTCCTGATTGTATACGTACCGACCTTGGTACATTTAAATTCGGAACGCATCATAAACAGAATATTTACTCTAAGGAAACTTTTAACTGTTTGAAATTGTAATAAATTATTTATTTTTAAATGAGCAAGTTAACAGACTAGCCTACTAACTCGCTATCTTGTATATTTATAATACAAACTGGCTTAATATTTTATAGACATCATTTATATTGTCACCAGCCTTAAATTCTCTGGTCAAAGGTTCAAGCTCTGAGCCAATCCAAATTTTAAGTTCAGAGTCTAAATCGAAATGCCCTGCACTTTCTTTACTGAATTTTGTAATTTTACTATAAGGTATAGTAAGTAATTCAACCTTAGATCCAGTAACACCTTGCTTATCAACCAATATCAAACGTTTATTGGTGAATACAAACATATCGCGAATAACTTTATAGGCTTTTTCTATTTGCTCGCCCTCTATGAGGCTATCACCTAGTACTTTATCTAAGTCATCACTATCTACTTCGCTGGCATTACCAAGTAATCCACTTAAGAGTCCCATGTTAATTTCCTTTTATATTCTCATGTATGTTAATTTCTTTAAATTTATAAACTCACTGGAAAAAGTAAAGCCTCTGCTTCAGCCCAGTTTTTAGCTTGTGCTGCATTTGGTACTGTATTGAGAATATAGTTCAATTCTCCAGTATGGCGCAATAAAGATAATGCCATGCATTGTTCTACTAAGTTTTGTGGTTTATCTAAACAATATTCATAACCTTTTAAATAACTTTCAAAAACGTCTTTATCCGACAGAGCCAACAATAATCCCGGGGATGTAAATTCAAATACAGGATCTGGGCATACAACCGCATCACCAAAATCAATAATACCAGACAACTTCACCCCATTTTGAGTACGTTCTACAAGTAAATTACCTGGGTGTAAATCAGTATGGATAAAACAATTTTTATTTATTTTATGTTCAATATTAATTGAATCTAAATAGGGTATTAAATCGCTTAGAAAAGGTTCTATCAAGCCTTGTTTTTGACGTTTATTAAAAACATTTTTTAATTGTGTATCTAAAAACTCAGACCAATTTAAAGTAATTTCGGGTAAATTAGGAACATCTAACCCATGTAATACTTTTGAGAACTGGCCTAACTGAAAAGCGATGTCTATTTTTTCTTTTTTTGTTATATCAGTTAAAATATTAGATAATATCTCCCCTTCAACAAAGCTCATAAAAATATAATCCCAGTTACGATATTTACCATAAAGCATCAACTTTGGCACATCTAATTCGATATCCACACCATCAAATAAAGACAAGGCCGCAATTTCAGCCACCGCTTGCTGAGACCAATTAGGCGGTACTAATTTTAAAATGAACTTTTCATCGCCCTCAAAAATAAAAACAGGGTTAGCGCCCTCGCTTACTCTTTCACAGTGCGTAAAAGTTAAATCATGTTGGTTGGCTAATCGTTCTGCTAAAGGTTGCCAAAAATCAAAATCTAAATAGTCTATTATGTCGCAGGCTAAGTCATAGTCTGGGTTTTCAGGTAATACTAATGCATTTTCATATTTAGCTAAAAAGTTGGTTTTCAAGTGTTTTTCCATTAATCATTTGTCTGTACTGCCAATTCTTATCATGGCATAACTGTAAAATTTGAATATCTATTGGCAAAGTATTTTCATTGGGTGTGACGCTAATTAAATATTCTTTATCTTGGGTATTTTTTACATCACTAATTTGTGAAATCGATTTTAAAACCTGTTCAAAGTCAGGTATCACATTTGCCATTCTTAAAGTAATGTAAGATAAGTCAACTTCATTTGCTAAAGTTTGATGCTCTTTTAAAACACCATTTTCTAAATACAAAACCTGCTGACATAATCGTTCTAACTCACTTAAGTCATGAGAGCTTAAAATAAAGGTAGTATTGCCTGATAAACTCGCTACCAGTTCTCTGATCTCTCTTGCATGTAAAGGGTCGAGTCCTGCGGTTGCTTCATCAAGCATGACAATTTTTGGTTCACCAATTAATGCCTGTGCTATCGTAACTCTTTTTCGCATACCATGAGACAAAGCCCCTGGCTTTTCGTTTAATACTTCTTTTAAACCGACTAAATCAAGTGTGCGCTCAGCTTCATATTCACTTTTTTTACGATTAAACCCCTGTAACTGACCGTAAAACTTTAATTGATGTGCAATAGAAAATCGAGGATCTAGCTGTGCATCTTGTGGTAGTGCAGCCAAATTCCCAAAAGTTGCAGCACTGCCGGGCTTATGTCCCATGATAGAAACTTCACCTGAAGTTTGTTGAATATAACCACATAAAATACTAAATAAAGTCGTTTTACCGGCCCCATTTGGGCCAACTAAAGCAACGGGGGCACCTTGATTAATTTCAAAAGAAACATTTTTAAGCGCTTGTTTTGAAGGAAATAGTTTATTTACATTCGAAACTTTAATTAAGTTATTACCTTGTTCAATACTCATAACGCACTCCTTTTCATAAAAATGCTGGCAAGTGTTAGATAAGCGACCGTTTGTATTAAAG
The DNA here is from genome assembly GCF_900112265.1 of Pseudoalteromonas denitrificans DSM 6059. Taxonomy (GTDB): domain Bacteria; phylum Pseudomonadota; class Gammaproteobacteria; order Enterobacterales; family Alteromonadaceae; genus Pseudoalteromonas; species Pseudoalteromonas denitrificans. Next base: position 13,689 of record NZ_FOLO01000073.1, on the reverse strand, counting down.
GAATAACATAATGGCTCATATCTAAACCTTGTTGACCAACAACGGCGTCAAGTTGCATACCAGGAAACAAATAATTAAGATGAATAGCGATGGGAGCTTGATACTCTAAAATTGAAATAAAAATTGATCCTAAACCAAAAAATAATAGAGTGATCACTGCTGTCAGCTTAGCTGAGCGTAAAAAACTATTAAAAAATGCCATCAGAGCAATAAAAGGTAATACAGCAATCAATAATTCTTTAAATAAATATAAAGATTTAGTTAAAGCTGGAATAAACAAACTCGTATCACGCCAGGTTGCCATTACCACAGTTGCTAATAAAGTTAATAAAATTAAAGTTGAGATAATCAATACCTGACCTAAAAAACGGCCAAACAATATTTCATTTCGACTTGCTCTAAGGGATATAAATCTCAATGTGCCACGGGTTCTATCGGCGCAGGTTTGGTCACTTGAAGCTATTAATGCAAATACTGGAAATGAATAAATAGCTATCAACCAATAAAGTGCCAATTCAGATACTGGCCAATTAAGTAATTCAGATAAACCTAAAACACCAAACATTTGCTTGGCCATATCTTTAAAACCTTCAGACGATACTATGCTCACCGCTGAGTTAACAGGATAATACAAAATAATAAACCATGCTGTTGCAAAAGCTAAAACAGCTAACATGCCACGTTTGGTAAAAAATAAACGTATTAATTCAAATTTTATCAGCGCCCAAATACGCCAAATGTTTAACTGAAAGTGATGTGGGGATAACAAATGAAAGCACTCTATTTTATTGTTTTGTTTACCCTAATATCAGTACAATAAAATAGCGAGCTTTCTTTTGTAAATAATGATGTAAATTACAGTTTTTTAGTTTTGAGCATTTGAGTAACAATCGGATAATGGTCCCATACTTGTTTTTGTGTCAAAGAACGTACCAGCTTCACATATTCTGCATGTGTCCATGCCAAAGGCGTTGCCGAATTTGTTCCCTCACCAAAAGTGTAATTTTTAGGATTGACACCAATATTATCCCAAACCTGCTCAGGTAACATCATGCCGTCATTAGCAAACAGCTCCATACCTTTTACATAAGTGTTTTTTAATGATTCAATTTGTTCAATTGTTGGGTTTTTATCATTTACCAACAAGCTTGCTAATTCAAAATGGCCTCGTTCACCGGTGAAAAATGGCCATACTCGACCTCGTTGACCTGGTGTATTTTTACCCCCTTGGGCATAATTTTGACCATTAATTTGATCTTCACCATAGCCATCATTTCCATAACGTCGCCAACCCGGAAAAGTACCCGCAGTATCGTCAAAGGTAAAACTGTATTTAATACGTAAGTTTTCTGTTAATGTTTCATCATCAAATTCAGCCAAAGTATCTAAAATAGCCGAGTCATCAGCAGAACGCACACCATAACGAACAAGCTCTAAAAAGCCCCCATCTAATATTTCTTTTTTGTTTAAACCCACACGACCGTTATTTGAATTTAATTTTGTATTGCTATTAGCATCTTTGTCTTGCCCTAAACGAAAATAATATTGACCATTTTCCTTTTTAATATTGCCTTGTGTGGTAAACATACTTGGCTCAATATCTGCTGAGTATTTCTTTGCAGTTGCTAAATATTTATCAGCGTTTATTTCATCACCCGATATGTTCGCAATTTTATACGCACTAACAAGCCCAGCAATAATGGCTGCCGTAGTCGAAGGGGAATATCCACTTTGTTCTTCCCAGCGTTCTTGCTGTGTGATTGGCGGTACTATTTGTATATCATTCCATAAAATTTTAGCCAAACCACCATTAACTAAAAAATCTGCAGCAGGTTTTAGCATTTCCTGATACCAATTTTTTAATTCATCCTCAGATAAAATTCCTGCTTGAGATAACTTCCAAGCTAACATAATAGGCATAGCTGTTTGATCTAATTGCACTCCAACCCATTCTAACTTGCCATCAACATGGGTTTTTTGTAAAAACCAGCCAGTATCACCTTTGTTACCCGGCGTATTTTCTGTGACTTGAACTTTAATTAAATATTCAAATGCCGTTTTTGCTGTTTGAGGGTCACCTAAAGCCATAAATGCCATTGCAACTTGATAAAAGTCTCGTACCCAAACAGCTTTATATCCAGTAGAGCCTTTTGAAGCATTTGCTGTATCTCCCCAAGGATTTGATAATGAAGCAATCACAGCACCGGCATGGGTTTTGTCTTCTTGAGCCTTTAATACCATAGCGCTGGTATTTAATAATTTGCCATTATCAGCAGTATTGGCATACATTTTTTTAAGCGGCATTAAATTTTCAATATAATCTTGCCAACCTACAGCCTCACCTTCACCATTAAAATTAGCTAAGACTTGTTTATATCCTATTTCCAGTGAGTTACTTGCTGCACTTAAACTCATTTTTTGTGTTTTTCCAAAGCCTAAAGCAAGATCAAATTGTGTTTTAGCATTAAACTGACCAAGCTCAGCGAATAATCCTACATTGCCCTTCTTATCTCCTGTAGAAAGGTATTGATGATCGAGCTTGTAATTGTTTTTTAAATCTGAAAGTCCATCAGAAGTGCCTATAAAACCAACTGACTTAGCTTTGAAAGGTTTACTGGCTGTTAAACTTACAAAGTTATCCATTTCCCAAGCAATTAAAGCATCACCATCCACTTTTGCACTATCACCTATGCCGCTATTATCAACATAAGGATTAACCGAAACATATGCCGTTAACTCCCCCTTAAACGACTTAAAATAACTACGCACAAATAAGGTATTATGATCAGGGTCTGTGAAAATATGTTTTTCAATTTCGAATCGGCCTAGTTTATCTGTATTAGTTACCTTGTAAGCTAAAGATAAGGGCCTGCCCATTTTATCCTGATGTAAATATTCAATGGTACTATTTGTATCTTCAAGCTCTGTCGCAACAAAGTCTTCGCCAGCAATTTGACCTGAAACAATAAACTGCATTTCTTTTATTTGAGCTTGATGAATTAAGCCAAACATGGTTTCTGTGATCACACCTTGGGCTAATGAGAACCATACTTTTGAAACCGACTTTGTTACAGCCTCATTTGAATAGACACCATTAAGATACTGCTCATAAGATGTGCCAATGCCATTTTTACCTGCATAAGCCCAATATGGCACTTCACCGGGGGCACCTGGTGCTATTTCATTTTGACTTGTTTTAGAGTTTAAGCTTTTTTTCTCTAGATCTTTTTGAACCGCAATATTTTCACTACACCCAATTGTATTGATACCAATTGCAGCTAAAAAAATAAAAGTGATTTTATTTAATTTATTCATAATGATTCTCTTTTTATTTCGCCACTTCAATAATGTTTTGCTCTATTGTTTCACTTGTACTTTCTTTTATAAATATCACCGAAATTGCCCCCAACACCATAGAGCCTCCCGCAAGCATGATGATATTAATTGCCTGGTTTTCAAAAACACGACTTAAAACCCAACCGGCAAAAATACCCGATATAATTTGCGGTGCTGCAATTGTAAAATTAAATATGCCCATATAAACACCTGTTTTATTTGCAGGTAAAGAACCCGCTAAAATAGCATAAGGCATCGCTAAAATTGCCGACCAAGCAATACCAACACCTATCATAGGAATAAACAAAGATACAGCACCTTGTGGCACCACTATTTCAGTAATGAGTAAATTAACTAAAGTAGGTTCAGAATTGGAAATGAGCATAAAACTTAAATAGCCAATACCACCAGCAAATAAAGACACTGAATAAACAAGTTTACGTCCTAGTGTGTTTGCTAATTTTGCTAAAAAAATTGAGAAAAAAGCAGCAAATAAAGAATAAGCTGCAAATAAAATACCAACCCAATCACCCGCAGCACCTTTAGCCTGGGCAATATTGTGTGGCACACCCCCTACAGATTTAATATAGATAGGGTCAAACCATTTAACGTCAATTCCCCATATATGCTGTGCAATAGCTGGCATGGTATAAACCCACATAATGAACAAAGCAAACCAAGAGAAAAATTGAACTACAGCCAGACGCTTCATAACTTTGGGCATAGACTTCAATAAACCCAAGAAACCTTTAAGTGTTTCAACAAGCGTTTTATTTTTAGCCTGCTCTTTGGCAACAGTTTCTGAATCCATTCCTTTAAATTTATAATATTCTTTTGGTGAGTACTCTTTTGTTCTAAATACAGTCCAAAGCACTGTGCCTAGCAAAACGCTTGCACCAATATAGAATGCCCATACAACTGAAGGTGCAATACTGCCCGCTTTTGATGTATTTTCAAGACCAACCACATTTGTTAAAACAAAAGGTAAAATAGATCCAACGACAGCACCTATATTGATCAAAAATGCCTGTATAGCGTAACCCTGATTCATTTGTTTATCAGGGACCATATCAGATACAAGCGCACGAAATGGCTGAAAAGCAATATTAAAAGAAGCATCCATTACAGCTAACATCATGGCTCCAAATAACATAGGGGTAATAAAAGCAACAAATAATGGTGCATTTGGCATCAATAACATACCTAAAGTTGCGCAAATAGCCCCCAATAAAATATATGGATTGCGCCTGCCAAAACGATTCCAAGTGCGATCAGATGCAGCACCAACTAAAGGTTGAATAAGCAAGCCCATAATAGGCGCGACTAACCAAAATAATGATAATGAGTGTAAGTCAGCACCTAAATCCGATAGGATCCTACTGACATTAGCATTTTGTAAAGCAAAACCAAATTGCACACCTAAAAAACCAAAACTGACATTCCAAATCTGCCAAAAGCTTAACGGGGGTTTATTTTTCATTATGTTGTCTCATTTTATAAACCAAAGACCCAAGTGGCGGTATTGTTAGATTTATTAAACCTTGACCATTTTTCACTAAGAGCATATTGGTATTTCCAGATAGTTGATCTGCTAATGAATACTGCCCATCAGCTAACTGCCATTTTTTTATTATTTGATTGGATACCACCACTTCAAGTGCTGTATTTTTTTCATCAAATTGATTGATTATTAAATATATTTCATTTTCAGTGAAACGTGTAAAAGCAAGTAATGATTCTTTATCATTAACGTATTTAGTGTGTACTTCTAGCGCTGAAAAGTCTCCTTTGGCAAAAACATTTTTTTTTGACATGCGCAATATGTCACCATAAAATACTCTAAGCTTTTGTTCTGATGCCGTTAATAACCCACCATCAAATTTTCCTTTATTCACCCACCTTTGCTGTGCAGGTACTCCTATGTAATCAAAAATACTCGTACGACTAGGCTTACCAAATCCAGCATTTTCAGATCCATCCTCACCAACTTCTTGTGCAAAATAGAGCAATGTAGGTGACTTACTAATTAAACTCGATACCACCATTGCAGGCTTGCCTTTATTAGCATCACCTACAAATTCAGGGCTAGCAATGCGTTGCTCATCATGATTTTCTAAAAAGTGCAGCATATGATCTGAAATATCAGCAGTCTTTTGATGTGCAGTAAATAAGGTTTGAGCACCTTGTTTACCTTGCATTATGGCTTTTAAGGTATCGTAAAAATCGACTTTATCGTAAAGGTAATCCATTTTACCTAAATGAATAAAAGACCGGTATAAAGCAGGGTTGTAAACCTCTGCAAGAATAAATGCTTCTGGATTTTTAACTTTGATAGAAGAATTTAAAAAGCTCCAAAATTCAACTGGCACCATTTCTGCCATATCATATCTAAAACCATCAACCCCTTTATCTAACCAGTAATAAGCGATGTCTCTAAACTTGTACCAGCTATTGGGTAAGTCTTGTTTTTGCCAAAAGTCATAGTGTGATTGATAATTCAAGTGCTCATAACCTGATGGCAAATTTACAAAATCATAACTACCATCGGGCTTAATACCATAATTCACTTTTACCGTTTCATACCAATCATTAAAGTTAGGTTGTGCTTTACGGCTTCCATTACCTGTCCATTTAGCAGGAGATTCAAAAAATGTCCCATCACTTAATATATGTTTTTCACCAGATAAAGCTTGATAATTATTAACTGCTTTTGGCACTTTAAAATCTTCACCCACGACATAATAAAAATTATTATTTTTATCGTACTCAACAGATGTATCATCAAATTCTCCAAAGTCTGTAATACCTTGTGGATTTGATAAAGAGTGATAATTTCGTGCAATATGATTGGGCACAATGTCAATAATCACTTTCATATCATGTTGATGTGTGCGCTGAATTAAACTTTCAAATTCATTTAATCGACTTTCAGGGTTGATAGCGAGATCCGGGTTAACATTGTAATAATCTTTAATTGCATAGGGAGAACCAGCGCGGCCTTTTACAATATCAGGATCATCCAATTTAATACCATATTGAGAATAATCACCAATCACAGCATGATGCAATACACCTGTATACCAAATATGGCTAATGCCTAGCGCTTTAATTTCAGATAATGCTTTGTCATTAAAGTCTGAAAATTTACCAACACCATTTTCTGATTTTGTTCCCCAAGGTTTATTCATGGTATTTTGATTGCCAAATAAACGAGTGAAAACCTGATAAATGACAGGTTTTTCATCTTCTTTAATATGCATTTTTTTAGCATTAAACATATTTTGACAAGACGATAAAAGACCTAAAGCAATAGCGATACTAAGTAACTTAAGTATAAGTTTCGATTCTTTTAATATTTTTTGATACGTCACTTTATAAACCTGATGTGAGTTATATCAAAATAGTAATCTGAACCTCTGCTGACTAAAATGCCTTGCATACGTATTCAACACAATTAATCTTCTTTTAAAGATTTTAACATCGCCACTAAATCAGACATATGGCTAAATTTAATACCAATTTCAGAATCTTCAGTATTAAATTGTTTTTTCAATTCATCTAAATTTTTCTGTGCCCTGTCTAATTGTGCTTTTAAAAAATCAAATACTGGTTCTTCTATTTCTTCTTGAACTGTTTCAGATTTATTTTGCTCTTGAAGCGCACTCACACCCTCTAATTTTTTGGCTTCAAATTTCTCAATTAAAAAGTCAATTTTGGCTAAAGTTTCTTCTGAACCAAACCAAGATACAAAGCGATTTAATTCATTTTGCTTTTGAATCATATTATGTTTTGTTTCAATAGAATCAAAATTGGAGTTTAATCCAGTTTTTAAACCATCCTGGGAACTTAAGTCAAACTGACTAATACTTGACACCTGACCATCTTCTTTTAAAAACACCCCAGATTTTTGTATTGTACCTAACGCATTATTATGTGAATCTTTTAGCGTAAAGCCATTATCATTACTGCCTAAATATATAGCCCCGACTCCGGCATCTTTTAAAGAAATAAGCTGTTTTTCACCATTATCATCTAAATGCCAAATTTGTAATTTCTCAAAAACAGCATCATTTTCATCAATCCACATATTTCCGTCTTCATCATGTACCGCCAACTCTTTAAAACCTTGTCCAGAAACACCTCCAAACAATTCAGATCCATTATTAATACGCCCATCTTGATTTTTATCTAACACTAAAAAACCTGAGCCTTGACCAAGAAACGCTAAGTTTTCATTTTGGCCATCATTATTAATATCAAAATCAAATTTCATTTGACTAAAACTAGGCCCATTACCTGCTAAATCTAATACCAAAGGATCGTAAGTCAGTGGAACACTCGTTTTAGATACCTCTAAGACTTCTTGTTTAAAATATTCCCTATTCATAGATAATGACAAATTGAAATCTATCGCACGTCCATCTTCCAAAGTCACTTCCCCCTGAGCCTGAAAATGCATTTTTTGCGTTTCATATTCAATAAAATTTGAAGAAAATTCAAATGCTGCAACTTCTGTATTAGAAGGTTGCGAGATTTGATTATCAAGCTGGGTATTAACTGGTGTATCTGAATTTTGAGTGATATCTAGCGATTGCTCTAAGGATAAATCTAACTCATTATCAAAATTTATATTTGAAAGGGTTAACTTTTGAACCATCAGATTTGATATTAATTGCTCAAGGTGACTTTCATGACTCACAGTATTTAACTGGCCATCTTTATCCAAAACATTTGATGTTGAAAGCTGTTTTACACTAGTTGCAGCTAACTCTCGCGCAGTATATGAATATTGCGTTTTATCGGCTGTTATTCTTGAGATCCCTTGTTGCTGCTCTGTATTATTTGTTTGGACTGTATTTATTTGTATTTTTTGAAGCTTTTTAGAAAAATCCGTAATGCTCGTCTGCATATCAAGCCGATAATTATCAATTTTCATTTCAATACAACTCCTTGTAATGAATTTACTCAAGTTAATTTACTATATCGGCTAGAATGTGAATTTAATGAGTTATAAGATCCATAAAAGTAACACACTAATTTATTGAATGGGTAAAAGTCTCAAACCATAAAAATCAAATTGATTAACAGCACCATTTTCACCACCTTTCCCTGTAAATGCATCATTACTTGTCAAATAACTCATATTATAAAAGTCGGTTAATTCAATACGGTAATTTCCAACATTCAGGTGTGTTGTAAGCGGTGTTGAGTATGCCAACGGCAGATCAAGTTCTTTAACTTGTGTATGAGGAAGCTGTACTATTCCTTGTTTTATTATCTGATTTTGATTATCAAATACAGTTAATACTTTCACACCTGCAGTGATCCCTTGCCCTATAACATTTGAATCATTGTGGTATTTAACTTGAATTGCATAATTTTTACTTTTTTTTATTTCAATACTATCAATGATCAGTGTGTCATTCGCTTTACCCCAATTAAGGATTACGGGCTGTTGTTTATCATACATAGATTTTTCAACATTGCTGTTCACCCGTTTGTCATTTACTAAAATTTCAATGCCTTTGTCGATACATACAGGCTTACTATGATGGGAGCGATTACCAAAGGTATTTATAGCTTCAAGGGCATAACAGACAGGTCTATTTTTTAAATAATGATCTTGATATATACCAGCCAATAAATTTTCAGCCACACGTTTGCCATTACGATATAAGTTATAGCGTATTTTTTCATTATTATTAGCTAAGTCGTGCTTTGAAATCATTAAGTTAACTATCTCCCCCTTAATTTTAACATCACTGATTTTCGGTTCTAAAGGTGAAAATACTTTGGGGCTTTGTTCATATGGATTTGCATGAACCATATTTATTTCATTTTGTCCTAATCTAAGCTTACCTAAAATGATTTTAATTTGGTTGTTACTTTTTAACTTTGAAAAAACAATGTCTGAATTAATTTTTTTTCCATTTAAATGAATTGATGAAATTTGGTAAAAACCAGTGTGTGAACCAAGTTTAGGCAGTAAAATTTTTAAATTAATGTTTTTGCCTTTTATTTTCAAATCTTTTAGCTCAATCACAGTTTGGTTTTTAAAAAACGTTTCATGAAGTTTTTTTGTAATAAAAGGCTTTAGAAGCAATTTCTCATTTTCTAAACTCACACCAAAAATGTTTTCAATAACCATGTTTAAATAAGCGGCAACAGACCATAGCTGATATTTAGAATTAATTACAGGACCTGATAATTCAGGTTGATTACTATCAAGTAACATAGGCTGCCCCGATAACCATTCTAAATTTTCCATATTTGACATATTAAGTGCAGCACCCCTAATAAGCGTATTATATGCGGCATCAGCAACTGAAACTTGACCTATTTTGTTCGCAGCCTTTAAACCATAAGCTGTCACAAAAGGCCAGATAGCACGATTATGATAGATAGGGATCTGAGCTTGCTGTGGAAATATTACTGGAGCCCCCATAGGCCCATGGGGGTAATTAGCGAGTGTTTTTTGGGCTCGCTCATTTTCAGCAATCCCCGTGATCACAGCTAAAGATTGACCTAACCAATCAAATTTATACAAAGCTGCTTTATCAAAATGTCCCGAAACTAAACTAGAGTACATGCCAGCGTCTTCAAGCCAAAATTTATGGTTAATTGCTTTCTTTAATTTTTGAGCCCATTTTTGATATTTTTGACCTAATAAAATATCACCCTGTTCAATTGATAATTTACTCGCTAAAATGAGTGCCAGATAGTGCCCTGCATTAGTTGATAATGCCTTTGATGTCGCCATTGAAGATAAGTCTTTAACAATCCAAGTTGCATAAGTTTGCTCTCGCCAATCTAAAAATGATTGCTCACCTGTGTATAATCCGTCCATTTCATCAAAAGCAGCTAGTCTGTCATTTTCTATAGTATTTTTCAAAACGATTAATACACGTTTTGAAAACTGCTTTTTCTCATCGCCAACAAGGTTTTTTAGCACTTCTTCAGCCGCAAAAGCCCATGTTATTCGGTCTGTGCTAATAGGCCAGCTACCACCGCTACCTGTGTCTTGAATAATTTGAAGGCCACTTTCTTTCTTATTTGAAAAATGTGGGGATTTTATACCTTTTCTATAATGTGAGGTTTTAAAATTGAGCGCATTTTTTACGCGAATTGGATCTAATAAAGCTAAACTCAAGTCAGCAGCATAAGATAAATCACGTGTCCACACATAAGCCCATTTCTCACCTGTTTTAAAACATTCACAGGCTATTTTTTTACCACTATCATAATTTCCATCGCTTATATTACTGACACTTAATAATTTCATTTCATTAATTGCAAGTGCAAATAAAGCATCAAACTCCAGATTACCACTTCGAACTAATGGCTGATTTTCAAGCTCAGTGTATTTACTAAACTCTTGTCCTGGGTCTCGTAAAGACATACTGCTAGAATGAATATACGTTCTATATTTTTCACTTTCATCATCAACAGAATACGTTACAACTTCATTTTTATGATCAAAAGTGGAATATAAATGAGTTAATTTAGTTTGACTATTTTTATGAGGGTCAATCTTTTGGATGACTTTTAATGCTAACTTTTTAACAGTAATTTTGGCTTGTTTTTTGTCTGTTAAATCTAAAGTGAATAAATAAGATCCCGTTTTTAATGCTAAAAAAGAATCTTCCGAAGCTTTTGCTTTGGTTAATATATAAGTTTTATTGAAAATTATAATTTCATTTTCATAAGGATTAATTACATACTCAATAGTCCAGTTATCAGACGCAACTTTAAAACTATAATTACCGGGTGTCACTTCAATTTTTGTAGTAAAAATACCAGGAGATTTTTTGTTAAAAACATGATTAATGCCCCAACCGTTAAATGACCCTCGTAAATATAAAGATTGATTATCTGACTTCTCATTTCTTATATGACAAGCCTCTAAACTGCCTAGAAAAAAAATCAATAAACATACAAACAGTATTTTGTATAAGTTAGATGCGGATGTCATAGAATATTTTCTTTATCAAAATAAAATAAATACTAATCTGTTGGTTTAATAACTCAAAACTAATACATACGTATTCATTTGAATTAAAAATATTGATTCTATGACTGGCTTAAAAAATACGAAAGATACTACCATATTAAAATAAATCATAGATGGCTTAAACCATTCAATATAACTATCACCTAGACAAAGAAACTAACTTTTTAACTTTCTGTATATCTCTTTTGCTTTACGCCCTTTTTTATATAAATAGGGCCTTAAAAGCCTTCTTAACTTAGGAGATAAATAAGAAACCATAGTTAAATAACCACTCGATTTGGGCAAAGATATTTCAACTTGCTTTCCTAGTGCGATCTCTAAAACCGCATCAGCAACTTGATCTGATGTACTGAGAGGTTGCGAAAAAACAATATCTTCAACATCATCCAGCTCATCCATAATAAAACCAGTATCAATGGGGCCCGGTGATACTAAACCTATAGAAATACCTGTAGTGCGTAATTCATCAGCCAATGAATATGTAAAAGCCCGTAAGCCTGCTTTTGTTGCTGAATAAGTCGCAGCCCCTTGTAATGGAGTTCTACCAGCAAGAGAACCAACATTAACAATTGCTCCAGTTTTTTCCTGTCGCATATAAGGTAAAGTTAAGCGAGATAATTCAATGGGTGCTCTTAGGTTAACATCAACCATAGAAGCCAGCTGTTCTGCTTGGTTGTCTTCAACATTACCACGAGCATGATAACCTGCATTATTAATTAGAATATCAATAGAACCAAAATGCAGATGTGTTTGCTCAAGCATATGAATACACATTTTTGTATCCGTAACATTCATTGCAAATGTCAATACTTGGGTTATTTTCTTAAGTTCACTATCAATTTTATCAAGTGCTTCTTGACCTCGGGCTATTAATACAAGGTTTGCGCCAAGCGCTGCAAAAGCACGTGCAGTCGAAGCCCCGACCCCTGCCGAAGCTCCCGTTATGATTACCGTTTTATTATGAAATCTATGTTTCATTTAAATTAGTCCAGTTAATTATTTTTAATAAATTAACATAGATTTAAAAATAATAGATATTCGTTTTTTACTTTTTCACTAAATATTTATACTGATATCTTTAACATTTCTAATCTGCGATGCAGTAATACTACTGCCAGACTTAAAAGCAGAGTCTATTTTACCAATATTTTTACGTTTTAATTCTATTTTAAAATTACAATTTTTATTTTTATTTAGCTCTTTATTTTTAAACATCTCTAAACTCGATAATGCCAGTACATGACTTCCATCATCAGTCACTTTTTGGCTGTGTGTACTTGAAACAGAGTTGTTACTTTTATCTACGCATGTACTTGTAAGGTCTAAATCAATAGATTTAGTAGCTGATAACCCATCCCAACTCACTACAACATTCTGATTTACTGAAAAATGATCTTTCTTTACAGGTGAATGAATTGAAAAATTCAATGGTAATTCAACTTCTGATTGCAATGCATCTGTTTCATTTTTACGTTTTAATGCAATGTTAAATAAACTATTATCTGAGGTTATATCAAAATAGCCCTGATAATCAATATCCAATAAATCCGTATCTTTTTTTAATGTTTTAGACTGGCCAAATACTGAGGTGATGATTTCATCTCCTGAACTAAGAGAAACATTTGTACCGTTAATACCACCTACATTTAATTCAGCAACAACGCGAGATCGACTTCCATTTGATTCAATTTTCATATCAACCCAAATCGCAGTCGTTTTAATGTTCTTTGATTCTGTTTCTTCTGTAGAACACGCAGTTACGGCTAATAAGCTAAGAGCTGCTATTGAGTATTTAAATAAGGTCATCACTATTCCATTTAATATTATAAATTCTATGTTTCCGATTCCGGGGATGTTAGCACAGTGTTTTGTATTATTAGATTCATAAATTGTATCGGTTTGTATCAGTGAATAGAAAAGTTAACAAACTGTTAGTAAAAGGTTTATTTAATTAAGTGTAGAATATTTGATCAAAATAATGAGGCATAATCTTTGCCTGAAAAATGCATTTATATAACCTGAATTCTGGATAAGAAGTGAACTTATTGCCCACCTAGCGATCAGATCTTTCGACTAAGAACGATTTGAAAGCATAACGGTGGGCAGATGAATAAACTAATTGAAATTTTTTGCGATGTCGATGATTTTTGTCATCAATTTTTACCCGAATGGGAAGCGCTATTAATCTCTGATGGCACTAAAAAGCGTAGGCGCAGTTCGAAAATGTCTACAAGTGAATGTATGACTATTATGATTGCTTTTCATCAGTCAAATCATCGTGATTTCAAGAACTTTTATATTGGTCTGGTCAGACGATATTGGGGGGAGTATTTCCCTCAATT
>NZ_FOLO01000010.1 GCF_900112265.1 Pseudoalteromonas denitrificans DSM 6059 | reverse complement strand
CTGTTGTCCCCCACCTAAAGGCATATTCCCAAGCATTACTCACCCGTCCGCCGCTCGTCAGCAGATAGCAAGCTACCTCTGTTACCGCTCGACTTGCATGTGTTAGGCCTGCCGCCAGCGTTCAATCTGAGCCATGATCAAACTCTTCAATTAAAAGTGTTTTTTGAATTACTTAACAAGTAAGTGTTCAGCTCAATGAATTCTGTTTTTGATATTATTTATTGGATAGTTGAAACGCTTCCGTTTCGACATAATAAATAACGTCGCATATGACTGTGTAGTCACTCCATTAAAACTTTCGAAAAAGTTAAAATGTAAAACATAATTACAAATGAGACTCTAATTTTTTGTTACCGTCTAAACCGAAGTTAAGAAGGTAACTTAGAACTCAATCTGCAAGAGTGCCCACACAGATGATTACTTAAATTTTTAAAGAACGTTTCAAGCTTTTTGGCTAGTGCCGTTTCGCTTGGGGTGTGCATAATACACCGTGATTATTTTGAGTCAAGACTTAATTTAAATTCTTTTTAAAAAGTTTTCATTTCAAGTTTTAATCAACTCTACCAACCTAGCTAACTTGCTACATCCCTTTAAGAATGTTGCTTGCCGTCTGTGTCGGTGGAGGCGCAGTATAGAGAGATTTGGATTGAGCGCAAGTGTTTTTTTTAATATAGACACTTTTTTTATTTACTCGTCTAAAATTTAAACTAAGCGACTTAAAAACAATCAAATTTAGATATATGAAGTTATGAAAATTACAGTTTCAGAAAATTTCACAGAACTTATAATAACTTTTATCTTTTTATACGTAGATTTTGAACTTAGGAATATAAATGGCAATTCGTTCTTATAAAGGTATCCAACCTAAAATTGGGATTAATACATATGTAGACGAGTCAGCAGTTGTTGTTGGCGAGTTATATTTAGGTAAAGATTCGAGCATCTGGCCATGTGTTGCAGCCAGAGGAGATGTAAATTATATCCAGATTGGTGAAAGAACTAACATCCAAGATGGCTCTGTATTACACGTTACTAGAAAATCAGAATCAGCACCTGAAGGCTATCCTTTAATTATTGGTAATGATGTAACCATAGGTCATAAAGCTATGCTACATGGTTGTACATTAGGTAATCGTATTTTAGTTGGTATGGGCGCAATCATCATGGACAATACCATAGTAGAAGATGACGTTATTATAGGAGGCGGTGCATTAGTACCCCCTAATAAAAAACTTGAGTCGGGATATTTATACGTTGGTAGTCCAGTAAAACAAGCTCGAGCACTTACAGAACAAGAGCATGCTTTTTTAAAAATCTCAGCCGATAACTATGTACACTTAAAAGATGAATACTTAGAAGATTTGTAACTTTTAAAACTTCTTTATTTTATCCAAATCTCGCCCTGTTCATTATAAGCTTCCTCTTCTATCAGTTCAGTGGCGAGTTCTTCTAAATCAAATTTATTGTTATCAAGATAATCATTCACGTCTTTACCAGAATACTTAACAAAACAAAAAACAATCATTCCCGACACAATTGCTTCAAATTGAATAACATTACGTGCTTTTATATAGGTATATCGGTCAACAAACTGTATCGCCTGATTCATGATTTATAATTCGCTTTTTAATTTTGTTAATACGCTTTCAACATTAGGAGTGGCATTTCGCCATAATTCAAAACTTTCAGCAGCTTGACCTACCAACATACCTAAGCCATCTAACGTTTTAGTTTTATAATTATGCTCGTTTACCCATGACATAAATGAAGTAGCTGTTTTTGAGTAAAACATATCATAAGCACATTCACAGCTTTTTAAGTGCTCAGCTTTTAACGCGGGTAATTCGCCCGTAACACTTGTTGATGTTGAATTTATAATAAGATGATATTCCTCTATTGGTAATGAATCAAAACTAAAGGCATTAATCTTAGTATTTTTTTCAACCGAAAAATCATTAAAGGTATTAGCTAACAATTCAGCCTTTTCTTGAGTGCGATTTACAATAATCAATTCTGATGGTCTTTGCTCTAACAAAGGGAGTATAGACCCTCGAGCAGCACCACCAGCCCCAATTAACAATATACGTTTATTTTTAAAAGTGACTTTATTTCTCAATAAATCAGATACTAAGCCCGCACCATCAGTATTATCACCTAATATTGAACCATCAGAACATTTTTTTAATGTATTAACTGCACCCGCTAACTTTGCTCTTAGAGTGAGTACATCAGCATATTGATATGCTTCTTCCTTAAAAGGTAAAGTAATATTAGCCCCCAATCCAGAACCATTAAAAAACAAATCTAATGAATCGATAAAGCCATCTCGTGGTGCTAAAATCGCACGATAATCGAGTTTATGCTCAACAGATTGAGCAAACATTTGATGTATGATTGGCGATTTTGAATGTTTTATTGGGTTACCAAATACAGCATATAAGTCCATTTCATTCCTTTTTATCATAGTTTTGGAGTTACAGTAACAGATGAATCTTATAAAGCGTATTTTCACTAAAGACACACCACAAAACAAGTCTTCTGAAATACCCACTCCCGAAAAAACACCCTATGAAATAATGGGAGGTAAATCTGGCGCTTATAATTTAGCGAAACGTTTTTACGATATTATGGAAAAAGATAGTTACGCAAAACCTTTATTAGATTTACACCCTCAGCCTTTAGATAGGATTAGATGTGTATTTTTTGAGTTTTTATCTGGTTGGTTGGGTGGGCCTGATTTATTTACCGAAAAATATGGTCATCCAATGTTAAGAAAAAGACACCTACCATTTTTAATCGATGAAGAACTCAGAAATCAATGGATTTATTGCATGAATAAAGCGCTTGATATTGAAATAGATAATCCATTATTACGTCAAGGTCTCAAGCAATCATTCTCCCAACTGGCAACTCACATGATAAATCAAGAATAAATTAATCTAGATCAAAGCCACCCTCAAAAAGTTAGTGCATTATATCTCCCCCTGTGCTTAGGAAATAACGATGCGCTCACTTTCAATCCAAAATAAAATTTATATTCTTTTAGCCCTCACAGGCTTTTTAGTTTTATTAGCTAGTATTATCAATGGTTCTAATCAGCAACAAAAACTAGCAGAACAAACGATTGAAGCTAATATAAAATTATTGGCCGATAATTATTTTGATTCAATTAATACTCTAATGCTTACGGGTACTATGGCAAACAGGTCAATACTTACCAATAAAATACGAAGTCAAAAAAATATAATTGAAGCAAAAATTATTCGAGGCAAACAAGTAAACAAATTATATGGCCAAGGTAATGAAAATGAAACGGCACAAACACAAGCTGAGTTAGCAAGTCTTCAAGGTAATCAAAGTTTATTCATTGAAGAAAAAAATAATCAAAGAATTATAACCTACTTAAAACCTATTATTGCCAGTAATGATTATAAAGGCACAGACTGCTTAGGTTGCCATCAAGCGCAATCAGGAGATGTATTAGGTTCAGTGAAAATTAGCTATTCTTTAGAAGAAGTTGATAAAGCTATAAATAAAAATACTTGGATAAGTGCTGCCATGCTTAGCGTCATTTTCATTATCGCTTTTGTAGGTTTGGGATTTTTATTTAGAAAATTATTTATTAAACGCCTTAAAATTCTAGGTAAAACAATGCGTTTAGTTGCTCAGAACAATGATCTGAGTCTAACGATAAATGATGAAACTAATGATGAATTAGGTCGGTTAGCCAAAAACTTTAATATTATGCTCAATAGCTTCAAACAAAATATAACGCAGGTCTCTGAAACTTCTCATATCATAATAAATTCAGCCGAACAAATATTTTCTGCGGCAGATACAACTGAGCAAGCCATTTTGCAACAAAAACAAGGAACAGAATCAGTTGCCGCAGCCATTAATGAATTAGAAGCATCTTCTGCAGAGGTCAAAAATACTTGCCACTTTGCTTCAGAAAAATCAGATAGTAGTAATCAAATGGCTGAAACTAGTATGGCAATAGCAAATCAAACAGAGGTGAGTATTAATCTGTTAGCAAATGATGTTAGAGGTGCTGCTGGACAAGTTGGTCAATTACAAAACCAAACCTTAGAAGTAGGTAAAGTTTTAGAAGTTATTAGCAGTATCGCCGAACAAACTAATTTACTCGCATTAAATGCGGCAATTGAGGCCGCTCGCGCTGGTGAAGCAGGACGAGGTTTTGCTGTTGTTGCAGATGAAGTGCGTACTTTAGCCAATAGAACACATAATTCTACCGATGAAATAAAACGTACGATAGAGAAGTTACAACAAGAAGCTAAACAAACCGTTGATGCTATGAGTCAGTCATGTACAGAAGCCGATAAACGGGCTTTACAAGTTCAACAAGTAGCGCACTCTTTAAAAGATATATCGGAGCAAATGCAAGAGATTAATCAACTGAATGTTCAAATTGCAGATGCTACTGAACAACAAAACTTAGCTGCTGAAGAGATTAATCAAAGCGTTGTCACAATAAGAGATAATGCTGATAATTCATTAATTGATGCCAACGAAAGCAAACAAATCAGTGAAGAATTATTATCATTGGCAAGAAATTTAGATGAGCAAGTAAGATCGTTTAAATTAAAATAGTCTCAATTAAAAAGTAAACCTTTAGCTAGCCTAAAAAACTCAGATTGTTTCTGAATCAGATCAATTAACAAAAAATGTGCTAATTGGTCTGATTCAATACACACTACATTATTTAACTAGCCAACCTAAATAATTACAATGCTATAATTCACCTAACCAATCTCTTGGTTTTAAGAAATCACTATAAAGCAAAGCTTCTGGAGAATTTGGTTCTGGAGAAAAATTATATTCCCAACGAGCAAGCGGCGGCATAGACATTAAAATAGACTCTGTACGCCCTCCCGTTTGTAAACCAAATAAAGTACCACGGTCCCAAACTAGGTTAAACTCAACATATCGACCACGTCGATATAACTGAAAATCTCTTTGTTGCTCAGAAAAAGGTGTGTTTTTACGGCGCTCAACAATTGGTACATATGCTGTTAAAAACGCATCGCCTATCGACTGCATAAACTCAAAGCTTTTTTCAAAACCCATTTTATTTAAATCATCAAAAAACAAACCACCTACACCTCGGGTTTCATCTCTATGTTTTAAATAAAAATATTCATCACACCATTTTTTATATTCAGGATAGACATTTTCACCAAATGGCATACATGCATTCTTAGCCACTGTATGCCAGTGCTGAACATCTTCAATTTCAGGATAAAAAGGCGTTAAATCAAAACCGCCACCAAACCACCAAATAGGATCTTCACCTTCTTTTTCAGCAATAAAAAATCTTACATTTGCATGGCTGGTAGGAATATGTGGATTATTTGGATGTATAACAAGTGATACCCCACAAGCATGAAAGCTTCTGCCTGCTAATTCAGGTCTGTGTGCAGTTGCAGAGGCTGGCATTGAATCACCATATACATAAGAATAGTTAACTCCACCTTGCTCAATCACGGCACCATCTTTGATCACTCGCGTTATACCACCACCACCTTGCTTTCGTTGCCAAGCATCTTCAATAAATACGGCTGAGCCATCGGCTTGCTCTAAACCCTGGCAAATACGGTTCTGTAAATCTAAAAGGTATGCTTTAACTTTTTCTAAACTGGCTTGCTTCATATGGTTCTCACTTAATTTCTGATGACAGCACCTGTCAGGCCACTTTTAATCTGGCTAGGTTTATTACCTAAGCCTAATTCACCATCAACATAAAATAAATTTTTATCTGAAAAAACGATTTTTGCTTCCGTTATATTTTTTACTGGCTCACAACCCGTTAAATTAGCACTTGTTGATACCAAAGGTTTACCAAACTCCAAGCACAATTTTTTAACTTTAGTATGATTAGTTACTCTAACTGCAATAGTATCAAACTTTCCGGTTAGCCATTTAGGTGCTGTAGTTGCAGCGGGCAGGATCCAAGTTACAGCACCAGGCCAAGAAGAAAATATTTCCGGTCTTTTATCCATAGGAA
The DNA here is from genome assembly GCF_900112265.1 of Pseudoalteromonas denitrificans DSM 6059. Classification (GTDB taxonomy): domain Bacteria; phylum Pseudomonadota; class Gammaproteobacteria; order Enterobacterales; family Alteromonadaceae; genus Pseudoalteromonas; species Pseudoalteromonas denitrificans. The sequence goes on along the minus strand of NZ_FOLO01000010.1, from coordinate 119,459 downwards.
TTTTAACATCATCGATATAAGGTAGTAATTGACTATAATTGTCTGCGATTAAAATGAGACCTTTATCAACCGAACGTTGTTTTATCGCCAATAAATCCATCACAGCCTGCTCATTGTCAGGATCACAACCTAGGCCAAATACCGCTTCTGTAGGGTACAAAATAACAGACCCTTGATTCAAAGCTGTAATAACATTCAATTCATTATTTATATGTGTCACAATTTTTATAACTCTTTAAATTTATTGTTTATAACCACATGACTTTTGTGGACACAGTAATCTATTCCCTGTTGCAGTTTGTTTTTCGATTAATACAGACCAGCCACAATTAGGGCATTTTTGATCAACCGGTAATTGATTCAAAATATAGTTACAATCAGGGTATGCATTACAAGAATAAAATGTTCGCCCTGATTTATTACTGCGTTTAACCAATTCACCCGCTTTACATTTTGGACATTGAGGCAAGCTTTCATTTTCCTTATCATCACTTTCATGTACAACGTAATGACAAACAGGGAAAGCTGTACAACCTATAAACATACCATATCGACCATTTTTAACGGCTAATACTTCACTGCAAAGAGGGCAATTCGAATTTTCAAGTACCTTAACTTGTTCAATGTCATGATCAATTAAAGATTTTGTATATTCACAATTAGGATAACTGATACAACCAACAAATGGCCCACTCTTACTATGACGAATGACAAGCTCAGAGTCACAATCAGGGCAAGTCCCAAGCTCAGTTTCTAGTGCATGTTCATGCGCAGTAAAGAGGTCACTGTCTATTTTTGTCATTAGGAAACCAGATTCAGTATAATAAGAAGGAGATTATACGCTAATCAGGCAAAAAAATACCCTGAAAGTATCAGGGTATTATTTAGTAGATTTAAGCTCAACTTAATGAACTTGGCCATTACGTTCATCAAAAATTAAATCCTCCATTTGAGCATATGCCCCCTCTTGACCTGGTACATTAAATAAAACCATTAATACAACCCATTTTAAATCATCTAAACTAATGTCTTTTTTATCTAAATCAAATACACGGTCAATCACCATTTCACGAGTCGTACAATTAATAAGTGAAACTTGCTCTAAAAACATTAAAAACCCTCGGCAATTAATGTCTAATTTGTCACATTCTGAATCGGTGAAAATTCGAATCGAATGTAAAGGTGAACGATTTAAATATGGACATTCATCACTTTTTTGTAAATCAGCTAATTGCTCTAACCAGTCAAGTGCTTTATATATTTCGGAACTATGAAAGCCCGCTCGCTTGAGCTCTTCTGTCAGTTCATTTTCCTCTACAAAAATGGCTGACTCACTATGAATATAATTCTCAAATAAATACATGAGGATATCGAACATTTTAACACCTCCTTAGCTTAATATAGCCGTCTATAACACGCTCTATTTTATCTTCTAATTCAAGGTCTAATAAACGAGGTAATATTTGTTCTATTGGTAACTTTACCCTTTGTGCAATAATATCAACCGGAGTCACCTCAAATCCAAGCTGCGCTAATATTGGATCATCATCCTTATTTTCTTCCTGCTCTCTATTAGTATATAGACAACTTTTTGGAAAAAAGCTCACCTCTTCTAATATATCGTCCACATTTTCAATTAATTTAGCCCCTTGTTTAATCAAAAAGTGGCAGCCTTGAGATAAGGAGCTTAATATTGAGCCCGGTACAGCAAAAACTTCTCTATTTTGCTCTAAGGCATATTTAGTTGTGATGAGTGAACCACTTTTAATTTCAGCCTCAACGACAACAACACCCAAGGATAAACCGGAAATAATACGATTTCGTCTGGGAAAATTACTTGCTTGAGGTTTAGTTCCAGGTAAAAACTCGCTGACTATCAAGCCTTTTAATACTATTTGATCAAATAACAATTGATGCCTTTTAGGATAGACCAAATCAACCCCAGTACCCAGAACAGCAATGGTATTCCCTTTAAATGCCAAAGCCCCTTTATGTGCAGCACCATCAATACCCAAAGCTAAGCCAGAAGTAATCGTTAACCCTTTTTCTGATAATTTATATGCCAATTGAGATGCAATATTCAATCCGTTGGGTGTTGCAGACCGACTACCAACCATAGCAATTTGTGGACTAGAGAGTAGGCTCACTTGACCTTTACAAAATAGTAATAATGGAGGACTAGATATTTGTTTTAACTGTTTAGGGTAATTCTTATCAAAATAACAAAGCACATCAATCTTATTATTTATAATATTAGTAACAACTTTATCAATATGAAGCCAATCTATATTTATTAAGTTTTGTGCTACTTTTGAAGTTAAACCTAATGCAACTAATTGATCATAATGTAATGAAACTAGACGTTTTAATTGAATAACACTATGCAAGTGAATTAATATTTTTATACCTAAACCTTTACACAAATAAAAAGCGAGCCAAATATGTAGCTCGCTTTTTTTATTGTTTTTCATGCTCTCTCCTTGAGCCAGTCACATTTGATTAATCTATGCTAACAACATCTCCAACCCTGATAGGTCTTAATGTTCCTGTGACTAAGGCGTAACTTAAATTGTTATAAACCTTAAATACCATTAACTCACCTACTTTTTCTTTAGGCATTTTCCATAGTGTATTATCGGCACTTGGCTCACTGCCAAATAAATCTTTAGCTGTTGCTGCCATTTTTGCGAAGCGAGACGAATCTTCCAAGTATTTAGGACCATCACCACTATCTACAACTGTAGGAGATTGTCGACGAATATCCAAAATATGCCCCGCTTTTAATTTATCTTTCTTACCTAAGTTAAGAACAACAATATCTAACTTACTGAACTCTCTCAGCTTAGTTGTTGATGCTATGATAGAGCCATCTACTTGCTTTTCTGGTTTAGTTAAACTGAAAAATGCAGGTAGAGACTGCCCTTCCATTGCAGGAATTAAAAAATCACCGGCATGAATTTCACGTTTAGCATTTTTAACACGTACCGACGCAGGAATGCCATTATCTATATCGCCATTTCTAAAGGCTCTGGCAGTACCTACGAGTATAGCTTCATGTGCCAATGGCTCATCAGTTTTAGGATCTATATACGCTTCACCTTTACGGTATATACCATAGTATTTACTACGTACTAAATTACCCTTAATATATAAAATATGTCCTGTAATTAAGTTTTTTACATTATCATTACCGCCTAATACATATGGCTGTTTAGCCATATATTCTTCATCTAACGCTTGCTCATAAGTTAAATAAGGACGGATCAGCTCAAGAGGTAAAGTGGGTATCGCACCATCTTTTTTCATCACCTTTCGACCATGCGGAGATAACTTTTTATATTTTTGATTCATCACTAACATAGGCCGACCATCAGCGTCATAAACTAAAGAAAGTGTATCACCAGGATAAATTAAATGTGGGTTATCAATTTGTGGATTAAACCGCCATAACTTAGGCCATAGCCAAGGTTGTTCTAAATAAATGGCTGAAATATCCCAAAGTGTGTCGCCTTTCTTTACCACATATTGCTCAGGGGCATTATTTTTTACTTTCAATATGTCTGCGATAGCGGGAAAAATTATAGACAACGAAAGTACAACAACTGCTATTTTTTTAATCATAAGAGCTTCCTCTAGCCTTTTCTTTTATTATTATTGACCTAAACCTGTAAAAAATGAACACGAATGGCTAAAATACAAACATTAGCATAATCTAGTGTTTTAAGCACAGCTTTAAAAGGTAAATATGGCAATTTTAGAAGTATTACGATTCCCCGATGAACGTCTTCGTACGATCGCAAAGAATGTTACACAAGTAGATGATTCAATAAGAAAGATTATTGATGATATGTTTGAAACTATGTATGACGAAAATGGTGTAGGGTTAGCAGCAACACAAGTTAACATCCACCAGCGAATTGTTGTTATGGATGTATCTGAAGAAAAAGACAAACAAATCGTTTTAATCAATCCAGAAATAATCAAACAATCAGGCTCAACAATAAGTGAAGAAGGCTGTTTGTCAGTACCTGATACACATGCAAAAGTAGACAGAGCAGAGATTGTGACTGTGAAAGCACTTAATGCTCAAGGTGAAGCGTTTGAAATGGATGCCGATGAGTTATTAGCTATTTGCATCCAACATGAACTTGATCATTTGGTTGGTAAATTATTTATTGATTATTTATCACCTTTGAAACGTCAACGTATTCGTAAAAAATTAGAAAAAGAAGCAAAATTAGCAGCAAAAGAAGCCGCTAGAGGTTAATAACAAACCTTATTCTTCCACTTTTAACGGCCACACAGTGGCCTTATATAGAGATATTTTGCATTTCTATCATTTAAGGAAATTTTAGTGACACAAGCTTTACGTATTGTTTTTGCGGGTACACCTGACTTTGCAGCTCACCACCTTCAAGCACTTATCGAATCAGAACATCAAGTTATCGCTGTTTATAGTCAACCGGACCGCCCTGCAGGTCGAGGAAAAAAACTCAAAGCCAGTGAAGTAAAACAACTCGCTGTTGAAAATAATATTGACGTTTATCAACCAGAATCATTAAAAGTTGAAAGTGAACAGCAAATATTAGCCGATTTAAACGCTGATATTATGGTTGTTGTTGCTTATGGGTTAATTTTGCCGCAAACCATTTTAGATACACCTCGCTTAGGTTGTATTAACGTGCATGGCTCTATTTTACCTCGCTGGCGCGGTGCTGCACCTATTCAAAGAGCAATATGGGCAGGCGATAAAGAGTCTGGCGTCACTATCATGCAAATGGACTTAGGTTTAGACACGGGTGATATGCTCAATATTACCACTTGCGATATCAACCAAGATGAAACAAGCGCGTCTTTATATACTAAGCTGGCACAATTAGGACCAAAAGCGTTAATCGAAACACTTGCAGAAATAGCAAACGGCACGGCTAAAGCAACTGTTCAAGATGAAACACAAGCTAACTATGCTCATAAACTATCAAAACAAGAAGCTGATATAGATTGGTCTATGGATGCAGAACAAATAGAGCGAAATATTCGTTCATTTAACCCTTGGCCTGTTTGTTTCACTCAGATGTTGGGTAATACCGTTAAAATTTACCAAGCGAAAGTGGTTGAGTTAACAGGTGAACCAGGTACAGTTTTAGCAAGTGATAAAACAGGTATAACCATAGCTACAGGCAAAGAGTCACTAAAAATAGAGCTATTACAACCTCAAGGTAAAAAACCTATGACTGCACAAGATTTTTTAAATGGTCGTGCTGATTGGGTCGAAATTAATAGTATTATTGGTAACAAAGGTGAAAACGAATGAGCGATGTAAGAGCTTTAGCAGCTGAAGTTATTTATCAAGTTATCATTGAAAAGCAATCTCTTAATCAAGCTTTACCAGCAGCTAGCACTAAAATTGCGGTCAAAGACAAAGCTTTATTACAGCAACTTTGTTATGGCGTATTACGTCACTATTCAAGCTTAGAGTTTTACTGTTCTAAATTATTAAGCAAACCGTTAAAAGGTAAACAAAAAGTATTTGAATTTTTACTGTATGTTGGCATTTATCAATTACAACATATGCGCACACCACCACATGCCGCTGTTGCTGAAACAGTAAATGCATTAACTACTTTAAATGCGACGGGCCTAAAAGGTCTAATAAACGCTGTATTACGTAATTTTCAACGCAAACAAACAGAGTTAGAAGCACAAGCACATGAAATTAATGCCTGTAAGTATAACCATCCAGGTTGGTTTATTAATCAAGTAAAGACTGCTTACCCTACACAATGGGAGCAAATTTTAGATGCAAACCAATTACAAGCTCCTATGTGGTTACGTGTGAATCAAGCACAACATAACACTACGCAGTACAGTGAAAAGCTAAATCTAGAAAATATAGACCATCAGTTACAAGATGGTTTTATTGATGCAGTTTTATTGGAAAAACCATGCGATGTTTTCAGTTTACCAGAATTTGACACTGGCGGCAGCTCAGTACAAGATGGCGCAGCTCAAATGGCAGCAAGATTATTAGACCCACAAGATGGTGATTACATACTTGACGCTTGTGCAGCACCAGGCGGTAAAACATGTCATTTATTAGAGCTTGCTAAGATAGAAGTTTTAGCCTTAGATGCCGATGCTAAAAGGTTAGAGCGCGTACAAGAAAACTTAACCCGCATTGGCTTAGAAGCAAAATTAACCTGTGCCGATGCCTCCAAACCAAATGACTGGTTTGATGGTAAGCAATTTGATCGTATTTTATTAGATGTACCATGTTCCGCTACCGGTGTCATACGCCGCCATCCAGATATAAAGTGGTTACGTAGAGCAGATGACATTGAAAAACTGGCTAAATTACAAGGACAAATTTTACAAGAAATATGGCCTTTATTAAAACCTGGTGGTACTTTGCTTTATGCTACATGCTCAGTTTTACCTCAAGAAAACAAAAATCAAATTTTGAACTTCCTTGAACAGCAAACGGATGCTGAACATATGGCAATAAACTCTGATGATACTTTAACCACTCCAGGATGGCAGTTATTGCCTGCTTTAACTGATGGTTTTTATTATGCAAAGTTAACTAAAAAATACTCTTAATAAAAAATATTTGGTAGATCATGAAAATTATCATTTTAGGTGCAGGTCAGGTTGGCGGCACTTTAGCTGAAAACCTGGTTGGTGAAAAAAACGAAATCACAGTGATAGATATTAACGGTGATAAACTGCACCAACTTCAAGATAAATACGACTTACAAGTTGTAACTGGACATAGCGCCCATCCTGATATTTTACGTCAAGCAGGAGCTGAAGATGCAGATATGATCATTGCGGTAACCAGCTCTGATGAAGTAAACATGATCGCCTGTCAAATTGCTTATAGTATCTTTAATACACCCACAAAAATTGCTCGCATTCGATCAGAACAATATTTGCGATATAAAGAAAAACTATTTCATAACCATGATTTACCTGTAGATCACTATATTGCACCAGAACAATTAGTCACAAAATATATTCGTCGTTTAATTGATTATCCGGGAGCATTACAAGTTTTACAATTTGCAGAAGGTAAACTATCTCTAGTAGCCGTAAAAGCATATTATGGGGGTTTATTAGTAGGCTATGCACTATCTACTTTAAAAGAACATATTCCTAATGTTGAAACTCGTGTAGCAGCAATTTATCGTCAGGGTCGTCCTATAAAACCTTTAGGTACAACAGTTATTGAAGCTGATGATGAAATTTTTTTCATCGCTGCAACAAAACATATTCGTGCAGTAATGAGTGAATTACAAAAACTTGAACAATCTTACAAAAAAATAATGATTGTCGGTGGTGGTAATATTGGTGCGGGCTTGGCTCGTTCACTAGAAAAAAACCATACGGTTAAATTAATAGAGCGTAACCCTGAACGTGCTATACAATTATCTGAACAACTAGATAAAGCCATCGTTTTTTGCGGTGATGCTTCTGATCAGGAGTTGTTATCAGAAGAGCATATAGAACAAGTAGATGTCTTTATTGCTGTTACCAATGATGATGAAGCAAATATCATGGCAGCGATGTTGGCAAAACGCATGGGGGCACAAAAAACCATGGTACTGATCCAACGTAGTGCATATGTAGACTTGGTACAAAGTGGTGAAATTGATATTGCCATTTCACCACAACAAGCAACCATATCGGCATTGCTTACTCATGTACGCCGTGGTGATATCGTCAATGTATATTCATTACGAAAAGGTGCGGCTGAAGCCATCGAAGCGGTTGCTCATGGCGATAAAACAACTTCCAAAGTTGTTGGTAGAGCAATTAGAGATATAAAATTACCTGCTGGCACAACGATTGGTGCTATCGTCAGAAACGATGATGTTTTGATAGCTCACGATAGCACTGTGATTGAATCAGGAGATCATGTGATTATGTTTTTGATAGATAAAAAACATATATACGTAGTTGAAAAATTATTCCAAGTAAGTGCAATATTTATATAGTCTTTTCGTAAGCGTAGTTAAAGCTATGTTTATAATTCAATAAGCGCGACTAAAGTCGCGCCTACTCTATTATCCTCGCCAAAATGTGGGTGTAAACAATACTAACAAAGTGAATATTTCCAAACGGCCAAATACCATAGCAATTGTAAGAATCCATTTAGCAGTATCTGTAATATCACCAAAGTGAGATGCAACATCGCCTAAACCTGGTCCTAAATTATTTAAACAGGCTGCGGTTGCCGAAAATGCAGTAATATTATCCATACCAGTGCCCATTAGCATCAACATGATAATGACAAAAACTAAAGCATAAGCAGAAAAGAAACCCCAAACAGCTTCTACTACTTTATCTGGCAATGCTTTTCGACCCAACTTAATAGAGTAAATAGCCCTGGGGTGAACTAAACGATTGAGTTCTCGTATCCCTTGTAAATAGAGCAAAAACACGCGCACTACTTTCAAACCGCCACCCGTTGAGCCTGCACAGCCACCAATGAAGCTAGAAAAAATTAATAACATAGGTAGAAAAATCGGCCATGCCGAAAAATTATCTGTTGCAAAGCCCGCTGTCGTACTGATTGAAACAGCCTGAAATAAGGCTTGATTTAATGTTTCATCACCCGTTTCAAATACATTTTGAGAAGATAAAACAGTAAAACAAATTAAAACTAAAGCAGCCTGAATAAACAAAAAAACCTTAAGCTCGGGATCTCTAACGTAACTTTTTAAACTTCGATTGGCGACAACCGCATAGTGCAAAGAAAAGTTAACAGCTGCAATTAATAAAAATATGACACATATAATATTAATTAATGGACTATTAAAATGTCCCATTGAAGCATCATATGTTGAAAACCCACCGATAGCGATAGTCGAAAAAGCATGGCAAATCGCATCAAACCATTCCATCCCAGCACTCCAATACGCCAAAGTACAAGCACAAGTAAGTGATACATATATATACCAAAGGTGTTTTGCTGTATCTGCAATTCGGGGTGTCATTTTAGAGTCTTTAACCGGACCAGGAGTTTCAGCCCGATATAACTGCATACCACCGACCCCTAACATAGGTAATACAGCAACGGCTAAAACAATGATCCCCATGCCACCAAACCACTGCAACTGTTGACGATAAAATAAAACTGACTTAGGCAAAAACTCTATACCGGTTAAAACAGTTGCCCCTGTAGTTGTTAACCCAGAAAATGATTCAAATACAGCATCAGCTAAAGATAAATTAGGCTCCTCAAGAAAAATCAAAGGCAAAGAACCAAACGCTCCTAATACCAACCAAAATAAAACAACAATTAAAAACCCTTCTCTTGCCTTTAAATCTGCTTTTTCATTACGGTTTGGATACCAGGTAAATAAACCTATGATGACACTAAAAATAAAAGCGAGAACAAAAGGAACACCACCACCATCTTTATAAATTAAAGAAACTAATGCTGGTGGGATCATCGTGACACTAAAAAGTGCTACGAGTAAGCCTAATATTCTGATTATGGTACGAAACTGCATAGGTTTATTTTTATTCTCATGATTAAAAAATTAAACTTGTTAAGCTAAATCTAGCTTAAACAATCAAAGTATAATGCCACGCAGTGGCCTAAATAGAAATGAACAGCACCTTTATTCTTTTAACTTAAATTCAACTCTAGCATTGGTTTTTTCAAAAACCTCAGCTAAAGCAAGTTTGGTTTCTCGACTATCAATCTTTATTTGCCAGTCAATCTGTGCTGTAAAATTTTTTTTTATGTCTAAAACCTGATAACCAGATAAAATGTTTTCTATTAATCCTTGCTGACTATATTCAGAAATACCATAAATAATTGCCTCAGGTATTTTAATTGCTGTTTTTAATTCCAGCATCGCATTATTTAAACTTCCACCGTAGGCACGTACCAACCCACCAGTACCAAGCTTTATACCACCAAAGTAACGTGTTATCACAGCTGTAATCTCACCAATACCTGATCCCATCAAAACATTTAACATAGGTTTACCTGCTGTACCATTTGGCTCTCCATCATCGGAGAAACCTAAAACATGGCTTCCTCCAGGTTCACCTGCAACATGTGCCCAACAATTATGTCTGGCATCAGGGTATTTAATTCCAACTTCTTGAATAAATGCTTTAGCGGATTCTAAATCTGGAGTATGTGCAATATGCACTATAAATTTGCTTTTTTTTATATCTTCTTGATAAAAAATGGTTTCGGTAGGAATTCTATATTCTTTTGGCATAATAAAATCTATAAAATGAAAAGCAGACTGATAAGTCTGCCTTATTAATAAGCATCACGTTGGGGCATCATATAAGTACTCAGATTTTAACTTTTACTAAACCTAAGTACCTATACTCATAGGCACAGCAACTCTATTAAGCTAAACCCAAATCTCGTGTCATATTTTCATTATGATCACGGTGAACGATAATATTATCTTCAATACGAATACCACCATAAGGCTTAAACTCCGACACCTTATCCCAATTTATATATTGGTTATTATCTGTTTTAGCTAAATCACCTAGTAATGAATCTATAAAATATAAACCAGGTTCTATTGTAAATACCTGACCAACTTCTATCGTGCGAGTACAGCGTAAAAAAGGATGATCTTCTGGCGCTGCCTGATGAGTACCTCTTTCATTAGCCATAAACCCACCCATATCGTGAACCTGCAAACCAAGATGGTGACCTAAGCCATGAGGGAAGAAAGTTTTAGATATGCCTTTTTCAATAATCGCTTCAGCTGATAAATTTACAATATTAAACTGAGATAATAATTTTGCGATACGGGCATGACAATCAATATGCAAGTCTCCATATTTAACGCCTGGTTTTAAACCATCACACATTTGCAATTGCTGTGAATTTAACTCACCGATCAGTTCAAAAAATTGACCCGATTTATTAAAATCATAGGTACGTGTTATATCAGAGGCATAACCATTAAAACTTGCACCAGCATCAATTAAAAATGAACGCATTGTTTTTGGTGGTAACTGGTCAAAATGGGTATAGTGTAAAATGGAACAGTTTTCATTTAATGCAACAATATTATCATAAGGCACTTCATTAGCTCCTTGACGAATAGCCAATAAATACGCATTTTGAATGTCAAACTCAGATCCCCCCGCAAAGAATGCATCTTTGGCAGCTTGGTGACCCGTTACCGCCAAACGATTGGCTTCACGTAAACAAACATGTTCATAGTCTGTTTTATATGCCCTATGGTAATGAATATAATTTAAAACTGGTTCTGGATTTCTTTGCTTAAAACCAAGGGCTTCAGCTACTTCAATATATTCACCTATATAAGCATATTTTTCTTTATCATATGGTAATAGCTGCTCCACTTGATCAGGTACTTTTAAAAGTTCGATATCAAAAAATTCAGACCAATAATCACTAGGTTCATCTGGTACCTTATGCCAAAAATCAACTGGACGATAAAAAACAAGTTTAGGTTTATCAATTCCATTTACAACTAACCAACAGTGTGGATTATCAACAACAGGTAACCAGGCTTTAAAATGAGGATTTACTTTGAATGGATAACTCATATCATCTAAAAATTGACGTTTTGCCTGTCCTGAATGTATCACTAAACCTTCAAGCCCTTCTCGCTCTAGAAGCGTTTTTGTACGTAGCTGTAAAGTTGAAATATGTTCAGCATATAAAGAAGCGAGTTTATCCATTACTTTTCCTAAATGTATGAGATTAAAATAATATTGAATTTTTCAAGTTTAACACATGATTGCCGGTCAAGATCATTCGATCACTTTTGAATTTTCATTGTTAATAAATCATCAAATAGATTATCAACCTTTCCCATTCTTGTATGATATACCTGACGATAAGCAAAAACATTTTTCACATAATCACGAGTTTCACGGTATGGAATCGACTCTATCCACAAATCAACTGGCATCGCTTTTTTTGGCAACCATTTACTGACGCGGTGATACCCTGCATTATATGATGCAGTAGCCAATATTTCATTTCCATGATTTTTACGTTTTAAATAACTTAAATACGCAGAACCTAATTTAATATTTGTTTTAGGATCAAATAATTTTTTGCGAGAAACCTTAGCTTTTGAAATATACCGAGCCGTACTTGGCAATAACTGCATCAAGCCTAGTGCACCCGCCCCAGAATAAGCATCAGGTGCAAAAGAGCTTTCTCTACGAGAAATAGCATAACTCCAGGTCAAATCAATTTTGCTTCTTTGACTGTATTTTTTATATAAAACATCAAAAGCTTCTGGAAAACGTAAGTCTAAATAATTAAATAACTCTAGTTGCGCCATAGTCACTATGACGCGGTCATGCCAATTTAATTTACTACCTAATTGAGCTGCAGCCAATTTTTCATCTTTACTTGAAGTATTAATCAAATAATTCCATTCTCGGCGAGATGATGTAGTGCGATTTATTTCAGATAAAGCTTTAGCCCGAACAAATCCCGGAGCTTGCGATACTTTTTCAATTAACTTTTTATCAATCAAAGTTTTTTGATATTCTAATTGCACAGGCAAATTCAGCCTAGCGGCAGACATAAAACCATAATAATTACGTTTTTGTGCAAGAGACAACCACATTTCATCAGCTTTTAGTTTTTTTCCTTGTTCTTGATACGAAAAAGCTAACCAATACTTTTGACCATTAGATAAATTTTCTTTACCGGTAAAATATGCAATGATTCCAGGCCAATCACTACTTTGCAGCATATTAGCCAACTGCCATTGCATCAGTTTTTTATCATGATTTTTGTGCGGTACTTTATTAAGCCAAAATTTAGCTTCTTTATGCTTTTTAGAAGCTAGTGCTAAAGCAAAAGTATAATACGCGCTTTCTTTTTGCTCTTTAGTAAAATTAAATTTCACTTCAAGTTTACGCCAAGCGCGTAAAGCAAGGTTTTCATCACGCCAAATTAAACGTTTAATGCCATAAATGGCTATTTCAGATTCTTTTTGATTCGCTTTTTTAAAACGGTATAGCCCTGCAGATGCAGAAGGATCTTTACGCATTTTATAGTACAAGTCAGCAAGGTAATGATCTTCTTTAGGAAGTTGCAATTTTAAATAAGGAATTAAAGTATGTTTACCCTTTTGCGCAGCCAAAGTAAGACGATGCCATATTCTCTCAGGCGTCATATAACCTTGTTTTCGCCACTTTTTAAAAATAGCATTACATTCTTTTGGTTGAGATTTACCCACTAACCATAGGTCTGTTACTTGTTGCATAATTGCACTCTCGGGTGCACCTAACTGCAACTGATAGTTCAAATGAGTACAAGTTAAAGCTGCATTTTTTGTTGGTTTAAAATATTTAATAAATAATGCTTTTTTATTTCGCTTACTTAATTTCTTCAACCAAGCTTTTCTAACAGGCCACTCTAAAGGGGTGCCTTGATAGATACGCAGAAAATCTTTAATGTCGGCTTCATTTGATAAATATGGGTATTTTTTTAAATAAGCCATTTTGACATAAGGTTTTAAGGGGTGGTTTAATTTTTCCAGTGCCTTTTTATATCTTTTTTTATTGCCAGACAAAGCAATTTTTTCAGCAGAAAGAAACTTTTTATGTTCAACAGAAATTGCATTAGCTGAAAAAGAAGCAATCGAAATACTTGAAAATAACGCAGCTGCAATAAATAATTTTTTTAACATTATCACTAAAAAATAATCCTTTTGAATATTCCCTAACTAAATAAACTAGCTCAAACAAATCGTTTTAACTATGTTGATTACCTCACCATAACATGTAGTTTTTAATCAAATGTTAAGAAAGCGACAAAATTTATTGCTATTTTTATTTAAAGAAGACAAACTGAATAAAAACCACACTCATCGTACCAGTTAAATTAAAACTTCTTAACTAAAGTTTGAGTTAGAAGAATAACCAGGGAGATAAATAATGTTATATAAAAGCGATACTTTTGAAGTAGCTTTCATAGAAGACGCGATTACAAAAAAATCAATTGCCGAATTTAAATTTTGCGTACCCGGCTCAGTAAATAAATTATCACAACAAACGCTGCAAGAGTGTGGCGTTGCATTTGCTGAATTATCTAAACGCGATGATATTCAAGGCATGGTTTTTACCAGTGATAAAGACCACTTTATAATTGGTGCTGATATTTTTGAGTTTCTACCGACTTTTGAATTACCAGAAGCAGAATTAACAACTTGGATTAAAAGTGCTACTGATGTATTTGACGCTTTAGAAGACTTACCATTTCCAACAGTCAGCGCTGTTAACGGTATGGCACTAGGCGGTGGATGTGAATGGGTATTAGCAACTGATTACCGTGTTGCTAGTGAAGATGTAAAAATTGGCTTACCAGAAGTACGCTTAGGCATAATGCCTGGATTTGGTGGTACAGTACGCTTGCCACGTATTATAGGTGCTGATAATGCAATGACCTGGATCACCACAGGAAAGGAGCATAGCGCTAAAGCAGCCTTAAATGTTGGCGTATTAGACAGTGTAGTAGCCAAAGATAAATTATTTAATGCCAGTATTAAAGTTTTAGAACAAGCTATTAATGGCAAGCTTAACTGGCAGGAAAAACGCAACCAAAAATTATCTCCACTTGGAATGAATAAACTAGAGCAAGGCATGAGCTTTGCGACTGCACAAGGTATGGTTTTAGGTAAAACAAAAGGCCATTACCCTTCACCTGTCATGGCTATAAAAACCATGAAGGCAGCTGCAAACTCAGAACGTACTGAAGCTATGGCCATTGAAAATGCCAATTTTGCAGCTCTTGCCAAAACAAATGAAGCTTCAGCACAGGTTGGGATATTTTTAGCAGACCAATATTTAAAAAATAAAGCGCGTAAACAAGCTAAAGCAAGTACAACACAAATAAAACAAGCTGCTGTTGTTGGTGCAGGCATTATGGGTGGTGGTATTGCATATCAATCAGCCTATAAAGGCACACCTATTATCATGAAAGATATCGCACAAAGTGCTTTAGATTTAGGTATGGGTGAAGCATCTAAGCTACTTGGAAAACAAGTAGAACGTGGTCGTATGAAGCTTGATAAAATGGTAAAAACATTATCAGCGATTAAACCAACACTGAATGATAACGACATGCAATCAGCTAATATTATTGTTGAAGCCGTTGTTGAAAACCCAAAAGTTAAACAAGCTGTACTTGCTAAGTTAGAACAAGATATGCCTGAAGGCACAGTTTTGACTTCTAATACTTCTACGATTCAAATTGATGAATTAGCAAGTACACTAACAAAACCAGAAAACTTTTGTGGCATGCATTTCTTTAATCCTGTTCATAGAATGCCATTAGTTGAAATTATTCGTGGTAAAAAAACATCTGATGAAACGATTGGTGCTGTTGTTGACTACGCATTAAAACTTGGAAAATCTCCTATTGTTGTAAATGATTGCCCTGGATTTTTTGTAAACCGTGTTTTATTCCCTTATTTTGCAGGATTTAACCAGCTAGTTGTTGAAGGTGCAAACTTCGCTAAAGTTGATAAAGTAATGGAAAATGTATTTGGTTGGCCAATGGGCCCTGGCTATTTACTTGATGTTGTCGGCTTAGATACTGCCAACCACTGTACAGGTGTAATGGCCGCAGGTTTCCCAACTCGTATGGCAATTCAAGAAAAAGATCCTGTTGCATTATTTGCTAAAAACAATCGTTTTGGTCAAAAAAACGCCTCGGGTTTTTATAAATATGTACCTGATAGAAAAGGTCGTCAACAGAAAAAATTAGACCCTGTTGCAATTGAATTATTAAGCTCAATATGTGATTCAGAGAAAGAATTTTCTAAACAAGAAATCATAGACCGCTGTATGATCCCTATGCTAAATGAAGTACTTTTATGCCTTCAAGAAGACATTATAGCATCCCCTCAAGAAGCCGATATGGCGCTTGTTTATGGTATAGGCTTCCCTCCTTTCAGAGGTGGTGCATTCCGTTACTTAGATCAAATTGGTTTAGCTAACTTTGTCGCGACTGCAGATAAGTACGCTGATTTAGGAGCGATATATCAAGTATCAGATATAACACGTCAATGGGCTGAACAAGGCCGTAAATTTTATCAAATTGAGGGCCTATAACATGCAAACTCCTGTAATCGTCGACTGTATCCGTTCACCTATGGGTCGTTCTAAAAACGGTATTTTTAAACACACTCGCGCTGAAGATTTAAGCGCACACTTGATGAAAGGGCTAGTTGATAGAAATCCACAGCTCGACCCAAGCGATATTGATGATATCTATTGGGGTTGTGTGCAACAAACATTGGAACAAGGTTTTAATATTGCACGTAATGCCTCTTTGTTAGCCGGAATTCCGCATTCGGTACCAGCAGTTACAGTCAACCGCTTATGTGGATCTTCAATGCAAGCTATTCATGATGCTGCCCGCGCAATTATGACAGGTGCAGGTGACGTATATATAGTAGGTGGTGTTGAACATATGGGCCATGTTCCTATGAATCACGGCGTTGATTTTAATCTGAAACTATCTAAATCTGTTGCTCAGGCAGCTGGAATGATGGGTTTAACCGCTGAATATTTAGGTAAATTGCATGGTATATCTCGTCAACAGCAAGATGAATTTGCCGCAAGATCACACAAACTAGCGCACGCAGCTACAGTCGAAGGTCGCTTTAAACGAGAGATTTTGCCAACTTTAGGTCATGATTCAGATGGGACATTAATTTCAATTGATACCGATGAAGTGATACGCCCAGAAACAACGGTAGAAGGTTTATCTCAACTTCGCCCTGCTTTTGATCCTGCAAATGGTACTGTTACAGCTGGTAGTTCTTCTGCTTTATCAGACGGTGCATCAGCTATGCTAATGATGTCTGAAGAAAAAGCAAAAGCACTTGGTTTAAAAATTAGAGCACGTGTTAAATCTATGGCTGTAGCAGGTTGCGATCCATCTATTATGGGCTACGGACCAGTTCCAGCAAGTAAAAAAGCATTAAAAGATGCGGGTTTAACCATTGAAGATATGGGTATAGTTGAGCTAAATGAAGCATTTGCGGCGCAATCTTTACCAGTTATTAAAGATTTAGGCTTAACCGATGTAGTAGAAGAAAAAGTAAACCTAAATGGTGGTGCTATTTCTTTAGGACATCCTCTAGGTTGTTCTGGCACACGCATCAGTACTTCTCTTATTCATTTAATGGAAGATAACGATGCTAAATATGGCCTAGCAACTATGTGTATTGGTTTAGGTCAAGGTATCGCAACAGTATTCGAACGTGTTAAATAATTTTTAGGCTAAATTTTCAGGTAAGGGTAAACTTATTTTAAAGCAAGTGCCCTTACCTATTTCACTTTCAACTTCAACATACCCTCTATGCGCTTCAATAATTTTATAGCTAATAGATAAACCTAGCCCAGTACCGACACCAACAGATTTAGTCGTAAAAAAAGGATCAAACAATCTCTGTTTTGTTTTTTCATCCATGCCACAACCATTATCAGAAATATGCAAAAAAACATATTCTGAGTTTGCAAAAGTTTCTATTTTGATGAGACCTTTTTGATCATCAATTGCATGTTTTGCATTGATCAATATGTTCATTAAAACTTGTTCTATCTGATTTTTTGTACCAAATACTTCAGGTAATATAATAGCCAAGTTTTTTTCTATTTCACAATCATCATATTTAAACTCCGATGCAATTAAATTAAGAACTGTATCAACAGCATCATTTAAACTAAATAAAATAAACCCTTCATTTCCTGAATGAGAAAAGGTTTTTAAATCTTGCACTATTGCTTTTACTCTTGTTAACCCTCCCACACAAGTTGATATAATTTCTTTACTGTCTTCTAACAAAAATTCAAGTTCATTATCTGGATCTGATGTTTTGTTAACTTCTAAATTTTCTTTTATAAGTAAACTAAAAAAATTATCAAATTGAGACATATAGTCTTTTAATGATTCAATATTACTCATGACATAACCTACAGGGTTATTTATTTCATGTGCAATACCTGCTGCAAGCTGCCCTATTGAAGCCATTTTTTCTGATTGTGTTAATTGCTTTTGTGTACTTTTAAGAGATTTATTCGCTTTAGTTAATTCCGTATATTTTTTATCTAATTTAATTTCTGTTAACTTTCTTCTTATTGCTATGCTAACTAATTGACGACCAGACTCTAATGTTTGAAGTTTTAAACTATCAAGGTTTTTATCATCTTCAAAAAAAATTGCTAAAATATGAAATTGATTTAATAATGAAAATAATGGCAAAACAACAACATACTTTATTTTTGAAAATAACAAAGATTCAGATGTAAAGAATTGTTCGCCCGTAAGTAATAAAGTTTCATTTTGCGCATTTTTTATATTTTCAATAACTTGAGCCACATTGATATTATTACCACTATCTTGTAACAATTGATTTAATTCACTATTTTCACCTTTAGTTAAAGTTATATTTGCTTTTTCATGGCAATAAACATAACTACAGCTAGTTTCTAAAAAACTAATACAACGCTCTAATAAACTTTGAATAATCGTCTCAACTTTATTCTTACTAAATGTCACTGTGGCTAAAAAAGTTAAAAACTCTAGTTGTTGTTGTTTAGATTGTTCATATTCTCCCTGCTCTTTTAATTGTTTTTTTAACTTAGTATTTTCTACCATTAAACCTTTTATTATATTTTCTAAGTCTAGATTCATAGGTGTTTCAGCATTTTCATTTATATTCAAATTGTTAGGTAATAATTCATTCGCTATTTCTTTTTCCATTTCTATCTCAATTTTAGTTTTCAACCAATCAAAAATGCCTATACTAAAGATAGGAATATTTTTAAGATATTGTTAGAGCTAATAAAAATTAATTTAGGAAAGTTTAAATATGGAAGAAATTTTCAAGCCAAGATTAATATTAATAGATGACGAAATAGAAGTTTTACAATCTCTTGAAAGAATATTTAGGCGAGAATATGAAACAATCGCATTTAATGATCCTATAAAAGCAATTGAGTTTATAAAGCTGACCCCTATTCATATTATTATTTGCGATATGCGTATGCCTGAGATATCAGGAGATAAAGTATTAGCTCAAGCAAAACAGCATCAGCCAAAGGCACGTAGAATTTTACTTTCAGGCTATTCCGATATGGCCAGTACGATTGCAGCTATAAATGAAGGTGGTATTCATGCTTATGTGGCTAAACCTTGGGATAATCAACAATTAAAAGACGTTGTGAATGATGCTCTTCATACAATAAAGTTAGAAATCGAAAACCAAAAGCTCACTATTCAATTACAGGAAAATAACCAAAAACTAATACAACTAAATAAACAACTGGATAAAAAAGTAGAAGAGCGCACTATAACTCTTAAACAAACTGTTTTAAAACTTAAAAAATCAATAAAAAGCCAAAGAAATCAATTACAGCAAGTAATAGACATGATCACTCTTATTTCTGCCGAGCACAGAAAAGATCATCATCAGCATGATATGAGAATTGCAAAACAATGCCGTTTATTAGGTCACCAGATGGGATTAGAAAAAGTAGAGGTTACTTATTTATTTTTAGCCGCTCAATTACATGCTATTGGTGAAATAGCCCTATCGAACTCTTTACTGAATAAACCTGAATCACAAATGAACAACGCAGAACTATTGCAACTACATCAGCAGGCAACTAAGGGTGCCGACATACTTGATTTAATGCCTTCTTTAAAAAATATTTCAGATATTTTACGGTTCCAATACGAAAAGTTTAATGGTCTTGGGTTTCCTGGAGAAAGACATCAAAATGATATTCCACTTAGTGCTCGTATACTTGCAGTGATCCGCGATTATGATAAACAAATATCAGGCTATGCTTCAGGAAAAAAAATATCACCAAGAGATGCTTTACAAAATATAAAATCTCAAGCAAATAAAAGTTATGATAATAATGTTGTGCTCGCTTTCGATAATTTGCTTCATAATATTCCAGCTGGCAGTAATACAGAATTCTGTTTTACTTTGGATATGTTAAAACCAGGTATGGTCATTGCACATGATGTAAAATATAAAAATGGTAATATACTTCTAACACAACATACAAAATTGACTGAAGTGACGATAGAGCGACTTGAACAATATGAACTCGAACATGATTGTACTTTTTTAGTATTTATATTAATTCCTCAGAATATATCGGAAGAAGTTAGTTAAAAATCAGCTTTAAATTGGTTTAAATTAAGCCTAAAATACCACTCTTTTAATATAATTATACTTTTATGACAGATTTACCCATGAACCAAACAAAAAGACCAGATCATACTTTGGACGCGATAGGATTACGTTGTCCAGAACCGATTATGATGATCCGAAGTCATGTAAGGAAAATGCAAGAAGGTGAAACATTATTAATTCTAGCAGACGATCCATCTACAACTAGAGATATTCCCAGTTTCTGTCGTTTCATGGATCACACCCTTTTAACTCAAGAAGTTGAATCGGAGCCCTTTCGTTATTTAATAAAAAAAGGCCTGTAAATCATTCAAATACTTGATTGATAGTTACTAATGGTTTTGTTTTTTGCCTAAAGTTGATACTGACCTGATACCAACCCGACTCATAAGGTGTAAAACTAAAATAGTTATAAATACTATTACAGTTTGCTTGAACGGGGATCCCTGACTCTATAAATTGGTCTAATTCTTCACTCATATACCCGCAGTTTAAACCTTGACTCCAATTTTTATCTGCAATTTTAAATTCATAAGTTTCACCTGCAGTAGAAAATTTTACCTTTGTTTGCAATATATCTTTATTTATTTTTTTTAACTGATACTCGGGCTGCGCTTCCCAAGTATTAAAATTTCCTCGTAAATAAATAGGCGTCATAATATCTGTTTTTGAAACTGCATTTTCTTCAAATGAATCAGTGCTTGAACATGCTGTTATTGCTGACCCCAAAAAGATGATCGGTAATATTTTTTTCATTATTATTCTCATTTCCCAATATGGCTATTAGCTATAATCGCACAAAAAAGCCGGTATAAAAACCGGCTTTTATCATTTTAATTTATTGAGACTATTCACATCACTTATAGTAAAACTTAAGTTTTACTGGAGCACTGAAATATCGGCAATATCTAAAAATAAATTTCTTAACTGATTTAACAAGGCCAGTCTATTCAATTTAACAGCTTCATCATCAGACATAACCATTACATTATCGAAGAAAGTATCAACCGTTTCACGGATATCAGCTAACTGAGTGAGTTTGTTTGTATAACTCCCCTGACCAAGCTGTTCAAATTTAGCTTTAAATGATAAAACTGTTTCAGCTAATGCTTTTTCTGCATCTTCACTTAATAAAGTTTCATCAATTTTATTGGCAATAACCAGATCGTTTTTAGCCAATATATTGCCAACACGCTTATTTGCTGCAGCTAATGCTTCTGCAGAATCTAAACTACGGAAGTGACTCACAGCCTTAACACGACGGTCAAAATCAACAGGGTAAGATGGACGACGTGCTAAAACAGCTTGAATTACATCAACTGCTATATTTTGATCTTGGTACCATGCACGGAATCGACCTAACATGAAATCAAATACATCTTGAGCAACGTTTTCATTTGTCAGCTTATCTGTAAATAACTCCTGTGATTTTGCTACGATTTCTAGGATATCTAACTCTAACTCCTTTTCAACCATAATACGTAAAGCACCAATAGCAGCTCTTCGTAAAGCAAAAGGGTCTTTATCACCTTTTGGTGCTTGCCCTATACCAAAAATACCCACTAAAGAATCAAATTTATCTGCTAATGCAACCGCTTGGCTAATTTCATTTGATGGCAAATTATCACCTGAAAAACGCGGCATATACTGCTCATTTTGTGCTACAGCAACAAGTTCATCTTCACCATCAAAACGCGCATAGTGCATACCCATAACGCCTTGCACATCAGTAAACTCCATAACCATCTCGGTCATTAAATCAGTTTTACTTAATAAACCAGCACGAGCTGCTTTTGTTTCATCAGCCCCTAGTTTTGTAGCAATAAATGCTGCAAGTTCAGATATACGAATAGACTTATCTTTTAAAGTACCTAATTGCTTTTGAAACAATACTGTATCCAATGACTCTAAGCGACTTTCTAAAGTATATTTTTTATCAGTTTCAAAGAAGAACTGAGCATCAGCTAAACGAGGGCGCACAACCTTTTCGTTACCTTTAATCACCTGCTCAGGATTTTTACTTTCGATATTGGAAACGAATAAAAACTTATTAAGTAAATTACCATCTTGGTCTAACAATGGAAAATACTTTTGATCGTCTTTCATGGTATAGATAAGTGCTTCCGAAGGCACATCTAAAAATGATGCTTCAAACGTAGCAACTAAAGTAACTGGCCATTCTACTAATGAAGTCACTTCTTCAAGTAACGCCTCATCCATAGCAACAACAGCATTATTTTTTGCAGCAACACTTTCAATTTGACCACGGACAAGTGCTTTACGTTCTTCATAATCAGCAATAACGTATGCTGATTTTAATACACTCTCAACTTCATCAGCATGGGAAATACTGACACGCTCAGGATGATGAAATCTATGACCTTGTAATTCATTTTTAATATCTTTACCAAGAATATTACCCTGAATTAAATTACTGCCAAACATGACAGTCACAGTATGCACTGGACGAATAAATTGAATTTTTGAGTTTCCCCAACGCATAGGTTTTGAAATAGGTAACTTAGCTAAAGCTTTACTAATCGCATCAGGTAATAAAGCATCTACGCCTTTACCTGCTACCTTAGCTTTATGTAATAACCAAGCACCCTTTTCTGTTTCATAACGTTCAGCATCAGCAACATCAATACCACAACCACGTGCCCAACCTTGAGCTGCTTTAGTTGCATTTCCATCAGTATCAAATGCAGCTTTTACAGCCGGACCACGTTTTTCAACAATTTTGTCCGCTTGCCTTGCAACTAGATTTGCAACTTTTATACCTAAACGGCGAGGTGATGCATACCAAGTTACATCTGTATTTTCTAATTCTAATGCCGTTAATTCGGTTTTAATATTTGCTGCAAAAGCTTCTGCTAAAGTACGTAACGATTTTGGAGGTAATTCTTCAGTACCAATTTCAATTAATAGATTTTCAGTTGTCATATCATTACGCTCCTTTCTTAGTTACAGAATTATCTTTGCAAAGTGGAAAACCTAATGCTTCACGTGCAGCATAATAACTTTCTGCACATGCTTTAGATAATGCTCTTACTCGCAAAATATAGCGTTGACGTTCTGTTACAGAAATTGCATGGCGAGCATCTAATAAATTAAATGCATGAGATGCTTTCATTACTTGTTCATATGCAGGTAAAGGTAAATTTGCTTCAATTAGTTTTTTACTTTCACTTTCACAATGATCAAATTCTGTAAATAATGCTGGTACGTCTGCATGTTCAAAGTTGTAAGTTGATTGTTCTACTTCATTTTGATGAAAAATTTCACCATAAGTAACAGTCCCTAACGGACCATCAGTCCAAATAAGATCATAAATACTATCTACACCTTGGATATACATAGCCAATCGCTCTAAACCATAAGTTATTTCACCTGTTACTGGTGAACACTCTAGGCCACCAACTTGCTGGAAATATGTGAACTGTGATATTTCCATGCCATTTAACCACAACTCCCAACCAAGACCCCACGCACCTAAAGTTGGTGATTCCCAGTTATCTTCAACAAAGCGCACTTCATCAGTTAAGGTATCAATACCGATAACAGCAAGGGAGTCTAAGTATAATTGTTGAATATTTTCAGGTGAAGGTTTTATCACAACTTGAAATTGATAATAATGTTGTAAGCGATTTGGATTATCACCATACCTACCATCTGTAGGTCGGCGACATGGTTGAACATATGCACTCGCCATTGGCTCCGGGCCAATAGACTTTAAAAATGTGAATGGATGAAATGTGCCAGCACCGACTTGCATATCTAGAGGCTGGGCTATGACACAGCCTTGCTCTGCCCAATATTCCTGTAATGCTAAGATCAAACCTTGAAAGGTTTTTGTATTATGTTTTTGCGTTATATTTTGCATAGTGGATTTATTCGTTTCTTTTGCGGTCAAATGTAGATGATTACTAACAAGTATACCCGTTTTAATAGTTTTTATGAATTTGTTAGTATGCTTAAAGTGATAAATATTTAAACAAAAAAGAGACTATAAAGTCTCTTTTTATTTAATCTGATTAACTTATATTTTTATACATCCAAGTTTACAACTCGTAATGCATTTTTTTCTATAAAATCACGCCTAGGTTCAACATGATCACCCATTAATGTTGAGAATAGTTGATCAGCAGCAACTGCATCTTCAATTGTGACTTGAAGCATTCGGCGAGCTTCAGGATCCATCGTCGTTTCCCAAAGTTGGCTTGGATTCATTTCACCTAATCCTTTATAACGCTGTATATACAATCCACGTTTTGATTCTGAAATTAACCACGTTAGAGCATCTTCAAAACTTGTAACTGGATTGGTTTTTTCACCTCTTTGAATGTAACCATCAGTTTCAATTAAATCAGTAATGTTTTCACCCGTTTTTGCTATTTTTTGATAATCTTTTGAAATAATAAATTCATAATTAAATATATAATCTTTATCAATACCATGCTGACGTATCGTTACAACAGGTAATGTTAAATGACGCTCTGGATCTTCAACTGTTGATCCTGTAAAAATAGTTGCATCTGTATCATTGCTAACTAAATCATCAATAAAAGAATTTGTCCAAGTTAAAATTTTTGCACTATCTTTTAAATCATCAGCAGTTAACGGAGCTTGATATAACAAACGCTTTAATACTTCAATCGGATATTTACGAGTCAAACGCGTATGAACTACTTCTGTATTTTGAAAATCTTTAACCAAGTTTTCTAACGCTACACCAGAAATTGCAGGAGAAGTATCATTTACATATAGGCCTGCATTATCTAAAGCCAAGGTTGTTAAGTATTCTGTTAATTCAGGATCATCTTTAATATAACGTTCTTGCTTGCCTTTTTTAACTTTGTATAAAGGTGGTTGTGCAATATAAATATAACCACGCTCAACAATCTCAGGCATTTGACGATAAAAGAATGTCAGTAATAAAGTTCGAATATGAGAACCATCCACATCGGCATCTGTCATGATGATAATATTATGATAGCGAAGTTTCTCTGGATTATATTCATCACGGCCAATACCACAGCCTAATGCCGTAATTAGCGTAGCAACTTCTTGAGAAGAAAGCATTTTATCAAAACGCGCTTTTTCTACATTTAATATTTTACCCTTCAACGGTAGTATAGCTTGGTTTTTACGATTACGTCCCTGCTTGGCTGAACCGCCAGCAGAGTCTCCTTCCACTATATATAGTTCAGAAAGTGCAGGATCTTTTTCCTGACAATCAGCTAGTTTACCAGGTAAACCTGCAAGTTCTAATGCTCCTTTACGACGTGTCATTTCTCTTGCTTTACGAGCAGCTTCACGTGCGCGAGCTGCATCAATAATTTTCATAACCACAGATTTAGCTTCAGCTGGATTTTCTAACAAGAAATCAGCAAGTTTTTCACCCATAGCTTGTTCAACCGCAGATTTAACTTCTGATGAAACAAGTTTATCTTTAGTTTGAGAAGAGAACTTTGGATCTGGAACTTTAACTGAAATAACCGCTGTTAAACCTTCGCGGGCATCATCACCAGTAGCATTACTACTTGTTTTGGCTTTTTTATTAAAGCCTTCTTTTTCCATATAATTATTTAAAGTACGAGTTAATGCACCGCGAAAACCGGCTAAATGAGTACCACCATCTCTTTGCGGAATATTGTTGGTAAAACAATATATACTTTCTTGAAAACCGTCATTCCATTGCATTGCCACTTCTACTGAAATACCATCTTCTTCACGCTGAGTAGTAAAATGAAAAACATCTTTATGTACTGGTGTTTTATTCGTATTCAAATATTCTACAAACGATTCAATTCCGCCTTTATATTTGAAATGTTCTTTTCTATCATCTCTTTCATCCGTTAAGATGATACTCACACCAGAATTTAGAAAAGATAATTCACGTAATCGTTTAGCTAAAATATCGAAATGAAAATTTATGTTTGTAAATGTTTCTTCACTTGGCCAAAAGCGTAATTCAGTTCCTGTAGTGTCAGTATCTCCTACTATTGCTAAAGGAGAATCAGGTTCACCATGGGTATAAGTTTGCTCATGAATATGTCCACTACGGCGAATAGTCATTTTTAATTTAACTGATAACGCATTTACAACTGATACACCTACGCCATGTAGGCCACCAGAAACTTTATATGAGTTATCATCAAATTTACCACCGGCATGTAGTACTGTCATAATAACTTCCGCAGCAGATATACCTTCCTCTTCATGTATGTCTGTAGGAATACCACGACCATTATCTCTGACAGAAACAGAGTTATCATCATGAATAGTGACATAAACATCATCACAAAACCCAGCTAAGGCTTCATCTATAGAGTTATCTACAACTTCAAACACCATATGATGCAGGCCTGAACCATCATCAGTGTCCCCGATGTACATTCCAGGACGCTTTCGAACGGCATCCAATCCTTTTAGTACTTTAATACTCGACGAATCATAATTTTCAGACATGCTTTATTCCACTCAATTTGTTATTAATTTGCCATGTTTCACGTGGAACATTTCTAATTTTCGCTTCATTGGTTCCACTACGGCAGAAATACTGTCAGATTCTATGGCCGTGATAAAGATTTGAGAATCGCACTGAGCTAATATTTTGCCCACTTTGCCTCTTGTATCTTGACCTAATTCCGATGGTAAATCATCTATAAGTAATATTGACTGTTTATTTGTTTCAGTCTCTATAAGGCTATTTTGTGTTACTTTTAATGCATATAACAAGAGTTTTAATTGTCCACGAGAAAGATAGTTTTCAACACTAATACCATCAATTGAAAAACTAAAATCGGCTTTATGTGGACCTCTACTGGTAAAACCTTGTTTTAAATCTCTTTCAAAATTCTCAGATAAAATATCAGTCAATTCATTAGTTGTTTTCCAGCCAGAGTTAAATTCAAGGCTAAGATCTTTCACTAAATCTAAATCAACACATATTTTATCAAAAAACTGCTGTTTAAACTTATTTATATACGATAAACGTAGATTATTTATGCTAACTGACAGTCTAACAAATTCTTTATCCCAAAACCTGATTTCATCATAATAGTTTTTCGGTTTTTGTTTTAATAATGCATTTCGCTGTTTTAAAATTTTATTAAATGATTGCCATAAAGAGAAAAACTGATGTTCCACGTGAAACAACCCAAAATCTAGAAACTTTCGTCGCTCTTTTGGTCCACCAAAAAATAATGAATAACTTTCAGGTGTAATTAGTTGAACAGGTATTAGTTGTGCTAAATCAGAAACTTTCTGTGAAGACTTACCTTGAATTTTTAAACTCGATTCCCCAAGTAAATTTTTACTAATACCAACAGGAATAGATAAATCATTCACGGATTTTTTCCCGTGAATAATAAATTTTGATTGCTGCTTTTTAATTATATTTTTATGTTTAGATGTACGAAATGATTTACCATGAGACAAATAATAAATCGATTCTAATAAGCTTGTCTTTCCACTACCATTTTCACCATAAATTAAGTTTATCCCTTCAATTGGAGAAAAAGATAAACTTTCAATATTACGAAAATTTTTAATTGTTAAAAATTCTAGAGACAAATTTAAAAATATTCCTCATTAATAACTTTTACTAAACAAACCTGAAGATGAAAAACTAAATTCAAAATTAAATTTTAAAGACGCATTGGCATCACAACATACATAGCTTCAGAATCACCACAACCTTCAACAAGTGCACTACTATTTGAATCAAGTAACGTAAATTGCACATCTTCAGTTTTAAGCGTATTTAATACATCTAAAACATAAGAAACATTAAAACCTATTTCTAAGTCAGGACCATCATAAGCAACTTCAACCACTTCTTCAGCTTGTTCTTGCTCCGGATTATTCGCACTGATTTTTAATTGTCCTGCTGAAAAGTTAAGTCTGACGCCTCGAAACTTTTCATTTGATAAAATAGAAACTCGCGCAAATGCACTACGTAACCATTCACGATTAGCAGTAACAATTTTGTCTCCACCTCTTGGAATTACACGACGATAATCAGGAAAGCGACCATCAACCAGTTTACTGGTAAACATGAACTCCTGATCTAATATTCGAACATGATTAGCCCCAAATTGTATAGTCACCAAAGCATCATCACTATTCATCAAGCGCATAATTTCTTGCACGCCTTTTCTTGGAATAATAAGTTGCCTTTGAGTATTAAGTGATTGAGACAATGTTTTCTGTGCCAACGCCAAACGATGGCCATCAGTTGCTACCGTTTTAATTTCAGAATTATCAACTTCAAATGACATGCCATTTAAATAATAACGTACATCTTGATTGGCCATAGAAAAATGCGTACTTTCTAATAACTTTCTTAACTCTAAGCGCGTTAATTGAAACTCAACCTCACCATCCCATTTTTCTAAATTAGGAAAATCATCAGCAGATAAAAAAGCAAGTGAAAAACGACTTTTACCAGACTTTATTATTATTTGGTTTTCTTTTAATGAAATAGATATTTCTGAACCATCAGGTAAACTTTTACAAATATCTAATAGTTTTTTAGCCGGTAAAGTAAGTTTATAATCTTCAAAGTCGTGTTCTAATATAACACTAGCAACAAGTTCTATTTCCAAATCAGTACCAGTCATTGAAAGCTTACCTTGTTCTATTTCTAACAGAACATTAGATAAAATAGGCAATGTATGTTTTCGCTCAATTGCACCTGATACTTGAACCAAAGGCTTTAGAAACTGATCTCTTGAAATTGTTATTTGCATTTTTAATCTAACCCTAGGATGAAAGTGTTCTGATCAAGTTCTGATAATCTTCTTTTATTTCATGAGTTTCTTCACGAAGTGATTTTATTTTACGACATGCATGCAACACAGTTGTATGATCCCGTCCACCAAAAGCATCACCGATTTCTGGTAAGCTGTGGTTAGTTAATTCTTTAGAAAGTGCCATAGCCACCTGTCGCGGCCTTGCAATCGAACGCGTGCGCCTTTTAGATAATAAATCAGAGACCCTAATTCGGTAATATTCTGCAACTGTTCGTTGAATATTATCTATCGTAACAAGTTTATCTTGTAGTGCTAATAAGTCTCTTAGAGCTTCTTTTACAAAATCAATTGTGATTGGACGTCCTGTAAAGTTATGATTTGCTATGACTCTATTAAGTGCCCCCTCTAATTCGCGAACATTTGACCTCAATCTTTTAGCGATAAAAAAAGCAACTTCTTCAGGTAGTTTAATCTGACTTTGTTGTGCTTTTTTCATTAGAATTGCAACGCGAGTTTCAAGTTCTGGAGGCTCAATTGCAATCGTAAGACCCCAACCAAAGCGAGATTTTAACCTATCTTCAACACCATCTATTTCTTTAGGATATCGATCTGACGTCAAAATTATTTGTTGATTACCTTCTAATAAAGCATTAAAGGTATGAAAAAACTCTTCTTGTGAGCGTTCTTTATTAGCAAAAAACTGAATATCATCGATTAATAATGCATCAACGCTACGGTAATAACGTTTAAACTCTTCAATTGCATTATTTTGTAAAGCTCGCACCATATCTTGCACAAAACGTTCTGAATGCATATATACAATTTTTGCATCCGGTTTATTTGCAATAATACCATTACCAACTGCATGCAATAAATGTGTTTTACCTAAACCTGTTCCGCCATATATAAATACAGGATTAAATGCAGTACCTGGATTATCTGCAACTTGAACAGCAGCAGCTTTTGCTAACTGATTAGATTTACCTTCAACAAAACTATCAAAAGTATAGGTATCTTTAATATTTGCTTTAGGAAACGATTTTGGAGCTGGTTCTACCACAGCAGGGACTGGTTTAACTTTTCGAGATTGGCTTGCAGTGACAGTCTCCCTTGGTTCTACGGTTTCTTGCTCTTTGTGTACAGGAGCAGAAACATTCGGTTTATTTCCACCAACACCAAAATGCAATTTAGGGGCTTCATCCCCACAAATCTCTATTAATAATTCATTTATTCTATTTAAGTATTTATCACGTACCCAATCTAACACAAAACGATTAGGTGCAAAAATAGTTAAAGTATCTTCTGTACTTTCGGCTTGTAACGGACGTACCCACATACTAAATTGTTGTGAAGGTAGTTCGTCTTGAAGCACATATAAACAACTTTGCCAAACAGACAAATACACGATTAACTCCTAAAGAGAGCATATATTCCCGTTCATCATAAACAGGATATTATTGCTAAATATTAATAAAAACACGTCATTATGAAGCGACTTATCCACAACTTCAAGATTCATTTATTATTAATTTCAATTAAACGTCAAAAAGAAACCTAAGCCATTGTTTTTATGCCTTATATTTTTTATAACATCTTGTGAATATTATTATAATATTTGCAATGATCTTTTTATCATCAACGGATCTAATCACGTTTTCCAAAGCTTTTGCGCAAATTATTAATGATACTTGTGGAAAACTATTTTTAGCCAAGCATATAGAAAGCAGGATCTCAAAATTAACAGCTAAAATAAATTTAATAAGGATCTAATAACTTCCTTTATTTTGAGATCAAAATGAAATGATCTCGCAACGATCCCACCCTTTCTTTAAGAGATAATCCTCCTACTTTAAATTTGCTTATATATAAATGCACCATAAACTTTTTCAACTTATACTTAAGACAAACTTTTAAAAGCATTTACCATTATTTAGTCTGTTTATTAAATTAATTTAAATAAATGATGAAATACCAGTTTAAATAGTGCTTTTATATTGACTTTAAGTGCGGGCCTCTATAACATCTCGCGCTCGCAATGGCACCTGTGCCAGGATCGCGACCTGCATAGGATGTTTTTAACTTAAACCGATCGGAAGTAATAAAATGAAAAGAACTTTTCAACCAAGTGTACTAAAACGTAAACGTAGCCACGGATTCCGTGCTCGCATGGCAACGACAAATGGTCGTAAGCTTATCAATCGCCGTCGTGCGAAAGGCCGTAAAGTTCTTTCTGCTTAATCTTTAAGATTATTCAGTGGAAAGCTTTGGCTTTGGCAGGGAGTTACGTTTATTAACTCCCTCGCATTATTCAAGAATCTTCAATGAGCCTGTTCGGGCTGCAACAAACTGTTTCACACTTTTAGCAAAAGCTAATGATTTATCAAATCCTCGTTTAGGCTTAACTGTAGCCAAAAAGCGTGTAAAAAAAGCCTGTGATAGAAACCGCATCAAACGCCTTGCACGTGAAAGCTTTCGCCTTAGTCAGCACAAATTAGATAACATTGATATTGTTTTAATGGTTAAAAATGGCTGTGAATTACAAGACAATGCAGAGCTAACTAAACAGCTTAATAAAATGTGGCTGAAATTAAATGAAAGATGTAAACCAGGCGCACCAAAACCAGCTCCATTTAAAAAACGTCCTCGAAATCAAAAAAACAACAAATCTAAATTAAATAAGCCATCTCCAACTAGATAGAATTGGTATTAAATGCAGTTTTAGGGTATCTTTAGCCTACCTTTTAGTCATGCCATTTAGTGAAATTTATTAGTGAACAATATAGAAGCTATATGTAATGTAAACTTATATAATTAACAAATAGTTATGAATATAATTTTACGATTACCTAAAAACTTATTATTACTGCTTATCAAAGGTTACCAAAAATTTATAAGCCCTTTTTTAGGATCTAATTGTCGCTTTAATCCCTCCTGCTCTAGCTATGCTATGCATGCAATTAATTTGCATGGCCCAGTTAAAGGAAGTTGGCTTACGCTAAAACGCATTATAAAATGTCACCCTTTACATTCAGGCGGAGAAGATCCTGTTCCTGGCAATCCCATTAATTTAAAAGACGAGAAATAAGAGCTGTTATGGAATCTCAACGCACGTTTTTATTTATCGGTTTGATGCTTGTATCATTTTTATTATTTCAAGAATGGAATAATGATTACAATCCAAGTCAACAAATCGAACAAAGTGCAAAACAAATAAATAATCAAACTAATGGAACAAATCAAAGTAATGATGGTAATTTTGTACCTTCATCATCTGACGATTCCATACCTAGCCAAATCGCACAAGTAAGCCGCTCTGTGATCTCTATTGAAACTGATGTATTTACAGTTAAAATAGACTCAAAAGGTGGTGATATCATTGAAGCGAACCTTTTGGCTTACCCTACTGAACAAAACGGTGATACC
This sequence comes from Pseudoalteromonas denitrificans DSM 6059, assembly GCF_900112265.1. Classification (GTDB taxonomy): domain Bacteria; phylum Pseudomonadota; class Gammaproteobacteria; order Enterobacterales; family Alteromonadaceae; genus Pseudoalteromonas; species Pseudoalteromonas denitrificans. The sequence continues at coordinate 87,070 of NZ_FOLO01000010.1, read as the reverse complement.
GCTTATAAATTATTAGGTGAAATCGACGGACAGTACTTTTCTCAAAGTGGTTTAATAGGTAAAAATGGTCCTGATGCAAATGCTAAAGGTCGTCCTATTTATACTAGTTCACAGACTGCTTATGTATTAAATGGCGATGAACTAAAAGTCCCACTTTCATATATTGATGACAACGGTGTTAAATTTGTTAAGACTTATATATTTAAAAGAGGTCAATATGATGTTGGTTTAGAATATCAAATCAATAATAACACCAGTGATACTTTATCTGTACAGTTATATACCCAAGTAAAACATACAGTTGCCGAAAAAAGCAGTATGACGGACCAAACTTACTTAGGTTTCGCTTATGGCACGACTGAAGATCCATATAATAAATATGACTTTTCAGACATAGAAGAAAAAAATATCAATGTAAATTCTAAAGGCGGCTATGTTTCATTTATCCAACATTACTTTGTAAGCGCTTGGGTACCGAATCAAGATGAGCAAAACAATTTATATACGCGTATGCTTTCTGGTAACGCAGCAATTATGGGCATAAAAGGTCCACAAATTAATATTTCTGCAAATACCAATCATGCATTAACAGCCACTTTTTACATGGGTCCTAAAGATGCAGATGCATTAGAAGCATTACATGAAGATTTAGACCTTGCTGTTGATTACGGTATATTATTTTTTATATCTCAACCTTTATTTTCATTATTAAAATGGTTATACAGCATTTTGGGTAACTGGGGTTTTGCAATCATAGCGATCACTATTATCGTTAAAACAGCTTTATACCCACTGACAAAAGCGCAATACACTTCAATGGCTAAAATGCGTAATCTTCAACCTAAGATTGCAGCAATGAAAGAAAAATATGGCGATGATAAACAAAAGTTTGGTCAAGCTATGATGGAAATGTACAAAAAAGAGAAAGTGAATCCAGCCGGTGGTTGTTTCCCTCTTTTACTACAAATGCCTATTTTCTTAGCATTATTTTATGTATTCCTTGAATCTGTAGAACTGCGTCATGCTGAATTTGGTTTATGGTTAACTGATTTATCAGCAATGGACCCATACTTTATTTTACCGGTTTTATTTGGTTTAAGTATGTTCATCACACAAAAACTACAACCAATGACAGCCACAGATCCTATGCAGCAAAAAATGATGATGTGGATGCCTGTTATCTTTTCAGTGTTCTTCCTATGGTTTCCATCAGGTCTAGTGCTTTATTGGTTAGTATCTAATATCATTTCAATTGTTCAGATGCTCATTATTTATAAAGGCATGGAAAAGAAAGGTATAAAAGTTAAAAGCTAATTTAGCTTTATGAATAAAAAGGCGACTTAGGTCGCCTTTTTTAATGCCTAAAATTTACACCAGAATTGCCATTATTTAGATGATAATGGCAGGGATCTGCACTTTATTATACAATTAGCTCATTCTTATCTAATTAATAGAATTCGTATCAAATAATGGAAATTCAAGAAACAATCGCAGCACAAGCAACAGCCCCAGGTAGAGGTGGTGTTGGCATTATTCGTGTATCAGGTTCTATTGCACGTGAAGTTGCAGATAAAATATTAGGTAAGTGTCCTAAAACAAGATATGCCGAATACCTACCTTTCAAAAACCTTAAAGGTGACGAACTAGACCAAGGGATCGCCCTTTTTTTTGAAGGACCTAACTCTTTTACTGGTGAGGATGTATTAGAGCTTCAAGGTCATGGTGGCCCTATATTACTAGATATGCTCCTTAAAGAAATTTGCAAGATAGAAAAAGTACGCATCGCCAGACCAGGTGAATTTTCAGAACGTGCATTTTTAAACGATAAAATGGATTTGACTCAAGCTGAAGCCATTGCTGATTTAATCAATGCAAATTCAGAACAAGCAGCACAAAGTGCCCTACACTCTTTACAAGGAAAGTTTTCAAAGCATATAAACACCCTTGTTGAACAAGTAATACATCTAAGAATGTATGTTGAAGCTGCTATTGATTTTCCTGAAGAAGAAATCGATTTTTTATCTGATGGAAAAGTGTCAGGTGATTTAAATAACATCATCATACAATTAGATGAAGTAATGCAACAAGCTAAGCAAGGTTCAATTATGCGTGAAGGCATGCGAGTTGTTATTGCTGGCAGACCTAATGCGGGTAAGTCTAGTTTATTAAATGCTTTAGCAGGTAGAGACGCAGCTATAGTAACTGATATTGCTGGCACGACTCGAGACGTACTCAGAGAACATATACATATTGATGGTATGCCATTACATATTATTGATACAGCAGGTTTAAGAGAAAGCCCAGATATAGTCGAACAAATAGGTATAGAGCGTGCTTGGGATGAAATAAATCAAGCAGATCGCGTTTTATTTATGCTTGATGCAACTGACAGTATCGAGACAGACCCACATGAAATTTGGCCAGAATTTATTGATAAATTACCTAAAAAAATGGAAATTACAGTAATCCGTAATAAGGTAGATTTATCAAATGAGCAAGTTTGTTCGCAAGAAATTAACAACCAAACAGTCATTAATTTAAGTGCGAAAAACAACTCAGGTATCGATTTAGTAAAAGATCATTTAAAACAAATTATGGGATATAAAGGTTCTACTGAAGGCGGATTTATGGCTCGAAGACGTCATTTAGAAGCTTTAAATCATGCAGCTGAACATTTAGAGATAGGTCAAACTCAATTAGAAATGCACATTGCAGGTGAGTTATTAGCCGAAGAACTGAGATTAACACAACAATATTTAAACGAAATTACGGGGGAATTCACCTCCGATGATCTGTTAGGTCAAATATTTAGCTCATTTTGTATTGGTAAATAATGCTATTTATCGAAAATATATAATACATAAAACACGGTTAAAACCCCTATCCCCTGTCGCTTATTTGCTTTTTAAGGGTTTTAATTGTATTTATGATACTTAGAAAGATCATATATTTCTTACATTAAAACCTTTAATTCCAAGTTTTTTTATTAGTAATGCTAAGCGATCTAACCTCCATGATCTCATCTCATCAATACGACCATGACGTACAGTATAGCCAATTTTTGATTGCGTATTGACCCCTAATAAGTGATACTTATCAGACTCTAATTGAGACTCTTGAGCAAAAAACTCATGGATCCCATTTGCTTCTACCAAACGAATAAATTCCCCTTCTTTGATCTTATGAAAAATGATCCCCATACAAAACACCATAATAAACGTAACATTTTGTCATTATGTAATTAATAAGATCTTTAAACTAGTCAAAAACTATAATTTAAAATAAAAAATCTAGAAATAAAGCCAGCGGATCACTTTTAAAATGCGATCAATTGACTTTTTTTATATTAATTAGATCTAAAAAAATATCTTTTAGATCTATAACAAAAGAAGAAAAGCTGTATTTATTAAATTTTTATATCAGATCTATCCACAATGTAAGATCAACGATAAAAAACAACTGATCTATAATCAAAAAGCAAAATAATTAGACAGATCAAACAAACTAAAATACATAATGGCACTTAAAGTAAAAGTAAGATCAATTTAATGACAAATTAATAACGAGTTTCCCCAAGTTTATCAACAAGATGATCTCATATTTGTGATCATTGAAATTAAAAATAAAACATTAAAAAACATCAAGTTAAAAACAGAAAGGTTAAATAAGAATAAAAAACAAACAAACACTATAAAATTATATTCACAATCGATCTATCCCATTTATTAAAAATAAATTATGATCATAAAAAGATAATAAAATTAATAAACAAACAGATCATGACAGAAAAAATCATTCACATTATTGTTGGCAGCCAAATGGGATCATCTGAATATGTTGCAGATCAACTAAATGGCATATTACAAAGTAAAGGTTACAGTTGCCAGCTACATGAACAACCCAATTTAGAGCAGATACCTATCAGTGATGTAATTTGGTTAATTTGCACTTCTACGCATGGCGCTGGAGAATTACCTGATAATTTACAATTACTTATAAAGCAAATAAATAATCATTCGCAGTTGAAAAGCTTAAGTTATACTGTAATAGGGCTTGGTGATACAAGTTATGATACTTACAATAAAGCAGCTAAAGATGTAGATCTATTATTAAAAACTAAACAAGCTAATCAGATAATGGAAGTGTTAGAAATTGATGCAATGGATGAAAACTTACCAGAAGATATAGCGATCGCTTGGTTACCTAACTGGTTATCTTCTATTTCACAAAAGAACCTTTAAGATCTAATATTAATAGGTTATACACAATATATAGTAATTTTAGATCCAACTGTTAATAAACCTTGATCAAGTTGCGTATATAGGGAGTATTATCCACTGGATAAATATTTGCATCCATTCCTCTGTGTATAACAAGGTCTTTTGATCAGAGCTTTTACATGAGATGATCCGATCATATTAACAAGTAAGATCTTCTACAAGCTATTGAACTAAATATATAAAAGTGACTTATATACAGAAATTAAGCTCTATAGTAGTAAGATCAATAAAGATCTCTTTAAAAGATCCTTTATTTATATAAGATCCTTTAAAAGATCGTGAGTAAAAAATAACCATTTCACTTCTTTAAAATTCTAGGTAGAATACGCTCCCTTTTGAAAATTGATGGCTTATTGGAGTAGGATCGTTAGATGATTTTTCATGAACATTTTGATGTAATTGTTGTAGGTGGTGGACATGCGGGTACAGAAGCTGCGTTAGCATCTGCAAGAATGGGTATGAACACTTTGCTGTTAACTCAAAATATAGATACCTTAGGTCAAATGTCATGTAATCCCGCAATAGGTGGGATAGGTAAGGGACATCTGGTAAAAGAAATTGATGCTTTAGGTGGTGCAATGGCAAAAGCTATTGATAAAGCTGGTATTCAATTTAGAACACTTAATTCATCTAAAGGCCCAGCAGTTAGAGCTACGCGAGCTCAAGCAGATCGAATGCTTTATAAAGCAGCTATTCAGGATATTTTAGAAAACCAAGAAAATTTAAAAATATTTCAACAATCTTGCGATGACTTAGTTGTTGAAAATGATCGCGTAACAGGCGTTGTAACTCAAATGGGTTTACGTTTTTCCGCTGGATCAGTTGTTCTAACTGTTGGAACTTTTCTTGGTGGCCGACTTCATATTGGACTTGAAAATTTTAGTGGTGGCCGTGCCGGTGATCCGCCTTCAATAGCACTTGCGAATCGCTTACGTGAATTACCATTTAGAGTAGATCGTTTAAAAACAGGAACACCACCACGTATAGATGCGCGTACCGTTGATTTTTCTGTAATGCAAGAGCAACCTGGAGATACACCAACACCCATTTTTTCATTCATGGGTAAACAGTCTGATCATCCAAAACAGATCCCATGCTATATTACTTATACAAATGAAAAAACTCATGATGTGATCCGCGATAATTTAGATCGCTCTCCTATGTATGCAGGAGTGATCGAAGGTGTGGGTCCGCGCTATTGTCCTTCAATTGAAGATAAAGTAATGCGATTTGCTGATAAAGATCAGCATCAGATCTTTGTAGAGCCTGAAGGTTTAACAACTCATGAACTTTATCCTAATGGAATTTCAACAAGTTTACCTTTTGATGTTCAAGTTCAAATTGTCAGATCTATGAAAGGTTTTGAAAATGCACATATTTGTCGACCTGGATATGCTATTGAATATGATTTTTTTGATCCAAGAGATTTAAAACAATCACTTGAAACAAAGTTTATTGAAGGTTTGTTTTTTGCTGGTCAAATAAATGGCACGACTGGATATGAAGAAGCGGGAGCGCAAGGCTTAATTGCCGGTTTGAATGCAGCATTAAAAGAACAAGGTAAAGATGCTTGGACGCCACGCCGTGATCAAGCATATATAGGCGTATTGATTGATGATTTAGCAACTATGGGCACAAAAGAACCTTACCGTATGTTTACTAGCCGTGCTGAATATCGTTTATTATTACGAGAAGATAATGCTGATATTAGATTAACTGAAAAAGGCCGTGAATTAGGATTAGTTGGTGATGCCCGTTGGAAAGCTTTCAATGAGAAAATGCAAGCGATTGAAATTGAAAGTCAAAGATTAAAAAGTACTTGGATCCATAAAGAGCATGAACAAATAAATGCAGTTAATGATCTCTTAAAATCAGCTTTATCTAGAGAAGCAAGTTTAGAAGATCTGATCCGCCGCCCTGAAGTTAATTATAAAACATTGACTCAGATCCCTGGTTTAGGATCTGAAATTGAAAACAAGCAGGCATTAGAGCAAGTTGAAATCCAAATAAAATATGCTGGATACATTGCACGTCAGCAAGAAGAGATAAATAAACAACTTCGCCATGAAGAAACTTTATTACCAGCTGATTATGATTATTCAATTGTTTCGGGTTTATCAAATGAAGTCGTTGCTAAATTAACAGATGCAAGGCCACAAACAATTGGTCAAGCATCGCGAATTTCTGGTATCACACCTGCTGCTATATCACTATTACTGGTATACTTGAAAAAACAGGGCCTGATTAAAAAGATGGCTTAGTAAAAACTTGTTATCCCTAATGTTCTCATTAGGGATATTTTTTATGTTGTATTATAAACGTAACTTAAATTTCATTACTTGATAGTAATATCAATATTGAATACAAAATATGCAATTAAAGGTATCGTGTGTTATTAGAACAATTAAATGAATTACTCGCGCAAACATCTATTGAATTAACAGATGAGCAAAAATTAAAATTAGTAAAGTATGTTGAGCTGTTAGATAAATGGAATAAAGCTTATAACTTAACTTCAGTGAGAGAACCTTCTCAAATGATGGTTAAACATATTTTAGATGCGCTTGTTGTTGCACCTCATATTAATGGTAAAAATTATATTGATGTTGGAACTGGACCAGGACTTCCAGGAATTGTTTTAGCGATTGCATTACCAGACACACAATTTATTTTGTTAGACAGTTTAGGTAAACGTGTTAGATTCTTAACTCAAGTGAAACACGAACTTGGTTTATCTAATGTGACGCCTGTACAATCAAGAGTTGAAGAATATCAAGCTCCGGTAAAATTAGATGGTGTTTTAAGTCGTGCTTTTGCTTCAATACAAGATATGCTCCAATGGTGTGAACACTTAATTGATGATTCAGGTAAATTTATTGCACTTAAAGGTCAATATCCTGATGAAGAACTTGCATCTTTGCCTGAAAATATTAAATTTGAAGAAAATATAATACTTGAAGTTCCTGGATTAGATGCGCAAAGGCATTTAATTATTTTAAATAAAGCATAATAAAAACTTAATCAGGGGATACTGTGGCAAAAGTTATCGTCATTGCTAACCAAAAAGGTGGTGTTGGTAAAACAACCACTGCGGTTAATTTAGCTGCTTCGATGGCAGCAACAAAACGAAAAGTATTATTAATCGATTTAGATCCTCAAGGTAATGCCACTATGGGTAGTGGCATTGATAAGTATGGTGATGTTTCCACTGTTTATGATCTCTTAGTTGATGAAAAGCCCTTTGAAGAAATTGTAGAAAAAGAAACTTCAGGTGAATATCATTTAATTCCAGCAAACGGTGATGTCACTGCTGTTGAAGTGAAATTAATGGAATTATTTGCTCGTGAAGTCAGATTAAGAAATGCTTTAGAGCTAGTTAAAGAGCAGTACGATTTCATTTTTATTGACTGCCCACCTTCACTTAATATGTTAACAGTTAATGCAATGACAGCTGCTGACTCTGTTTTAGTACCAATGCAATGTGAATATTACGCATTAGAAGGTTTAACTGCATTAATGGAAACGATCACCCAATTAGCAAAACTAGTTAATCCTGATTTGAAAATTGAAGGTATTTTGCGAACCATGTATGATCCTCGTAATCGTTTAGCCAATGATGTATCTGAGCAACTAAAACAACATTTTGGCGAAAAAGTTTACCGAACTGTCATTCCTAGAAATGTAAGATTAGCAGAAGCGCCTAGTTTTGGCTCTCCCGCGATGTATTATGATCGCACTTCTACGGGCGCTAAAGCTTATTTGGCATTGGCAGGTGAAATACTGAGACGCAAAGAACAGGTCGAAGTTGCATAATTTTTAAAGGTAGTAAATTACAATGTCTGCTAAAAAACGTGGTCTTGGTCGTGGCTTAGATGCCTTATTGACATCAAGCAAACCTGCTGTAGCTAAAACAGCACAGACATCAATCGATTCGGTTGAAATCACACAAAATTTAGAAAAAAGCGAATTACAAAATCTACCAATAGAGTTTATTAAACCTGGTAAATATCAACCTCGTAAGGATATGTCTGAGCAAGCATTAGAAGATTTAGCTAGCTCGATTCGTTCGCAAGGTGTAATACAGCCAATAGTTGTTCGTGAATTATCTAAAGATAGTTATGAAATTATCGCAGGTGAACGACGTTGGCGTGCAGCACAGCTTGCTAGTTTAGATTTAGTACCTTGTCTTATCAAAAATGTTGCAGATGAAGCTGCTGTTGCAATTGCACTCATTGAAAATATTCAACGTGAAGATCTTAATGCAATGGAAGAAGCAGTTGCACTTGATCGATTATTAAATGAATTTGAACTCACGCATCAACAAGTTGCCGATGCAGTTGGTAAATCGCGTACAACAGTAACAAATTTAATGCGTTTAAATAACTTAAATGAAGATGTTAAAAAGTTGTTAGAACATGGTGATTTAGAAATGGGCCATGCACGTTGTCTATTAGCTCTTGAAGGTTATGTACAATCGGATACTGCGCGCCAGGTTGTGGCTAAAGTATTAACTGTACGTGAAACTGAAAAATTAGTGAAATCAATTTTAGAACCGATTCCTGAAAGTGTTAAGGTTGAAAAAGACCCAGATGTCAAACAGTTGGAGAAGCAGTTAACTGATAACTTGGGAGCTAAAGTTGACATAAGTTACAATAAAAAAGGCAAAGGGAAGCTTGTTATTTCATATACAAACTTAGCTGAACTTGACGGTATTATTGAGAGAATTAATTCTGACACACTTGAAGAATGAATAAATATCTAACTCATATCTAAACTTCGAATAAATATCAGCCTTTCAGAGGGTTTTCTCTTATATTTATTTGCACTCAAGTTACAATTATTTTGCGCTATTAATGTGCATCACAAGTTGCAAAACTGGCAGAAATAAGTATAATTTCGCCAGTTTTTTTGTAACTTGAAATTTTTAGCGACGTAAAGGTTAACAAAACGTGAATAATCGCTTAGCTCAGCCATTACGTACCGCAGCATTTAAATTAATCATATTTCAAGCGAGTGTAGCACTCATTGCTGCAGCCATAATTTTTATGGGTTGGGGGTCAAAAGCAGGTTTATCAGCAGTTGCTGGCGGATTTGTTTGCGTTATCGCCAATTTAGTATTTGCAGTCTATGCATTTAGATATTCTGGTGCTAGACAAGCAAATCAAGTATATGTTTCGTTTAAACGAGGCAGTGGATTAAAATTTTTATTAACCATATTTTTATTTGCATTGATTTTTAAGTCTGTTCAGGTGGTGCCATTAGCATTTTTTGCCTGTTACATACTGATTATGTTCATGCAGTGGTTTGCACCTTTGTTTTTTAAAAAATAATGGTGAAATTAACTTTTTCTTTAACTTTTAAACTTTAACTTTAGGATAAAACATGGCTGCTGAAGAGCAAACCCTACAGGGTTACATCAAGCACCATTTAACGAATGGACAGGTTGCCCTAACCGACGATCCGACAAATTCGTTTATGGTACTTAATGTAGATACCCTTGCATGGTCCATTGGTTTAGGACTGATATTTTTATGGATATTTAAAAGTGCTGCAAATAAAGCAACACTTGGCGTTCCAGGAAAATGGCAGTGTCTAATTGAGATGGTTGTTGAATTTGTTGATCAAAATGTGAAAGATACTTTTCACGGTAAAAGCAAATTAATAGCTCCACTGGCCCTAACTATTTTTGTTTGGGTATTTTTGATGAATCTAATGGATTTAATTCCGGTAGATTTTTTACCTGCATTAGCTGGTCAGATTGGCGTAGCGACTGGTGCTGTTGAAAGCTCCCATGATGTATACATGAAAGTAGTGCCTACAACAGATTTAAATCTAACTGCTGCTTTAGCGATTGGTGTTTTTGCGTTAATTATATTCTATTCAATTCGTGTTAAAGGCATGATGGGTTTCATTAAAGAGCTTACATTACATCCGTTTAGCGCTAAAAACCCTTTTGTACAAGCACTGCTTATCCCAGTAAACTTTATGATGGAAACGATTACGCTACTTGCTAGACCTATCTCTCTATCTTTACGTTTATTTGGTAATTTATATGCTGGTGAGCTTATTTTCATCTTGATTGCTGCGATTGGTTTATTCCAATTACCGCTTCATTTTGTTTGGGCTGTATTCCACATATTAGTAATCGTATTGCAAGCATTCATCTTTATGATGCTAACAATTGTATACCTAAGCTTAGCGTCTACGGATCACTAATTTAGATATATAAGAACAATTTTTTTAACTTTAACTTTAACTTTAACTTTAAAATGTCAATCGGAGACAAAAATGGAAATCTTTGAAGGTTTAAAACTTATCGCTGTAGCTTTACTAATCGGTTTTGGTGCCCTAGGTACTGCTATCGGTTTTGGTAACTTAGGTGGTAAATTCTTAGAATCAGCTGCTCGTCAACCTGAACTAGCTGCTTCACTTCAAGTAAAAATGTTTATCGTAGCTGGTCTTATCGATGCGATCGCTATGATCGGTGTTGGTATCGGTCTATTCATCCTTTTCACTTAATAGTTTTTTTCGTTTTACTAAACGAATCAAATTCTTATTATTTTTTTAATGAAAAGGAGGAGCGGTTATGAGTATTAATGCCACTCTAATAGGCGAATTAATCGCGTTTATCGTTTTTGTATGGTTCTGCATGAAATTTGTATGGCCACCACTTAACGGTGCGATTGAAGAACGTCAGAAAAAAATTGAAGATGGCTTAGCCGCTTCAGACCAAGCTGAAAAAGATTTGCAACTTGCGCGTGATAAAGCAACTGCTCAACTTAAAGATGCTAAGTCTCAAGCTGCTGAAATCATCGAACAAGCTAAAAAACGTGCTACGCAAATCGTTGATGAGGAAACTCACCGCGGTCACGAAGAACGTGAAAACATTATTGCCCAAGGTCACTCAGAAATTGAAGCCGAACGTAATCGTGTTAAAGAAGACCTGCGTAAGCAAGTTGCTTCTTTAGCGGTTGTCGGTGCTGAGAAGATTATTGGGCGCGAAATTAACGAAGCTGCACATAGTGACATTGTTGAAAAACTTGTTGCTGAGCTGTAATTGGAGGTCTGAGCATGTCTGAATTGACTACTATCGCTCGTCCTTACGCTAAAGCGGCTTTCGAATTTGCCGTTGATAATAATGCTGTTGCTGATTGGAACAACATGTTGGAGTTTGCTGCACAAGTAGCAAGCAACGAACAAGTACTTTCATATGTATCAAGCAAAGCCTCAGAAGAACAAGCTGAAATATTTATTTCAGTTTGTGCTGAGCAAATCAACGAATACGGCCAAAACTTAATTAAAGTTTTAGCCGAAAATGGACGTTTAATTGCTCTGCCAGCTGTTGCTGAATTATTCACTGAATTTAAAGCTGAATATGATAAAGAAATTGATGTAGACATCACTTCTGCAACAGAACTTGCTGTAAATCAGCAAGAAGCATTGGTTAGCGCGTTAGAAAAACGTTTTTCACGCAAAATTAAGCTGAATTGTAGTGTTGATGAAACACTTGTTGGTGGCCTTGTAGTAAAAGCTGGTGACAATGTAATCGATGGCTCTATACGCGGTAAATTAGACCGTCTAGCCACAACACTTCAATCGTAATTAGGAAGAAAGAGCATGCAACTTAATTCCACTGAAATTTCAGAACTAATCAAAAAACGTATTGAGCAGTTCGAAGTTGTAAGTGAAGCTCGTAACGAAGGTACAATTGTATCTGTTACTGATGGTATCATCCGCATCCACGGTCTTGCTGACTGTATGCAAGGTGAGATGATTGAGCTTCCGGGTAACCGTTATGCTATCGCACTAAACCTTGAGCGTGACTCAGTAGGTGCAGTAGTTATGGGCCCTTACGCTGACCTTAGAGAAGGCGTTAAAGTATTATCTACAGGCCGTATCCTTGAAGTACCAGTAGGTCCTGGTTTACTTGGTCGTGTTGTAAACACACTAGGTGCTCCGATCGATGGTAAAGGCGCGGTAGACAACGATGGTTTCGAACCAGTAGAGAAAATCGCACCAGGCGTTATCGAACGTCAATCAGTAGATGAGCCTGTTCAAACTGGTTACAAATCTATCGATGCGATGATCCCTGTAGGTCGTGGCCAGCGTGAACTTGTAATCGGTGATCGTCAAACAGGTAAAACTGCTTTAGCAATCGATGCAATCATTGCTCAAAAACACACTGGCGTTAAATGTGTATACGTAGCTGTAGGCCAAAAGGCTTCTACAATTGCTAACGTAGTACGCAAGCTAGAAGAGCATGGCGCTTTAGAGAACACAATTGTTGTTGTTGCTTCAGCTTCTGAATCAGCTGCACTACAATTCTTAGCACCATTCTCTGGTTGTACTATGGGTGAATACTTCCGTGACCGCGGTGAAGACGCACTAATTGTATATGATGATCTGTCTAAGCAAGCAGTTGCTTACCGTCAAATCTCATTACTACTTAAGCGTCCACCAGGTCGTGAAGCGTACCCAGGTGACGTTTTCTATCTTCACAGTCGTCTTCTTGAACGTGCATCTCGTGTAAACGCAGATTACGTTGAAAAATTCACTAACGGCGCAGTAAAAGGTAAAACAGGTTCATTGACAGCATTGCCTATCATTGAAACTCAAGGTGGTGACGTTTCAGCGTTCGTACCTACTAACGTTATCTCAATCACTGATGGTCAGATTTTCTTAGAAACTGATTTATTTAATGCAGGTATCCGTCCAGCTGTAAATGCTGGTATCTCGGTATCTCGTGTTGGTGGTGCAGCGCAAACTAAGATCGTTAAGAAACTAGGTGGTGGTATCCGTCTAGCGTTAGCTCAGTACCGTGAGTTAGCGGCTTTCTCTCAGTTCGCATCTGATCTTGATGATGCAACTCGTGCTCAGCTTGAGCATGGTGAGCGTGTTACAGAGTTAATGAAACAGAAACAGTATGCTCCAATGACTGTTGCTGATATGTCTCTGTCTTTATTTGCTGCTGAAAAAGGTTACTTGCAAGATATCGAAATCGAAAAGGTTTTAGATTTTGAAGCAGGCCTTATTTCATATGCAAATAGCGCAAATGCAGAGCTTGTGGCTCAAATTAACGAAACTGGTAACTACAACGCCGAGATTGAAGCTCAGCTTAAAGAACTTCTAGAGAAGTTCAAAGCTACTCAAACTTGGTAATTTAGTTAGGTGATGTGATAGCGAAAGCAGTTACATCACCAAGATTCGGAGAAGAGCCATGGCCAGCGGTAAAGAGATAAAAAGCAAGATCGGGAGTATTAAAAATACTCAGAAGATCACCAGCGCAATGGAAAAAGTTGCAGCGTCTAAAATGAAAAAGGCGCAAGAACGTATGGCTTCAAGCCGTCCATATGCTGAAAATATACGCAAAGTGATTGGTCACATTGCACACGGTAGCTTAGAGTACAATCATCCATATTTGGAAGAGCGCGAAGCGAAACGTGTTGGTTATATTGTTATCTCTACAGATCGTGGTTTATGTGGTGGTTTGAACACGAATATGTTCAAAACATTAGTACAAAATGTTCAAGCGTTTAAAGCTCAAGATGTTGAAGTGGATTTTGCCGCAATCGGTAATAAAGCTGCTAACTTCTTAAGCCGTTTTGAAGATAAAGTACTTGCACAAGCCTCAGGTTTGGGAGATGCACCTTCTATACAAGACGTTATTGGTCCTGTGAAAATTATGCTTGATGCATATAATGAAGGAAAATTAGACCGCTTGTTCCTAGTATATAACAACTTTGTTAATACGATGAAACAAGAGCCAAAGATCGATCAGTTGTTGCCTTTGCCAAAAGCAGAAAGCCAAGCGCTTTCACACCGTTGGGATTACATATATGAACCTGATCCAAAAGCAATTTTGGATACATTAATGGTTCGTTTTGTTGAATCTCAGGTATATCAAGGTGTTGTTGAAAATGCAGCTTCTGAACAAGCCTCACGTATGGTTGCGATGAAAGCCGCAACAGATAATGCAGGCGATTTAATGGACGAGTTACAACTTGTATATAACAAGGCTCGTCAGGCAGCAATCACGCAAGAAATCAGTGAGATTGTAGCGGGTTCAGCAGCAGTTTAAACTGTTTAGGCAAAGTTAAACTAGAGGAATAGACATGAGTTTAGGTAAGGTCGTCCAAATAATCGGCGCTGTTGTGGATATTGAATTTCCACAAGATAGCGTACCAGCCGTTTATGACGCACTAAAAATTAAAAATGGCGATTTAGCGGGTTTGACTCTAGAAGTCCAACAGCAGCTAGGTGGCGGTGTGGTTCGTACAATCGCACTAGGTACTACTGATGGTTTACGTCGTAGCGCTGAAGTAGAAAACACAGGTAAAGGTATCCAAGTTCCAGTAGGTCAAGCAACGCTTGGTCGTATCATGAACGTACTTGGTGAACCTATTGATGAAGCGGGTCCAATTGGTGAAGAAGAGCGTATGGCTATTCACCGCGCTGCACCTAGCTATGAAGATCAATCAAGCTCTGTAGAACTTTTAGAAACTGGTATCAAGGTTATCGATCTTGTATGTCCATTTGCTAAAGGTGGTAAAGTTGGTCTGTTCGGTGGTGCCGGTGTTGGTAAAACTGTAAACATGATGGAACTTATCCGTAACATCGCTATCGAGCACAGTGGTTTCTCTGTATTTGCTGGTGTTGGTGAGCGTACTCGTGAAGGTAACGATTTCTATCATGAAATGAACGAATCTAACGTACTTGATAAAGTATCGCTAGTTTACGGTCAAATGAATGAGCCACCAGGAAACCGTTTACGTGTAGCACTAACTGGTCTTACTATGGCTGAGAAGTTCCGTGACGAAGGTCGTGACGTACTTTTCTTCGTAGATAACATTTATCGTTACACACTAGCAGGTACAGAAGTATCAGCACTTCTAGGTCGTATGCCATCAGCGGTAGGTTACCAGCCTACATTAGCTGAAGAAATGGGTGTTTTACAGGAGCGTATCGCTTCTACTAAAAATGGTTCAATCACTTCAATCCAAGCGGTATACGTACCTGCGGATGATTTAACCGATCCATCTCCAGCTACTACCTTTGCTCACTTAGATGCAACAGTAGTATTATCTCGTGATATCGCATCACTAGGTATCTACCCAGCGGTTGATCCACTTGATTCAACTTCACGTCAACTTGATCCATTAGTGATTGGTCAAGAGCATTACGATGCTGCACGTGGTGTTCAAACAGTACTTCAACGTTATAAAGAGCTTAAAGACATCATCGCTATCTTAGGTATGGATGAATTGTCTGATGAAGATAAGAACACAGTAATGCGCGCACGTAAGATTGAGAAATTCCTTTCTCAACCTTTCTTCGTAGCTGAAGTATTTACTGGTGCTTCTGGTAAATATGTATCTCTTAAAGATACTATTGCTGGCTTCAACGGCATCTTAAACGGTGAATTTGATGATCTTCCAGAGCAAGCATTCTACATGGTTGGTTCTATCGAAGAAGCGATAGAAAAAGCTAAAAACATGTAATTAGGAGTTTGTCATGGCTATGACTGTACAGTTGGATGTTGTTAGTGCAGAAGAAACAATTTTTTCTGGGCTAGTTGAAACTATCCAAGTAACAGGAAGTGAAGGTGAGCTAGGTATACACCCAGGTCACGCTCCATTACTGACAGCCCTAAAACCTGGAATGGTACGTTTAGTAAAGCAACATGGTCAAGAAGAAGTGATTTTTGTTGCTGGCGGTACACTTGAAGTTCAACCTTCATCTGTAATCGTGTTAGCTGATATTGCAACAAGAGCTGAAGACTTAGATGAGCAAATAGCCCTTGATGCAAAACGCAAAGCTGAAGAGCATTTAGCGAATTCATCAGCTACAGATTTAAGTTATGCAGAAGCAGCGGCAGAATTGTCACATGCAATAGCACAACTTAAAGTACTGCAAATGATGCGTAAATAACCTTTCAGGTTATAAAAAAACCACCTTAGGGTGGTTTTTTTATGTCTGTAAATTAGCTTTTTAGTCTGCAGTATTAATAATATTTCATCATTTGATGAGAATTTAATGAAAAACTCCTATTAAATCTTTCGATTGTTATAAAAAAGTTGTTTTTAAGCACTTTTTATTTTAGGTTGAGCCTTCGTACCTGTTACATAATAAAATAAAGAAGAATGAAAATAAAAAAAGTTAATTTTTCGACAAATGTTAAAACGGTAAAGTTTGGAGCTTGGTGTTTGGATCCAAGATTACAAACAATAACTGATGGCGATGTGAAGAAGGAACTTGAACCGCTTTTGTATAAACTATTGACCTATTTAATATTAAATCGTCAAGGTATTGTTACCAGAGAAGAGTTAGTCGATGAGGTATGGCAACAGTCTTATGTTGATGATAATGCGATTAATAGGGCAATGAGTGAACTGAGAAAGGTATGTAAGTCAGACTTGCAACCAGGCCTTGTATTAAAAACCCATTACAGGAAAGGCTATAGCTTTTTACTTGATGTTCAATTTGTAGAATATCAAGAAAAGGATGATATAAATGTCTCTATAGATGCTAATGATATGGAGCTTAATACCAACCATGAGCTAGTTACTAATGATAAAAAATTAGTGGGTAAGCAAAAAAAACAACCCAAAAATTTATTTTTTTTCATGGTTATATTATTAGTCACAGGCTTAGTTTTTTACGCGTACTATTTTATAACTCCAAAAGAAAATACAAGCATCAATAATATTAATTATGTATCAGACATATTTTCTTGGAAAAAAGGTACTTATGAATTTCCAACTTTATCTCCTAGTGGTAAGTATTTAGGTTTTGCATTTAAAGGGGTTAATTCACCTGTAAGTAATTTACATGTCAAAGATATGGAAAGTTTAATAAATTATACAATTGTAGAAAGCCAATATGATGTATATCCCATAGGTTGGTCAAACAAAGGTCATAACTTAATTTACCAATTGATCAGTATAGGTGATATTGAGTTATGTGAAATTTGGATGGTAAATTTATTAGCTGAACCAAATAAATCTAAACATAAAAAGCTTTTTGAATGTAAATCATCTTATATATTAAGTGCGAGTAGTTATAAAAATAAGATAATTTATACTAAATATGGATATAGAGGTAGGCTAAATACCGCAGCTTTAATGACACGAGACCTATCAACAGGAAAAGAATTTCAAGTGTCATTACCAGGTCAAAAAGCATTAGGTGATTATTTTGTTAAAATTTCAAAAAACTTTGATAAGTTAGTTTTTTTACGTTTTCAACATTATGGGACTCAAGTTTTTATTGCAAATATTGATGGTAGCAATCAAAAAATGATTGCGGATGTTAATTATATAATTAGAACAGCCAGTTGGGATGAGGCATCAAAAAACATTACTTGGTTTAACAGAACTGAAAAAGAGCTAAATAAATATAATATCGTTACCAACAACTTAGATAGATTTGTGATTAATTCTAAAGAAGAAGTGAATGATTTAATTCTTGATGCAAATGATAATTTATTAATAACAACTAAGTGGAGTGATTATGACTTAGTAAATCTAGAGTTAGATACAAAACAAGTTTCTAGTTTTTCAAATATGATTTTGAAAGAAAGGTTAGTAGCCCCTTTAGCGCAACATCAGGATGCTATTTTATTAGTTGAAGGTAAAAAGCATGCTATTTGGCATGTACAAGCAAGTCAAAGAAAAAAAATAATAGAGTTAGATTTTTTAGATACCGTTGCGATTGCTGTTTCTCCGAATGAAACTCAATTATTAGTAGCACGAAATAACTACTTATATTTTTATTCTCTAGGAAATAATCAGCTTATTCATAAAGTTGAAATTGACGGGCAAATTCAAACTGCAGCTTGGGGAGCTAATAACAAAACAGTCATTTATACTGTATCTTCATCCGATTTAAATAAAGCGTATATTTGGATTTATGATATTAATAACCAAAAGTATAAACAGGTTTCAAATTCAAATGTTCTTGATGCAAAAATGATATCTGATACACATATCATTTATTTAGATGATCAATATCAGTTTATTTTGCAAAATCTAGAAGATAATCAAATAGAGGAAATATTAGACTTAGGAGCTGAGGCTGAAGTTGTATGGACCCATGATGGTGATAATTTGTATTACTCAGATCATGTTTTTATCTATAGAAAAAAAATTCATGATAAATCTCCTGTTGAGGAAGTTTACAAAGTTAATAAAGATTTAGAAATAATTACTTCATTATCAAGTAATCAAAATTCTAACTCAAAAACTTTATATTTTAGTTTAATGAAAAATAATCCTAATTCACTTATAAAAATGACGAAAATAAAAGAACAGTTGTTTTAAGTGATTCTTTGAAATGTTACTGAAACATTATCATCATAATAATCAGTACTTTAGTTTAGATTGTTATGGTAATTTATAATTATTTTATAAGTAATTTTTTCTTAAATATTGGTAAGATAGCTGCGCGTAGTAAAAAATTATTAACTAAAAATTAGTATTATTTAAAGGGGCAAAATATGAAATTTAAATTAAATAAGAAAAAACTAAAAAACTTATCTAAAGACTATAAAAAATTACCTGTTGAAATGACCGCAAAAATAGCTGCTGGTAGAGGTGACTTTGTTCAAACAAGCGATCCTACAGAAACTAGATGTGGTGTTGAATTATATGTTTAAAATTGAGTAAATTAACAACTTGATAAGAACTTAAATCTATAAACAGCCTTTAAAGGCTGTTTTTTTATTCAAAAATAAATTCTACAGATTTTTACTTCACTAATTTTATAGTTCAGTACCCATCAATCGATTTTATAAGTCGCCATTTATACAGTTCAAACTGTTATCTTTATTTTAGTTTTTTTATCTTAAAAATATAAACATATATATAAGCTATTTAAATGTTATTTTAAAATAACAATTAAATCTAAGTTACTAATTTTAATCAGTTAATCTTTTTTTTTGTGATTTGTACATCATTCTTTTTTATACCATTATGACATTTCCGTTTAATAAAATTGAAAGGCAAGATATGTACAAAATTAATATTGTATCTCCAGAAAATTTTTTAAGTTTTGATTTAGGCTGTCTTTATGAGGTGTTTTCATTACCTCAAGTTGTAGATAGTGGAATTGAATTGCAAGCTTCAAAAGACTCCGAGTTACCTCTGAATTTGGATCAATCGAGCATAGTCATATTTTGTGGATGGGATCAAAAAGTAAATTTATCAAGAATTGTCATAAATAAAATAGAAGAATTTTTGTATCAAAAGGGAAATATCGTTGTTGTTGGTGAGAGTGTAATAAATATACTTAGACAGCATATTAATATTGATTTATTTAGTGCTAAAAAACAGATATTACTTTTAAATTCGGGTTTAAGTGTTCTTGAATGGGCTATAGAGTATGTCGCTGAGAAAAAAGGATTACATATTGCACAAGATATGGCTGAGCGTCTTAGTTTATGTCCTAATAAAGTATCTCTTATATTAAAAAAGAATACTTCAGATTTATCAAAATGCTCTATGAGGTTAAAAAAAGTATTAGTCTGGGCTGAAGCTAATTTAACCGATATTCACTCAATAGACATGTTGGCCGATCGTGCTTTTATGTCTCGAAGAAATTTTGATCGACAATTTCGGGCTGTATATCAACAGAGTCCTAAAGAATGGTTAACTCAAAAAAGACTGTCACTTGCAAAAACATATTTAGAGGATACTGAATTATGTATTGAGGAAATTGCAGGAGTTGCAGGGTTTGCCAATGCCATTAATTTCCGAAATAATTTTAGATCTTGCATTGGTATTTCGCCAAGTACATATAGATCAAATTTTGCAGGTGTTGCGTGAAAAAATTTGAGAGCCTTATGCCCTATTACGAAATTTCTATTGAGCAGCCGATATTTGCATTATTACTAGACTGTATTTCACAGCCGATATTAGGGTTATTACCACCCCCTGTTTCTAATAAAATATCATCTTCTAAATCGATTAATTCAATTTGATCATCTAAATCTTCATTTTTTTTATCAAGCATGACTATGTTCCTTTAAGTTGAAAAGTAAAATTATTCATACATCAGCATAGAGGAATGAGTTGATTTTAAAAGTTTTTAAAAATAAGTTGTCTGGTTATTATTTATATTTGTCTTTAAATTTGTCTCGCTTTTTTGTTGGCTGATATTTTACAGTGCTTGGCTGGATTTTGTTTTTAATGCGATATGGCAGATTGTAAGATAAAAGTTAAAAGTCTAATGGGATGCACTGTGGATATATATAAACCACTCAAGGTGAATGAACTAATTCAGAATAGGAAAGTTCAATTTCTAAAAGATCTTGTAATTAAGCCTGAAGAATTGAGTGCTCCTGATAATAAAATTTCTCTAGCTGATATCGAGATGTCTAAATATCAAAAACAGCAGTTCGATGACACTTTTAAAAAAAAATATATCAAGGCAAGTTCTGATGGCTTTTTATTTTTGACCATAATGCCTACAGAAAAATGTAATTTTAGATGTGTTTATTGTTATGAAGACTTCCAAATTGGAAAGATGGACGTTAAAACAGTTCATGCTATAAAAAACTTGTTATCTCATTCTGCCCCAACGTTAAAAAACTTGGTGATTACTTGGTTTGGTGGTGAGCCTACATTAAATACAGCTGCAGTATTTGACATATCTGAGCATATTTTACTTTTACAATCTGAATTCGGTTTCAAATATAGTGCGAATATGACAACAAATGGTTATTTACTCGATCTTACAATGCTTGAACAGCTGGTTAAGTTTGGCGTAAGTGAGTTTCAGATCTCATTAGATGGCGATCGAATATTACATGATTCAACAAGAGTTCAACTAAGTGGTAAGGGGAGTTTCAACCAAATTTGGTCAAATCTTTTAGCTTTCTCACACTCAAATCTGTCTTTTCATATTCAGTTACGAATACATATTACTGAAAAAAACTTATCCTCAGTGATTTTGCTTGGAAAAAAAATAAAAAGTAACTTTGCTTTAGATAAAAGATTTTCAGTTATTTTAAAGAATATTAGTGATTTTGGTACGGGTCATAATTCAGGAAATGTCAAAGCACTTGTTCCTATTAACTTGAAACAGAAACTTGAACAGTTAAAAACGATTTATAGAGATTTAACAAATACACCAAATATAAAAGATATTTATATTTGTTATGCATCCATGCCTAGACATGTTGTTATTCGAGCCGATGGGAGCTTGTCAAAATGTACTGTAAAACTTCATGAAGATGATAATAAAATTGGAAAAATTTGTGATGATGGCAGATTGCAGGTTGATGATAATAAATTTTCATTTTGGACTGAAGGTTTTGAAGAAATTAATTTATCAAAATTAGCTTGTCCAGCGCAAAATTTAAAATCAAATTTAAAAAGTATTTCAGATATTCCAATAATAACAACTTTTGATTAAAACCTAACTTCGAGAAAAATAATGGTTAAAAAGAAACGACAAATATTTAGAACAGAAGTTATAGAAGCGATGACTGCAAGACATGGCGAAGTTATATTGATCAGGCCTGTCAGCTTTAGTGTAATTATGGGTTTTATATTATGTATTTTATTCATGGTCTTGTTATTTTTATCTTTTGGTGAGTACACACGCTCTATACCCGTTAAAGGCGTTTTAAAAAGTTATGCAGGTGATACCGAAATTATGGCCTATCAACCTGGGGTTATTGAGCAGATGTATATCAAAGAAGGTGCTGTCGTTAAACAAGGGGATCCTATTTATAAAATAAGAACTGATAAACAAGGAAAGGATGGTTCAGTTAATAATAAATTAATAGACAGTATTACAGGTAGCATTGCGCTTATTAATAAAAAAATAAACTATCAACAAGAGCTTAATAAACTTGAAGTTGAAGATATAACAAGGGCTGTTGCTACTTACAGAAAAAAAGCAGTTCAAACAGTTGAAGAAATAGAAATAAAAAAAGATTATATGAAGTTATTGCGTTCTGAATTATCGATAATTTCAAAATTAAAGGCATCACAACAAGCATCTCAAGTAGAGTACAACGCTAAATATGCTCAAGTTCTTGAGGCTAGATTAGCTTTAAAGTCTCTTGTTCGAAGCCGTATAGAGCTGATAGATCAAGCAGAAACATCTGAAAAAACAAAAAGAAATATAAAGCTACAGGGTAAGTCTATGATAGTAGGCTACCAGCAAAGTGTGGCTGACTTAGAGCGCGATTTGGCAAATATAGAATCTCAGCAGTTTTATATTATCAATGCACCTAATTCAGGAATTGTTGCTAATGTTTTGTATAGACAGGGTCACTTTGTTGAAATTAATAAACCTTTGATGGTTTTGTTACCAGAAGATGACCTGCTGGTAGCAGAAATATATATTCCAACTAGTGCGATAGGACAAATGGAAGTCGGTCAGGCCATAAACCTAAAATACCATGCATTCCCTTATCAAAAATTTGGTTTATTCGAAGGTGAGATTTCGAGTATTTCAAAAACACTCATAAAGCCATTTCAAGCAGAAGTCGAAGATTTAGTTCAAGGTCCATCATATAAAGCGACAGTGGCACTTAAAAATCAAAATATTGGAATTAATAATAAAAAAGCAATCCATTTGCAAACAGGTATGCTACTTGATGCTGATGTTATTGGTGATACTCGAACCATGTTTGGCTGGATTTTTGAACCAGTTATTTCTTTAATCAGCAGGAATTAGTATGGATAACGTGATAAATAAGCTGAGCTTTAGCAATAAGAAAAAGCTTCCTGTTCTTTTACAAAGTGAAGCCGCTGAATGTGGATTAACCTGTATTTGTATGATTGCTAATTATTATGGGCATAAAATTGATTTATTTAGTTTAAGGCGTAAATACCCTATCAGTTTGAAAGGTGCAACACTTAAGCAGCTTGTTAATATAGCTGCTCAGTTAAAAATGACTGGGCGTGCGCTAAAAGTCGAGCTTAATCAATTAAAAAGTCTTAATACACCAGTAATTTTACATTGGGATCTAAATCATTTTGTTGTTTTAAAAGCTGTGAAACGTAACGGTATAATCATTAATGATCCAGCTAAAGGGGAGGTTTTTATTTCAATGGAAGTGGCTTCAAAGTCATTTACAGGCATTGCAATGGAAATTCGACCAACAGATGATTTTATAGAAAAAGATGAGGAATTAAAGTTAGGTTTAGGGGTTTTATGGAAAAGTATTACAGGATTAAAACGTAGTCTAGCACAAGTTATTGTTTTATCTTTGGTATTACAGTTTCTTGCTTTGTTAGCGCCTTATTTTATTCAGTTAGTGGTAGACAATGTTGTAATCACAGATGACCGGCGATTTCTATTTGTATTAGGGTTAGGGTTTTCTTTGTTGTTATTACTTAAAGTTGCTACTCAAGCTATACGCTCATGGGTTGTGGTTTATCTAAGAACAACACTGGGAATACAGTTAGTATCTAATTTATTTAGGCATATGTTAAGACTCCCCATGTCTTGGTTTGGTAAGCGTTTTATCGGCGATATTACTTCAAGATTTAACTCTTTAGAGTATATAAAACAATTATTAAGTGGTGGTTTTGTTGAGGGGATCGTTGATGGCATGATGGCTATTATCACTTTGATCATGATGTATGTATTTTCTCCTCAGTTAGCATTACTGACAACAACGGCATTCATTTTTTATACTATTTCAAGATTTGCTTTGTTTCAGCCCATGCGTAATCACACTAAGGAAAAATTACAGTTAAAGGCTGTTTCAGATAGCTTATTTTATGAATCGGTTAGATCGGTTCAACCGGTTAAAATTTTCAGTGGTGAAGCAATTCGTCAGTCAAAACTTGAAAATGCTAATGCAGATTGGATGAATGCAGACATAAAGTTAGGAAAGTTAACAATCGCTTATGTCACATTTAAAGAATTATTACATGGCATGGAATACGTACTATTAATTTGGATTGGCGCTTATTTAATTCTCGATGGAGATATGACTGTAGGTATATTATTTGCGTTTTTAGCTTATAGACAGCAATTCACTACAAGTGCACAAATACTGATCGAAAAATTATTCGAGTGGCGAATGATGGGGTTACATTTAAGTCGAATTGCTGATATTGCATTAGAAGAGCAAGAATCTGCACTTGAAACAGAGCATCCTGAATTAGAGCGTGTTGAAGGTAAAATTGAACTTAAAAATGTTTCATATAGGTACAACGACAATGAACCTTATATATTTGAAAATCTATCATTAACTATTAAGTCTGGTGAATGTGTTGCATTAATAGCACCTTCAGGGTTTGGTAAAACAACATTAATGAAAATAATAATGGGTTTATTGCCACCTTCTACAGGTTCTGTTTTGCTTGATGGTAAAGATATTTTACAAATAGGGCTGAGCAACTATAGAAATGTTACGTCTGCTGTAATGCAAGGTGATGATCTGTTATCAGGTTCTTTGGGTGACAATATTAGCTTTTTTTCCATTGAACAAGATATGGAGAGGCTAGAAGCCGTCGCAAAAAATGCATTTATTTATGACGATATTACGGCTATGCCAATGGGATTTCACTCTTTGGCAGGTGATATGGGCAGTACACTTTCAGGGGGACAAGTTCAGCGAATTTTGATAGCAAGAGCCCTATATAAAGATCCAAAGATACTTTTCTTAGATGAAGCAAGTAGTGCATTGGATACTCAAACTGAAAGGCAAATTAACATTGCTCTTAAAAATATGGGCATAACACGCATAATGATCTCACACAGGCAAGAAACAATTAATATGGCTGATCGGATCATAGATCTGAGTAAGTTAAATAATGACGATCACCAAATTAAGCCAGAATCAGAAAGTACTCATTCTAAATTGAAGATTGTTAAATAATATATATAACTCATATTTGAGGATGTTTTTCATGAATAAAGTAAAAATGTTATTGCTGACAATATTTTTGATAAGTAATTTTTTTGGACTGTCTCATGCAAGTTCAGGCAATAATTTAACCAGTGAAGAAAAAATTTATGGTCTTTCTCTATTTTGGAAAGAGGTTAGCTATAATTTTGCATATTTCGATCAGGTAGAAGATTTAGATTGGGATGCCACTTATTTATCGTATATTCCAAAAGTAAAAGCGACAAAAAATAACTTTGAATACTATAGAGTAATGAGCAAGTTTGCCGCAAAACTTAATGATGGCATGACTTATATTAAGATCCCTGAATCGCTAGTAAATCAATATGTTGATTTTCCTAGAGTTAAATTAGCTGAAGCTGAAGGTATGGCGATTGTTATTGCCGTAGAAGACAAATATAAACAACAAATTCCTTTAGGCTCAATTGTACTAGAAGTTGATGGACTAAAAACATTAGATGTATTAAAAACAGATGTTTTTCCGTATATCAGTAGCTCTACAGATCACATTAGGCTTGATTGGGCGATTAAGGGAAACAAAAGCCATGGCTATGGATTATTAGCTGGAAAACCGGGAAGTATTGTTGATATTAAACTTCAGCTTCCAGATGCAAGTATTAAAAATGTACAGCTAAAACGAGATTTAGCTGCTAATAAAATAACCTGGCATTCTTCTGAGGGAGTCGCACGTAAAGAAATAGAAAATAAAGAAGCTATTTCGGTTCGTTTTCTTGATAAAGATGTTGTTTATATTGCTTTGAATAATTTTAATGATATTGAACTTGTTGATAAATTTAAAAAATTAATACCAAAAATGCAATCTGCTAAAGGGCTCATTTTAGATTTACGTTTTAATCGTGGCGGCAATACTATGATAGTTGAAGATATACTTAAATATCTAACATTTCATGATTTGACTGGCGCAAAAAGTAAAATGCGCATCCACAATGCGACATTTAAAGCATGGGGTAAATTTGCTCAAAACTATACTTGGGCTAAGAAGTATGAGTCTTATTTTCTTGATCAAGCTTGGACTGAGTTAGACCCAGATATTATATCTTCTGATGATGTAAATAAACTAGATAAAATAGTTGTGCCAACAGCGATACTTATTGGTCGAAATACCTCAAGTTCAGCTGAAAACTTCTTAATTTATGCCAGTGGAGCTGAACATTTCACAACAATAGGTGAGCCTACATTTGGTAGTACAGGACAGCCATTAATAATTGACTTACCAGGTAATGGAACGGCTAAAATTTGTACGAAACGTGATACTTATGCAGATGGCCGTGATTTTGTGGGTTTTGGCATAGAACCAGATATAAATGTAGAACGTAAAATGTCTTATTATTTAACCAAAAAAGATCTTGTTTTAAATGTGGCTATTCAATATTTAAAAGATAAAAGTGGTAAAACCTCACTCATTGCATCTAAATAATCACTTAGAATAATAAGCTGTTATATTTTAAAAAGCCGCTAATTTTAATAAAATTAGCGGCTTTTTTATTGTTCACTAAGTAATTAATCTTTGTTAATTTTCTTGTGATTTCTCAATTTATAACATCAATTATTCCTGATAGTTTGGCCTACAATAAATATTAATATTTTTTCTGAATCTAAATCATAATTTTTGTTATCTTGTCTGATATCTTCCCATGTTTGGCTTTAATTTGATTCGATAAGAATTTTGTTTCTTGTACTATTTAGATGTACCTGAAATGTCGTTCTTAATAACGTTTTAGTACTTCTTTTCTTCATTTAAGAAGAAATTCATATCAAATTATTTTAAAGGTAAAAAATAATGACTAATAAAACACTTACAGCAGAGCAAGCAAAAAAAGCAGCAGAAGTAATTCAAGACCTTAATGAAACAGAAAGTTCAGATCTTCTTGAAGATGTTGCTGGTGGCGCTCAAGAGCAAGACCAAGTTTCTTGGAGCATCAGCTACAGTACTGCGTCTTCGCCAGTATAAGCTGAAAGCATAACAAGGTTCCTCGGAACCTTGTTTGTTATACGTTTTTTGAATAAATCAATAATAATATCGGCAAGAAAAGGGTATCTCACACATGCTAAATCAAAAACTTTGGGACGGGGTCAATATATTACTAGATAACTATGCACATGTTGAAAAAGAAGATGTCGTAGTTATTGTATATGCTCCTGATTCTATAGAAGCAACAGGTTGGATTTCTACAGCGTTAGAACAAAGAGGGATCTCAGCGAAGCTAGTCAGAACAAAACCCCTTACCGATAATGAATTCTCAGCTAAACTTGAATCAATTTTACCTAAAGTTAATAGCCTAAAAGGCAAGCTCGTTATTATCACATTAGAACGCGATACTATGTCAAATACGACTGAGCTAAGAGAAGCGATGAAACAGTATCCCGATGATAAATGTATTATTGTTCGTGCTATGAGTGAAGCATATGGTTTCTTTAATTATGGTATTCAAGCCGACCCTCAAGAGCTTTCAGCAAGAAATACAACTATTTTAGAGCGTTGTATGGGCGCTAAGCATTTACATCTAACCAGTGAAAGTGGCTCAGACCTTCATATTGAATTAAGTAAAGAGCATAGATGGATAAGTAACAGAGGTATATTTAGACCAGGGAATTTTCTTATATTACCAGCAGGTGAAGTTGCTACGTACCCTGGAAAAATAAGCGGTACATTAGTCGCAAATTTTGCTTTGCATATTAATATGATTACTAAAATTGATACGCGTCTAAATGAGTGCCCGGTAACGATAGAAATAAAAGACAATAAAGTGATTAGTTATCACTGTGATAACCCTGATATTTACGAAATCATTGATAAAAGCTTTAATAAAGAAAATGCTAAAAATGTTGGTGAATTAGGTTTTGGCACTAATTATGGTGTTGATATTGCTGTTCCTGAAAACTCGCATGTTAATGAGCGCAGACCTGGGATCCATTTAGGTTTTGGTCAGCATAATCAAGGAGGAATAATTGATTATCATTGTGACGTTCATATGGATTTAATTGCTAAAGGTGGTTTAGTTTGGATTGATGATGATCCTGAACCGATAGACATGGAAAATATAAAACCTTCTGTGAATGCACATCCTGAACGTCTTTACGATGAAGATGTGTTTGCTCCTGGTACTAAAGCTGATAGTGATGATTGTTGTGGTGTAATTTGCCCTACAAAATAAAGCCTATTTTATAAATTTAATGTGGGGTACTGGATATTAATTTTCAGAGCCTCACTTTTTGTAATTTATAATAAAGGGTTTGTTCATTGTGACTAAATTATAAAATTGAACAAATAACGATACCCTTCCTTATTTTTATAACGTTAAGTTGTTGTATGAAAAACATAAAAATAGTTGAAAATTGCCAGCCAGATGAAATTAGTGAATATATAACTCTTTCAGAAGAGCCTATTCTCCTTAAAGGTTTAGTTAAAAACTGGCCTGCTGTGAAGGCCTGTAATAAATCAGTAGTCGAAACTGTTCAGTATTTAAATTTTTTTTATAAAAATGCAGATTTAGATGCACTTATTGGTGAGCCTGATATCAAGGGGCGTTTTTTTTATAATAAAGATAATAACGGTTTTAACTTTACTCATACTCGTACCAAACTCACTACAATTTTAGATAATATACAAAAATATCAAAAAGATGATACTCCTCCTGCTTTTTATATAGGGTCAACGGCTATCGAATCATGTTTACCTGGGTTTAAAGATATTAATGATCTGGTAATTCCTGGAACAGAATCAACAACGAGTATTTGGATTGGTAATCAAACAAGGGTTGCAGCGCATTATGATGAACCTGACAATATTGCGTGTGTTGTGGCAGGAAAAAGGCGATTTACATTATTTCCACCAGCACAAATTAAAAACCTTTATATTGGTGGTTTAAACAATGGTCCTGGTGGACGATCTATGAGTTTAGTGGACTTTGATGCCCCTGATTATGATAAGTATCCAAATTTTAAAACGGCATTAGAACATGCACAAATTGCTGAATTAGAACCCGGTGACGCTATATTTATACCTAGTATGTGGTGGCATCAAGTTGAAGGATTAGAAACTTTAAATATATTGGTTAATTACTGGTGGAACCAGCAAGCTAAATATATAGGTTCACCTTACAGCGCTTTTAAGCATAGTTTAATGACGATTAAAGATTTACCTAAAGGGCAGCGTGAATCATGGTTTGAATTATTTAAACACTATGTTTTTGATAATGATGAAGATAATTACAATCACATTCCGGATCATCAAAAAGGTATATTAAAAAAATTAGATAAAAACTCAGTGAAAAAATTAAAAGCTGACCTACTGAATAGTTTGAAATAGATATAAAGAAATCTGGAGTCGCATTTTTCAAATTAATTTAACTTATTGTTTCATAAATTAAAAATGTAATTGATATCTAAGTTAAAAATTCAGCCATAATTGATCTAGATTCAGCCATACGTCCCTAAAAAGTTGTTTAACTTTAACTCTCTTTGATATGGTTACGCTATAAAAATAAAAAAATTACTGATCTGTTTTGGTTCTTGTTAAAACTATTTTATTGAAAGGATATCAATAAAAAGGTTTTAACAAGAATATTCTCTATGAAAATATCAGTGAACTAATAATCTAATTTAATTAGGAATAAAGCTTGTGATGTTGTCAGAACATGGTTATCAAATTATAGATAATTTTATTTGCCAGGAATCTATTGAAGCTATTAATCGTGACATAGAGTTGCATGAAAAAATAAAAGATAGATATGGAATTGGGCATGCAGAAAAAACACTGTTGGCTGTTAATAATTATGTTTCAAGTCCTGAGTTTATTGAAAAAGCACAAAAATTTTTAGATGGTGATGTCGAAATAAAGCGTGCTATTGTTTTTAATAAAACAGAGGATAATAATTGGGCTATCGGTTGGCATCAAGACAGAGCGATGACAATTGATAACCAAGATGTTAAGCAGTTACCAGCTGAATGGATCAATAAAATGATCACTATATGTATACATTTAGATGATACTGATGAAAAAAATGGCTGTATGAAAGTTATGCCAAATACACATAAAATAGGTTTGTTAAGTCCATCAGAAATAAATGAATATACAGCTGAAAACCCTCAAGTTTATTGTGAAGGGCCTGCTGGCTCTGCTTTAGTTATGCGCTCTCATGTGATCCATGGTTCAGATATTGGTTCACAACCATCCCAAAGGCGCGTTTTACATTTAGAGTTATGCTCTCAATTTCCTTGTGAAATGCAATGGCCATATTCTGAATACAAAGGCACGACTTCTACATAAAAACAATTTATTTCACTTTTAGTTTAAGAGTTATGAAGCTCATAAGTTTAATATTGAGCTCAACTTTTTAGTTTTTTGAGTTATTTTTGTACCTTTTTTAATTGTTTGTTAAAGTGCTTTAACCTTATAACTAAGGAAGTTATACCTTTGAGAAATAATACATCTCGTTTTGTTTATAGAGCGCTATTTGCTGCTTCAATTTTAATGTTAATCACTGGTTGGTATCTTGGATATTCCAATGCTATCAAATATATAGCAAAAGATTCAGTTACTATCGTAAAAGTTGAAACTGGTGATTTTTCAATGAAAATAGAAGGTTATGGTACTTTACAGTCACTTAATAAACGTTTATTGACAGCTACGAGTAATGCTGTTGTTGATGAAATTAAACTGAAAGCAGGTGCAGCTGTTAATGCCAATACTGTGATTATGACTTTAAAAAACTCTAAGTTAGAAGGTGATCTTCGCCAAGCACTGGCTAAGTTGCAAAATAGTAAAACACAAAAGCGTCAAGCTGTTTTACAGCAGCAAAGAGAAATGTTGAATAATGAATCTAGTTTATCTGAACTAGAATCTGAAGCTGAAATATCGATGTTGCAAGTTGAGGCCGAACGTACGTTAGCTAAATCAGGAATCGTTTCAGGCATTAGTGCTAAGCGAAATGAATTAAGAGCTAAACAACTCATAAAAAGAGTAAAACTTGAAAAAAACAAGTTAGTTAAATTAACTGCTGTACATAAAGAAGCGCTTTCTATTCAAGATGATTTAATTGCTCAATCCCAAGAGGAATTTGATGTTGCTAAATACACGTTTGAACAACTTTCGGTTAAGGCTGGTATGAAAGGAATTATTCAAAGAGCATCATTAAATTTGGGGCAAAGTGTTGCTACAGGAACTGAATTAGCATTAATTGGCAGTTTATCTCCTTTAGTCGCTGAAATAAAAGTGCCTCAACTGCAAGCTCATATGGTAATTGCGGGCATGTCAGCTGAGATTAATACAGTAAATGGTCAAATAAAAGGTCGCGTTATTCGAGTTGATCCTGTCGTAATAGAAGGGGCTGTTCAGGTTGATATCCAATTGGTTAATAGTATTAATGAAGGTGTCAAACCGATGCAATTAGTTGACGCTATTATTATTGCCGATGTTAAAAAGGGTGTTCATTATATTAAAACACCTACCGGAGTTAATGAAAATTCTAGCGCCTTTTTATTTAAACTCATTGATGATAATCAAGCTTCGCGAGTAAAAGTTCAATTTGGAAAAATTTCAGGCCAGCTTATTCAGGTTCTTTATGGTCTACAGACTGGAGATCAAGTTATTACATCTAAACTTGAAATTGAAGAAGATACAAAACACATAATGTTAGGTAGCTAAAGATGAATCATGAAGTATTAAAAATAAAAAATATGATCAAATCATTTACCTCCGGCGACCAATTAAATAGGGTTTTAAAAGGTATCAGCTTTGTTATTTATGAAGGTGAATTTGTTTCTATTTCTGGGGCTTCTGGCTGTGGTAAATCGACTTTGTTAAATATAATGGGTTTATTAGATACAGCTGAAAGTGGAGAGTATTATGTTGATGGCTTACTCGTATCAGATATGAATGCAGAGCAAAGAGCTAAGATCCGTGGAAGTCGCATTGGTTTTGTATTTCAGTCATTTAACTTAATTGATGAGTATTCAGTTCTAGAAAATGTTGCCTTGCCTCTTAAATATCGAGGCGATAGTTTGAAGAAACGCTATGCACAAGCTCTAAAATGCTTAGAGAAAGTTGAGTTGGCTGATAAGGCTGATTTATTTCCATCTCAATTATCTGGTGGACAACAGCAAAGAGTCTCAATTGCGCGTGCTTTAGCGGGGGATTCAGGTGTTATATTAGTCGATGAACCTACTGGTAATTTAGATTCTAAAAATGGCGACGCGGTGATGGCGTTATTAAAGGATTTAAATAAGCAAGGAACAACAATCGTGCTTGTAACACATGATCCTCGATATGCTGATATGGCTCAGAGGAATATAAAATTACACGATGGCTTAATTGTATCATCAGAAAAATTGCAAAATGAGGTTGCATAAGAATGCTACTTCACTCAGCAATTCGTATTTTTAAGCAAGCAAAACAATATTATTTAACGATGATTTTGACGTTGGCAATTAGCCTGTCTATGGTACTAAGTGTTTTTAGTCTTGTTGATTTAGTTTTTTTTGCGCCCCTTCCATATGAAGACTCTGAAAATGTGTACTTGTTAGAAGGGAAAATACATTTGCCTGCAGGTGAGTTTGATGGCACCAATCCAAAGTTTTTAATGTATATAAAAAAACACAATTCGATTTTCACAGACGTTGCTAGTTACCACCGCTGGACCGATTATAAATTGTATGACAAAACACAAAGACCTGAGCTAAAAGTGATACTTGCTTCAAGTAATTTATTTACTTTATTAGGAGTTGAACCTGAACTCGGACGCTTATTTAATAAAACGGAAGCATCTGGCAATAAACAAGCCTCAGTGATTTTAGGTTATCGAGTATGGCAAACACAATATCAAGGAAATAAAAATATTGTTGGTCAAAAAATTCAACTGAATCAACGTCGATTTACTGTAATAGGTGTTGCGCCAGATAATTTGGTTTTACCACATTATAACAACATTAATAATGCACTATGGATCCCCATGGACATGGATGAAACCTACAATCCTAAAACATCAAAAGGAATTATGGGTGATCTTAAAGGCATAGCAAGACTAAAACCGAGTAAAGATTTACTTGGATACGATGAAGAACTTATAAAGCTTACCACTCGAGGAGCTGAGTTATACCTCCCTAAAATATTGAAAGAGTTTACCGTTAGCACTAAAGCGATTTCAATTAGAAAAGCTTTGCAAGGTGATAGTACTTATATTGTGATTATGCTGTTGTTTGGAGTACTACTGTTAATGATTATTGCATTAATTAATTTAACTGGAATGCAGCTGGCTCGTGCAGTTGCTAAAATTAAAACTCTTGCGATTAGTTTTGCTTTTGGCGCAAGTAATAAGCAAATATTAATCGATTCATTTAAGCATAATATGTTAGTTGTGAGCATTGCTGTTATTTTAGCATTATTGTTAACAAGTATTGGTTTTACAGCTATTGAAGTTCTCGCCACAGATTCTATTCAGCGATTAGATACTTTATCTATCAGTTTTAATACCTTAGTTTTTTCTTTTTTTATAGCCGCTTTGATTGCTTTGATTTATTCATATGTTGAGTTAAAAGTCGTTAATGAAAAAAACCTTACAACTAGTTTACAAAGTAGTGGTAAAGGGGTTGGTAAACAAATGAGTGCGGGAACGAGCCATTTATTAATAGGTTTACAAATTGCTTTCTCATTTGTTGTTTTGGTGGCTGCTTGCCATGTCGTATTTTTAACTCTATCTGAAGCATTAAGAGATAATGGCTTGGATACTAAAGATAAATGGTCTCTTACAATAAACTATTCTCAAATCAAAAAAAAATCAGAACGTAACAATATACATAAATCTTTAACTGCTCAGTTAGCTCAGCTCAGTTCAGTAAAAAGAATTGAACTGAGTTCAGAACCTAGATTGCCTGAAGGGCTTAATTTGCAACAAGTTTATGATGAAAATAATCAATATATTGCACAGACGAGAAAGATAGCAATTAGCTCTGGCTATTTACAAGATTTAAATTTAAATATTAGAGGTGAATTATTTAAACCAGGGGATAGTGAACTTAAAAATTACCCTGTGATCGTGAATCAACGCTTGGCGGATAAGATAGCGAATAATACATTTGATGTTATAAATAAAAAAATAAGTATTGACGGTAAGATATTTCATCCTGTAATTGGTGTTGTGGCTAATACCTATGTTCCAGGTGAAGTTGAATCTGAACGTTTTGAGGTATATACACCTCAAAGTTATGCTGGCAGGCGAATGAGTTCATTTTTAATAACGTCTGATAATAATGATGAGCTAGAACCTCATATTGTTGATATGGTAAAAAAAGTTGATACTAGATTAGATGTTGCTAACTTAATAACACTCAAAGATCAGTTTAATCATAAAAGAAAACGACACATGGCCGCGGCTTGGATTTCAATTTTATTGGCTTCAGTTTCTCTGGTTATGGTGTGCATCGGAGTCAATGGCATAGTGAATTATATGGTTAATGTTCGTCGTTATGATTTAGGTGTAAAACTCGCTATGGGAGCATGCCATAAACGTTTATTGAAAGAGGGCTTAACAGAGTTAATGAAACCAATTGCGATGAGCATCTTTTTTTCGTTCTCATTAATTTTTATGAGCATTGGTTATAGTAAAACTTTACCTGATTTAAATGTTAATCCCGAATGGTTTCTAATCGCGGCAATTTTAATTAGTTTTTGTATTTTATCTTTGTTAGTGAGTTACTTTCCCATACAAAAAATACTTGCAAAAGACCCAATCAAAGCTTTAAGAAATGAATAGTTTTTTATTTCGGACATATCAATCTATTTGATTTTTAGGCTTTGATACAGGTTTAAAATTTGTAATTAAAGAGTAAAAATACTAAAAATATTTGATAAATCAAAAGAAAATAAATTAAATAATAATTTTTCAATTAATTGAATAGTTATCAGTAACGTATGTTGAAAAACGTTTTTGTATGAAAATTACTCAACTTGTTAACTTTGATAAAACCTTATTTTTATATCCATACTTGACCCCGTAGGTTTATTTTTTAAACATGGACAAGGATAGATGTTATGAAAATCAGGACTAAGTTGTTATTGATGATGTCATCAATTGCAATAATACCGCTTATTTTATTAGCGAGTATTTTAAGTAATACATCAATTGATAGTTTATTTAAGTCATTAGAAGGAGAAAAAAAACAGGCTTTAGTTGCAGCTAGGGAGCAAAAAAAGCAACAAATACAAGAGTATTTTCAAACTATAGAAAATCAAGTCACTACATATTCAAATAATTTAATGGTTGTAGAGGCTGCAAAATCTTTTAATGATAGTTTTTATAAAACAACTATCACTGAGCCAAGTAAAAAATTAACCCAATATTATTTTAATCAATTTAACTCTGAATATAAAAAACGCAACCAACAAACGAATGCTGAAATACCTTCAATATTGGGTTTAATGTCAAAAGAGGCGTTTCATTGGCAAGAGCAATATATTGCTAAAAATAAGAGCCCATTGGGATCGAAAGATAGTTTATTTAAAGCCACTGATAATTCTGATTATTCAAATGCACACGATAAGTATCATGGTGCATTTAGAAATTATCTTAATAAGTTTGGTTATTATGATATTTTTGTAGTTGAGCCCAATACAGGGCATATTGTTTATTCTGTTTTTAAAGAGTTGGATTATGCAACATCCTTATTAACAGGGCCTTATGCTAATACAGAGCTTGCTCAGGCATTTAAAGTTGCCAATTCATTTACGCAAGCTGATCAGGTATATCAAACTGATTTTTCTCCATATTTACCTTCTTATTTAGACCCTGCCGCTTTTATAGCGTCTCCTATTTTTGAAAATGGTGAGAAAGTTGCAGTGCTGATTTTTCAAATGCCCATTCATAATATAAATGCCATTATGACTAGCTATGGAAAGTGGTCTGAAGTGGGTTTTGGTGCATCTGGTGAGACTTATTTGGTTGGTTCAGATCAGACTATGCGTAATCAAAGTCGATTTTTGATTGAAAATAAAGCGGCATATATTCAAGCCTTAAAACAAAGTGGTCAAGCGGTTGAAGCTAATATTATTGATGCTAAAAATACCTCAATCGGATTACAAAAAATTAATACTAAAGGAGTTAGTGAGGGGCTTAAAGGAAAGGCTGGCTTTGAAGAGTATTTAGATTATAGGGGAGAGCCTGTCTTTTCGGCTTATGCACCACTTAAAGTCGGTGGAAAAAACTGGGTAATACTAAGTGAAATAGATAAAGCTGAAGCTTTGCAGCAAGCATATTTATTAGAAGCAAAGATGTTTGATATATCGCTTTATATTACGATTGGTTTTGTCGTTGTTTCATTATGTGCTGGTTTATACTTTGCTCGCAGTTTAACAACTCCGTTAAATCATCTTATTGAAAACCTAAAGGCGATCGCAACAGGTGGTGCCGATTTAACACAGCAATTAGAAGAAGCTAAGCGTGATGATGAAATTGGTGAGTTAGGAAAAGCTTTTAATGTTTTTAATGAATTTATTAAAGATTTGGTTATAGAATTAAAACAAACTTCAGAGTGTATGGCTGCATCTTCAACTCAATTGAAAGGCAGTACCGTTGTTGCTATGGATGCTGCATCTCAGCAAAAAATGCAAACAGAAATGGTAGCGGCAGCGGTTGAAGAGTTTCATATGTCTATTAAAGAGGTCGCAAATAATACTGATCAATCATCTAAAACATCGGAAAATGCCGATACAATTTCTAAGCAAAGCGCTAATTTTGCCGAAGATGCCAGAATACAAATTGATAAACTAGTAAATGGTGTTGAGTCTGCATCCAGTGTTATCTCTATGCTAAGTGGTGAGGTCGATGAAATAAAAGTGATTTTGCGTGTAATTGATGAAATTGCTGAGCAAACCAATTTATTAGCACTCAATGCTGCGATTGAAGCAGCCAGAGCAGGTGAGCATGGTCGAGGGTTTTCTGTTGTCGCAGATGAAGTAAGGTGTTTAGCTGCAAGAACACAGCAAAGTACCGTTGAAGTTCAAAACCGCATGAATGCACTGGAGTCTGCAGCAGGAAAGGCTGTTAGTTCAATGGATAATGCAGCATCTATGGCACATTCAGGAATAGATTTAGTCTCTCAGGTCAGAAATAAACTTACCGATGTTGCTGATGTGATTGAAAGCTTGTCAGAAATGAATGCAACAATCGCTACAGCTGCAAACCAACAAAAATTTGCAGCTGACTCTGTTAGTGAAAGCATTTGTACCATAGATGATTATGCGCAATCTAATGCAGCAATAACTGAGCAAGTGAAAGCTTCTTCAGAAGAGCTTAATCAGTATGCAAATAATTTATCTTCTCTTGTTGGTCGCTTTAAGATAGCTTAAATTTTTTGTTCTTATTCAAACCGCTTAAATGTATTTGAGGTGCTGAGTCACCTAAAATGTATTGAGCGGTTTATTTTTTATTAAAGTTTTACTTATAAATTGCTCAAATAAACGCTAAAATATCTCCCCTTAAATTTTCACTGTAAGTATTTTTGTTATCTTTTTATGCCTATGGATAGGATAAAAGGGAATTATTTATTTTTATCTCTACTAATAAAAAATACCAGAAAGTGAAAAATCAATTAATTTTATAAAACAAAGTAAGAAGGAAATTGTTTTAATGTCTCTGACTACCGTTATTTTAGCTGCAGGTAAAGGCACTCGTATGCGTTCTGCTTTACCAAAAGTTTTACACCCAATAGCGGGTAAAGCTATGGTTGAACATGTTATTGATAAAGCTCGTGAACTAGGTGCAACTAAAACAAATTTAGTTTACGGCCATGGTGGAGAATTATTAAAAAGTACGATTCAAAATGAAGGCTTAAACTGGGTTTTACAGGATAAACAATTAGGCACTGGCCATGCAGTTGCTGTTGCAACTGATTTTATAGCTGATGATGATACTGTTCTGATTTTATATGGTGATGTTCCGCTTACTCGTAAATCAACACTTGAAGCTTTGCTGAATGTCTTACCTGAAAAAGGCTTGGCAATTTTAACTGTTGAATTACCCAATCCTTCTGGTTATGGTCGAATTGAACGTAGTGAAGGCAAAATTATTGGCATTGTTGAAGAAAAAGATGCAAATGATCACCAAAAAAGCATATGTGAAATAAATACAGGCATCATGGCCGTAAATGGTGGTTTACTTAAAAGTTGGTTGGAAAACTTATCAAATAATAATAGCCAAGGTGAATATTATTTAACTGATATTGTTGCTATGGCATATGCTGAAGGAATTGAAATTACTTCGGCTCAGCCAAGCGATATTATGGAAGTTGAAGGGGCTAATAACCGTGTTCAACTTGCTAATTTAGAGCGTGCGTATCAAAAATGGCAAGCTCAAGATTTAATGCTATCAGGTGCAACACTGGCAGATCCCGCACGAATTGATATACGGGGTGAAGTACACACGGGGCAAGATGTATTAGTTGATGTAAATGTTATTTTCGAAGGTAAAGTAACATTAGGCGACAATGTAAAAATTGGTCCTAACTGTGTGCTTAAAAACTGTGAAATAGGTGAAGGGGCAATCATTAAAGCGAATACTTTAATTGAAGATGCCATTGTAGGCCCGGCTTGTACCTTAGGACCATTTGCCAGATTACGCCCTGGAGCAGAAATGGCTGAAAACTCTCATATTGGTAATTTTGTTGAGATGAAAAAGTCTCGCTTAGGAAAGGGTTCTAAAGCTAATCACTTCAGTTATTTAGGTGATGCGCAAATTGGTGAAAAAGTAAATGTTGGTGCTGGCACTATTACTTGTAATTATGATGGTGTAAATAAATCAAAAACAGTGATTAAAGATGGTGCATTTATTGGTTCTAACTCTTCTTTAGTTGCTCCAGTTGAAATTGGTGAAAAAGCAACGGTAGGCGCTGGTTCTGTTATCACAGGCGTTGTTGCTGATAATCAATTAGCTATTGCTCGTGGCAAGCAGCGTAATTTAGATGGTTGGAAACGGCCAGTTAAAAAATAGCATATGTAAAACATAAAAAAACCTCGAGAATGCGAGGTTTTTTTATGTTTCTATTTTTAAATAAAATATTTAGCATGAAAGCGTAAATGGTCTTCAATAAAACTGGCTATAAAAAAGTAGCTATGATCAAAACCAGGTTGCATTCTAATCTCTAATGGATAATTTACTGTTTTAGCTGCTTCGACTAAAGCTTCAGGTTTGAGTTGCTCAACTAAAAAGTTATCTTCAGAACCTTGATCCACCAGCATGGGTAATTTAGCACCCGATTTTTGCATTAAAACAGTTGCATCGTATTCTTGCCAAGTTTCTTTGTCTTTCCCTAAATAACCAGTAAATGCCTTTTGACCCCAAGGGCAATTTATAGGGTTAACAATTGGGCTAAAAGCTGAAACAGAGCTAAAGTTTTTAGAATTTTTTAATGCTATCGTTAGCGCACCATGCCCACCCATAGAGTGACCACTAATCGCACGTTGTTGTGTTACTGGAAAGTGAGTTTCTATTAATTCAGGCAGTTCATTCACGACATAATCATACATATGATAATGACGGTTCCATGGGGCTTGTGTCGCGTTTACGTAAAACCCGGCACCTTGACCAAAATCATAACCTTCGTCATCTGCGATACCTTCACCTCTAGGGCTAGTATCTGGAGCGACAATCGCCATACCAAGTTCAGCTGCAATACGCTGTGCACCGGCTTTATGCATAAAGTTTTCGTCAGTGCAGGTTAAGCCTGATAACCAATATAAAACAGGTACTTTTTTACCTTGCGCTATTTGTGGTGGTAAATAAATAGCAAAACGCATTTCGCAATTTAAGCTAGTAGAAGTATGAGTATATTGTTTATTCCAACCACCAAAGATTTTATTGGAACTAATATTATTTAATGACATGTTGTAAACCTCTGAAAGGTTGAAACTGAGAAGTGGATTATAACTTTTAAACAAAGCGCTCAATAATGTTTCGATCATTGAACGCTGAGTTGATAGGTAAAAAAACCTTACTTATCTAAATGAATAACAGTGCGTATACTTTCGCCTTTATGCATCAGGTCAAATGCTTCGTTAATGTCTTCAAGTGGCATAGTATGAGTAATGAAGTCTTGTAAACCAAACTCACCATCCATATAACGGTTAACAATTTCTGGTAATTCAGAGCGACCTTTAACACCACCAAATGCACTACCACGCCATACTCGACCAGTAACTAACTGGAATGGACGAGTTGAGATCTCTTGACCAGCACCTGCGACACCTATGATCACAGATTCGCCCCAACCTTTATGACAACACTCAAGTGCAGAGCGCATCACATCAACATTACCAATACATTCAAAAGAGTAATCAACGCCGCCATCAGTCATTTCTACAATCACATCTTGAATTGGTTTATCAAAATCTTTTGGATTGATGCAATCTGTTGCACCTAATTTTTTAGCTAATTCGTATTTACTTTCGTTAATATCAATACCTATGATACGGCTTGCACCAGCCATTTGAGCACCGATAATGGCAGATAAACCAATACCACCTAAACCAAATATGGCAACAGTATCGCCTTTTTCTACTTTAGCTGTATTGAGTACTGCGCCCATTCCTGTTGTGACCCCACAACCTAATAAACATACTTCTTCTAAAGGTGCTTCTTTATTTACTTTAGCTAATGAGATTTCTGGTAAAACAGTGTACTCAGAAAAAGTAGAGCAGCCCATGTAATGATATATTGGTTGGCCG
The DNA here is from genome assembly GCF_900112265.1 of Pseudoalteromonas denitrificans DSM 6059. Taxonomy (GTDB): domain Bacteria; phylum Pseudomonadota; class Gammaproteobacteria; order Enterobacterales; family Alteromonadaceae; genus Pseudoalteromonas; species Pseudoalteromonas denitrificans. The sequence continues at coordinate 46,185 of NZ_FOLO01000010.1, read as the reverse complement.
TCTTTATAAAAACGAGTGGTGCCATCAGGCATTAAACCTTTACCTTGTGTTTCTCGTACAGCCTGACACAGGTTTGTTTTACCTGAAGTACAGAATTTACATTCACCACATTCTGCGGTGTAAAGCGGTATAACATGGTCGCCAACAGCAACACTTGTTACGCCTTCACCTATTTGCTCAACAATACCGCCACCTTCGTGACCCAGAACTGAAGGGAAGATACCTTCTGGATCATCCCCTGATAAAGTAAAAGCATCAGTATGGCATACACCAGTTGCGACTATTTTTACTAATACTTCGCCTTTACGAGGCAGCATTACATCTACTTCTTCAATTTTAAGTGGTTGATTTGGGCCCCAAGCAACAGCAGCTTTAGATTTAATAAATTTATCAGTCATTCTATTTTCTCCAGGATGGCGCGAGGCCTAAAATTTAATGATTTAACTTCCTGCGTATTACTGTAGAAGTTAATGTAAATAACGACGAATCATTTGTGTTATTTATTTTGATGAAGTGAATTCTATTTTATTTCTCATTAAATGATAATTGGCTTAAATAGCAAATTACTTTTACCATATAGTAATAATATGAAAAATACTGTTTTGGATGCTTATGTTTTTATGGGAAGGTGTATCAGAATTTGTATCTGTGGCACAAACATCTAGCTTTACAGGGGCCTCTAAAATATTAGGCATATCAACAGCACAAGTGAGTCGTCAAGTAAGTGCATTAGAAAATCGTCTTAATACTAAGTTATTTTATAGAACCACTCGTAAAGTATCTCTTACTGAAGAAGGCTCTGTTTATTATCAACATTGCCGCCAATTAATGACAGGTTTAGCAGACGCTGAACGTGCCGTGGGTAATTTAAGAAATACACCGCAAGGTTTAGTTAAACTTACTGCACCAGTAACCTATGGCGAAAAATATATCATGCCTCTAGTGATCAATTTTATGGTGTTGTATCCAGAAGTAGAAGTAACCGTTGTATTATCCAATCAAACGGTAGACTTAGTCGAGGGAGGATATGATTTAGCGGTACGTCTAGGTAAATTAGGTGACTCAAGCATGATGGCTAAACGTTTAACTCATAGAACCCAGTATGTATGTGCATCACCACATTACCTTGAAAAATTTGGTATACCCCATTCTCTAGCCGAATTAAAACAACATAATTGCTTAGTAGGTAATACAGATCATTGGCGTTTTATTGAGTCAGGTAAAGAAAAGTCAATACGTGTATCAGGCTCTCTGACTTGTAATAGTGGTTATGGCTTAAGAGATGCCGCAATTAAAGGCATAGGTCTGATAAAACTGCCTGATTATTACATTAGTGAAGATTTTAAATCTGGTGATCTGGTTTCAATTTTAGAAAACTACCAAGAACCAGAAGAAGGTATTTGGGCACTGTATCCACAGAATCGACACTTATCACCGAAAGTTCGCTTGTTGGTGGATTATTTAGCCCAGCAACTCGGTGAGTCTTTAACAACAAATCAGTAACTTTTTAAGTGTTAATAAGTTAAGGTGTAGTAAAAAATACCAATAATGTAAGACACATAATAAAATAATGCGTTATAGATTTAATGAATTTGAATTTGACAGTGTAAGTTTGTTATTGACCCGTCATGATGAGGCACAAGCCATTCGCCATACTGAAGCCAAAGTATTAGCTGTATTGCTTGAACAGCTTGATACTGTTTTAAATAAAGAAGATATTTTATCCCATGTTTGGCAAGATAAAATAGTATCTGAACAAGTTGTTTTTCAAAACATTAGTAACTTAAGAAGCTTGTTTGGTAACGATTCTATTAAGACTTTTCCAAAACGCGGTTATCAATGGCAGCTAACCACTGAAGTTGTACTAAATGAAACTGAAAATTTATCAAGCAACCTGAATTTACAAAACAGCCCTCATTCACAAAAGCTAGTTGGCTCAGTACTACAACCTGCTAGCTCAATATCGACTAAAAAACGACTTTTTTGGCAACTTGCTATGTTAGTTTGCATTATTTGTATCACGGTAGTTGCTATTTATTTCCAAAATGAGGTTGTGCAAAAAAAGCCAGAAGCAATTATTAAATTGGCTTATATTCCAATGACAAACCGTGATGGTAAAGCCATATCTAAAGATGAAAGTATTATGCTTGAAGATAATGCTGACTTTGATTTTACGGCGTTAAAAGGCCTTGATACTGAGTTGTTCGAAGATAACTCAGAGGTTGAATACTCAAAACTATCGAATATTCATCCCTTTATATTAACAGGTTACATTCGAACCTATAAAAAATATATCTATTTAGACTTTATGTTAAAAGGACCTTATTTAGAGTGGGAAGGCCTCATATCCGGTTTATCAAAACAAGACGTTATTAAACAACTACTGCAACATTTAAAACAAGACGTTATATATGATTTAATAAATAAACCTCAATCACCTGAGCTGCAGCAGGCTAAGTTGTCTATTATTCATCAAGCATCGCCTAATGATCTTAATATTTTGCAACAACTGAGCATTGTTTACCTTAAAACGGATGAACTCGAAAAAGCCATGATTATGGCCGATAAACTATTCAGTCTCGCTCAGTTTCAAAATAAACCTCAACATATGGGCAGAGCACTGCTTTATCAAAGTAAAATACTAACACGAAAAAAGTTGTATGATTTAAGCTCTCAGAAGCTGAAATTAGCAATGGTTCAATTTGAAAAAATAAACGACTTAAAGCACCTAGCACATGCTTGGTACTATCAATCTTGGTTAGATCATCAGCATAAAAATTACCCTGCAATTAAAACCAGTTTACTAACATCTGCGCAGCTTGCTTATGGTGCCAATAATAAGCTTGGTGAGATAGAAGCGCTCATTTATTTAGCTGTGTTAGCACATAATTACCAGAATGATGGTGATAGAGATCTTTATCTACAACAGGCTGAGAAAAAAATGAATGCTTACCAGTTACCCAAGTATCACTTTGCTTTGATATCTTATCGGTATGCAACTTTCGCTAAAGCGCTATCGGAAAAAGAGCCTCACCTAAAGCAAGTTCTTAAACTTACAGCCTTAACACCTGAGCATTGGGCTGCAGAGTCAAGTCGAAGACAATTAATGCAATATTACATAACACAAAATCGATTGGTTGAGGCCCAAGCTTTAATTGATAGTGTGACCTCAGACAATAGCAATAATTCTTATCTCAAAACCTTAATGGCACAAGCTAAACAGCAAACAAAGAAGATGATCAGCTTCGCTCTTCGAACCTTTGAACAAGCGCAGCTTGCAGGAAATAGATCGCTGAGTTTAGATGTTGCGCTGCTTTTATGTAGCCTACAAATAAATTGTGATTTTTATTCTCAGTTCATTGATGACAACGCCACAGCAAAATGGCGAAGCGATAATGAAATAAAATTGCGTACACTAAACCCTTAAATGAATCTTTTACAAGGTATTCTACTATTACAAAATAGCATCATAGGTTTTATTCATAACTTCAACTGAAATATTGTTATTGCGGTGGTGACCGACTATTCGACTGAAGTTAAGTGACTTACCTCGAATGAAATCAATAAAAGTTTTGGTGAAATTTGGTATTACCTTGGCAATAGAATTATCAAAAGCAACTTCAAGAAAATCTGCCTGATAAATGATCCCTGCGTTCTTGAAATGAACAAAACTTTGTCTTTTAGAATGCGAGTTTTCCAAAACATAAAAGTGTACACCATCAATTACTTGATTATGTTTAATGGTTTGGAACTTGAATGTTGAAATATCTTTAGAAAAAAGAGGATAGGCTTTTATTGCAGAGATACTATACGCATCGGCACGGATCACTATACCTCGTTTGGTATAAGCAAGCAGACCTGCAATATGATCACTGTGGGGGTGGGTTACATAGACAGAGGTGATTTTTTTGTTTGGGAACTGATTAAGAATTAGCTTGATCGTTTGCTCTGCTAATTCAGGACTAACAGGAGCACCAAAAACCATAATTTCAGCATCATTTATTTTAAATAATACATTGCGACTGGCTGATGCATCTGTCACGAGATAAAGATCGGGTGCAATTTTCTCTGATACTAATGTTTTGTCATTTTTTGGAATGATGGGGCCAAATTCTTTTGGAATTTGAAATCTCGTAGGTTCAATTTTTTCAAGTATGTTTAATTGGTTAATTCTATGTATAAAGGTAGGGTTAATTGCACCTCCATAATATTTCAAAATAGATCTGGCAAAGGTTATGCCTTTGGTGGTTTGATAGTCATCATAAACATAGATCTTTAGTTGTGACTTGTTGTTTATTGATATCAGTTGCAACGAATTATCACTAAACACATAATCAATTTCACTGTTATCAGAGGTTTTGTGTGACAACATCACTTTACCTCGTATTTTGTCATGGTGAAGTTTGATGGTTGCTGTAATATTTTGTTCTTCAAGTAATGGTTTTATAGCTAGAAAATCGATATTCATGAAAATGTGTCCTTTGATTTCCTGAAAGCTATCCATACTTTGCTTAATAATACGTTTACCCAAAGCGATTCCATTTTTATCATAAAACAAACTGTGCTTATCGTTTTGAAATTGAATCCTATTAAATGTTCGACCACCAGAAAAATGATGTATATCATTTTCGAAAAATTGCTCTTTTGATAGATCAATTTCAACCATTCTCAGTGCCATATATCTTTGCGGTGCTTGATAATCCCAATCTTGATAGTGGCTTACACCTAAGTAGTGATAGTCTAGAGAAAAAACCTCAAGTGAAGGTGCTTTTTGATAGTGTGTTTTAAGTTTAGTTATAAAATTTTCAACTTCTCCAGCCCAAGCCGTTGATATGGGGATTGTGAACAATATGATGTAAGAAAATACAAATTTTAGTAAATAGCCTGCTAGGTTAACCTTCATAGGTAACTCCTTGTTTTTAAATTACTGACACAATATGAAATTTAGCTCTAAAAGGTCTTATCAAAAATATATTATTTGTAGAAATAGATTTTTGATAGATGTAGCGCTTTGTTTTTAGGCGAAAATAAAGCTACCGACTATATTTGGAGATTGAATTAGACTGCAATAAATATAAAAAGAGCATCGACACTTATCACCGAAAGTTCGTTTTTTTGTGGATTATTTAGCCTAGCAGTTGGTTTAATGTTTTGTATATTTTAAAATTGGTTTTAACTTTAATACATTCTTAAAGTTATTTATTGAATACATAACAGGCTGCTAAATTGAAAATATTAATTACGGGTACTGCTGGAAGAGTTGGCAGAGCGATATATATTAAGCTTATGAAAACACATCAAGTTGTAGGGGTAGACCAAATCCCATGTTCAACAGCTGACTATGTGGGTGATATACGTGATAGCAACTTTATGACTAAATTATTGAAAGATGTTGAAGTGATTATTCATACCGCAGCATTACATGCCCCACATGTTGGAACGGTGTCAGATGATGAATTTGAAGAAATAAATACACATGCCACTGAACAGCTTGCACTGCTTGGCATAAAGCAAGGCATAAAACACTTTGTATTCACTAGTAGTACAGCGGTTTATGGTTTTGCATCTACGCCTGATGGTGCCGCAGGTTGGGTAAATGAAAGTATCGTACCTCAGCCTAAAACGATATATCACAAAACAAAAATTAAAGCAGAGCAAGCCCTTGAAAAAAATATCAAATCTTTTCAATTTACCTGTGACGATTCTCCAAATATCACGGTGTTTTCCTGAGCCAGCTGATTTAATGGCTGTTTATCGTTTAACGAGAGGCATTGATGTGAGAGATGTGGCCAGTGCCCATGCTTGTACTGTCGAAAAACGTTTGCCAGGTTTCAGACGCTTTATTATTTCAGGACCAACGCCATTTAATAAGTGTTGTTGTGAAAATTTATATCAAAATGCAGATGTTGTTTTACGCGAATATGCTCAAAATCTTGTTGAAACATTTGAAAGTAGGGGGTGGGATTTACCTAAGTCATTAGATCGTGTTTATGACTCTACTTTGGCACAAAAAGAACTCGGCTGGTTACCAATACATGGATATGAAAGTGTTCTAAATTTGCTAGATGATGAGATTTCAGAAGTGCTTCCTGTGAGAGGGTATCAATAATCCTATAAGCTGGGGTTTGAATACATAGTGGAGCAATATTACACTTTAATACTGCTCCACTAAATGTTTTTTATTATTAATAACAAATAATTGATTATTTGTTATTTGTTATTTGCATTCATTACAAACTCAACACCACGATTAAACCCTGGTGCAATGACTGAGTTATGATTTTCCTTTTTCAGTATTTTTCTTTTTATGATTAAGTTTTCGTAATTTCTGGACTTTAGGCGTCGTGTTATTTTTTTAACGTCTTCAACACCACATAACTCTCCATCTGCATTACAAGTTTCTGTACTTCCAACAAATAGAAAAACATTTTTGTTTAGATCTGTGTTGGATGCAGCATAGTTTTGCTCTTTGCTAAAAATATAGTCATTATCCCACCAAGTTGTTGGACTACCGATCACATAACGGCTAAAACTATGAGGTTGCGTAAATAAGGTATGCAGACCAAACAAACCACCTAATGAGTGCCCTAAAAGGGTTTGATCATTTTCATTTCCAGAATAAGTTGAATTGATAAACGGCTTTAACTCAGAATTTAGAAAAGTTAAAAAATTATCAGCGCCACCGCCGATAAGACTTCCATTTTTTTCTATTTCTGTAGGCGTCATATCAAGTGCACGTAATTTCCAATCATAACTAGTGATAGGTTGCTCAATACCCACAATAATGGCACGAGGAATTTTACCAACACCATCATCTCCAGGTAATTGTTCTTGGTAAAGGTTAAAACCGACCATAGGAAATTGAATATAACCGTCAAGGATATAAATCACTGGATATTTGGTGGTGCTATCTGCTGGGTTAAAGCCCGGAGGTAACACTATGTCGATGACATAATCACGAGATAGTACATCTGAGCTGTAGGTATAAGATTGTACGCCCATGCGAGAAAAGCTTTTACTTTTCGCAGTACCTGCATGAGCTGTCGATAAATAAAATGCACTTAAACCTATCGCCAGATAATAAAATAATTTCATGTTAACTTCCTTTTGTTTTTATATTTTCAGATTAATTTTTAATTTAATTAAGCAACAGAATAAAATGGTTTTGTTGCCTGTCATTATTATTCATTGTGAATAACCACAGAGGTTGAATTCATCAAACAAATATTCATAAAGCAGTATTTTTTTGTTTACTGGCTTAACTTTTTATTGTGTTGTTTGATGCCACTAGAATCTTGAAATAAACAGTCGTAAAATACCTGATGAAAAAATAAAGTTTTTATGATGGAAATATTTTTTAAGGATTTTTAATGGGTTGTAGCAGTTTTGATTTGCAAAATAAACTTTGCAGTTCACCCTTTTATTTAAATAACATTCTGGTTTCACCTGAATTAAGTGAGCTACTTATTGATGAAAAGGTCATAAAACTGGAGCCGAAAGTTATGGCTGTTCTGGTTATGTTGGCTGAAAATGATGGGCAGGTAATAAGTCGTAAAACTTTAATGGATGAAGTTTGGCATGGGCTAGTGGTTGGTGATGAAGTTGTGACTCGAACTATATTTGAGTTGAGACGGGCTTTCTCTGATAGTGCTAAAAACCCTCTTTATTTTGCGACTATTTCTAAGAAAGGTTATCGCTGCCAAGTTTCTCCACAAAGGTTACCAATAGAAAACAACCTAAAAAATAATTCACAGTTTAAGAAATATTATTTTTCATTAATTTTTATATGTATTGGCGTTTTATTAGTGATCCCCTATATATACAGCAAAGATATATTAGCAGATCAAACAAAACCATCTATAAAACCTCAGCAACCAATACAATCTCAGCCTGAAACTTCTCTTCCTGGTCTTGAGAGAGAGCCTGCGATAAGTAAAAATGGGCAATGGCTAGCATTTATACATAGCTCACCCCAAGATAAACAAGACAATGTTTTTATTAAAAACTTAATAACGAGTGAGGTGATTCAGCTTACAAAAAATGCCAGTAAAGAGGCATATCCTCAATGGTCTGACGATGGCAAAACTGTGGTGTTTGTTCGGTGTAAGCTGAAAAATGAATGTCGTATTGTTAGTAAGCAACTTGATGACTTAACTGAAAACATCATATACAGAAATGAAAAAGCTATAAGCTGTTTAGCTTGGTCTGAACCTTTAAATATGATGATTTTTTGTCAAAAAAACAATGCTTCTTTGGTTGGCTCTCATTTGAGAGGAATAGACATCGTTAGTCATAAAATGAGAAGTGAAAAGAGTGAAATTTATCAATCTTACAAGCTCTTTCCTAAATTAGATTATTTATATTATCAAGAGCGTACACCAATATTTACCCGAGACGGAAAAACTTTAGTTTTTGTTCGAGGGTTAGCGGGTAATAAAAGTGAAGTTATTAAATATGATTTTAAACATGCACATACAGAAACGCTATTTACAAGTAAGAGTTTTATTTCGCACTTAACACTTAGCAGAACTGAAAATTTTTTACTTTTCTCACACATTCAGCAATCTCGCTGGGGGCTTTGGTATACGATTTTAAACTCTGAGCAACAACAGAAAAAATTGAGCCCTTTATTAGTAAGTAGTGATAAATCAACTTTAAGGCAACCTGTAATAAACCCGATAAATGATCGTGTTTATTATATGAAGTCTCGTGGGCAAAGGGATATTATACATCATGATATAAATGAAAATACCAATATGAGTTTGGTCAGCTCAACGGCAAATGATTACGATGGACAGTTTTCAAATCATACAGATCAACTTGCATTTATTAGTAACAGAACGGGTGCTCAGGAAGTTTGGTTAGCAAATGCTAAAGGAAAAGATCAACAAAGACTGACAACGCAAGAATTTGATCGCATTGATCAAATTCATTGGTCAAAAGATGATAAAAAATTAGCTATTCAAATAAATAAAGATAAACAAAATTACCTATTTATTATTGATGTCAGTTCAAAAAGAACAATAAAAAAAATTAAGTTAAAACCTTATGAGCAAATAATTACTTGGTCTACTGATAACACGTCTTTTGTGCTTGGTTATTTATCTGGTAAGGAATATAGTTTGTTCCGTTTATATTTAGTTGATAACAGTAGAAAACGATTAGTAAAAGATGCTGGCCCTTTAGCTTTAGAGTCTGAAAGTGGTTCTGTCTTATATTATTATAATTATAAAGCACAAGCCTTGCATAAGTTAAACTTGGTATCAGCACAGGACGAAATTATAAGTAATAATATTCAAATAAAACATTTCACAAATGCAGAATTCAGTGCAGATAATTTTTATTATATCGATGATAAAAATTATCAAATACAAAAGGTTAACTTAACAACAGGGCAAAGAAAGGTGATGAATAATATTTTACCTTCAAATGCACGTTTATCTAATGTGGGCTTTAATGTGAATACAGGTATAAAAAATGAATTTATGTTGTTTGATGTAGTATCTAATTCTCAAGGAAGCATACGGAGCTTTAAATTGCCTTATTCTTTACATTAGTTAAAGGTTAATCTAAAACAGGCGCCAACATCTGGTTTATCTATATAAGCTAAATCGCCCCCATGTTGTACCATAATGTGATGGGCTAAACTAAGCCCTATACCAGAACCTTGTTGTTTAGTCGTAAAAAATGGCACAAATATCATATTTGAAGCATGTTCATTTATGCCATCTCCGCTATCTGTAATATCGAGTAAAACCTGATTTAGGTGGTTTTGCTTTAATTTAAGCGTAATTTTTTTAGTTTCTTTTTTCTCAATTGCTTCGAACGAATTCTTAATTAGATTAATTAAAACTTGTTCAATTTGAGATACGTCGATCATCATTAATGTATTTTGTGTTGAGCAGAATGAAATGTTTACTTTATTTTGTGTCGCTTGCTGTTTAAATAAAGTAATAACTTGTTCAATAATATGCGCTAAGTTTACGGAAGTTAATTGGGGTGATGCTAAATTACTAATTTGCTTAAAGCTAGCAATAAAATCACTTAAATGCTGACTTCTATTTGCTAAGGTTTGAAGTGCAAAACTTAAATCGTGTTTATCTTCTTCATCATTAAAAGTTAAGTTTTTAGGCATTAAATCTAAACTTGTATTAGCGAGTGAAGCCATAGGAGTAATTGAATTGGCAATTTCATGAGTAAGTACCTTTGTTAGTCTTTTATAGGCTTGCTGTTCTTTTGCCTGCAATGCGTTATAGATAGATTGAATACTGATAATTTTAAGCTGTTTATCTTGAATGTGTGCCTGGCTTAAATGCACTGATAATACATCGCTTTGCTCGCCATAATACCAGTCTAAAGTGGATTTTTTTTGATTTTGCATATCATTAATTAAAGTTTCTAACTGTGTATGTTGTTTAATGTTTTTTGGTAATTTCCCTAACAACCTTTCACTCGCAGGGTTACTTTGTATGATTTCCCCCGTATCATCGATTACTAAAATGGCATGTTCTAAATGTAATAATAAAGCCTGCAAAAATTGTATTTGTTTTTGTTCTGAAAATCTTGATGATTTCATTTGATCTCTAACTTGATCAAACTGTGAACGTAATGGGTGATGTAAAGGCAAGCCTAAGCTAACATCGCCATTGGCTAATGCTCTAATGATATTGCTGGTGGTTTGATGTTGTCGAGCAAGTTGTTTATATAATAAATAAGCAGAGGAAAACATGAGTATACAGATAACCAAAAATACCGCTGATATGCCATATTGTTGCCAGCAATACCCAGACAGTAATAGCAATACTGAGAATAGTGATAATTTACTCATAAATATAAGCGGCATGTTTAATTTCATATTTTATAAACCGTATTTATCTAAACGGCGATATAAAGCACCGCGGGTTAAACCTAGCGCTTTTGCCGCATGGCTTACATTTCCCTGAAAATGTTTTAATGCCGCACGTATGGTGTTGTGCTCAACAGTTTCAAGATTAAATTCTACTATGTCGTGAGTGATACTTTTAGGTTTTGAAATATTCATCACAGAACTAATATCTAAACTTTCGCCTTCAGTTAAAATAATTGCCCTTTCTATCGTATGTGCTAATTCTCTTACATTACCTGGCCAATCATAGTGTGATAATGAATTCATATGCTCTTTGCTAATACTGAGTGAACGTTTATATTTGTTGCCATAATATTCAAGATAATAATTAACGAGTAATGGAATGTCTTCTTTGCGTTCTCTTAACGCAGGTAAGTGCACTGTAACGGTATTGATCCTAAATAATAAATCTTGGCGAAACCGGCCTTCTTCAACAGCTTGGTGCAAATCATCATTAGTGGCACAAATTAAACGAATATCAACATCAACGACTTTACTGCTACCAATTGGTGTCACTTGTCGGTTTTGCAATGCAGCAAGTAAACTGGTTTGTTGATTTAATGGTAAATTTGCCAATTCATCTAAAAATAAACTACCGGAATGTGCGAGTTCAAAACGACCTAATCTATCTGTTTTTGCATCGGTAAATGCGCCTTTTTTATGACCGAATAATTCACTTTCAAATACACTGGCGGGTACAGATCCCATATCTAAACTTATGAAAGGATTTTTAGCACGTAAGCTGGCTTGATGTATTGCTCTGGCAGCTAATTCTTTACCTGTGCCACTTTCTCCTAAAATTAAAATATTTGCATCAGTTTTGGCGGCTTTTTCGATTGTTTGAAATACAGCTTGCATTGCTTTGCTTTGACCAATAAATGCATGTTCATGGCCTTGTAATACTTGGTTTAGTTCTTGGTTTTTTTGTGTAAGCTGTGCGACTTCATTTTTAGTTTTTACATGGTTAAAAGCCACAGCGATAGCAGCTAAGAGTTGATCATTTTGCCAGGGTTTAGCAATAAAATCAGTTGCGCCAGCCTTTATAGCATCAACTGCTAATTTAATATCTGAATACGCAGTCATCATGATCACTACAATATGAGGGTTGATGTTGAGAATTTTATTGAGCCAAAAAAAACCTTCTTTGCCGCTGACTGAGTCTTGGCTGTAGTTCATATCTAAAATTATTACATCGGGATTAAATTGTTTGATATAACTTTCTATTTCGAAAGGGGAGTCCGTTGTTTTAATAATATCGTAATGTTTTTTAAGTAATAATTTAGCCGCAATCAAAATGTCTTGGTTATCATCTACTACTAAAATGCTGCCAGGCGCTTTCATTTTTATCCTTAATGTTACGTATTATTTTCCCTTTTTACTCTACTCCACTTACTACAAAGTGTCCATTTATGGACGTTTAACTGTTCTATACGTGGACACTTTAAATAGGTTATAAAATTTAAGTTTTTATAACTCATTGAGTTTAAGTGAAAAATAATTTGGCATGGCAATTGTAATAGTTTCATTATGAAACGTGATAGCTGGAATAGTGAATTGGATAAAAAAATAGAAAGACCTAAAGGCTTATTGGCTTTAAAAAAGATAAGTTTATTTTTTGTGATAGTTGTAATCAGTGTTGCTACTTATGCTTTTTCATCAAGCCAATCAGTAGGTCGCAGTCAAAATATAGATGCTCAAAGCGTTACTATTAGTACAGTAAGTCAAGGCGCATTTATTGATGCGTTGAGTTTACGTGGTCAGGTAGTACCAAAAACAAGTATTTATTTAGACTCGATTGCTGGTGGCCAAGTGGAACAACGTTTAGTTGAACAAGGTGACTTTGTTGAAAAAGGCCAACCTTTAGTACGTTTAAGTAATACTAATTTACAGCTTGATGTTATGAGCCGTGAAGCACAAGTCACAGAGCAGCTTAATTTTTTACGAAATACGCAAATGAATATGGAAACCAGTCGTTTAAACTTACGCCGAGACTTATTGGAAATAGATTTGCAAATATCGCATTTATCACGGAAGTTAAAGCAGTCTAAGCCACTAGTAAAAAACGGTGTATTAGCAAAAGATCGTTTAGATGAAATTGAACAGGACTTATCTTATTACCATGCACGAAAAACCCTGACATTAGAGCGTCAACAGCAGGAAAATAGTATTCGTAAGGTGCAAATAGCACAACTAGAAGACAGCGCTAAAATGTTGGAAAAAAATCTACAGTTTGCGCGTGATAATCTTGAAAACTTATTAATAAAAGCGCCTGTATCTGGATACTTGAGTGAGTTAGATGTTGAGATTGGTGAATCAAAAAACCAAGGTGCAAGATTAGGGCAAATAGATATTCCTAATGAATATAAATTAGTTGTGAGGCTTGATGAGTTTTATTTAAATCAAGTACAGCGAGGCATGGATGTACTGGTTGAGCTTGAAGCAATACAAGCGACAGCTAAGGTCAGCAAAATAGATAGTCGTGTTAGCCAATCGCAATTTCAAATTGAAGTCGATTTACCAAAAGAGGTCGGCAGTATTAAGCGTGGGCAAAGCATTAATCTTGAATTGATGTTAGGTGGCAACAAAGACAAGGCTTTATTGCTTAATCGAGGTGCATTTTTTACCAGCTCCGGTGGTAATTGGGTTTATGTATTAGATCAAGAAACTGATAAAGCTGTTCGTAGAGATATTCGCTTAGGTAAAAAAAATCAACATTATTTTGAAGTGCTTGATGGGTTATCGCTTGGTGAGCAAGTGATCACTTCAAACTATAGCAATTTCGATAAAGCGCAGCAGCTTAACTTACAATAAGTTTAAAGGATAAAATATGATTTCATTAACGAATATAAGCCGTGTATTTAGAACTCAAGAGTTAGAAACAACAGCACTTAACAGTATTAATTTAACTGTTAATCAAGGAGAGTTTGTTGCCATTATGGGCCCTTCAGGTTGTGGTAAATCAACCTTATTATCGATTTTAGGCATGTTAGATTCACCAACTACGGGTAGTTTTGATTTTTCAGGTGTAGACATTGCTAATTATAGTGAGAAGAAATTAGCCCAGCTGCGTAAAGCTTCAATAGGGTTTGTATTTCAAAGCTTTAATTTAATAGATGAACTTAACGTATATGAAAATGTAGAGTTACCTTTATTGTATCAAAGTATCTCTAAATCGGAGCGTAAAAACCGTGTTGACGCCATTTTAAAACGTGTAGATATAGATCATAGGGCGGATCATTTACCACAACAGCTTTCAGGTGGACAACAACAACGTGTCGCCGTTGCAAGAGCTTTAGTTATCAATCCTAAGTTGATTTTAGCAGATGAACCAACAGGTAATTTAGATTCAAAAAATGGTGATGAAGTGATGATGATGTTACGAGAATTAAACCAGGAAGGTACCACAGTGGTCATGGTAACGCATTCAGAAAAGGAAGGGCGCTATGCTGATCGTTTAGTACGTTTATTAGATGGTCAAATCATGCTAGATCAAACTAACTTAGAGTCGCAGCCCGCTGAGGTGGCTTAAATGATAGTTAATTATTTTGTCACGGCAATGCGCGCAATAAGAAAAGATAAACAACATTTTTTACTTAATGTCATTGGCTTCAGTATCGGTTTAGCCGCGGCAATTTTAATGGCCCTATTTGCTCAAAATGAATTGTCTTATGATAATCAGCACCCCGATAGTGAGCGAGTGTATCGCGCCCATGGAGATTTCACTGCCTGGGGCATGCAATTAACAGGCGTATCTTCTTACAGAATTGCGTCTGAAATGGAAAAAAATGCAGATGTTGAAGGAATTTTTAGGCTAATTAACACCGAACGTTTACCTAACTACCAAGAAGATGCGCTAAATTTGGTTGAGAAAAAAGGTACCTACCATAGCTTGAATAACTTTTATATCGCAACTGATAATATTTTAGAATTTATTGCATTAGAGGTGCTTGAAGGTGATATCAAGAAGGCTTTACAACAGCCTAACCAACTTGTTATTAGTGAAAGCGAAGCTTTGCGGTTATTTGGAGCGGTTAAAGCCGTAGATCAAACACTTAACTATTCAACAGGGCAATACCGCATTGGTGCCGTATTTAAAGATTTACCAGAAAATACCCACTTTAAGTTTGATACGTTAATGCACTTACCAGCCGAATTTGGAGACAGTCAGTGGGGATTTCATTATTACAAACTTCGTCCTCAAGCAGATATACCTAGGTTGGAACAAGCAATGACAAAGCACCTTCATGTCATTAATCCAACTGAGGAGTGGCAGTCAATAACACAGTTTTTAGTCAACTTAGAGCAATTACATTTTAACAGTAACGGACCGTTCGAAATGAAACTTGGTGGTTCTTTGGCTACGTTACAAACTTGTATTGGTTTAAGTGTGATCTTGATATTAATTGCAAGTATTAACTTTATTAACCTGAATATTGCTCAATCGGCAAAGCGTGCCAAAGAAGTGGGTGTCCGTAAGGCATTAGGGGCAACTAAGGGACAATTAGTGATGCAATTTTTAACTGAATCATTAATTATCGTTGTGCTAGCTGGGTTGCTGGCTTTTGCCATAGTTGAGTTATGGCTACCACAGTTTAATCAGCTTATAGATAGCCAGTTGAGTTTTAGCTTTAATTCATCTTTTATGCTGGTAATGGTTGTGGTCATTTTGAGTGTCGGTGTGTTGTCTGGGCTATATCCGGCCTTATTTATTGCATCTTTCAGTGCAAAGCGTGTGCTCAATGGTGATTTAGTTCGTGGTGGAACAGCTATTTTTGTTAGAAAACTCACTTTATGCTTGCAAGGCGCCCTATCTGTGGGATTAATAATTGCTGCCATTAGCTTATACCAGCAAATGGAACTGGTGAATAATTTAGACCTAGGCTACGAAAAAAAATCTCGCATTATCGTTAAAAATTTACCCTCCCAGCCCATATTTAAACGAGATAACAATGCTTTATTGAGTAGTTTGAGACGTTTGCAAGGGGTTGAACAAGTCACTTTAACGAATACTGATTTTACCGATGAATCTAGTGGTATAGCTGAATTTACCTGGCCTAATGGCGAGACCTTAACGGGTATACCGCCTAGTATTGCGACTGGTTTTTATGCCGCTGAAGTCTTTGGGCTTAAATTACTTGCAGGTCGCGACTTTTCACCTCAATTTAGCAGTGATTGGTATCGCATTGATGAACAAGGAAGTCGTATATTTGCTGTTTTGGTGAGTCGGCGTATGGTTGAATTGGCGGGTTATACTAATATTGAGTCAGTATTGGGAATGAAGCTGACTATGCCCGGTTCTAATATATCTGCGAATGTTGTTGGTGTCGTTGAAAACGTTAAACTAGGTTCAGCAAAAGAACAAGCACTGCCTATTTTATTTCGTCTTGGTGATAGTTTTGATAATTACAATTATTTTGATAGTTTTGGCAATATTGTACTCAAAATATCTACATCTGATATACCCACATTAGTAGCTAAAATTCGCACATTAGTTGAGCAAGAACTACAACTAAGTGATGTGACCATTAGCTTAATAAGTGATGACTATAAAGCCCTGCATAAAAGTGAAAATCAGGTATTAGATATGGTGACGATTTTTAGTTTATTGGCTATTTTTTTAACCAGTTTAGGTACTTTTGGTTTAGCTTCATTTACCAGTTTGCGTCGCCAAAAAGAAGTCGCTATGCGAAAGGTATTAGGCGCATCGCGATTGAGTATAGTGAATTTACTTGCCAGAGAATTCTTAGTGCTAATTATAATCAGCATTGCCCTTGCATACCCCATTACTTATTGGTTAGTTGGAGATTGGTTATCCAACTTTAATGAGCGTATTGATCAGGCGCTTTGGGTATACCTAACTTCAGCCTTGATTATTACTGTGATCACTTGGCTTACAGTAGCCAGTCTTGCATTTAAAGCAGCCAGTACAAGACCCTCCCTCATATTACGTGATGAATAATAATTTATAAGGAAAAGTAATATGTTAAATAATTATATTACAACTGCAATACGTGCGATAAAAAAAGATACACAGCATTTTTTGCTTAATCTAATTGGATTTAGCATAGGCTTAACAGCAGCAATTTTAATGGCACTTTATGCTCAAAATGAATTGTCATACGATAAGCAACACCCTGATAGTGAACATATTTATAGAGCACATCAAGACTTTACTGCTTGGGGTTTACAAATAACCGGAACTTCTCTTAATTCTAGTGCGACTGAAATAGAAAAAAACGCTGATATTTTAGATGCTTTTAGCTTAATAACAGCAAAAGATTTACCTAATTATCGAGAAGATGCGATTGATTTAGTACAAAATGATAATACGCGATACAGACTGAAAAACTTTTATATGGCAACCGATAATATCCTAGATTTTATTGCCTTAGAGGTGATTCGTGGTGATATTAAAAATACGTTACACGCACCCAATAAATTAGCGCTTAGTGAAAAGGAAGCGCTGAGATTATTTGGCTCAATTGAAGTCATTGGAAATGCATTAAGCTACAAATCTGGTCAATATACTGTAGGTGCTGTATTTAAAAATTTACCTGAAAATACGCATTTTAAGTTTGATTCTTTAACGCAAGTACCGGCTGATTTCTTGGCGAGATCATGGGGATATAACTACTTTAAATTGCGTCAGCATGCTGATATTCAAAAAATTTCACAAGCAATGACTGAGCAACTTCACCTCAGGAGAAAATCGAAACGATGGCAACAAATAAAAATAGATTTAGTCAACTTAGAACAATTACATTTCAATAGTAACGGTCCTTTTGAAATGAAAAAAGGTGGATCTTTTGCAACCCTACAAATTTGCATAAGTCTAAGTGTGATTTTAATATTGATAGCCAGTATCAACTTTATTAATTTGAGCATTGCACAATCGGCTAAGCGTGCAAAAGAAGTTGGTGTGCGTAAAGCACTTGGGGCAAGTAAAGGTCAGCTTATTACTCAGTTTTTAACTGAGTCCTTGTTTGTGGTTTCGCTGGCTGGAATATTGGCCTTTGCTTTAATTGAAATTGGCTTACCTAGCTTTAATCAGGTGATGGATAGAGATCTTAGTTTGAATTATGGCTCACAATTTATGCTTGTCACTATCGCTGTTATTTTTACTGTTGGTCTGTTATCTGGATTATATCCCGCATTATTTATTTCATCTTTTAGTGCCAAACGTGTGCTTAGTGGTGATTTAGTCCGGGGTGGTACAGCTATCTTTATCAGAAAACTGACTTTGTGTTTGCAAGGAGCCCTATCGGTGGGGTTAATAATTGCGGCAATTATTTTATATCAACAAATGACGTTAGTTAACAATTTAGATGTAGGGTATGAAAAGCACGGGCGTATTATTGTTAAAGGGTTACCTACGGATGTCGTTTTTAAACGAGACAATAATACTTTATTAGAAGCGATGACACGCTTGGAAGGTGTTAAGCAAGTTACATTAACAGGCACTGATTTAACGAATGATATGGATGGTGAGTATCACTTTACCTGGCCTAATGGTGAACGCTTAACGGGTGCCCAACCGAGTGTCGCTACTGGTTTTTATGCTGCGGAAGTATTAGGGTTGAAATTATTGGCAGGTCGAGATTTTTTGCCAAAATTTAATAGTGAATGGTATCAAGTTGATGAAGAAGGAAATCGCAGACTAGGTGTATTAGTGAGCCGTAAAATGGTGCAGTTGGCAGGTTATAGCGATTTAAATTCTGTCGTGGGAATGGAGCTCAGTATTGCGCGCTCTAAATTAACTGCAAGTGTTGTTGGTGTTATTGAAAATGTAAAGATAGGCTCTGCACGCCAACAATCATTACCCATTTCATTTGCTTTAGGCCGAGATACAAATGTATTGAGTAATATCGTCATTAAAACTTCAACACCTGATGTGAATACTCTCATTACCCAAATTAACGCTCTAGTAGAGCAGGAACTTAGGTTAAGTGATATCACAATTAGCTTAGTAAAAGATGATTATAAAGCAGTCCATAAAAATGAAAATAAAGCTTTAGACATGGTGACGTTATTTAGTTTACTCGCTATATTTTTAACGAGTTTAGGTACGTTTGGTTTGGCTTCTTTTGCAGCTATTCGTCGGCAAAAAGAAATTGCCATTCGAAAAGTATTAGGTGCATCACGTTTTAGCTTAGTAAATTTATTAGCTAAAGAATTTTTATTACTGATTTTGATGAGTATCGCCATCGCTTTTCCTGTGAGTTATTGGTTGTTGGGTGATTGGCTTGCTAACTTTAGTGACCGTGTAAATCAAACCGTGTGGGTATATTTATTTGCAGCTTTGTGCATCGCTGTTATCACTTGGGTTACAGTGGCAAGCCTTGCGTTTAAAGCTGCTAGTACAAGACCTTCACTCATATTACGTTATGAATAATGTTTTCATTAAGAGACTTAAAGAATGATTAAATTAACGCAATTATCACGCGTATTTTGTACACAAGATGTTGAAACAACCGCTCTTAATAATATTAATTTATCGGTGGCACAAGGTGAGTTTTTAGCAATTATGGGGCCATCAGGCTGTGGTAAATCTACATTATTATCTATTTTAGGCATGTTAGATTCACCGAGTTCAGGTCAATATGAATTTACTGACTCTGGTAAAAGCCAAGATATATCGCAGTTTAGTGAAACGCGTTTGGCGCAATTACGTAAAACAGCAATTGGCTTTGTATTTCAGAGCTTTAACTTAATTGATGAGTTGACTGTATATGAAAATGTTGCGTTACCTTTGATGTACTTAAAGGTATCAAAAGCACAACGTAAACAAAAAGTTGAGGCCATATTAAAACGTGTAGAGATAGACCATAGAAGTGAGCATTTTCCACAGCAGTTGTCAGGAGGTCAACAACAAAGAGTTGCTGTTGCAAGAGCCTTAATCGCCGACCCTAAATTTATATTAGCCGATGAACCTACGGGCAATCTAGATTCAAAAAATGGTGAAGAAGTGATGAATATGCTCAAAGAACTAAATGCGCAAGGTACAACTGTGATTATGGTGACTCACTCAGAAAAAGATGCTCAATATGCAAGTAGAACGGTACGTTTATTAGATGGCCACATTATGTTAGATAAAGCGAGGCAAGTTGCGCAAGAGACTACCCTGTAAATAACTTAGTGTAAGTGCCCGTTTTACATAAAGCCTTTTAAACGGTCTTTGAATTCAATTATGTATTGATTTAAGGCCGTTTTTAAAGAAGTGTGCTATGTCTAGTTTTTACTTGAGTATGTGAATTTATGTTTAATTGTATAGAGCTTCTATTTTTTTGCTTTGTTGGTGTTTTCTAAATATTCTGCGACACGTTGTCTTGCTTCTTGTGTTGTTTGTTTTAGATATTCAGCATGTGCAGATAACAGTTCATTTTCCAAATAATTCAGGTTTGAATTATCGATGGCAAAACCATTTCTTCGTTTGATTTTTTTACCGTAATTTCCAGTTGCGTAGTCATATAAATATTTACTTTTATCAGCATCACACGGATCAATTTTTTGATCTGCTAAATCACACGCAATAAAATCAGATTTAACTAAATTGCTATTAAATTCTTTTAGTTCTTCAAGGTAGCCTGAAAAATGAGGAGTTAGTTTTTTATAGTAGCTTTCTGAAAATAATTCAGCGTATGAAGTAAATGAACTTGTGACTATGGCAACATATATAAATGTTTTTTTTAACATTATTAATCCGTTAATTTATATTTAAAACTCCCTGATAATTTACTTGGTTTCCAAAATAGGGGGCAACATTTATTTTTACATTATAAAACTAAATTAGTTAATTTTGTAAAACTTGCGTATTTAAAATCGATGGTATGTTGGTGTGGCTGGTTAGCAATATCGTTAATCGGAACAATAATATTAGGATTTTAATAATGAATACAAAATTTTCAGCTCTAACGCTAGCAACTCTAATCTTAGCTTTTACTAGTAAAGCGGTTGAGGTTGAATACCAAGATACAAAAGTTCTTTTGGAAGATGGTGATATTAAATCATTTCAATTTATAGATATGAATAGCGATAATCGACCTGATATTGTTTGGTTAACAAATGGAGGAGAGGTCAAATATAAACTGCAAGATAATAATGCACTTGTTAATTTTGACAGTTTGGCAGGTACATCATGGTTACTTTTAGAAGATCATGAATCTGAAACGAAGCGAAAAAAATTAGAATTCACTACGGAGGCCGGGTTAATAACTATATTAAGTTCAGGTAAGTTTTATCCTATAAATAATAAGAGTGTAACCGAATCGGGTGTTATTACTTTTTGCACAGATTTACCAGATGGTATGAATTATTCTGGTTGTAAGAGAATTTATAAAATAACTGAAAAATTACCTAATATGCTCAAAGGTATTGATTTATATTCTGGAGATACTTGGACGGCCACTAAGTTAATTCGATAATTATCTATTGCCGACCAGTATTTTATTGGTCGGTTTATAAAAGAGGGGTTTAAAACCTTTTAAATGAAGGGGTTTTTATTAAGTCGAATTTTTTATATCCGATCATTGTTATTTATAACAAGTTTTGTTTTAATACCCTTATCTTTCGAATCGAAACTTAAATCTAACAAATGACAAAACGAAATACACAACAAAGACGCCATACTATATTGAATCAGGTTAATGAATCTGGAGAAGTAAGTGTGGATACTTTGGCTGAAAAATTTGAAACGTCAGAAGTTACGATTCGAAAGGATTTAACCGCATTAGAAAAAAGCGGTCTACTATTACGTCGTTACGGTGGCGCAATTGCGTTACCACAAGAAATTGTTGCACAAAGCAACGAAGAACTCGTTTCGCGTCGCAAAATGGCAATCGCCAAAGCGGCTGCTAACCTCATTAAAGACCATAATCGTATTATTATTGACAGTGGTAGAACAACAGCGGCTTTGATCTCACAGCTTTCAAATAAACGTGGTTTATTGGTAATGACAAATGCAATGAATATTGCTAATCAATTGTTATCACTTGAAAATGAACCTACTTTATTGATGACCGGGGGTACTTGGGATCCACATTCTGAGTCTTTTCAGGGGCAAGTTGCTGAACAAGTATTACGTTCTTATGATTTTGATCAGTTATTTATTGGTGCCGATGGCATTGATATTGAACGTGGTACAACAACATTTAATGAATTAATGGGATTAAGCCAAGTGATGGCGGAATCTGCTCGAGAAGTGATAGTAATGGTAGAGTCAGACAAAATTGGACGAAAAATACCAAACTTAGAATTACCTTGGCATAAAGTTACAACCTTAATAACCGACAACAACTTGGCAGAAGATATTTGCCAAGCGATTAAAGGCTGTGGCGTACAACTTATTTGTGCTGAAGTAAGCAAATAAACATATCCATAAGGATATTAACCATACACCCGTGCAGGAGATAAATATGTGTGGAATAGTTGGGGCTGTTGCAGAACGCCCAGTAAATAAAATATTAGTAGAAGGTTTAAAGCGCCTTGAATACCGAGGATATGACTCGGCTGGTGTGGCACTTGTTTCAAATGAGGGCAAACGCAGTACTCAATTAAATACAGTAAAGTCAGTTGGTAAAGTTGCAAACCTTGAAAGTGCATTAAACGAAAGTGGTCATAAAGGCACAACTGGTATTGCACATACTCGTTGGGCTACTCATGGTGGTGTAACAGAAGTAAATGCTCACCCGCATATTTCAAATGATCAAATTGCATTGGTACATAATGGCATAATTGAAAATCATGAAAAATTACGTGCAAGCTTAAAAACCAAAGGTTATAAGTTTTTATCGGATACTGATACCGAAGTTATGGTGCATTTAGTACATGATATGCGTAAAACAACTTCAAGCTTATTAGAAGCAGTACAAGCGAGTGTAAAACAGTTAGAAGGCGCTTACGGTACTGTTGTTTTTGATAAAGAAAACGTTAATGAAATGATAGTTGCACGCTCTGGCAGCCCGTTAGTAATCGGTTTAGGTTTAGGCGAAAACTTCATTGCCTCAGATCAGCTCGCTCTTCTAGCTGTAACGCGTAATTTTATCTTTTTAGAAGAAGGTGATGTTGCTCGCATTACACGTGAATCGGTAGAGATATTTGATAAAGACGGTAATGCCGTTGAGCGTGAGCAGCATGAATCAAATGCCACTAACGACAATACGGGTAAAGGTGAGTATCGCCATTACATGCTAAAAGAAATTTACGAACAACCTGTTGCTGTACGTAATACTCTTGAAGGCAGATTAAATGAAAATACTGTTGCATTAGATGCGTTTGGTGCATTTAATGGTACGCAGGCGACTGATATTTTTAGCCAAGTAAAACATGTGCAAATTATTGCCTGTGGTACGAGTTACCACTCTGGAATGGTTGCCCGTTATTGGTTAGAGCAGTACGCAGGTGTGAGTTGTAATATCGAAATTGCCTCAGAGTTTAGATATCGTAAATCTTATGTGCATGAAAATAGCTTATTAGTCACTATTTCTCAATCAGGTGAAACAGCTGATACGTTAGCTGCATTGCGTCTTGCTAAAGAGCAAGGTTATATGGCATCTATGACTATTTGTAATGTTGCTGGCTCATCATTAGTACGTGAATCTGATTTGGCCTTTATGACTAAAGCGGGTACGGAAATAGGTGTTGCTTCTACTAAAGCATTTACGACGCAATTAGTTGGCTTGTTAATGCTAGTGGCATCAATTGCACAGGAAAAGGGACTACCTCAAAAAGCGATTGTTCAGGCACTTAAAGAACTGCCTAATAAATTAGAAGAAGCGCTTTCTTTAGATGAAGGTATTGAAGGCTTAGCTGAAGAGTTTGCAGATAAACACCATGCATTATTTTTAGGCCGAGGCGACCAATATCCAATCGCAATGGAAGGGGCATTAAAACTTAAAGAAATTTCTTATATTCATGCGGAAGCTTATGCGGCAGGCGAGCTAAAACATGGTCCATTAGCGTTAATAGACGCTGATATGCCTATCATAGTTGTCGCACCAAACAATGAATTATTAGAAAAGCTTAAATCAAACGTAGAAGAAGTGCGTGCTCGTGGCGGTATCATTTACGTATTTGCTGATAAAGCGTCAGAATTTAAATCAGATGAAACAATGCGTGTCGTAAACGTAAATCAGGTTGAAGATATTTTAGCGCCTATCGTTTATACCATTCCATTACAATTATTATCTTATTATGTTGCCGTGATCAAAGGCACTGATGTTGACCAACCTCGCAACTTGGCAAAGTCAGTAACTGTAGAGTAATCAATATGATAAGTGTTTTTGTGGTTGTGGGAAAGTAATAAAGTTCTTTACTAAGTATTAAAGTTCTTTACCAAGTAATAAAGTTGCTTACTAAAACCATCCGGTCTATGCTTAAAAAAGGCACAAGATCTGGTGGTTTTTTATTATGGCAGGAAAAAAGAATTTTAATTCTCCAGCAAAAAATGACAAATGGATAAAAGAAGGTAGAGGGTCTGGTCATGGTGAAAACTACCTACCTTGGTTAACAGTACGTGATTTGGCGTCCAAGGGGCGATCTAATCGTGTTTTTGGACATACAAGCCGCCGAACTCATCATCTATTGTCAGATCTGGAGCTAGCTGTATTTTTAATTCTAGAGTGGCGAACTGCAACAACTGATATTCGAGAACAATTTCCGTTACTACTCGAAGAAACTCAAGCTTTAGCTATCGAAGCAGGGATTAAACATCCGCAAGTTCAGGGCATAGATCAAATTATGTCTTCTGATTTTTTGGTTAATACTAACGAACCTATCTGTCCTAAATTTTCTCTTCAGGCTAAATATGCAAAAGATTTACAAGATTCTAGAACTGTTGAAAAGCTGGAGCTTGAACGACGTTATTGGAAAAGTAAGTCTGTGCCATGGCAAATAGTGACTGAAAAAGAGATACCTCAAGTTGTTTTTCAGAATATCAAATGGTTATACCCTGCTGAACTAGATGAAATTGATGACGATGTAATGACCGACCGTATTGATTTTTATTCATATGCATTTAAAGCGGATGGAGATCAGAGCTTAATCAATGTGACTCGTAAATTGGATACAGCCTATAACATGGAGTTAGGAGAGTCATTGCTGGAAGTTCGGCAGTTAATGGCCAAACGTTACTTTAAGTTTGATATTTTTATTCCATTTAAAAAACTTAAAGCATCAGATCTAAATATTGGGGATATTTTAGCAATAAGGGAGGCGCGCCGTGTTTCGAATTAATGAAGTATTGGCGTTTAATGAAACGTTATATCGGATTTTAATCATTTTTCCAGAAGAAATTGTCTGGATACCTTTATATGATGATCGTGCATTTCCATCTATTGTAAGCCAAAAGGAATTGATGGATGCTGTTGATGAAGGCGTATTAACAAGAGAATCAGATCCATTTGAGTTTCTTACATTAGAAAACCCGGATGAAGAAAGTATAGCTTGGGGGAAAAGAGAGAAAAACTTTGCTTTGATTCAGCCTATTATTATTGATCATCAAGCCGTTTTTCCAAATGTCAGAGCGGCAAGAGTTAAAGAAGTTATTGAGGAAAAGGGTTCCACTAAACCAACATTATATAATCTTTTGCGTCGTTATTGGCAAAGAGGACAAAATGAAAATGCGATGTTACCAGATTATAAAAAGTCAGGGGCAAAGGGCAAGAAACGCCAAGCTACAGATAAAAAGCTGGGAAGACCTAGAATATATACGGCTGGTATCGGTGCAATTATAAATGAAGATATTGAGCGCTTATTCCGACGAGCAATTGAAAAGTATTTATTAACTGAAAAGAAAAATACATTGTCATTTTCACATCGTAGATTTCAAGACATCTACGATATGTATTATCCAAATACACCTGCAGAAGAAATCCCAACCTTTTGGCAAATGCAGCACTTTTATCAAAGAGAATATAAGCAGGTAGAAATAATTCAAAAGCGGGCTTCAAGTATTGCGTTCGCTAAAGATATCAGACCATTATCTAGTACAGCCAATACCGATGTTTTAGGCCCTGGTTCACGCTTTGAAATTGATGCGACGATAGCTGATATATATGTGGTTTCTAATAGTGAGAGGCGCAATATCATAGGTCGTCCCGTAATATATATGGTGATCGATGTATTTAGCCGAATGGTTGCAGGGTTTTATGTTGGTGTGGAAAGCCCTTCCTATGCATCGGCAATGCAGGCGTTAACTCATGCTTTGACCGATAAGGTCGACTACTGTAAAAAGTTTGGTTTTGATATTGAATATGAAGACTGGCCTGTTATTGGATTACCTGATGCTATTTTGGCTGATAGAGGCGAACTGTTAGGCCATCAAATCGAATCTTTAGAGCGTAGCTTTTCCGTTAGAATTGAAAATACCCCACCTTATAGAGGTGATGCTAAAGGGATTGTAGAGCGTAGTTTTAAAACTCATCAGGCAATATTTAAACCTTATGCCCCAGGTATCGTTACTGGTACCAAAATCAAAAAGCAGGGAGACAAAGATTACCGGTTGGATGCTACACTAACCATTAATGAATTTACTGAAATTATTTTAGCCTCGGTTTTGTATCACAATCGTTTTCACACGATGAAAAAATATGATCGTGATATCGATATGCCAACAGATCTGCTAATGACACCGCTTTCTTTATGGAATTGGGGGCTACAAAATAGAACCGGTAAATTAAGAGCCGTTTCTGAAGATGCTGCGACCATTGCACTCTTACCAAGAAAAAAAGCAACAATCTCCGAGTTGGGGATTTGCTTGTTTGGTGTTTATTACACTTGTTCTGAAATAGTGCTACAAGGTTGGATGCATAGATCAAAAGAAGCTAAGCACCCCAAATCACTCGATGCCGCGTATGACCCTAGAACTGCAAATCATATTTATCTATTTCCAGAGAAGAATAGTTCTGAGTATTGGGTATGTGATTTAACTCAAAGGTGCAGGGAATTTGACACTTGTTCATTTTGGGATGTTTGGCAAACTCAAAATGAGCAAAAAAAATCTGTGGCTGCCAGTAAATTAGTTTCGAAAACTAAAGAAAGAGAACTTGAGCGCCTGATTGAAGAGAAAATAAAACAAGCTAAAAAAGAAATGCCGAATACTGATGATCAGTCTAATGTGCAAAGAACGAAGGGGATCATTAAACATAGGGCTGAAGCCAAGCGTGAGGAGCGACAACAAACAGCTTTCTATCCAGAAAAAATAAAACAAGACAAATTAGCTGATGTTATTCCTTTGGCAGTTCAAGAGGATGACTATTCTTTTCCAGATCATATAGATGAGCTGTTTGATGAGGATTGATTGATGAGGTTTAGTAATGAATTTACCTAAAAATACCCGAAGAGCAGTCTATCGAGATCCTGGCATTGCAAAATATCAAGGTAATCCTTTTATTGAAGCCTTGACACCGATTATGTCGACATCACAAATACGAGGTGGACTAACAGGGAATATTGATTTTGATCCAAAAGAGGTATTTTTGGATGGTAATAAAAGAATGCATTTAATAGCACAATTATTAGATGACTTTTTTCAGCCTATTTCTAACCACCTTCAGCTTGAATCTAAATTGTCGATTATGATCCGTCAAGGGTATGTAGGTCGAAATCCTGATGATGGCTCTTTAAATACACATATGCAAAATGGCTATGAACGAGTTCAATCGGGAGATCTGGAAGTTTTCAGATTTGAGCATGCAAAATCAACTGCTCGGAGTTTATCTTTAATTGGTTGCTCTGGCTGTGGTAAAAGTTCGACACTTACAAGAATGTTAGCCACCTATCCTCAGGTGGTATATCACGAGAAATTAAACTTTACTCAAATAGTCTATTTGAAGCTAGATTGTCCGCACGATGGTTCATTAAAAAGCTTATGTCATCATTTTTTCAGAGCAATAGATTGTTTGTTACAGACAAATTATGAACAAAAATATGCACTTAAAAGGCACAGTGTAGAGACTCTTTTAGCATTAATGAGCCAGATCGCGAATGTGCATGCAATTGGTGTTTTAATCATTGATGAAATTCAACATTTGAGCCGAAGTAATTCTGGAGGTACAGAGAAAATGTTGAACTTCTTTGTTACCTTAGTTAATGTCATTGGTTTGCCTGTGATCATGGTTGGTACGCCAAAAGCCAGACCTATATTTGAATTGAATTTACGTTCTGCGAGGCGCAGTGCTGGATTTGGAGCTTTATTTTGGGAGCCAATGAAGGCACATATACCTAAGGTGAATCCAGAAACGGGTGGATTATTAAAAACGGAATGGATAGCTTTTACCGATAGACTTTGGAAATACCAGTGGCTAATGAAAAAAGACAGTACTTTATCTGATGAAGTGAGAAATTGCTGGTATGACTTATCTCAAGGTGTACTGGATATAGTAGTTAAACTATTTGTACTGGCTCAAGTAAGGGCTATTTTTACTCGAACAGAGCGTATAACGGTCAATTTACTAAGGCAGGTTTATAAAGATGAATTCAAGCCTGTGCACCCGATGTTGGCAGCATTACGTTCTAACGATGCTGAACTAATACAGAAATATTCAGACTTATGTATGCCTAATATCGATCAGAAAATGATTGAGTTGAGTACTAAAGTCGATGCAGTATTTGATCAAAAGAATAAACAGATAATTCCTTATACCGCTAACGAACATGCACAGCGATTACATAATTTGTTAATTGATATGGAATGTCAATCAGAGCTTATTCAACCGTTAATTGAAAGAGTTTTTAAACTTTACCCCGATCTTACAATACGAGAGTTAATGCCAATCGTGCTAGGTTGGTATGAGGGTTTAGGAAAAGATAAAGAAATACCCCAAGAAAAAACTAAGTTAATTAAGAAAAAGGATTGGTGCACCTTAGATTCAGATGATCTGCGTTTTGAACATTCGCAAACAGATAATAATGATACTCTTTATGCAGTTTTGAAG
Organism: Pseudoalteromonas denitrificans DSM 6059; assembly: GCF_900112265.1. Classification (GTDB taxonomy): domain Bacteria; phylum Pseudomonadota; class Gammaproteobacteria; order Enterobacterales; family Alteromonadaceae; genus Pseudoalteromonas; species Pseudoalteromonas denitrificans. Next base: position 17,370 of record NZ_FOLO01000010.1, on the reverse strand, counting down.
TGTAAAAATGGTATTTTTGATGTTGAAAACTGGCTAATGAAGGCCTGAGAGTTTTGTTAAACTTCCCTATGCCATATCAAGATGAGTTGATCTACAGTACGATTGCTCGCTATGGTATACACTTGGGTCTTACTAGCCCTAAACAGCTATTAGATGAGGTGTATTGTGATAGGAAAGTGATTGCAACAACAGATTTACCAAATCAGTTATCATTAATTTCAAAACATTACGCAGACTGCCACCAATATGACACTGAATATCTGATTTATAATCATACGCTTTTTCCTCTATACGCTCCATTTGTGCCAGAAGAGCGACGACTAAAATGTTTGGGCTTGATGGCTGGCACATCACAAGGTGCGATTCATTTAGCGTTAGGAGTTGCAGCTTCCAGAGTTAAACAGAAGTTATCACTTAGGTATTGTCCGCAATGTATGCAATTACAAAAGCAGGAATATGGTGAATATTTTTGGCAAAGACTTTGGCAAGTCAGCGGAGCTGATACCTGTATATTGCATGGAGAGTTGAAAGAAGCGCTTGTTGAACGTCACTCTCATCACAGGCATCAATTTTTTGCCGCTAGTCCTGAAAACTGTCCTGATGTTTATCAACAAGAGTCTCGACCAGAATCCTTAATTGTGACTGAACAGGTTAAAAAATTATTAAATCGACCACAATCAAAATCCGCAACCTTAGCTCAGTGGTCAGTTTATTATAAATACTTAGCTGACATTAATGGTTATAGAAAAGGGCAATTTATAAGGTACGAAGAAATAAAAGAGAGAGTATTACGCTATTGGCCAACAAAATGGTTAATGAGGCATGCTCTTGATATTAATAACGCTCAAAGTTGTTGGTTGAGAACTATATTTCGAAAACACAGAAAATCATTTAGCTACCTTGAGCATATCGTTATTCATCAGTCTTTTTTATCTAAAGATTGGGATATAAATACTGTTTTAAACGAAGTATCCCATCTATCACCTTTTTCAAAATCACATATTGTTCCATCAAGCATTAATGACATAAGTACAGAGGGTAAGCTTCAAAATAGGCAAAGTTGGGAAGCCTTAGTAAAACAATGTGGAGTAAAATCCGCAAGGCAAACAAAGCAAGGAGGGGCAATATACGCCTGGCTATATCGACATGATAAAGTTTGGTTACTGGAGCTTAATAGTCAATATCGTATTTATCCGACATCAATAAACAATCGAGTTGATTGGAATAAAAAAGATAAACGAACTGTTTGCGAATTAATACAGATACGTAACTGTAATGATGAGTTGTTAGAACAACCTAAAATGAGCAGAAACTGGTATTTATCACAAATCCAATCACCTGCAAGCATTGAAAAAAACATTTATAAAATGCCTCTATGCCAACAATTTTTTTCACGTAATTGTGAAAGTACTACGGAATATCAAATTCGAAGAATAACAAGAGTAATAGCGCAGTTGAATGTGCCATTGTCAGAGCTTAGGCGCTGGAAAGTACTCAGAATGGCTGGGTTAAGCGAAGAGCGATTAAGACGTGGTAGTAATGATTTTCTAACCGAAATAGTGGGGATGTGATTTGCAAGGAATACGATTCGATAATCTAAAAGATAATACAACCATTTCATCTATAGGGTCTTTTTTTCGTCGTATAGATGGATCACAATGGGGTGTTAATCTTGAACTTTGGCCCTATCAAAATAAAAAATCACTAACAGTTTCACAGTTACCAATTTTGGTTAGAAGGCGTGTATTAAACCCAATTATACCCGCTAAAAGTGCTGGGTATGAATTAAATTTAGCTATAAATAATACTGAAAATTGGCTAGTTTGTAATAATGCTGATTGCCCTGCTTTAAAAGAAATGAAATTAAGTTCCCGTGAATCGAGTCAATTATGCTTTTCATTTAAATCAGATTCAGGAGTAAATGTTTATTTACCACAACTTGAATTAGCCAGAGCTTTATTTTTTCATGATGCTTACCTTGCCCGAACTGCATTGGAGCCCGATGCATTAAAAATAGAATTTGATATAGTGCCTGATATTCTTGCTGACTCAAGCACAATAAATGTATTGCAGTCATCCAACTATACACAAAAGTCACTTGATAATTATGCTGCCAGAAGAGTACTTAGTTGGATATTAATTGATTCAGATGCAAGAACATCTTATGAATCTATAGGCTGGTACCAAAAGCGTAATGGTATTGAAAGGAGCGGGTATCGTCATTGGGACTTTCAATTTGATCCACCTATGTTGCCTGATGTTGAATTTGTTGTAAGAGGTAAATTCAATAAGGAAACAAATAGTATATTTGTTTTTGAGATCACCTCAATTGCAAATATTCGTCACAAAGTACCTAGTAAAGTTGAATTTTATAGCCCTAAGTTTAAAGATCATGTTCGCGGAGAAGGTTCTGGAGGTAATAAACCACCAAGCGAGCGCCCTGACGAACACAATGTTCAAGATGGTGAAGATGCTAACTCGAATACCGACCATGTACAGTTACAAGCTCCTGTTGTTGGTTTTGAATTTTTTAACCCCTTTGAAGCTACTAAGATTTTTAAGAAAAAACAAAATGGTTCAAGCGGTCGTAAAGAAGGTGAAGAGGCTAATGATGCAAGTAAAGATGTGAGTACTGAAGAAAGTGATGAAAGCGGAGGTCGACCACAAGCTGATTGGGATATTGTTGAAGACTATTCGGATGATGCGCATTTATATGCTAATAAATTTGATTGTTTCCAACAAATGTTGGAGTTATTGAGCTCTGAGCATGATTGTAAAATTATAAGTAAACAAATTAGAAAACTACCAAAGTTACCACGTTGTACCAAACATCTACTTGATAATGGAGGAAGCCCTCGATGTATCGCTGTGGTACAAATCAATTGTAATGGACAAAGCTTTTATATGTTGGAAGTCGACACTTCAGATGCTGTTAAATCACTATCAACTAAGCTACTGATTATTAATGACCTTGCAAAGTGGGATGAACAAATAAATGAAGTTGAACGATTATTAGTAAAAGGTTCTTTGTGTTGGCCGTCAAAATTACTAGATGATATTTGTGGTTCAAAGCGCCACAAAAGTATTCCACATCCGCAAACAAATTCTTCAAATAAGGGGCTATTGGAACCTGACTCAATTATTAAATGGGCGCAGAGGGTTCAAAGTTGGATGCTTAATATCTAATTGAAAAAAACTTAAAAGGTTTCTATGACAAAGTTAAAGCGTAATAAAAAGTGTTTTTGTGGCAGCGGTAATAAGTATAAAAATTGCCACGGTCGCAATGGCAATGCAAAGTTTTTTTTTACGGATATTAAATTTCATTGTGACCATAACATAAGGAAAAGTGAAGTATTTGTCAGTGGAGAGCTTTCTACTGAAAGTTCACGTTACTTGTTTAGCCTGTTTACTACCCAGTTAGACGATGGAAACTGGAAAATGAAGAAATTAATTTGGATTTCAACACCACCACCATTCTTGGATCAAAAAGAATTTAGTCGAACTCTAATCAATAAGTTTTATACATTAATGAAGACTATAAATATGTGGGCTGGAAAGCAGTTATCAGGATCTGCTGAGATGCTTGTAAACGAAATCCGTACTCCAGACGAAGCCTTGGCTACAAATACAGTTTCATTTAGAAGTAATTTACTAAATTTACCTGTAAATCAATGGAATGAAATGTGGGATAGAATTGACCGTAGAATACATTTTGATTCTGACTTTAGAGTGCATGGCTTTTCTCAGACGGAAGTGTTAATTGCCATTAAGTCGTTAATGAATGTTTTTCCTTCAGATTGGGTTCGGGCACGTTACAGGGAAAATAGTAAAAATGGCGATAAACCTAAATTTGGAGACCCCTTTCAACCTGAAGCTAGTAGATCTTGGTTTCCTGCTTATCATTTGGCTAGAACTGCTTTGGGAGCTATTTGTGTTGACCCTGGTTGGAATTATTTGATAGAAATGGGGTTATCTATTAAAGAGTTAGACGGATTTAAGGAGTCTGATAAATTATTACAACAATTAACTAATAATCCTGGAACACAACATCATTTATGTCTAGCTGCCGAACTACATAGTCGAGGGTTGCTCGTCGGCCTTGAACCTCAAACAGGCTCTGGAAATGCAACAAATGATCTTTTGGTGAAGAAAAACAAAAATTGCTATGCAATAGAAGTGAAAGAGTTTACATCAAAAAAACCGAAAAACACCCTTCTTAAAGAGCTTAATGATAAATCAAATAAATTACCTAAAGTTCCAGAAAATCCGGTTCTATTTCATGTTGTATTAAGGGAAAAAGGGCGTCTTGATGCTAAAAAGGAAAAAGGGTTTATTGACGAAGTCAGTTCTGGTAATTTTAACATCCCACAAAAAATAAGCGCTATAATAATTGGAACCAGGTTTGTCGACTCTAACGGTGGCAGAGTTAAAAGAGAAACAAAAAAAATTATTTTAAATAGTAAATCGATTAATAAAAATCAAATCGATATGAATGATCTTAAGGAAATTTTCAATAATAATTATTCAAATGTATGTTATCCATGTTATGGAATAGGAACGTTTTTTCATTTTGAAAATAATAGTGAAAAAGAGCTGAAGGCCGAAAGCTAGCGCAGTGAGAGGCGAACGGCCACGCGTAGCTAAACACATACTCTGTCTAAGTTATTTATAAGCTTTTAAAAGTGTTATTTTAGATAAAGTTTAGAAAGATCAATATCTAACTCTTTCTCTGTGATATCTAATTTTTTGCAAATGGCTGGCAACACTTGTTGAATTATTCTGTGGCTCTGAAGAATTTCGTTCATGTAAACGTCTGGATGTAACCGCTTTGAAGTCAAACCTAAATATTCAGCTTCCGCTTCATGACCTAAGCGATCATGCCCATCTAAAACCATATTAATTAGCTCAGCCTTGAGCGGTACGTTATTTAGGAAGGCTTTATTCTTAACTATCTCAATCCACTCTTGGTAATCCTTTAGAGTGCGATATTTGAAATCATCAAATTTTGGCATGAATTCACTTTTTTCACCTACCTTACAGAATGCCAACCCCAATAAGTCGGACTCTATATTGCCCGCCTTTGATTCCATTAATTCTAAATCATCATTATCCATTATATCGGAGAAATAAGCAGCATAAAAACCGTAAACATCTGTCAAAGCGCGAAAGCTACTACTAATTATTTTTGAAAAAGGGTTTTCCTCGTATAGGCAGTCAAACTTTTCAGAGGAATCATCATCATCAGACTCGTAATCAAAATCTATTTCTGATGGAAACTCCTTCGGAATATTTACCCCAGCTTCTTGCAGGATATTGAGGATATTCCAACATAGAAGACCATCATAATCATCTTCCAAAGGTACCGTTATATACCCAGTTTCACCTTCTTGGCTTGCACTATAGGCAAGATAAGACACCAACTTACCCCACTTATCAGCTTGCTCAACCCCACCAGTCCAGGCAACAACATCAGGATTTCTTTTATCTAAACCTATTAATAAATCAAGCTTTTCCTCCATATCAAAAGACATATGCTCATCTGCCTTCCATTTACTAATCTGAGCTGGAGACACCTCTAGCTTTGTAGCAAGTTCTTTTTGAGTGCACCCGAAATGTTGAAGTGCCAGTTTAATTAGATTTCCACTGCTCATATTAACTCTCTCTTTGGTTTTAAGTATTAAATTAAGTAAACATCTAAAGTTATTTACTTAATTATTATCAGCTAAGATTAAGTAAATGTAAAATTAAATTAACTTAATTAATGTAAAGGTATCAAGCAGCAGCTTTAGATAAGCGTTAAAGCTTCGAAAATTAAGGTTGTAGTAAGACCACTTAAAGACAAGCTATGTTCACAAACATGGTTAAAGTGAGCCTTAACATTCAAAGATATGAATATTCGGTTTGTTACACAAGTTAAAAAGCATTTGATATTACCCAATGACGGCTTATGGCACTGTCACTAATATTTAATTACTCAGATTCAGTAACTAAATATTAGTGAAAGGTAACCTTTACTACAATAAGCTTCTTGATCAAGAGCTTTATCATAATGTTCACATATACCCATCAATAATTTGCCTTCGTGAGATTCACACGGTTTAGCTTTTTGTTTTGGTTTACCGTATAGTGGATGATAGCTATGACCTTTTTTATTTTTTAAATCATGAATCATTTCTGTATATATATTACTAAGAGCTAAAATTGGAAGGTGTTTTTTAAGTTGGTCGTATATGGCTACTCCTTCATAATCTAAATCTCCCCAATAAAAGCAATTCGAAGTTAATAATTGTTTGGATATATTAGATTGCTGTTCACCATCTGTTGGGCAAGCAATAATTTTATTTCTTTTAATGTATTCTCCAAAGTTTGCCAGTGTTAAACCATAGCCGTAACAAGAAATTAGAAGGGTATCCGCTTGTCTTGAAAATGGTGCTAAATAACTAAATACACGGGGGTTTTCAATAAATAATACATTTTCAGATGTATTTGGCCCAGCAGTTAATGCGTAATAATCAGGTAATTCATCAGGAATAGTTATGTTTAGGGCTATAAGCATTTTACTTAGGTTATCTAAGACCTTGGATGACCCCAATATACTTTGGGCGCTTGTTAAATATCTATCTTGTGTATTAAGCGTAGGGCTGCGTTTTTTTAACTTAATAAGAGCTGATAAAATGTCTGACATTTCATCTATACTCAGTTCTTTTAAGGGCAGTCCTATTTTGCTTAACTCATTAGCTTCTTCAGAAGATACATTATTTTTAAACTTTTCTATCACAGTTCGCCATCGAATCTTATATTCTGGGATGGGTTGAGTCGAAGGCGAAACCCATCCAACTTTTTTAACTGGGTACCCTGATTTATCTACACCTTTAATTATATTGGAGCGTACTAACTTCATTAGCTCTCTTTGGACATCAGTTCTAACCAGCCCTGTTTTGTCCGTGATCCTTTTTATCAAAATAGATGGCTGCAATGTTTTAACACCATCATCACCTATGAATGAAGCTAATGCTTTGAAGACTTGTTCTTCTTCATCCATTATTGTACTCGATCGTTTAATTTATCTACATACATCAAGCCAGAAGCCATTCTTGAGGGAATTAATTTTTCAGATTTGTCTTCTAAAGTTACATAACCTAATGAATTCACTCGTTGAACAGAATAAAGTGTTGGAAATATTTCAAAGTCATTTTTATATTCCGGAGAATGAACCCAGCCGATTAATTGAAAGTGATCATTCATCAAACGTACAGTATCTAGAGAGAACCGAATTAATCGAGGTTCTGACAAATTAGAAAATAATCCATCAATAATTACGACTTTATTGGCTGAATCTTTTCTACGTGAATTGCGATGCACCGAGCCTAAGCCAATCCTTTGAGATCTAACTGATGAAACCTGAGCAAGCTTTGTTAAAAGTAACAATGATAAGGCTGTTTTTTCTCCTGTGGAGTATTCTTTAGATAGTTTTTTTCGTACACCCTTTGCAAGCGATGGGTGAGAAAAATAAATCATAGGGGCGCTTCGTTCATCTTTCCCCTTAAACACAGTGCGATAAAAGTTATCTCTTATATGTTCTTTTAACTGTTTTAAATATTTATTATCAGATTCAATGATCATTCCCGAGTTTTCGCTCATTTCTTTGCTTTTTTTTCGGTCAACTTCACGTTGTCTAATGCTATCAATTAACTTTTTAAGACGCTCACTAATTTTATCTTTTTCGATGATGTCAGCTTCAACATAAAAACCCGCTTTGCTCCTGCCTGGCATGAGTTCTTTTCTTAATAAATCGAAGTTTCCTTGTAATTGTGAGGTAAGTAAACTCATGGAACTACTTAAATTTTTATGTTGATTGTCAACATCTTGATTTAGCTTTTCACATATTTTATTAGCATCCAAACTGAGCTTTTCGAAACATAGTCGATAATTTTTTACGTGATGGAAAAGTTGGCGGTGATTATCTATAGATAACTCTTTACGTTCCTCTTCCCTAAGTCCAATATCAGAGTCTTTATTTTCACGAATATTTGATAATAAAGTGTCAAGAGTCCATTTTACATCACGTTTTTTATTAGATATATCTTTACGCTTCTCTGAAAAACTCAGACGTTGAATAATATCAGCGATATTCAAGTAGGATTCTTGAATATTGGAAAGGCTATCAGAATTAAGGTTTCTAATTTCACATTCAGAATCTTCAGCAAATTTTAAATTAGCAGATATATCGCTTTGGATCTTTTCTAATTTAAATTCATCCTGAATAAAAGAGAGTAAGCTTGCGGCTTCAAGGTATTTGGCAATAATAGTTTTTATTGATAGATCAAACTCATAAATATTGTTACTCATATCATTTATAACAATTCTAATTTCTTCAATATCTTGGCTATTATCCTTTACCTTGATCCGATTACCACTTAATAACTTTTTAACTGAATTGAACTCTGCTATTAATTGTTGTCTATCAATATTTTTTTCGATGGCATCAATATAGTTTTGGGCTTCCTCGAACTGAAAAGCAATTTTTTCACTGCTAATGTCGTGTAGAGATTTTAGATTATTTAATTTTTCAATATATGTTAAATCAAACTCTAACCCACCATCACTTTGATAACTTATAGCTCTATTCAGAGGGCTAATCCAAGTATCGTGTATTGTATTGGCATCCATTAACTCGCTATTAATACTTTCTAATCGCATTGAAAGCTTATTTGCGTCTATGCGAAGCTTATATAAATGATCTCTTTTGCTTTTTTCATTTTGTTGTAAGTCATCTACTTGCTCTTTCAAAGATAAAAAAGCAGAGATGCTACCCATTCTAATGAAGTTTTCTGCTTGCTTGATATAGGGTATGTATTCATTGCAAAGCTTCTCTGCATTGAGCTTTTTTCTTTCACATGGTTGTATCTGTTGTTTCTCCGATTCTAACTTCGAAACTAATTTATTTAATGTATCGTACCCACCCTCAATTTCAAATCGTTTTGCTGACTTGATGTAGGGGATGTATTCATTGCAAAGCCTTTCTGCTTCTTTTTTCAGCGTTTCAAGTGATTGCAGCTGTTCTTGATAATGTATTAATTTCTCAGTTGATTGGTTTAACGCGTCTCCTCCTCCTTCCATTTCAAATGATTCAGCTTTATTAAGGACGGTAATCAATTCCTCTGTTAACAATAGTGACAACTTTTTCTTATTGCTTTTAGTTTTCTGGATTTTTATTTTTAGTTCATTTATTTCTTTTTGGTTTTGAGCTGCTGCTTGGTCTCCTCCATATCTTAAGTAGTTGCAAGCTTGTTCTAATTCATTAAATGCTGGACTTTCAATTAAAACTTCAAGTTTTTGCATGTTAGTCTTAGCTTCTTCCAGTTTTGCGGTTATTTCAGAGTATTTAAATTCGATCTCATCACTAATTGCTGTTTTTGATTGCTTAAGGATGGCATAACGCTTTGCTTCCAGGTCATATATTTTTAACTCTTGATTTATTGTCTCTAATTCGGAGTTTAGCTGAGAAAGTTTAAATTCCGTATTTTCAATTAGTTCTTTAATAAAAAGAGGTTCCATTACAGCCTTCACTTGTAAAGACTCAACCCCAATAATGAATGAAAATGAAATATCGTCATTACTTTCGCAATATTCTCGGAAAGAGCTAAATTCAAAGACTGGATATTCTAAGTCTAATTCCAACAATTGATTTGCAAGTGTTAATCCATGCTCGTATGAATCACCTACTGGCGCATGCAGTAAGTGAGAAAATTGTGTTAATAAATATCGTTTCCGCTCAAAGGAAATATTAGAAGAGCCAATGACGTCAACAACTTTCTTACCAGAAAAATCAAGAGCATTTAACACCTGTGAAGCTAATGTAAGAGGGGCTATTTCAGTATTTTTATAACGAAGTAACTTTTTATTATTGTCAGTTATCTGGACTTGAGTTTTTTGTTTGTTCGTTTGAAGCTGCAACAAGCATTTTTTGTGTTCATTTATTGCAGCATCTATATCAACGTTCCAGTGCGATCTAAATTCATTTAAGGAATTTAGCAGCGGGCGGTAGATTGATAATGTTTGACTATTTTTATTTATTTTTCCTTCAAACAATATTTTTTGTGTTTGTAAGTGTGTTGCAACATTCTCTAATGGCATATCTAAGGAGTTGTAACATCTTATTGCAACCATATAAGAAGGCTTAAGTTTGGAAAGTTCATTAATGTTTGTCGAAACAATTTCACATCTATCTAAATTTGATTTCAAAGTAAGCTCATTTTGGCCTTGTTGATTTTCAAGTTTTAGCCGCAATCCACTTGCTTTGCTTTCCCCTTCAAACCTTATTTTGAATAAATCATGTGATTTTTTTAATGATTCTAAATTTTTTGTTTGTTGAGTTTCAATAAAGATATTTTGTTTCAACTCTTCAAGATTCATTGATCTGGAATTGCGCTGAGACTCCAGACGTTCCTGGAGTGATAACACATTTATATCACCAAATTCACCAATCAACAGGTCATATGCTTTACTTAATGAGAGTAGCTTGTCTGTTTGTTGAACCAGGTTAGCGATGTCTTGCTTTAGTTGCTCAAGCGTATTTGACGTATCTTGACGTTGATCTTCTAAATTAGCTCGTAAAGTTAATACGTCATCTTCTTCAAACTTATTCATCAACTTATCGTATGATGGTTTAAAGCTTTCTAGTTTTTCATATTCTCCTAAAATTTTACTTAACTGATTCTTAATATCACTTTCTTCTTTTATAGTTGATTCAATCAGCTTCTTTATATTGTCATTTGACTTTCTAATTTCTTCACATTTTTGCTGTGCGTCCATTTTATTCTTTACAAATTTGTCGCGCATGAAGGTTAATTTTTTGGTATTGAATGCTTTGATAACATCCTCATAATCACCTCGACATCTAGACCATTTCGTATGTTCATCAACTAGATCTTCAAGTTGTTGTTTTAAAGAATTGATTAACAGAGTTAACTCATTTTTTGTGTTAAGTGGATGCTTCAACTCATTTTGTTCAAATAAGCCACTTTCATCCATTTTTATGAAAGCAGATTCTGCTAAATCAAAATGTTGAACCTTGTTGTTAAGTGTTATTTCTTTATGTTCAAGTTCGTTAATGGTAACTTCAAGTTCTTTATTTGATACTTTTAAATTACTTATTTTTAGCTCTTGTTCTTGAACATGGGCTCGAATTGGATTTACGTCACCTTGTTTAATCCGCAGCTCATAACCATAGCGTAGATACCTAAAAACTGCGTTTCGGTTGTGAATAGAGAAGTATTTATTATCTAATGATGTAATAATTCTCTGGGCATTATTCAATGAATAACCACGGTTTTCATGTCCTCTATTTATGGTATTAATTTTGACATCGCATGGTATTTCAATTAGTTGTGTTTTTTTTAGTTTAGTATAATCTATACCAAGTCGTTCAGCCCTTTCATTTAAATGAAAGATCTTTAGAGCGGAAACTAACCCACATAATACAAAGTCGGGGTACAGCCAGTCACCGTTAAGATATACCAAGCTATTAGCGGCTGATATTGTTTCCGGGTTATCTGAACCAGTTGAGATCACCTTAGGTATATAAGGCAGTGGGTTATCAGCCACGCAACGCTTCATAAATTGCAATTCATGCCATAAATCACCTACATCAGACATCATTTCTGCAGATTGTTCTTGGTAGCCGGTAATTCTGTGTTCTGTTTGCTCAAGCCAGTTATACGTATACTGTAGTCGTTTAACTTTTTCATTTACCTTTATTTGCTCTAGTTCAATGTTGATAACTTCTCGGGCCGATTTTATTAACGTATCTTCAAAATGTATTTCATCGTTATCTGCGTATTGTCCCATGCAATCAATTAGCACTTCAGGTGCGATGTGTTCATAGAAAAAGGAGGTACAAAACTCTTCATCGCGTTGCTTTGTAGTTGAAAAAAAATTACTGTTACCATCCCCCGCGCCAAGTTTATGGTATTGCAGTTGTTGGTTTAAAAATTTTGCATCAAAATGCATATGTATTTCTGATAAATGCTCTTCTTGACTTCTATTTTTATAAATTCTTTGCTTTCTAAGACTCGTAAGAAATGTATCATTTTTGACATTTCTTATTGTGACTTTCCCATCAACTTCCGTTGTTTCTGCTACGGGACAATCGGTTAATGTTCCCTGATAGACATAAAAGTTAAGCCCATCATTACTATCGGAAAATCCATATACACCTATAACGTAGGGCTCTCCTGGTATATCTCCAAACATACCTGGTTGTATTGATTCATACGGATCTCGATGTCTAACTTCTATTCTTACGTGACTAAATAACCCTTTTCTTTTTGGAGCGAAAATTTGTCGTACACGAGAATGTAAACTCCGGTCTCGAGTAAGCAGTAGGAACAATGTATTGGTAATTGTTGTTTTCCCACCACCATTACTTAGTTGAATGATGGTATTCTTTCCACGAGTATCTAATACTAAATGCGGATAATGCGCGCACCAACCTTGCTCATATGGTTTGGCATTATTCAGGTTCAGAAAATTCGCGACTTCAATTTGACCTATTACAGACATGTCCGCTCTCCTTAACTACTAACTTTTGATAGTTGATATACCTTATTATCTGTCGGGGCTTGTATCAGTAAACTTGCGTATCGATTGAAGTTTTCAGCTACATCCACCGCTGACCACAGTGTTTGACGATAAATAACTCTTGCTGTATCGCTACGGCTCATTCTGAGCTCTGTATCCACTACTTGTTCCAATATTCCAAATTTAATCAAATTGGTAAAAAAACGTCCGACTCGAGTGGTTATTTCAGTGTCTTTGAAGTTACACAGGCACTCATAAATTTTAGACTCGGCATAAGGGCCGGAGGCTTTACTCTGCCTTAATTCATCAATTGATTTGATAATATCTTCTTTAAAAATATCATGATCAATCCAAGTGTCTCCAAATGCACTAATACCTTCAACAGGTCTATTATCTAAAGTGTAAAGAAAGTGAAGTAAGTGAAGATATAAATATGAAGTCCAGATCACTATGTTTTTTTGAGTATCTTTTCTGCTTTTTCCTTTGAACATTTCCCAAACTTGTTTGGTCTGTAAATGTGCTGGAGATTCATTTTCGCCAAGCTGACGAATTAAAACATATACTCTTCCTTGATTCGCAATCCCATATTCTTGCGTATTTAAAGTCTTTAATTGCATTCCTTGCGTCGATAAAAATTCATCCAAATCATCTAATCTGTGTAAATGGTTGTCTAGCAACTTAGCTAACTCGCGCTCCACAGTACTTCGCCTTATACCTTTTTTCTCATAACTTCTGATCACTTTATGTTCTGCAAGATAATTAAAAATTTGTCCTATATTAGTGATGTTCATAATCAAGTTACTCCGTTAACGATATTTCTATTTTAGAAAGGGTTAAATGATGATTAATGAGCTCAATGGAGTCTTTAGAGAATACCGAAAGTTTAATTTCTAATGAATCAGAGAGCTGGATAGGTGATACTGTTAGACTAAATAGCTCTCCTAAATGATCGATCTCAGTAAGCAATCCTTCTTGGTTGGTATCGGTGATCAGAGAGATGAGTGATTTAGGACCAGAAGCTAATGATTTAAGTAAATAATCTTTGTGCTGATTAACCCATGATTGTATTTCATCTTTTACATGCAAAACTTCGTAAGCAACAGTGTTATCAACAGAATCTTCTTCTATGAATTCTAGTTTTTCTTCTAAATCTAAAGATGAAAACCAATTAGATCCTGGAGTCCATCCAAAACTATCGGTGATAAAGCCTTTTAAGCTATTTAGCCTTGCATTTCCTTGAACCAAACTGTTTGCTATTTCCTTAAAGTTTAAAATTCCCATTCGTTTCGATTTATCGTTCTGCATTATTTTTATCAGTGATGTGAAATTTCGGCTTAATGACTCTAGTGCTGCGGCTACATCTGTAATTAACTGTTTAAGATAAATAGAAGTTATATGGGTGGCAGGATCATCACTTTGTAACTTTTGCAAGGCATCTCGAGTATTCTTTGAATCGATTCGCTCTAAACATTTTTCAATTGCCTGTAAGGAAAGATCTAATGTTTCAGTGTATTGAGTTCGTTTATCAGCATAGTTTTGAGCCAACTCTTCATAAGATGCATTTTCCTTAATTTTGGTGATCTCTTCGCTATGTATTTTAAAGGTAATTAATACGTCTTCAATAAGGTCGGGAATTAAAGAAAACTCGGCATTACTGATAGCTCGGAGTATTTTTTCTACTTCTTTATCTTCAAAAATCCAATCTCGCTGCACTCTCAAAACTCGATGGAGTAAACGGCCTGCTTGAGTAAGTTTCACCCGTTCTGAACGAGCTTGATAATCTATTAATCGAGTTAATGACCGAGTTGAAACTTCATTATTGTTATCATTGAGATAATGAAATTCGCTATCAAAACTGAGAAATTTGATAACCAGTTTTAACTCATCCCTGGTTAAATCCTTTATTTCTGTGCAAATATCTTTGTAGATAATATCTATAGAAAATAATCCAGACTCCCCGGCAAGAATTTTTTCCATTAATGACTGACATGACAACTCAGCAATCCGTAAAAACTTAGCGTTACGCCTGTATGTCTCGGGCGCTTGTAACTTCTGAGATTGCTCAGTGTAATGCGTGCTTTGAAGTTGTACTAATCTAGAAGTAATAGCACTAATTAATACAAAAGGTGTTAATTCTTTATTTTCCATGTTCAGCAATCTATATTCAAAGTTGTTGGTAGTGTTATGCTATTGGAAGCTTAGGTCGATAATTATACAAACGCAAGATTGGTAGTGTTTTACTATTATTTAGGTGTGAAAACATGAATAGAAATTTCACAAAAGAAATACTGGAGTTTAATGTTGATGATAAAATATCGACGTTAAATGAAAGCTGGCAAAAAAAAGAACGTCTTCGTTTTATAGACACAAAGTTGTTTTGGACAGGGACGATACGGAGAAGTGAAATTTGTGAAGCGTTTCAAATTCATTGGACTAATGCTTCAAAAGATCTAACTCTGTATCAAAAGTTGGCAGAAAAAAATGTTATCTACGATAAAAATGCGAAGATTTATCGTACAACTTCTGAATTTGGTTCTATTTCTAAAAGCCATTCACTTTTAAATTTACTCGCTTATACCAACTTAGATATGCCTTGCCATGGATATATTCCCAATCTATTATTTTCTGTAAATATACCCGTACGTCAACCTGATACTGAGATTGTTAGGGATATTCTTCAAAGCGCCCACAACGAATCTGCTATAGAAATTAACTATAGAAGTATGGCAAACCCAGATGGAAAGATAAGGTATATTTATCCTCAAACTATTATATTTGACGGCCTCAGATGGCATTTAAGAGCGTATGATGAAAGTCATGGTGATTATCGAGACTTTGTTTTATCGAGAATAAAGAGGACTGGCTCCACAAAAGAGCGAAATGTTTACCCTCCAGACGCAGAATGGCATAAAGTTAGCTGGTTAGAAATAAGACCACATTCTAAACTTACTGATAAGCAAAAAAAAATGATCGAATACGATTATTCAATGCAAAATAGCTCTCTTAAAATTGAAGTTAGAAATGCGACGGCTCAATATTTAATACGAGTTTTAAATCTTGATACCAACCTCGAACCACCACGTCAGCAAATTGAATGTGTGAATTTAAAAGAGTTTGACAGTTACTAATGGGATTCTTTATTTAATTTCTTAGATATTTTTATTTATTAATATGTGCTTTTTAAACCTTGTAAAATTAATGCCTAGTTAAAAATTAACTTTATTCTTATCTTTATTTAACTTAGACTAAAGTTCATTCCTTATTCTCTCTCGCCATGAAAAACGGGCAGGGCTGGACGGGTGGTTACCGATGGCGCTGACTATTTAACGATAGGGTCAGAACCGAGTACACTTAATTAGATGAATAATTAATTTTAACTTTTTTATTCGCTCTACATTGTGAACCAGCGCACACAAGAATACATAGCGAAGGAGAATTAAAATTGAAACTCACAGATTTATTTTCTAGTGAGGGCTTTGCTGAGTTCATGAAAGCCTATCACTTGTTATTGAACCAAAAATTTAGTTTCCCTGCTTTAACTGGCCTTAAACCTCTTCATCGAGCCGCGGACGTTTTCAACTTATCTGGTGCCGAAGAGTTAATGGCAAATCTCGATCTGAACAGAAAAATAGAATTTGTTTTAAATGAACCATATGAACAAGTAATTGAAGATATTTTTACTCAAGGAATCGAAGTATTAGAGGGAGGTGATACTTCTTTAGCGTCTGAAAAGTTTTTTAAAGTCATTGATGTTAATCCTAATCATATTGATGCACTTTATCACATAGCATTTATTGAGTATGAAAAGGGCAACTATCATGATGCCAGAGTTTATACTAGTGCCGCTATAACTGTAGGATTTAACCTTTTAGGTAATGAATTTTGTTGGAATAGGGCTGAACTTCGGTGGGCCTATCTTAGAAATAGACCATTTTTGAGAGCTTACCATATGTTGGGTTTAGTTGAACAAAACACAGGAAATATACAGCTCGCCGCTGATATTTATGAAAGGTTGCTTATGGTTAACCCAAATGATAACCAAGGAATTAGAATGATTATTCCTGAATGTTGGCATGAACTGGGGTTGCATGAAAAAGTCTATCGCTTGTGGAATGATAATTACTCAAATGATTATTCATCAGAGCTTCCTTTTTCTGTAGTTCTATCATTATTTGCATTGAATCGAAAAAAAGAAGCTGCGGAGCTTTTAGCCGAGGTTAATCGTAACAGTCCACTTTTCATAAGAGAAATGCTAAAAAAGAATCATCCAAAACCAAAAGACGCTTCAATTTGGGGGGTGGCTACTGGGAGTCATGATGAAGCATTTAAATATTGGCAAAGAAATGGGAATAATTGGAGCAATACAGCTGGTGCTCTCGAGTTCCTTTCAGAATTTAGTTTAAATAACCCTATTATTAATAAAGCGCTGCAACGTAATAAAGAGTGTAAACGACTGGGCAAATACACCTAGCCCAGTTTTACATTCCAGGGCAGAATGGCATCCAAGTTTTCAGGAGCATGGATAAGATGCTCAAGGCAATGACTGATGTAGTCATATGGCACCAATCCGTTTGCTTTGGCTGTTTGGACTATGCTGTAAAGTACCGCACTGGCTTGTGCACCATTGCGTGTATTACTGAACATCCAATTCTTTCTCCCGATAACAAATGGTTTAACCGCACGTTCGGCACGATTGTTATCAATATCCAGGTGACCGTTTTCAACATAGCGGATCAGTTTTTCCCATTGATTCAAGGCATAATGGATTGGCTTGCCGACTGCGGTTGT
>NZ_FOLO01000052.1 GCF_900112265.1 Pseudoalteromonas denitrificans DSM 6059 | reverse complement strand
CAGGCTCTATTATTAATAGCTTTAATTGCTCAGTACACATTGTATCTTATTGGAAAGGCAGCAGAAATATTAAAATATCATTACCACTTCCAAGCAAACACAATAAAGAAAAGACGAGTATTATCTTATTGTTATTTGGGAAAAAGAATTCTGGTACATAAAAATTATCATATACCAGAATGTATCATTAAAAAGGCTCAAAGAAGCCTCATAAATGAGATTAAATAAAATGGAAAAGATATGGGGAGCCCTAAGGCTAAAGCCCAATCTACAAAAATCTAAGCCAAATTAGCTTAAATTAACTCCGACCCCTTTTTAAAGGAGTGACTTTTGTCTTTGTGAAATGAGTTTATCTTGTATGTTATTCCATTTTACAATGTCTGTATTTTGACCCGTACTTTTCATAAGCTGTATTAAATATGAAAACTTAGCATCTTCGAGTTGTTTATTATTAAGTGCATTCTGGTAGCCGTTGATCATTTTTGCTATTGCAGCTTCATGTTTATCAGGATTAACTAATCGTTTCGCAAGTATTTTTATCTCATCAATACTTGTCGCATAAATACTTTTGGCATAAAAATGCTTGTTAAGCTCACTAGAATGTATGATTTCTTTATATTTTTGCTCTGCAAACAATACCTCCATTAACAAATATATTGATTTAGCTGAATTTTTAGAAATATCATTGACTAATTGATACTGTTTTTTAGCATTAACTAACTTGGCTTTTTTTATATTTATTCTTGCCAACCCCATTAGCGCATCAATATTGTCGGGTTCTATTTTTATAACCGCATCATAATTTTGTTTTGCTTGAGTATGTAAATTTAAACTCAAATACATATCGCCGGAGAGTAACAATGAATTTGTTGAACCAGGGTCTAAAACCTTTAATTTATTTATATTTTTTAAAGCTTTTTTGAATTGATGTGCTTTTATTTGCAGCCTTAAAAGCCCAGTAAGTGCATAAATATTTTCATTCGATAATGACAAGGCTTTATTAAAAAACTCAAATGCCATTGCATCGTTTTGTTGTAACACATAGCTGTTGGCTAAAGCCACATAACCTTTAAATGCATCAGGATAAAGCGAAATTGCCTTATTGGAAAGAGACATAGCAAGCGCGATAGCATCATCATTTTGACTACCTAGACGCATTGCCCGATTCAAAATGGCGGCATAACCTGAAATAATATCCAAACAGCTAGGCGACAACGCATAGGCATTTTTAATTAAAATCACTGCACTTTTATTATCCTTTAAAGAGTTTCGTCTATGGTAATCCATGGCTTTAAGGTAAAAATCGTAAGCTTTAGGGTTTACTAAACTAGGCTCTGCTCTATATTGAATCTGTTGTGTATTATCTGGCAATAAAAACTGCTTAACATCTCGTACAATATCCGATTTTAAAAAATATAATCCTTTTTTAGAAACTTGATAATGATGCGTCCACAATACAATGTTAGAGTGCGTTGAAATTAATTTAATATCAACATTATAACCATTGTTTGCTCGTGTAATATTGCCTTTAATAAGGTTATCAATATGAAGTTTTTCACCAATTTGATTCGTATTTAATTCAGTCAGTTGTGCCCTTGTAAATTTATCATAAGCAATAACTTTAAACGCCCTAACTTGAGCCAAAGAGTTTAAGACTTCAAGGCTAAAACTGTGGGTTAAATAGGTATCGTCTGTACTGATTAAATCACTTGAGCAGAAAGGTAAAACCGTAATTGATTGCCTTAATTCTTTTAACGAAATTACCGGCTCCTGAGCTACTCGTTTTTCGCTGAATTGAAATGCCAAATTCATTAAACCAAAAAGAATTATAAAAACCGCAATATATTTCCAGTTAAACAGCCTACTTTTACGCTCAGTTGTTTTTGTTATTTGAGGTATCTCTTCTGTGATAGTAATAACTTCTTCAGAAAATCGATAACCAATGCCTCTCACCAAAGCAATATATGCAAAATCACATTCATGCGCGTTAAGAGATTGACGTAATAACTTCACTCTTTGATTGAGAGTTGAGTTTTGTACTTGAACTTTTCCCCAAACCAATTCAATTAACTCGTCTTGGCTTTTAGTGTGTGGCCAAGCTTTCATTAAGCTAATAAGTAATCGATAAGACAAAATAGGCAATTTAATTGGCTTTTTTTTGAAGTAAGCTTGCTGTTTTATTAAATTGACACATAAGTCGCCCGACTGCAGAATATATTTCCCGCTGATAGTACTGACTTCTAATTCATTGTTTTTATTCAATCTTCACAAACCTTCATAAATCTTTTTTACAGCTTCAAGAACTATAATACGCAAAACATGACAATGAGAAATCATACATGAATCACACAACTTAATGCAGTAGCTCACGCATATAAATTGTGTAATGAAAAGTTATATAGAGATAAAAAAGGAAGGTTTAAATGATAAAAAAAATACATCCATTCATGATCATGTTATGTTTTTTATTGCAACTAAATTCAATGTCGGTTTTAAGTAATGACGCAGTGCTCAAATCAAAAGGAGGAAATACAGATAGTGAAAAACTGATTAAACTAACCGATAAATACTTAGAAGAAACACTACCAAGATCCCCCTTAAATGCCATGTTTTATGGTGATAATAGATTTAATCATTTATGGCCTAATGATTTAGCACCCGATTTTATTTCTCAAAGCAAAGCAATAGAGAAAAAATATTTAACCGCATTAAATACATTAGGTGAATTAAAACTCACAGAGCAAGATGAGTATACTTATCTTATTTTTAAAGAAAAGTTACAAAATAATATTGCAAGTTATCAATATCATTCTGAATATTTGCCATTAAACCAATTTATTTTCAGCCCGCATAATATGTTTATTCAATTGGGAGCGGGTTTAAGTGGGCAACCTTTTAATACGGTACAAGATTTTGATAATTTTATTCAACGTATGCAAGGTTTTTCAATATGGATGGAGCAAGCTACCGTTAATATGCGCAAAGGCATTAAGGCTGGCATAGTACTCCCCACATCAGTGGTAGAGTCGATGATCCCACAAATGCAGGCTCAAACATTTAAGAATCCGATGCACAGCAGTTTGTTTGCTCCACTCAACAATATTGACAATAAAATACCAAAAAGAGAAAAAACACGATTAATAGCCGAATATAAAAAAATGATTCATAACCAAATAACACCCGCATTTAAACGCATGAATTCATTTTTACAGCAAGAATATTTACCTCATACTCGTAAGACCTATGGCTATGGCGCCTTACCTAAGGGTAAAAAATGGTACCAACATGCCATAATGACCAATACCAGCTTACCTTTATCGGCTCAAGCCATTCACAATACAGGTTTAACAGAAGTAAAACGCATTCACCAAGAAATGAAAAAAGTAGCGCGAGAAGTAGGCTTTAAAGGAAGTTTAAAAGCTTTTTTTAATCATTTGAAAACAGATGAACAATTTTATTATAAGTCACCCAATCAGGTGCTAGAAGCCTATGAAGAAGTTAAACGACGCATTACACCTAAAGTAAATGACTTTTTTAGCGTCGTGCCAAAGTCAGACTACATATTACGCTCTTATCCTGAAGCCCAAGCAAAATCAGCACCTGGTGCATCTTATATTCCCGCTTCATCAGATGGCACTCGCCCCGGGGTATTTTTTGCAAATACATATAATTTAAAAGGACAGCCTAAATATGGGATTGAAAGTTTATCAATTCATGAAGCGGTTCCTGGCCATCACTTTCAGTTAAGTTTACAAAATGAGGTGAAAGGTTTACCAAAAATTAGAACACAAAATTTTTATACTGTGTATGCTGAAGGCTGGGCATTATATGCCGAAAGCTTAGGAAAAGAGCTTGGCATGTTCAGCGATCCTTATCAGTACTATGGCAAGTTAGACGCCGAATTATTTCGCGCAATGCGCTTGGTTGTAGATACAGGTATTCACGATAAAGGCTGGACACAACAACAGGCAATTGACTATATGTTTAATAATTCAACTTTAGCTAAAACAGATATAATTGCAGAGGTTGAGCGTTATATGGTTTGGCCTGGGCAAGCTTTAGCTTATAAAGTAGGACAATTAAAAATTCAATCTTTAAGGTTATTTGCAGAGCAAAGCCTTGGTAGTAAATTTAATATTAAGCAGTTTCATAATCTAATTTTACTCGACGGTCCTCTACCAATGCCTTTACTTGAAAAGAAAATTAAAGACTGGGTAAAACACATATCAGATTTAAAAGTTGAGGTTTAAAATGAGAATAAAAATATTTTTACTCGTTATGTTTTTATGGGCTCAAACGGCCTCATCAACACTGGTATCACAATTATCCTCAGAGCAAAACGATTATAGTTTTAATATCAGTAGTAGATATAACCTTGCTGTTTTTGCACGCTCAGATAAAAACTTTAAAAATGCCACAATATGGCAAACAAAAATAACAAAAAACGCTCATTTTGAGCCCCCTGAAATGGTTGTTTTGGGGCCCCGAGAGTATAGCTATTCAGATCCTATGCTAACAGCCGATGGAGAAACCTTATTATTTGTTTCGGATTTACCTTTAAATTCTCAAGATAAAAGTAACGATTACAATATTTGGCAAGCAAGTTGGCACAAAAGTAAATGGCAAAATATTCAACCCTTACCTGCAAATATTAACTCAGATTCTGATGAATTTGGCCCTGAACTACATAATGGCGTTTTATATTTTTCATCATTTAGAAATGGAAAACTGTCACTTTATCAATCAAACACAATAACAAAAGCAGCACGAGTAACCCCTTATCAATACATTCAGCATAAAAGGTTATCTCAAAGTGATATAACCTTTTCACCAGATTCAAACATCGCACTTTTTTGGCAGCGATCTAAAGATAAAAAAGACACCATATTGATGATGCAGCGCAGAACAAATAAAGTATGGGGAAAACCGATTCAAATGCCTGCGAGTATACAGTCAAAAGGTGAGGAGTTTTCTCCGCAATTTTCACCTGATGGACAATGGTTATATATCAGTAGTAACAGGCAAACAAATCAAGATAAACAATTCAATATACATAAATTTGCGACAAAAAATGTTTTCCCGAGTGCTTGGTATCAAGCGCATTTAGCACAAGTCGATATTTCCATTTTAGCAAACAAAAAGCACATGATGTCGGTTCGCTCTTTTGAATACGACTTAGAAATTGAACAACAAGAAACAAAAGTGAAAGAGCACATTAAAATATCATTTAATCCATTTCAAATATCGAAAATAAAAGAAGGGCATTCATATTGGACCGATGGTAACAGTGGTTATAAACAAAAAACATCAGGGAAAAAAACAACTCTCACTCAAGCTGAAATTATAAGGCTTCAACAAACAGCCCGTTATAACTTTATTTATATGTTTAAGCACAACAAAACAAAGCTTTTTAAACAGTACGCAATAAAAGATGAAACTAACCAACTTTATCGCGTACACGCAGAGGGGTTAAATCCATTCAGCATATTAATTACCCAAAAAAAATCTAACCAAACCAATACAATTAAACAACTTAGATATGACGATTTAGCGATGGGATTAGAGCAAGACTATCAAAAAATAAAAGGGATATATTGGCCTATGAAGTTTGAGTTTTTAGTAAATAATAAAACAATAGCAAAAGGACAATTCTCAAATATAAAAATTGAGTAACTTGTAGTAATTTAACTTTATTAACTCCGATCCCTTTATGCTTATTCAAGCTATAAGGGGCAACTAAAAAACGCGCTCAGGATATATAAATTTTAGTATTAATTGTAAACCCCCTTTACACTAAACCTTAACTATAATTTAGTAATTAACTCAAAAATATATATTCATGAAACCATGAAACGTTTGTTTTTTGCTTTAGAGGTATCTGATTTAAATAAGAATGCTATTGCTCAGTGGGTAGAAATCGCAATACCATGTTTAAAAGCTCCAGTTAAAACAGATAACTTTCATTTAACATTATCTTTTTTAGGCAGTATTACCCCTGAAGTAGAACAAATTTTAATTTCTGAGTTAATCAATTTAAAAACAGAAGTTATTAATTTAGTTTTTAACAATATAGGTTATTTTAAAAAGCCCAAAGTACTGTATTTAAAACCTGAAAAAACACCTCAGGCTTTATATTTATTAGTACAACAGTTTAATAAAATGGTATTGGATGCAGGTTTGTCGATAAACTACTTTAACTACCAGCCTCATATAACAATTGCTCGTAAAGTTACTGAACTACCCACTGTCAAATTCCCACTTGATTTGAAAATTGTATTTACTCATATTGTGCTGTATCAATCGATAAGTTCTAGTTCAGGGGTTAAATATATAAAGTTAAAAAGTTGGCCTTTGTAAATCGTGAATTTTATATATTAAATGAAATATAAGCTTATAAACTAGCCTAGCTGCTTTCTCTATTATCTAGATCACTATTTTACTTACTAAACTTATATCCCACCTTTTAGATCAGTATTTTACTTACTTAGTGTATTTTTTAGCTGAAATAGTCCATTAAATCGCGATTAAACTGTAAAGGGGGTTTACAAAATAACAAATATGACTGATTTGGGTTAGTAAAAAAATGTTTTGCTAATGAGTCTGAGTGATTCAGATCGCTATTTTACTAACTAAATTTAAAATATTGATAACCTTTGTCACATAAAGCTATCTTTTTTTAGATTAACAATTAATAAATCACAAATAAAAACACCCTACATATCAACACGTTAAGATCGAACACTATATTTAACTTTAAATTGAGGCATATTTATTAAGAGAGTTTACATACCTTTAATGGCGCTTTTTATGGAAAAATTAAAAAGCCCTCATTCTTAGTAAAAAAGTGATCCATACTATATTTTAAGGCCCCAAAGGGTGTTTGTCTCTTCTCTTAATTGATTTCTAAAGTCTGGATGAGCAATATCAATTAAAGCATTTGCACGTTTTCGGATGCTTTTACCTCTAAGATTCGCGACACCGTATTCTGTTACTATATACTGAACATGAGCACGGGTTGTTACAACTCCAGCACCAGGAGTTAGCGCTGAAACAATTCGTGAAATATTGCCCTTTCCAGCTGTTGAAGGCAAAGCTATAATCGCCCTCCCCCCTTTAGATAAACTGGCTCCACGCATAAAGTCCATTTGTCCACCAACGCCTGAATAAATACTCGTGCCAATAGAGTCAGCACAAACCTGCCCTGTTATATCAATTTGAAGTGCGCTGTTGATAGCGACAACATAATCATTTCTACGAATAATTGAGGTATCATTTACATATTCAATATCTAAAAAAACAACTTCAGGATTATCGTCAACAAAATCATATAAACGTTTAGAACCGAGCGCAAAGCCCGTGACTATTTTTCCTGGATGTACTTTTTTATGTTTATTGGTAATCGCACCAGATTCAACTAAATCAAGCACACCATCAGAAAACATTTCAGTATGTATGCCCAAGTCTTTTCTATGGCTTAAACATGCAAGTACGGCATCAGGAATCGCTCCAATTCCCATTTGTAGGCAATCACCATCCTTTATGAGTTTGGCAACATTACGCCCAATAATTTGCGTTATGTCGTCTTGTGCAGCCATAGCATGAATTGGTAGCTCATCATCTTGCCAATAAACACTATGGAATCTGTCATAAGCAATAAATGAGTCTCCATGAGTACGTGGCATATTAGGGTTAATATGCGCTATGATTTTTTTTGCTACCTGACAAGCGGCATTAGTTGCTTCAACTGAAACCCCCATAGTACACATGCCATGTTTGTCTGGCGGTGAAACTTGAATAATCGCGGTATCAATTTCTTGCTCGCCACTTCTAAATAACTTTGGCACTTCAGATAAAAATATTGGCACGTAGTCAGCTTGGCCTTTTGCTAATAAGGGCCGAGTTTCAGCACTACTAAAATAACAACGATGACGTAAATGACCGACAAGTTCAAAAGAACTGAGTGCTTCAGCACGCTCAGTATGGAGTTGTAATAAAGTTAAATTCGTTTTGGTTTTAGCATGAACAGCAAGCGCCTTAAAAAGAACTCTAGGCGTAGCGGCCATTGAATGAGTCCAAATATATTCATTGTTTTCGATTACAGATACAGCTTCCAGAGCTGATTGGCAAATACGCACAGTCATAATAGCCTTCATGATAAATGGGTAAACTCATCATTATTTTATAACTTACTATATGCTAGACAATGATTTAGATCATAAAAAAGAACTACTAGATGGGTGTGCTATCGTTGAACTTATCAAAAGGAGTGATAACTAATACACGTGACCTGCTCTCGCATTCCACTCATGTTTAACTACATTTAACTTGCACCACAAAAAAACCTTGTTCACAATTATTTTTGCTTATGAAAACAATTGCTTTTTGAAGTTGATAAATCTACAGGACAAAATTTTACCAAGTGTGTATATTTAGAAAATACAAATACAATAAATTTAAATAAATGACTTTAGGCTTGGAATATGATTATTTTAATTTTGATAAGTTTGGTCAGTATTATAATGTGTAATTACATAGCTAAAGTTCGGGGATTACGACGAGTTTACTGGAGTTTAATAGGAGCTATATTAGGACCTTTTGCGCTTATATTCATCTTTTTTGATCAAAATAAAGTTCAATACAAGAATAATCAGTAAACTTTAAAATAAGTATGTAAGTTAGTAAAAAACAGATTTATACTAACTTACAACACTAACTAAAATAATAAAATAAAGTGATACCAACGCCAATAAATACAGCTGCTATCAAGAAGTTATTAAAGCGGCTACCTTCATTCAACTGCTTTTTCACAGCGGCAGTCTCGGTACAAGCAGCGACCTTATTGACGTAACTATATCCTGAGTTAAGATATTCTTTACATTTTTTTTCTTCTGCTGGTATAGCAGTTAATTTATTGTTTTTTTTAAGGATATAAAAATCCATCAGCACACCACATCACTTTTAGTTTTTATGAATCTAAAATCACACATTCATATTATTTTAAGTACATGTCCCTGTAAAAAGTGTGGCATTTTAATGATAAATTAGGGGTAATATCAACAATAATATGTCAATTTAAGTAAAATAAATTAAAATGACTTGATCTAATGCAAATTGGTGACCTTTCAGCGTTATTTTTTTGTAAACCCCCTTTACAAATTAACGAATAAAAAAAAACTTAAAACAAAAATAACAAAGCTAGATTTTACGATTAAATTTCGTATTTTATATTTAGGTTTATTAATTAGTTTTATCGCTGCAGTTTGATTAATAACAGCAACTTTATCAATGTACTATATCCACGCTTTTCATAAGCTTTAAATAATTGTTCATTTGCAGGGATTGCTGTATATACATTATTTTTTTGTAAAATATAAAAATACATAAAAAACACCTCAAATGAAAACTCAAAATAAGGTTATACCTCATTGACTGAATTAAACCTGAACAAGGTTTGAATGACAGACTATACTGCTGAAAGTGATTTAAATAACAAGCAATGCACAGTGTAAAACTCTTTATTACCGACTCCAGTGAGCTGTAACAAGCAAATAAAATAGTCCTAAATACGAGAGAAGTACCAGGAAGAAACGCACACTCAGTTTTCACCGTAATTTTTTGAGATTTATCGAATATTAATTGCTTTTTATCGCTGACACTGGAAAATGGAGCGGTTAACTAGAAATATAAATTGAATTCAGGATTGTTATGCTTAAAAAACTTTCAATAATTGCAGCTATCATGCTGCCATTAACTTTAAATGTTAATGCATCTGCAATATCACAAACCAAAGGCGACTTTGAAGATAAGTTCCGCCAACTAGGGCAAGCACTCCCTACTCCCAATGTTTATCGTAATGCAGCTGGCGAACCAGGTGCCCAGTACTGGCAACAGCAAGTTGATTATAAAATAAAAGCAAAACTTGATGAAAAAAAACGTCGCATAACGGCAAGTCAGTCCGTCAATTATAAAAATAATTCTCCTGATACTTTAAAATATCTTTGGTTACAACTTGATCAAAATATTTATAAAAGTGATTCTATATCTGAGTTAACATCTACAATCAGTAGCAAGTTACATCCAGGCCCTGATTCAAAGCCAGCTAAAATTAGCTTAGACAAATTACGCCGTCAGCAATTTATGTCTGATAATGAACTAGGTTATACCTTAGCAAAAATCAAAGACAGTTCAGGTAAAGCTTTACAAACAACGGTTGTTGGTACTTTAATGCGCATTGATTTAAATAAGCCATTAAAGCCAGGTAACAGTGTAAAGTTTTCTATGGACTATGCATTTAATATTGTAGAAGAAGATGCTGTAGGCTCACGTTCTGGTTACGAACATTTTGAAAAAGATGGCAATGATATCTTTTTATTAGCGCAGTGGTTTCCACGTTTAGCAGCCTATACAGATTATGAAGCTTGGACTAATAAAGCATTTTTAGGCAGTGGGGAGTTCACTCTAGAATTTGGTAATTATGATGTAGAACTCACAGTTCCAGCCGATCACATCGTTTCAGCTACTGGTGAATTAAGAAATGAAACCAGTGTACTGACAAAAGCGCAACGAGCACGTTTAGTAAGAGCTAAAACGGCAAAACGTCCTGTATTTATAGTGACCGAAGAAGAAGCACTTAGAAATGAAAAAGAAGGGACTAGCGATACAAAAACATGGAAATTTAAAGCTCAGAAAGTGAGAGATTTTGCATGGGCCTCCTCTCGAAAATTCATATGGGATGCGAAAGGTTACCAACAAGGTGGCGATGAACAACCTCTTGTAATGGCGATGTCATTTTTCCCTAAAGAAGGTGGCAAGTTATGGGAAAAATACTCTACCGAATCAATTGTGCATACCATGGAAGTCTATTCTCGATTTTCATTTGATTACCCTTACCCTGTTGCACAATCAGTGAATGGACCTGTTGGTGGCATGGAATATCCAATGATCACTTTTAATGGCCCACGCACAGAGTTGCAAGACGATGGTAGCCGTACGTACTCTCAAGCTGAAAAACGCTTTTTAATTGGCGTTGTGATCCACGAAATTGGTCATATTTACTTCCCCATGATAGTAAACTCTGATGAAAGGCAGTGGACTTGGATGGATGAAGGTTTAAATAGCTTTTTAGATGGCATTGCAGGCAGAGAGTGGGACCCAAGCATTCCTTGGGGCGTTGAAGCACGTGATATTGTAAGTTACATGAAATCAGAAAACCAAGTTCCTGTGATGACACAATCAGACAGTATTTTACAATTTGGTCCCAATGCTTATGCAAAGCCAGCTGTTGCATTAAATATACTTAGAGAAGTTATTTTAGGCCGTGAACTATTTGATTTTGCATTTAAAGAATATGCACAACGATGGAAATATAAGCGCCCTACTCCATCAGATTTTTTCAGAACAATTGAAGAAGCTTCAGGAGTTGATTTAGATTGGTTCTGGCGTGGCTGGTTTTATAGTACAGATCATGTCGATATATCAATTGATAAAGTTTATAAGTTACGTTTAAGTACTAAAAACCCAGACATTGATTATGGCCGTCTTCGTCAGGAAGAATTAGCTAAGCCAAGTTCTCAGTTTGTAGTAAAAAACAAAGCTGAAGGTCGCGAACTATGGGTTGATAAAAACCAAGATATAAGCGATTTTTATGATGATAATGATCGTTTTACTGTTACTAATAAAGAACGTAATGCTTATCAGAAGTTTATAAAAGGTTTAAAACCATGGGAAAAAAGAACCTTAGAGCGTGCAATAAAAGAAGATAAAAATTATTATGTATTAGAGTTTTCAAATTTAGGTGGACTCGTTATGCCAATTTTATTGCAACTAACTTACACCGATGGCACAATCCAAAATCAGTATATTCCAGCCGAAATATGGCGTCGTTCACCAAAAAAAGTACAAAAACTTATCATTACAGATAAAAACAAAGAGCTAAAAGACGTCAGTGTTGATGCCTCATGGTTAACGGCTGATATAGATGTTGAAAATAACTATTATCCTCGTCGTATTATTCCATCACGTATCGAATTATTTAAAGAGAAAAAAGAAAAAGGTAAAGTTCATCGCGATATCATGCAAGATATCAAAACTGAATTTAAAAAAGATGAGAAAGACAATAAGGATGAAAAATGAGTCGATTGATTTTAGGCTTATTTTTAACGATATTGGCGAGCGCTTCAAGCGCTCATCAACTTAAATCGGCTATCACAACAGTATTATTTAATGATAGAACAAATAATATTGAAGTGATGCATAGGTTTTATTTACACGACGCTGAGCACGCTGTAAGCCATTTATTTAAAGATAAAATAGGTAAACAAGTTGATCTCATTGCTGATAAAAATACACAAGAAACATTTAGTTTATATGTTGAAAATCAGTTTAAACTTGCAACATTAAAAAATGAAAAGTTACTATTAAAGTCTGTGGGTCATCAACTTGACGGTCAATTTTTTTGGGTTTATCAAGAAACCAAAATTCAAAAGAATGTAAAAGGATTTCGTATGTCACATGGTGCTTTACGAGATTTATGGCCAGCACAAGTTAATATGGTCAATGTTGAAGGCAAAGGTAAAGTAAAAACACTTACATTTAGTGGTGAAGATACCTGGCTTGAAACCACTTTCGAGAACAAATAAACTTTCAGAAAGCATAAAATATATAAAGCCCCAGTTTATTTGGGGCTTCTTCTAAATGAAAACAATTTCATACAATTTTAATCTTCCATTAAAACAAGTTTCTATTAGAATACGCGACATATTCGGTACTACGGAACCTTGCAGTGAAATCAGTTTTTATTTTTGCCTCTTTTATCATTTCTCCTTTATTCATAAGCCCCTATGCAATCGCTAACTTTCAAACCGAAATAAGCATAGCGATGGCTTTACAAGAATTTGATGAATTTGATGATGTTAAATTTTATGGACTCAATTTTACGCGATTTGATAAAGCATTATTAATCAAAGGTCCGTTAGCTGAAACGGTATATCTAAATAAAAAATCATCTTGGTTTGTGACCTCATACGATACAGATCAAAATACAAAGTTGGAAACAATTATAGGTAGAACCCAATTCATTAATGCCAATACGTATATCGCGATTGATACTAATTTCATTAGTGGAAATAACTTCTCTGATCTAACCTTAAGTTCAGGTCATTATTTGGATGATAAATTATTGATGTCAGCTTCAACTAGTTTTACTCGAGGAAGAGGCTGGGATGAGTATGTTTTGTTCAGCGCCAGAAAACTTTTTTCATTAGACAATAATCACCAAGTTGCTATTGAATATTCATCGGCAATAGAAGATGAAAAATTTCTAGAGTATCAAGCGATGGATTTATCTTATTATCCAGTCAATTTTTTTTCATTATCTATGAATATTAGTCATGATAAAAAAGCGAAGGAAGGTACTTATATTAGTTTTGAGGCCCAATATTTCTTTAATATGCAAACTGAGCTAAGTTTTGGTTATGGTAAGTCAAATCAAAAAGGCGTTGGTAATACTTGGCTAATTTCAGGCAGCTACCGATTTTAATTATAGCTAAAAGTCCAATTTTATATTATGTTAAATTGAGCTTTATAATAATTATTTGTATATCTTACACTTACTTTTTAATTTTTAAATTACACCTAAGACACTTCAGATATGAGTTTGGGTATAGCTCTACACAAAAGTAATTGTTAGAATCTAACTATATAAAAATAGAATTATAGTGAATGGAATGGGTAGAGCATTTGTAGTACGCCAAGTATCAATGGAAAAAACGGCAGCGGCTAAAAGTAAAGTTAATTCTAAATATGGTAAAGCCATTTATGCATGCGCTAAAAGTGGCGGTGCAGATCCCATTGCTAACCTCAGTTTACAACAGTTAATAGATAAAGCTAAAAGAGATCAAGTGCCAGCACATGTTATACAAAAGGCACTTGATAAATCAGTTGGTGCCGCAGGAGAGGATTTTTCACCAGCTCGCTATGAAGGTTTTGGGCCGGGTGGTTTTATGGTTATTGTAGACTGCCTTACAGATAATCCAAAACGTACTATTCAAGATGTGAGAAATGCTTTTACAAAGTCAAAGTCAAAAATTGGTGGCCCTGGTACTGTTGCACATATGTTTGATCACCAGGCCGTATTTGGATTTTCAGGCAACGATGACGAAGTTATTCTCGAAGCACTAATGATGGCTGATGTTGATGTGACAGATGTAGAAGTTGAAGAGGGGAAAGTATCCGTATTTGTGCCTCCTACTGAATATTTCAAAGCAAAAACAGCATTAACGGATGCTTTTTCTAATATTAAATTTGAAGTTGATGAAATCACTTTTATTCCACAAACCGATACTGAAATATCAGGGGATGATGTTATTTTATTTGAAAAATTCATGAATTTATTAGATAACGCAGAAGATGTACAAAATATTTATCATAATGCTGTTATTAAAAGATAAGTGACATATATAAATTGGGTGAGAGTTAAACTGTAAACCCCCTTTACATTAAGCTCTCATTGCGTACAGTTTTACACTTTTGTGAAGCTTCTTCCGCGCAATTAAATAAGTCATCAAGCAAATTATTCATTTTATGTTTATTTTTAGGAAACTCTTCTTTTTCTAATGCACTTTCAAGCTTAGCTGCAAGTTTTGTAATTTTATTTAATTTAAAAACTGCAGATGAGCCATTTAAACGATGAGCATGAAACTGAAGTTCCTGCCAATTTTGTTCAGATAATGCCTTTTTAATTTTGTTAATGTATTGTGGTAACTCATCTAAAAATTCATTTTTTAATGCTATAATTTCATTTCTTGGCATTTCAAACTGCTTGTTATTTGAATTTATATTTAAATACTTATTTATAATATGGGCAAATCTCTCCCTTTGAATGGGTTTTGATAAATGTCCATTGAAACCCGCTTTCATATAATGTTCTACTTCGTGTTTCATAGCGTTAGCAGTTAATGCTATAAAAGGGGAGTTACATCCAGCAGCTTTAATTAAAGTCATAGCCTCAATGCCTCCCATATTTGGCATATGAATATCACTAAAGATAAGGTCGAAATCTTCGATTAATGCAATTTCAACCAACTTTTTACCATCTTCAACTGATGTTACGGCTAAACCAAAATTCTCTAATATGATAGAGAATAGCTTTCTAAGTACCTCATCATCTTCAGCAAGGAGCACTTTGCCATTAAATTGAGTTTTATGTTTAAATGGGTCGCAACTACTTTTTATCGTATTAGTTATATCATCTTCATTTTTTACCCAAACAGAGTTTTTGACTTCATTTAATGCAATACTCACAGTAAAGCAACTTCCAACGCCTTTTTCACTCACAACTTTTATGTTTCCGCCTAATTTTTCAGATAAATATTTAGAAATATTAAGACCTAGGCCAGTCCCCCCTCTATTGCCAGTAATAGAGCGACCAACCTGTGAAAATGCGACAAATAACTTATTAAGATCAGAGTCACAAATGCCAATGCCAGAATCTTTAATTGCAAAAACCAGTAAACCTTCTTTATGACGTACGACTAGTTTTACATAACCTTCTTCGGTAAATTTAACGGCATTATTCACTAAATTTATTAATATTTGTTTTAACCGAGTTGGATCCGTTATGAGTTGAGTAGGTAAGGGCAGTTGATACTCTATACTAAACTTTACATTTTTTTGAGATGCTTTTTCTACTACAAGTACTCTAATTTCTTCAATTAATTGAAATAATTGAATTGGTAAAAATTCAACATCTAATTTATCAGCTTCGATTTTCGAAATATCTAAGATATCGTTAACGAGTGATAATAGATGTTGACCGCTATTATAAATAATAGAAATTGCATTGCTTTTTTCTTGCTCTGCAATTTCTCCAGCTAAAATAGATTCCGCATAACCTATCACGGCAGTAAGCGGGGTTCTTATTTCATGGCTCATATTCGCTAAAAAACGACTCTTAATTTTACTCGCATGTGTAAGTTCAGTAGATAAAGTCTGTAATTCTTTTCTTTGACGCACAATTTCAAGTTGAGTTGCAACTCTTGCCTTAACCACAGCTGAGTTAAAAGGTTTTACAATATAATCTACGGCACCTAAAGTAAGGCCCAATTCTTCTTTATCAGCTGAATTAAGCCCTGTAATGAATATCACCGGAATGTCAGCAATAGACTTTATGGCTTTTAATTTTTTAATCGTTTCAAAGCCATCCATTATTGGCATAATTACATCTAGCAAAATAAGATCTGGGTTTAAGGATATACATTTATCAATTGCTTGCTGGCCACTAATTGCAAGGCATATATTCACATCAGCCTTTAAAAGTTCGCTAAGTACTTTTAAATTAGACTTTTCATCATCAACTAATAATACGGTTGGTTGATCCACTTTCATAATGATGCACTTTTTAGCATAGATTAGTCATCCTTAACGCAATTTTGCCATACAATTTGATTTTTACCATTTACTTTTGCCTGCAATAACATATCATCAGCAAGCTTTAATAATGTATCCTGACAACTTTCAATTATAGGTAAATAGCTCACACCACCAAGGCTCACAGTTAAGTATTCATGATCCATTGATGCTTCATGAGGCAGTTCTAAATCTTCTACAGCTTTTAAGCACATTTGCATAATGTTAAAAGCACAATCAGAGCGCGTATCAGGTAATAAAGCGACAAATTCTTCCCCCCCATATCTAGCAATAAAATCCCTAGGTCGTGTTAAGTTATTTGCAATAGCATTAGCTACTTTTTCAAGAGCTAGATCTCCAGCAGCATGACCATAAAAATCGTTATATTTTTTAAAATCGTCCAAATCAATCACAATCAATGAAAAAATGGTTTGCTCTTTTATCGATCGCGTCCATTCAATATCAAATACTTGATCATATAAACGCCTATTAGCAATTGTCGTTAAAGGATCAATGTTGGCCAGTTTTTCTAATAACTCTCTTTGTTTTGCCATTTTTAAGTGTAGCTTTACACGTGCTTTTAAAATCTCAACATGAAAGGGTTTTTGAATATAATCACAAGCCCCAAGCTCTAGCCCTTTTTCCTCTTGGCGAACGCCCAATTCTCCAGTAACAAAAATAACAGGTATAGCACAAGTTCTCACATCGTTTTTAAGCTTTATTATTACCTCAAAGCCGTCGACTTCAGGCATTATTACATCTAATAAAATAAGATCCGGCTTTAATTCAACTGCTTTACAAAAACCAAGTTCACCATTTTTAGCAAGCATCACTTCAACATCATTTTTTAAAACACCACTCAAAATTTTAAGATTGGCTTTTTCATCATCAATGATCAAAACTCTTTGCTTTCTATTCATACTGCACCACATCAAGATCGTTTAATAACTCAGTTGTTGCTTTTGCTGCATTTTCAAACTCAATATCATCAACACACTGAATAATATATTCAATTACTTTAAAGTATTCAGTATTAGCACACATATCTTTTAACAAACTAAGCTGTTCTTCTACGCTGAAGTCTGATGCTTGTAATAGAAGCATTATTTGCTCTAAATCCTGCTTTAATTTAGCTTCTGAAAATATAGCGTTTGTTTCGCTTGTGGTTTCTTGAGTAAAAATATCCGATAAATCTAATAGCAGTTGTTTTAGCTGTTCTTCAACAGATTTGAGTTCTCCATGTTCCCACAAACCTCTCCCTAATGAACTCTCGAATTTTTCACATAATTGAGATAATTCATAAGCACCTAAGTAAGCGGAATTTGACTTCAATGAATGAATAACTAGGTATATTTCATTTGATTTTTTACCTAAAAACAAAGGCTCAAGTTGTGTAATACATTCTTGTTGTTGTTTAATAAAATCTTTTATCAAACTGAAATATAGCTCTGTTCTACCATTCATATTTCCTAATGCATGGTAAGCGTCTATGCTTTTTATTTTGTCTAGTTTTTGCATCACCAAAGTATTATTTGATGATGCAGTGTTTAATTTTATTTCTTGTACAAAAGTAGGGAAGGGTATTGTAGTAACAATTTCTAAATATTTAGCCAAGGTATTAAACAATAAATCAGGGTCAATGGGTTTGCTAATATGGTCTAACATACCCGCTTTTTTACTGCGTACGATATCTGCAGGCATCGCATGTGCTGTCATTGCAATAACAGGAGGTTTATTTAGCTTTAAACTATTATTTATTTCTTTCATCGCCGTAAGGCCATCCATTACCGGCATTTGAATATCCATCAAAACAAGATCATATTCACATAGTTGAAGTTTCTCTAAGGCTATTTTTCCATTTTCAGCAATATCAATTTTAACATTGGTATCTTGTAAAAACCCCATTGCAACCTGACGATTTATAGCATTATCTTCTACTAATAAGATATGTGATGAAGAGAAATCGGGGATATTTTCTAATTCATTATCAATTTCATTTAGTGAGTCTATTTCATCGACTAATACATTCGTAATTGCGTCAACAAGTGAAGATTGGTTTATTGGTTTTTCTATAAACTCTTTTATAATATCGACATCAAACTCTGCACTTATTTCCTCTCGATCATAAGCCGATACCATTAAAATATGGGGTAGTTGTGCCTGGCAGTTATTATGAATATGTCGTGACGCTTCAATTCCATCCATCCCTGGCATTCTCCAATCCATGAAAACAAGGTCATATGGATTATTTTCATTAACTTTTTGTTTCACCATTTCAATCGAGTCTAAACCGTTATCAACTTGATCTGCCCGGATCCCAAGCTCAGCCAAAAGCTCTACAATAACACTCCTAGCCAGTCCCATATCATCTACCACTAATACTTTTAATTTTGCAATTTTGTCTCTATCTATAGAAAGTATAGCTGCCTTTTGTTCTGATTTTTGAACTTCTACCGTAAAATAAAAAGTAGACCCTTTTTTTAACTCACTTTGTACACCTATATCGCCACCCATCAATTCACATAGCTGCTTACAAATTGATAAACCAAGCCCCGTACCCCCATACTTTCTAGTCACAGACTCATCTGCCTGTGAAAATGTTTGAAACATACGGTTTTGCTGTGTTTCATCCATTCCAATGCCAGTGTCAATCACCGAACAAAATAATGTAATTTTGGAATCTAGAAACGCTTTTAACTCTATTTTAATGCAGATACTGCCTTTTTCTGTAAATTTAACCGCATTGTTAACTAAATTAACGATAATTTGTTGTAGCCTAAGAGGGTCCCCAATTAATACAGGTGGAATATTCGGTGCGATATCTGTAATTAGTTCAAGTCCTTTTCCATGCGCACTAATTGCACTTAAATTGACTGCGCGTCTTAATAGTTTATGTAGCTCAAAAGGCCTATTTTCTATCGCCAATTTACCGGCCTCTATTTTAGAAAAATCTAAAATATCATTTATCAAACCTAATAAAGACTCACCAGAGTCAAGTATTTTTTCAACATAGTCTTTTTGCTGTATTGTTAGAGGTGTTTTTAAAGCCAAACGACTCAATCCTATAACCGCATTCATGGGAGTTCTTATCTCATGACTCATTTTTGCTAAAAAGTCTGATTTTGCATTTGTCGCTTTTTCAGCTTTTAGAGTCGCTTTTTTCAGCTCATTTGTACGTAGTGAAACTTTTTTTTCTAGGTTTTGTGTTAAATCCAAATTCTCAGCATTCGTCACGCGTACTTTTTCAGCCAAAGCAAAAGCGAGTAATAAACTATCAATCGTATTACCTAACAAACCCAGTAAATAAATATTGACGTTAATTCCTGGTAATAACCCAAGATTAATCAAGTTGCCTACCATATTAGGTAAAACTAAGGTTAAAAACGCAAGTGCAAAATATTTAGCAGGCACATAGCCATTTTTCCAAGAAATAATCCCTGCAATCAATCCCATAGTTAGAATGAGTCCAGTGCCAATAGAGGCAAGAATAAGCCCTATCGCAGGAGAGTAAAATGCAAAAGGAACTGAAATAAGAGAGAAAATGGCAATACCATGAAGTG
The DNA here is from genome assembly GCF_900112265.1 of Pseudoalteromonas denitrificans DSM 6059. Lineage (GTDB taxonomy): Bacteria > Pseudomonadota > Gammaproteobacteria > Enterobacterales > Alteromonadaceae > Pseudoalteromonas > Pseudoalteromonas denitrificans. Next base: position 21,092 of record NZ_FOLO01000052.1, on the reverse strand, counting down.
TTTTATTTAATTTCGGGTAATGGTTTTTTAAATTTAAAAAGTCAATTGCAAAGTATGCGGTGAACATGGCCCCAAGTAAAAAAGGTGGCATTAACCAATATGGATATAACTTACCTGAAATGAGCTCTAATACACCAAATACATGCATCCACCCCCACATATAACAGAAGGTCGCAAGCGCATAAAATAAATACATGCGCTCGCCACTACCTATAAAAATAAATAAGTTATAAATACTCAGCGCTAAAGCAACGCCTAAACACAGTAATAAAATAACATTTTCTAATTCTTTATCTGATTTAGCCTGCTGCTCAGGAGATAAGATTAATTTTATAGGGGCGAAAAAAAACTGACTTTCAAACAATACAATAATTGTACTTGTCGTATTTGGTTCAAGTACCACGCTATTGCCATAGTGAAAATTGAGATTATCATTATGGTTATAACCTGTCGTTTCTTTATGATGCATATCACCTTGATAAGAATGAATTTCAATATTTTCGACCACAGAGCCATAAGGGTAAATAAACCAGTTATTTTCTTTTGTATTATTATGAACTGAAAATACAGCGATATATTTGTCACCAAATACATTAGTAGTCCCATGTTTATTTAGTGTTTTTAACCATGGAGAGATATGCGACTTATTAATAGGAAGGCTTTCATTATCAAGTTGGTAATATGCAATTTTTTCACTGATATTAAGGTTTGAAATATCACTCATATAAAATAAGGGTAAATGATCTTCACTAGCCGCATAAAAACTATTAAAGATATTTATTAAACAAAAAATCACAACTTTCAGATTAGATAACTTTTTTAGCAATATTTATCCTATTAAAATTAATTGAAAAATGAAAAGTATTTAAAAAGCATAGCTCACATCTAAACCAAATTGACGCGCGTCACCTTTAAAATCTTGCAACATGCCAAGCAACGCAGTTAAATCAAACTTTAAATTGCTATGCTCTTCATCTGTAATATTTTTACCCCAAAGCGCAATCGTCCAGTCTTCTTGTTCATAAGCGATGCGTGCATTAAATAAAGCATAATCTTGTTGTTTTGCATATGCATTTTGGTTTTGATCAAAGTAAAACTCGGATTGATAATCAAAATTAAGCTGAAATAACAGTTCAGCATTACTTAATGGCTGAACATACTCTATAAATCCATTTACATTCCATTTTGAAGTGAAGGGTAAGCGATTATCAGTAATGGTTTTTCCTTGGGCATCTACAAACGCTTCTAAATTTGCTTCTGGTAAATATCCGATCCCTAATTGCATATTAAAATTAGGCGTTAACTGCCACTTTAGCTCAGCTTCTGCGCCATATAAGTTTGACTCACCTACATTATCTAAAAGTTGAATAGGTGGGGCTGTAGGGGAAACTGCCGCCTGGTTCATAAATACCTGCTGATCTTGATAATCATAATTAAATAAAGCTAAATATAAATAAGCGTTATTATCGTCCCAGTGTATTCGACTTCCTAATTCAAAAGCATCAAGGGTTTCAGATCCATAATCATTTCGCTGTGCTTCTTCTAATGACGTTATAATTGCACCATTATAACCGCCACTTTTATAGCCCCGGGAATAACTGATAAATGCGGTTAAGTTTTGAGATAAAACATGATTTATTGCTAATTTACCAGATACATTGTCATCATTAATTTTACCATTTACATCCCAAGCAGGCCCTGTACCCCCTATTTGATCATTAACTTGAGAAGAAGTATTAACACTTCCTATAGCTCGATACGCTATATTTTCTTTGCTAAAACGCACCCCTGTAGAAAGACTCGTTTTATCATTAAAATCATAATCTAAATTAGCAAACGCGGCCCAAACGTCAGTTTGTATTTTATTATCATAAAAAAACTTAACCGCATTGCCAAATAATGAATCTACAGATCTAAAATCTCTAAATAAATCAATAAAGTTATCTTGTGTTAATGATTCATCTAAATAATATGCACCAAAAATAACATAAGTATCATCAAGGTCTAGGTGGTAACGCAATTCCTGAGAGTAAACATCCGTATATACATCTTGTCCACCTTCAACTAAACCAGCAGGACTGCCATCACTATTAAAAAAGTGTACTCTATCTAAAGTGTTAAAACTGCTGATACTCACAAGGTAGCTATTATTTGACAATTGATAATTGATATTTAAATCAGTTCCCCAACTGTCTGTTTTATGTGGGCTATCATTATTAATATTATTATTAACTGCAACATCATAAAAATCATTGGAACCATCATTAAAGCCAAAAGAGTCTGCACATATGCCTGAAGCAGCTTCACTCGGTGTACATAACACCTTATTACCATTCACGTGTTTATACACACCTATATTACCTACTGGCTGTACTATGCCGTCCCAAGACTCTATATGCACTTTGGCAAAAATTTCTAAATTATCATAATCAGCTAAAACAGAGAGACGCCCATGTGTTTGTTCCATTTTAGCTTTTGGCGCCAAATCAAATAAATTTTTAACTGAGTAATCATACTCTTGGTGATTAATAGCTAAACGCGTATAGATATTTTCATTTACAGGTAAGTTAATAGCACCTTCAAGTTTAAATTGGCTGCGCTGAGCTATACCCGCGGTGACGTAACCTGAAAACTCTTTTGTTGGACGCTTCGTATTAATAAGCACAGCGCCACCTGTCGTATTACGACCAAACAAAGTACCTTGTGGGCCTCTTAATATTTCAATAGAGTCAATATCATATAAATTAACCAACTGAGAATTAGCGGAACCTCCCGCAACATTATCGACATATACACCAACAGGGGAGGTGGTTGAAGTATTATAATCCATGCTCCCAACACCTCGAATATTAATCGCCGGTGGTGTGCCTTCAGCTGCATTTTGAGTAATTTTAAAGTTTACGGCTTGCCCTGATAATGCCGTTGTATCTTTAATATTTTGATCTGAGAGTGACTTACCATCAAGTGCTGTAATGGAAATAGCAACATCATTTATATTTTGTAATCTTTTTTGTGCCTTTACTTCTATGACTTCAATTTCTTTAATATCATCTTTACTCTGAGCTGAAAAAAGAAAATTTGGGAAAATAAAACACGATAGCATTATGAGTGATGTTGTTTTCACGGGATCCCTCGCAATATAAAATGACCGAGGCTAGACCATTTTATTATTTAAATACATTAAGATAAGTTATATGCGATGCATTATTCAAATATCGCATATAACAAATATAGACTTAAAAGTCCTTTTCGCCAGAAATATATTTTGGGTATCCGCAAATAGATTGAGATGTTTGCATACCAGCCATAGTTGCAGCTTCAACACAGCCAATATTCAGGCCTGTTTGTATCCAATCTCCTGTAATATAAAAATTATCGAACCCTGTATTATCTGTTGCAAGTCGGTATTGGCTACTATTTGTAACTGACATGACATATTGCTCAGATGGGTCTATATTTGCTCGCCAAAATTGACTATCAAACCGCTCGATTCCCTGTTGGTTATCTGGATCAATTAAAATTGACCAATCGAACTCACTTGGTTCAGCAACCTTAGTCCATAAATTATAGATAGAGTTTGTTAGATTACCTATCGCATTATTTTTTACGGCTAATTTACATTCTACAGGAAATTGATGGTCCTCCTTAGGTGGAAAAACACTGATAGGCATAGCACTACAAAAATATGCAATGTTTTTAGGTTCAAGTGCAACAGGCCAAGTTTCTTTATCAATTAGTTGATCCATAGAAGCCCAGGTATCAAAGGGTTCAACAAAACCGCTTAAAACAGGTTCTTCACCAGTATCTGGTGTATATTCCCAACCTAACTCATCTAAAGTTTTATCACCCCAAATTTGATATGCCTGAGTGACAACGGTTTTAATTTTATCGCTCATTGTTTTTAAACCTGGGCTGTGTGCTAAAAGATCTGAACAAAGATGTGGTAAAGAACCAACAGAAATGCCAAAAATAACTTTGTCAAAATCAATGCCTTTTTGTAATATTTTTTGCGGTAATGCCTGACCAAAATGATTTTGATATACTTGAGGCCAATTACTCCAAAAAGACTCAAGATTGATATTATTTTGCTGTAACAACTCTGCTTGTTCGGTATTTATTTGTGAATAATTAGGCCGATCAGGCCAACATGCCAATGGTAAGTCATAGCCTTTCACTGGAACGTTTACTAATGGGTCATAATTTGTAATATCCGTTTTAAGCGCCACTTGCTCTGTAATTAATATTTGCTCTACGCTACCTTGTTCAGCTGTAATATTTTCTACTTTATTGAAATATTCAAATTTCACACCTCTGGCTTCAAGCGCTTGATAATATGGTGTGAATATAGTATCTCCCATGCCCGCTTGCATTTTCCACATAATGGCACCTTTATAATTGAGTGCAATGCGCATCATGCTACGGATGATTGTTCCCGCCTCAATATTTGGTTTTTCAAAATCCCCCTGTTCATAGGCAAAAACCAAGTCATAAAAACCCCTTACAGGTGCAGAATTAACGGTATATTTTTCATTTGCACCATTCTTACGTAGCCATTGTTTGTAATCATAATTATTAATGACATTAAAACCATGCTCAAATACATCGTCCTCTAACATGCCTATTAAAATAGTTAAGCCCAAATCGGCCGAAATAAATAACCGCCTTATCTCATCATTTTCATCTAATAACTCATTAAATTCACTAATAATCCAACGTCTTAATCTTTTTAGTAAAAATTTAACGGCATTATGATCTTCTAGATTTCTATCTTGGAGTTTACTCGGAAGCTGTTTAAGAAATGTCTCTAAATGCTCAATAGAATCTTTAACATCATCCACAAGTTCTAAACTTTCAACTTTTATAAAACTGGCAACCTTTTCTAACCAAGAATCATCATCATCGTCGTCATCTTTTTCTAATAACCTATGCTCTGTCGCTTCTTTGCGTAATTCAGATAAAAAATGTTTTATCCACATATAAGCCGTTCGAAATAAGTCCCAAATATCGAGCTCATCACCCATTTGACCTGGAACCAGATCATTTGTTGGAAATTCAATAGGCCAAGTTTGCCATTTATTTTCAATAAATTCTTCCAATGCAATATAGCTATGTGGTTTAAATGCATCTTGCCATGTTTGCAAAGGAGCACCATCTGGTCGTTCTAATAACTGATATGCTTTTTGAATCGTACTAAAGCCATTATCATAAAACCCAAACCAAATATGTAAGCCATGCTCTTCAATGCGTTGTGCATAATCAGGGTTGCGACCACTGGCCCCTTTACCACCAATGCGCCATCCCATTTGATAAACGGTTATATCATATTTATCTTGCCAATCATCTTGATCTGTTAAGTAAAAAGCCGCAGTCATTGCTGAGACACCACCACCTAAAATTGCTATTTTTTCTCGAGTCATTCTATTCGCCTTAACTTTATTAAAGGTTTAATGCCGCTTCTTGATTAAAATCAAATAGCATATTAAAGGGAAGTAGAGGCCTTTGACTGCCAACTTTAATGCCAAACATGTCTGATAAAGGAAACATATCAACTTGATTTAACGTAAATTCAAATTCATGAAAATAAAGACATCCAGAGTGAAATTTTTGGATCACAGATGGCGAATGTAAAACATTTTGATAAACCGCATTTGTAGCATCACCGTTTGGTAACTGTTTAAATAAAAGTTGATCAATTTTAGGATTAATAAAACCACTGAGTAATTGTTTATAAACAGAAAAATCCATATCAAAAAAGTTAACTTCGCTTTCTAACAACTTCATTCCTTCTTTGACTAAATCCACAAAGTTTTCAATTGCACTTTCAGTGTCTTTTGCAACCATTTTGACATTAAATAGCTCACATGACGCCATTTTAGTATCTGGAGAATAGGTTTTAAACGCATCTACCGTCATAGAAAAGTAATCTGGGCTTTGCCCTTTGGCTGGCATAACATAATCACACAAATATTTATTAAATCCCCAGGTTTCTCTACCATTAATTAATGCATAAATATTATTTACACAAATAAAAGCGGGGTACCAATAAATATGTTTAATTTTATCATCTTGCATTTTTGCCACTGGCAACCAAATGATCACATCAGTTTCTTGAAAATAACCTTGACTAGCCCAAGGCTCTGTTGTGGGTTTTATATTTTCAATATCCGTAAAAGTCAGCATGCAATATTGAGATATCGCCTTAAAGTGATACTCTTTTACTAAACCTAAAGTTTCATCTAAATAGTTTTGAATTTTATTAATATCGCCTTTGACAAAAAAGCCGTACATATTGGCATTTAACATTCGACAAGGAGGTTGTGCAATTACGCCGCCCGGAAACTGAGCGTAGGGTGTAAACTCTGATGACATGATACTTATCCTTAGTACTAAAAGTTTTTGCTATTAATTTTAAAGTTATATGCATGTTTTTCTTAAATTAATTATAGTGAAGTTGAATGTTCCCAAGAAGTCAATTTTATATGTTCAGAATGACAAATTTAGATAAATAAAAAGGGGGGAGGGTGAGCTAATTTATTGCACTATAAGTTTAGCCAATGCAAAGCCTCATTAAGAATGAATTTTAAATTTATTGCGAATACTGAGTATATTAAATTTATTTTTTATCTGAATTTAAAACTGTAAATGGGCTTTACAGTTTTAATGCTTTAAATTCATCTTATTGGATTATATTTATTTAGAAAAAATAAATAACTTCAAAGTGTTGGCAAAAACAACTTTAGTCATCTGCTTAAATAGAAAAAAGCGTTCGTAATTTTTACAATTTCAGTTCAAGTTAATAGCCATCTTGAGCACTATATTCAACACTCCCATTTATTACGTTAAAATTTTCATGCTGAGTTACTAAGATCAATTAATACTGAGTAAATTTAAGGTTTATTCATAATAGAGAGTAATAATAAATGAATTTTTAAATGATTAGTCCGAGTTTTTAAGCCTTTAAATAGATAAATTAAGCATAAGCAAAGGGGAGTTAAATATATTGTTAATATTAATCAGTTAAATAAGCCAGCTTCTGCTAAGCGGACGTGAGACAGGGATGTCCCGATTTATACTTACTGCAGTTTCAGGCAGTTACGACCATTTTAGATTAGCTTTAAGTATGACGACTTACAAAATGACTTTGTGTCCTAAAATCACCTTAACCTGTCTTAAAATTATCTATAAGTACTAAAAATTTACTATATTATATTTTTTGCTTTAAACATTAATTTTAATAAGGTAGTAGTATGAAACTTAAGCTAAATAAAAAGAAAATCAAAAATCTTTCACAAGATAAACAGTCTTTGCCTGCAGCGATGACGCCTCAAATTGCCGGTGGCGTAGATACAAATAAGTCTTGGTTTGGCCATTCAGAATGTCGTTGTAAAGATACTTTTCAATAACAATAAAGAGAATGTTTATGTTAAATCATTGGTACGTATAATCAGTATTATATGCTCGAGTTGATTTATAAACTTTTCGACATAAAGCAGGTTTGCCCCTTCACCTGCTTTTAAATGAATCACCATTTCTTAAATCAATCAAATAACTTATTTAGCATTTTGTTAATCACATTCATTTAGTCTATATTTTATAAAGTTAAAAGCTTCTCTTTTCTTTGTTATAGCACTTTAATTTCAACAACAAAATGATGATGTTAAAAACTATTAAATATATCTTCTCAAAATGGAAAGCCCCTTTACACTTGCTTAATATAAAAAAGCCATTGCTAAATTTAGCAATGGCAAACATCGAAGGAATGATATTAAAGTTATCGGCTATAAAGCCATAGACTTTAATTTTAAACGCATTCTATGTAAAACAGGTTCCGTATAACCATTTGGTTGATTCACTCCTTGTAATACAAGCTCCAAAGCAGCTTGAAATGCAATTGAGTTAGTAAAACTTTGTTCCGAATCAGCCATATTAATATAACTTTTATCATTTGAATTTTGCAAGTCAACAACTTTAGCCATGCGTTTCATCGTACTAATAATTTGCACCTCATCACATAAACCATGATGTAACCAATTGGCCATATGCTGTGATGAAATCCTAAGTGTTGCTCTATCTTCCATTAAACCAATATGATTAATATCTGGCACTTTAGAACAACCGACACCTTGATCAATCCAACGTACAACATAACCTAAAATACCTTGTGCATTATTATCTAACTCAGCCTGAATTTGCTTAGAAGTTAAATTAGCATCATCTTGCATTAAAGGCGGTGTTAAAATATCGGATAATGATGCTTTTTGACGTTCAAGTATTAGTTTTTGTACATCAAAGACATTCACTTGATGATAATGTAATGCATGTAAAGTAGCAGCCGTAGGCGAGGGTACCCATGCAGTATTTGCACCTGACTCAAGGTGAGCAATTTTTTGTGTCATCATCGCAGCCATTTCATCTGGCATTGCCCACATACCTTTACCTATTTGCGCTTTTTGACTCAAACCTGTTACTAAACCAATTTCAACATTACTATTTTCATAAGCAGTGATCCAAGGTTGAGACTTAATATCGGCTTTAGGCATAATTAAACCTGCCATCATAGACGTATGTATTTCATCACCAGTTCTATCTAAAAAACCTGTATTGATAAAAACAATGCGTTCTTTAGCCTGGCGAATACATTCTTTAAGATTAACCGTAGTGCGGCGTTCTTCATCCATAATGCCCATTTTTAAAGTATTCTTGGTTAAGTTAAGTGCCATTTCAACTTCACTAAATAACTCACAGGTGAAGGCGACTTCTTCAGGACCATGCATTTTCGGTTTAACGATGTTAATACTTTGAGCTGTTGAGTTTTTAAAAGGAGGACTGCCTTTTATATCGTGTAATGCACACAAAGAAGTTAACATTGCATCCATTATACCTTCATAAACTTCGGCTCCATTTTCGTCTAAAATGGCAGGGTTTGTCATTAAATGACCAACATTACGCACAAACATCAAACTTCGACCTTTTAACAACATGGGTTGATCATTCAAGTTAGTATAATGACGATCTGAATTTAAAGTTCGTTGCATCACTTTGCCCGACTTCTCAAAGCTTTCACTTAAAGTACCTTGCATTAAACCTAGCCAGTTTTGGTAAACTAAAGTTTTATCTTCAGCATCAACGGCAGCAACCGAATCTTCACAATCCATAATGGTTGTTAAAGCCGACTCTAATACCACATCTTTGATACCTGCTTTATCAGAGCTGCCAATGAGGCTTTGCGCATCAATTTGAATATCTATATGTAAACCATTATTTTTCAATAAAATACTGCTTGGGTTTTGTTTTGTTCCCGTGTAGCCAATCAATTGTGCTTTATTTTCTAAGTTCACTTGCACATTGTCTGTAAGTTTAGCCACTAATTCTCCATCTAAGATGGCATAGTTTTCACAATTATGATGAGAGCCACGACTAAGCGGCAATGCAGTATCTAAAAAGTCTTTTGCATATTGAATTACCTTTAAGCCACGTACTTGATTATATTGCGACGTTTTTTCTGCACCATTTTTTTGGGCAATCACATCCGTACCGTATAGGGCGTCATATAAAGAACCCCAACGTGCATTGGCAGCATTAAGTGCAAACCTTGCATTATTAACCGGCACCACCAATTGCGGTCCGGCAAGTTTAGCAATTTCATTATCAACACTCAGCGTCTTAATGATAAAATCACCTTCATCAGGCACCAAATAACCGATACCAGATAAAAACTGCTGATATTTTTCACTATTCCATGCTTTATTATTTTGATGAAACGCATCTATTTGCTTTTGTAACTGCGCTCTTTTATTTAATAGTGCTGTATTTTTAGGTGTTAGTTTTTTTATGATATTTGAAAAAGCCTGCCAAAAATCGTCAGAACTAATGCCTGTATCAGTTAAGGCTTGATGATTTACAAAATCATATAATATTGAGTCAATTTTCAACCCTGAGTGTGAAATTCTATTTGTCATCTTAAGTGGCCTCTGTAAACGCATCATTCTTCTTTTTTACTACTTTACCTTAACTCATTCAAAAAGCGTTAAAGTAATTCACTTTTGCCATTCACCAAAAAAATGTTAGTGATAGAAACTATAAATTAACGAAATCATAACAAATCAGCCTATTGTTGATACCAGAGCTTCAGCATCACCCCAGCATTTGAAGCAATCTCTCACAATCAGCATTAAAAGATACAAATTAAGTATCAAGAAGGAAATTATTATGTCAGGCACTACTTCTAATTACAGACAAGATATCGACCACATAGCGACCTTATGTGAAGTAAAAGGTAATAACTGGCAGGCGATAAACCCTGAATATGCAGCAAGAATGAAAGCGCAAAATCGATTTAAAACAGGGTTAGACATTGCTAAATATACAGCTGATATCATGCGCTCTGATATGGACAATTATGATGCAGATACTTCTAAGTACACACAGTCACTAGGTTGTTGGCATGGATTTATTGGCCAGCAAAAAATGATTTCAATTAAAAAGCATTTTGAAAACACTGATCGTCGCTATTTATATCTGTCAGGTTGGATGGTTGCAGCACTTCGCTCTGAATTTGGCCCTTTACCAGATCAGTCAATGCATGAAAAAACCTCTGTAGCAGGCTTAATTGAAGAGCTATATACATTCTTACGCCAAGCAGATGCAAGAGAGCTCGGCGGATTATTTCGTCAATTAGATGCAGCAAAAGCAGAAAACAACTTAGAAGAAGCAACTAAAGTACAAGATTCAATTGATAATTATGTAACACATGTTGTTCCTATCATTGCTGATATTGATGCTGGATTTGGAAATGCAGAAGCAACATATTTAATGGCTAAACAAATGATTGAAGCTGGCGCATGTTGTATTCAAATTGAAAACCAAGTATCAGATGAAAAACAATGTGGTCACCAAGATGGAAAAGTAACTGTACCTCATGAAGACTTTTTAGCAAAAATAAATGCTGTTCGTTATGCCTTTTTAGAACTAGGTATAGATAATGGTGTGATTGTAGCCCGTACCGATTCACTGGGTGCCGGTTTAACGAAACAGATAGCTGTAACTAAAGAAGCTGGGGATTTAGGTGACCAATATAATGCATTTTTAGACTGCGACGAAGTAACCGAAAATGATTTAGGCAATGGCGATGTTGTAATAAAACAAGATGGCAAGTTAGTACGTCCTAAACGTTTACCGAGTAACTTATACCAGTTTAAGAAAGGCACGGGTGTAGAACGTTGTATTTTAGATTGTATTACCTCATTACAAAATGGCGCTGATTTATTATGGATTGAAACTGAAAAACCACATATAGGTCAAATTGCTGAAATGGTAAATGCCATTCGCGAAGTTGTACCTAATGCAAAATTAGTTTACAACAATTCCCCCTCATTTAACTGGACGCTAAATTTTCGTCAACAAGTATTTGATAGCATGAAAAATGAAGGCAAAGATGTATCCGCTTATGATCGTAACTCACTCATGAATGAACAATACGATACTACTGAGTTATCAAAATTAGCCGATGAAAAAATTCGCAGCTTCCAAGCTGATGCAGCAAAAGAAGCTGGTATTTTCCATCATTTAATTACATTACCTACTTACCATACAGCTGCATTATCTACAGATAACCTCGCTAAGGGTTACTTTGGTGATGAGGGGATGCTGGCTTATGTTCAAGGCGTGCAACGTAAAGAAATTCGCCAAGGTATTGCCTGCGTTAAACATCAAAACATGGCAGGCTCAGATATGGGTGATGATCATAAAGAATACTTTGCAGGCGAAGCGGCGCTTAAAGCTTCAGGTAAAGAGAATACTATGAATCAATTCTAATTTTAATTCCTTCAACACAACTCAGGCTGCTTCTTGCAGCCTTTTTTATTAAAAATGAACCTTATAAAATGCAAACTAATCTCATGTTTCACTTAGTCATAAAACAACCCAAATAATGTTCTGACATTAAATAGAATTTATGCCATATGCGATTTAACAAACATTGCTAAAAACCCCACCTGGCAACTGAGAAAACCAAAACAGCACAAATGAATAGGCAAACTTAAATTAAAAAGCGCTTAGCCTATAAAGAAAGGCCTAATCTCTTAGGTTATTTATTAGAACTGAATATAATCATATTAAAATTCATCTTAAAAACTATGGGCAAAGCCAGCCTGTTGTACCTTATGCAATGCTATTTACAATATGTATTTTTGTATTCCAATAATTTACAAGTAACATACAGCACACTTTAATTGATTGATAAATAAAAACATAAAAATCACAGATCAATTTTTAACTAAGAGTAACAATTTTAGAGATCACTATTTTACCAAGCTAGAATATTCACACTATTTTAGACAATTTAAGAGAAAAACAGTCAAAATAAGGCTTTTATTTACCGAAAAACCAGCAAATAAAGCAATTTCACATAGTTTGAGATCAGTTTTTTACTAAGAAGAGTCAATGAAACACTTTTTCAAATCAATTTTTTACTAAGCCTAAGCACTTTTAAAATTTAAAAACCATTAAAGTTCACATTTATTTAATAAATATGATTAAAAAAACATAAATCCAGCCACATACATTCACTTACTAAATGGCAAAGATAATATTCATGAATTGTCTTTATATTAAAACCAAATTAAATACTACTTATCGAAACACCTTAGTAAAAATATGATCTGACAACTGAAGCGTATTTCAAAGTTTATTATCAATGACCTCCTTTCATCTTATTGAAAACAATCAAACGAAGGGAAGTTCAAGGTTAGGTAGTCCATTAAACGTAACATATTCAGGTTGCACAACAACCCCTGTGTATCTAATAACTCGTTAATTAAAGTTCAGTGTTAAGTCTAAAAATATAAATAAGAGATCTAAATATTTAAAAACATATCAATCAGATGGTTTTTACTTACATCAGTTAAGGTTTTGCATATCAATATTCTAGTGTAAAAAACATCACTATTATTGAAATTTAACCAAAAAAACATAAAGTCCCTTTTACAGGAAACTCTAATGACTCAACATACGTTTTTTTAGAGTGATTTATATCTACTATTTGGAATAGTACACCAATGAAAAAAATTTTATTTTTAAGTATTGCCTTATTAAGTCATTTTAATGTTTCTGCAAAAACAACATTAGAAGAACTTAATGCAAAAGTAGAAGAGCAAAAAGTTCAGTACTATTGGAACTATGGAATTGACCTTAATGAAGAACAAACTTCTCTTTTAAAAGTTAAACTTGTTGCAAAAGATATATTAGAAAATACGAGTAATTTAAGTATACAAGATAAAGTTTTTGACGCGGTTGAAACTTTTGAACTTTATGACCCTAAGCAACAAACAAGTTTATTAATTGAAGTTACTGCTTGTAACGGTTGCGGACTATACCCACAGGAATAAAATTATTTTATAACTTATGCATCATTATTAAAATTATAAAACGCGTGTTATACCTAACTTTATTTTGATTTAAAATGCTTTGCTCTTGTAAGGCATTTTTTATATTTTTTGCCCAGAAAATATAAGTCTTATTTTGGTAACTTAGTCTATGAATCAGTTGAAGTGGACTGATGATAAGTGAGTATGGTTTATCACCTGTAGTACAGATAATTGTAGTCACATATTAACGAGGATTAACTACCAACGCCAATTCAGAGCGACTAGAAATATTTAACTTACGATAAACTTTATAAAGATGATTCGAAACGGTTGATGGTGCAACACCTAATTCTCGAGCAGCCTCTTTAAAGGAAAGTCCACGAGTGATCGCTTGTACAACTTCTTTTTCTCTAATACTTAATCGATCAAAAGGGCTTTCTTCCCAAAGCGAAATACAAAACAAATCACCGAGAGCTTTTTTATCCAAATGCAGCCCCTGTTGAACTAAAACTTCTTTTTTTTCTTGTAAGTCAAAAGGCAAACGTCCCAATGGATCATCCGGATAATATTGTTGTAATATTTCGATAAAACGCGGTTGAGCTTCAAAAAACAAACCATATTTATCACATATTGCTAGAGCGGCTTTATTTGGCGCGTCATTTTGTCTCTCTAGATGTAAAAAGTATGCATGAGAAACAGCATTCACCAAATGATGCATCATACGCTGTAGTATATTTTTATCATCATCACTAAAGTTTTTTTCACGAGCAAAGCGGTATAGACTCACCAAACTGACAATGCCTGTAGATTCATCTTCTAATATCAGCCCCATTACACGCTCAACACCATATCGAGAAAAAAACGTTTGATAAAGTTCACTCTGATAAAAAGTCTCATCATCCATAATCATTGAAAGTTCAACAACACAACCCGGCATTCGCTTTAGCGCATCGTAAAATGGGTTTATCGTTTTATTCTCAGCTAAAGCAATTGGATAACTTTCGTCCACACCAAGTACATCAACACTATGAAAACCGCTAGAATTTAAATGCCCAGTGCCCCAAAGTGCACCGTCAAAATCTATAATTTGTGCTAATTCAGTTAACGCCTGGCGACGATAACCTTCAATGCCTTTTCCAGCCAAATGATAAAGTCGCGTAATGCAGACATCGATGCCATTCATTGTGTTTTTCATAATTTCAAACCAATATTTATTTCCCACTAGGTAAGCATGTCTATATTTAGAGACTTAGTATTGCCACGTCAAAAGCATATTTCAGTGGCGATAGGCTATTTTTACTATTTATATTTTGACTCATACCCAGTCTAATAAATTCATTAATACCAAATACATTAACATGCTAAGGGTAGATCATGGATACTAACTTAAAAATAACAGAGCAATTGCTGCCAAACGAAGACAAATTTAACAATGACTTCTTTAAACGCTTTGATCTTCGCCACCGTGATACACCTTTAGAGTTAAATAATTCAGTTGCTAAAAACTATCGTTTTCCAACTTTTTATGCCGATACCAGTTGCGCAATTGCTATTTTTCATTGTGATTATCAAGCCGCTAAAGCAATGATGCCAGATCCAAGTATGGAACCAGTGAAAATGACTAAAGGTCGATCGCTGGTCATTTTTTCCTGCTATGAGTATCGCCATGTCATGAATGTTGCACCTTATAATGAAATTGCAATGACCATTCCAGTAATAACAGATGGCGGTATGAATATACCCGTGCTAAGCATGTTACTCGGCGATAAAAGTAAAAAGTTTGGCTATTATGTTTTTAATATGCCAGTAACGTCATTAGAAAACCGTATTCGAGGTCGAAAACTATGGGGGTTACCAAAAGATACCGAGCAGGTTGATATAGAACAAGACGGACAATTTTCGACCATAAAAACCTCAGTTAATAGTGAGGAGCCCTATTTTGAGTTAAAAGTGCCGATGAATGGTTCATCACAAAACTTTGATGTTAAATCTAATTTATTTTCTATGTTAGATAATAATAGATTAACGAGCACAACTCAGTTTAAAGGCCAGTTTAGCATCAACAAAAATATAGCCAGTTTGTTAAAAAAAACAACACTAAATAGTACTGACACTATAAAAATTGGCCAAGGACCTAAAGCTGAACAACTTAGAGCATTAAAAATAGAAGGGCAAGCTTTTCAATTTAGATACAGCCCATCAATAAACGCCTGTTTTGATTTAGCCCATGAAAAGGTAGAAAAATGAAACATAAAAAGAGCTATCTCGTTTTTGGTGCAGGGGCTATTGGTACCACAATTGCAGCTTGGTTAAATAATGCTGATATACAAGTAAACCTATTTGATAAACAAAAAGCATGTGATTACATTAACCAATATGGTGTGGCAGTTTATTTAGGAGAACAACCTGAAAAGCACTACCATGCAAAAATAAAAGCATATTCAAATTTAGATGAAGTGCCCACACCCGATGTGATAGTCCTGTGTATTAAAAATTATAGTTTAGCTGGTGTCAGTGAACAACTGGTCAATAAATTTGGTAAAGAAATACCTGTTGTTGCATTACAAAATGGCATTGAAAATCAACAGATTTTACCTCAATACTTTGATAGCGTTATTTATGGCGTGGTATGTTTTAATGCTTGGGTTGATGACTTTGGTAAGGTCGGTTATCAAAAAAAAGGCCCTTTAGCACTTGGTCATAACGGTGGTGTATCAGTCACTGAAATGAATAAGATTATCACCGATTTCAATAAAGGCGTAGAGACATTCAATTATCCAAATTTAAACGATGCGGTTCACTCCAAAATAGTAATAAATCTGACGAACTCCTTAACAACCTTAGTTGCACTGCACAAAAATGATCAATCAAAAAGTACCGCATTTCAAAAGTTACTCACTAGCATGACTTATGAAGGTATTCAGGTAATGAAAGCTGCAGGCTTTAAGGAAAGTAAACTTGGTGGCATGCCAAGTTGGCTATTAATAACGGCAGCCAGAGTTTTACCTTGCTTTATCACGCGAAAACCTTATCTAAAAAACCTGAAAAAAATGGTGATATCAAGTATGGCACAAGACATTATAGTGAATGGGGGTAGCACTAGTGAACTCGACAGTATTAATGGCTACGTATTATCTCTCGCAAAAAAATACGGTATTAAAACACCGATAAATGATGCTATATACAAAATATGCCAAGAAGAGTTTGTTAAGTCTCCATTTGAGCCCGTTACGGTAGACTTTATTTGGCAACGTGTAGAATCAACTTAAAAAACTGATTTTAATAATATTGTGCAACAGCAGTTGTATTATTAGACGTGCTTAATTGTTATGGATATGGCAGATTCAAAACAAAAAACCGCCTAAAGAGGCGGTTCAATTAAAACTAAAATGTATGTTTTACACCTACAGTACTCTTACCTGACATACTTTCCTTATGCTTTTTTATTTCCTTATCAGTATGAGTACGTTTATCTTTTTTCTGAGGTTTTATCACTCCAATTGATGTGTTTTTTGATACCTTCACATCAGTTTTAATTTTATCTTTAGAAAAAGCAGCACCAGATAAACCAAGCATAGTTACTAAAATAGAACCCGATATTACATTTTTAATAGTATTATAATTTTTCATTTGTTTTATTCCTTTTTTTGGTTTGCATACACAATAACCTCTAAAACATGAACTCAAACTGAACAATAAATTAACAAAATATTAACCATTACATTGCGAGTTTAACTTTAACAATTTGAATACATTGACCAATAAAATACTGGGCACTAAAAATAGAGAATAAACACATCATTTGGCCATCTAAGTTCAAACTTTAAACCCTTAAATGACCTCTGCAAAACAATACGATATTGATATTAGAAAAACTTACTTTTACATGAGGGGAGGTTATATATTTTGAGCACATTATTTGTATTAAATTTGAAATTCATTGCGTAAAATCACCAGCAATATGAGCTACATTACGCACTATTATTAAAAGATATTTTAAAGATTCGAATACTTGATAACTTATCTATCTTATTTTTGATATTTTAATTTAACCTATTAAAAACCATAGTAAAAACATATAAAGAAACTTTGCTTAAGGTAAAAGGTCGTATCGTTAATTCGGTCATAAAAGAAGATATATTATATCTTCATATCAAGGCATTAAGTGATAATTCCTTGTGGTCTTTTTCTTTGCACAATAATGAATTCAAAAAAGAAAAAGTACTGCCTAAAGACATCCATGTAATTTGGGATTTAAATGTCAAACATGACATATTATTAATGGAAACAATGTCTATTGAAAAAGATATTATCCAATTAGAAAAAGAGAATAAAACCAAATAACATCGCAATAGTAAATTAGCTTCACCTATATTTCACTACCAGCCTGAGAAAGTATTTAGCAATATTATTATCAGGTTCTTCAAACAACTCTTTTCAGTTAAATTGCTAAAATGAAATCAGGTATCCCTAGCTTAATCACTTTAAATATTAACGAAATAAAACGCCTTAAAGCAATTCTGAAAAACAACTATGACACAAGTTTGTATAATAAAAAAGAGTCAAGTATGATACGCATGTGTAACACAAGTTGCGTCAGTACTAATAATGAGTGACATGAAAAATACCCTCATCAAAATTATTTACCTTGTTGAATTTGTTTTATACATCTTTGCAGGTAATTCAACTTTTGAGAAAGAAATCACAAAACTAACTTTTAATACATAGTGTGTAGACATAAATAAAATTGAGGTATGACAATGATGAATGAGTCAATCAGTATAAAGAAAGATTTAGACTGTAACAATTCAGATAATGGCATTTCATTAGTACAGATCTTTAAAAGATTTAAAAGCCAAATTTCGGTCACCTTTATTCTAGTTCTGATTGAATCGGTTTTGGGGATCCTATTCCCGCTGTTCATTGGTTGGGCGATCAATGACCTTTTGGATAACCAATTGAATGGACTTTATTGGCTTGCAGCTTTGGGATTCTCAAGTCTTATTATTGGAAGTGCAAGACGGCTTTATGATACGCGGACTTACTCAAAAATTTATCAACAAGTTGCCACAGAAAGAGTTGAGAAAGAAAAAACCAAACAACAAACTGTTTCAACGATCTCAGCTCGAACCAGTTTACTAACTGAACTTGTAGAGTTTTTAGAAAATTCAATGCCTGAAGTGATTAATGTTTTTATTGGCATCATAGGTACATTGTTTATCGTGGTAACAATGAATGTTAATGTATTTTATGCGTGTTTTAGCCTGGCATTACTCGTTTCATTTGTTTATCTAATCACGGGTCGGTTTAATTATCAGCTCAATGCCAATTATAATGAAGAGTTAGAGAATCAAGTAAAAACGCTTGAACAAAATGATATGGGTGTTATTAAATTACATTTTAAGAACCTGATGAAATGGAATATTAAACTCAGCGATCTCGAAACAATTAACTACTTCATTATCTGGCTGGGTGTAATCGCTTTGCTTCTTTATACACCAGTGAGTGCAATCGGGATGGGCGTAGTTGACTACGGTTTGGTTTTTTCCTTAATGATTTACGTCTTTCAATATATAGAATTAATTGTAGCCCTCCCACTTTTCATACAACAGTTGATCCGGTTGAAAGAAATTTCCAATCGATTATCACGATAATCCATATTCCGCTTCCGACTATTAAAGCGCGTTATTTTAGCTATCACTGATAAGATAACGCTCCAATTAAGATTATTTACTCTTTACACAGCAGACTATACCGAGTCGAACTTTCCAAGTTTTGATAGGTGCTTAAATGGGTTATTATATAACTTAAAAAATACTGATAAACATCATAAGCAGCAACCAAAATTGAACACCCCCATAAAATACTGACAAGCTCAAAGCAATATTAGGAATGACATGATAAAAAATGAATTATTAAAAGGTATACATCACGCAGCAATTATTTGTTCAGATTATGAGAAGTCAAAGAGTTTTTATCATCAAGTTTTAGGCTTGCCAATAATTGCCGAGCACTACCGAAAAGAACGAGACTCTTATAAGTTAGACCTACAATTACCAGACGGATGCCAGCTTGAAATTTTCTCTTTTACTAATTCACCTCCAAGACCAAGTTACCCCGAAGCGCGAGGTTTAAGACATCTGGCTTTTTCAGTTGAAAATATAGAAGAGGTGGTAACGTATTTAAAGTCAAAAGATATTGACGTTGAAGAAGTTCGGTTAGATGAATACACAGGAAAACACTATACTTTTTTTAGCGATCCAGATAATCTCCCTCTAGAGCTGTACCAAAAGTAGGTAGAAAACCTATGGTAATAAAATCAATTCACTCTATACTTAAATTTACTACAAAAAAGAAAAAGCTCCAAAGGGGCACTAAGGAGCTTAAAACGTAGGGATGTTTCATGATAATCATAAAGCTGAATAGTGTTCTTAAGAACCTGTCCTTCATATGACAAGACCTAATGTACACAGTTCAAACTGAAAAAACATTGTGAAAACATTGTGTTTTTTCTTTATCTCACTGAAAAATCGTTTTTTTTCATTGCTGTAGCCACAACATCAAAATTAAATTTACAAATTTATTCATTTATCACATAAATGAATAAATTATTGAAACCTTGTATTGCAGCTATATTTTTTAAATTAATGCTATATTTTTCACTTTCAGATTGATTAAAAATCAAAACTTAGATATTGTTCCCAATTATTATATAAAGCTCAACTCAGAGCTTGCTATTTAACCAAAGCATTTCATTTTTAAGGGTTTTATGCGAATTTCAGCTGTTTTTAGTTTTTTAGTTCTTATTTTCATGTTTTCTACTGAAAAAGCACAAGCAACACCTATGTATCAAACTGTTAATCCTATTTTGGTTTACAATTTCGACTTTAACGAGGCAATTTCAACTCATAAAAAAAATAAAAATATGATTTATGAAAAGGTTATTGACTTTAATGCAGAAGTCAGGAGTTTTAACTATAGATATCAATTTAAATATCAGGCTATTTTCAGAGATTTTAATCTGTAAATTTTATCAAAGACAGCTAAAGATAGAACAAAAACCTTACGTATCCCAGGTGACAAAGTCACTTTTGATCATAAAATAGGTTTCAGCATTGTCATATCCATAATATTCTCATTCTGCTTTTATAGATGAGGTATTTGAATAACTGAATTTTAGAATAGTTTTAGCTACACCTTTAGTCTGTACATGAGAGTCAATATCGCGAAACAGTACATCTATTTTTGTGTGACTTTTAATTAATATGGGTAGGCAAAAATAACTAACAATAACGTGGCAACAGGATGCTAGACATATATCTTAACTTGTTTTCTGCTTTAAGGTGGCGCTGAAATTATCATCGTTGCAATACCACCTACTTCGTAAACGACTGGGCAAATACACCTAGCCCAGTTTTACATTCCAGGGCAGAATGGCATCCAAGTTTTCAGGAGCATGGATAAGATGCTCAAGGCAATGACTGATGTAGTCATATGGCACCAATCCGTTTGCTTTGGCTGTTTGGACTATGCTGTAAAGTACCGCACTGGCTTGTGCACCATTGCGTGTATTACTGAACATCCAATTCTTTCTCCCGATAACAAATGGTTTAACCGCACGTTCGGCACGATTGTTATCAATATCCAGGTGACCGTTTTCAACATAGCGGATCAGTTTTTCCCATTGATTCAAGGCATAATGGATTGGCTTGCCGACTGCGGTTGTTG
>NZ_FOLO01000051.1:4364-41396 GCF_900112265.1 Pseudoalteromonas denitrificans DSM 6059 | reverse complement strand
ATTTTTTGCTAAAGTTTTGAACAGTCTCATTAATATGCCTTTTCTTGACCAAAGAAGAAAACGACGATAAATGGTATTCCACAACCCAAAACATTCAGGTAAATCACGCCACGGACAGCCAACACGTAAGCGATAAAGTATTCCTTCTAGTGTTTGTCGATGTTCAAGCTTGTTATAAACTCTATCTTCAAGCAATATAGCTTTTAGTTTCGACCACAGCTCATCAGTGAGCATTAATCGGGGCATGACAATCTCGTTTAGTTTGGTTTTGGCGAAGTGAATTATACGAGATTGTCACTTACGCACAAAATTCAAACAAAGATCAACAGCCCCTACATAAAGCCTCGTATATTACGAGGCTTTTGTTTGGACAAGAGCAAACTTTCAATCCTACAGTTTTCTGTGAATAAATAAAAAAGTGAGTTAACTAATACGGATTAAACCATCGGCTGAAAAATGCACATGCAATGAATTAGTAGTATATAAAGCTAATGTGGTTTCAGTGCAATACTAAGGTTGAATTTTTGCCGTTTTTACTAATTTGGTCCAAAACTTCCTATGTTCTGGTCCAGCTTAATATGGAGTCTAGGTTCAGTTTGATCATACTGCTGGTCCAGAGTGAGTGGAATCTACAGTAACCTCATAATACATTTTTATACAGAATTGATAGCACTCTTGCTTTTACCTGCTTATTTTATTTACCTTTTACCTGCTTATTTTATTTACCTTTTACCTTTTACCTTTTACCTTTTACCTTTGCATCATTTTGTCCTGTGAAAGTCCTTACAATTAAGTATTCATTTTTTGAATGAATTAATATAAATAATATAATTATTCTTATCAATTGAAACGCGCTAAACTTTATTTATAAATTAAAATTTCACCTAACTAAGCATAGATTCAGGGTGATTTTAAAGAAATTTAAAGTGGAGCTAAAATTATGGGTTGTCCATATAATAATAACTATCGACCTATGGAAGATGCGATTCATACCGATTTTAAAGATGATATGTCATATGGCGATTATCTCAATTTAGGGCCCATCTTATCGGCACAAAATCCATTATCGGATCAGCATGATGAAATGCTATTTATCATCATACATCAGGCCAGTGAATTATGGCTTAAGCTGGCAGGACATGAATTAAGTAAAGCTGTGCAAAATATTCAAAATGGTGATTTTGGTCACGCCTTTAAAGTGATTTCTCGTGTTAAACAAATACTTAACCAGCTTACGCAATCTTGGAATATTCTGTCTACTTTAACACCTGTTGATTATTTAAAGTTTCGTGATGCATTAGGTCATTCTTCTGGTTTTCAGTCTTATGGTTATCGCAAAATTGAATTTTTGTTAGGCAATAAAAATGAGTCTTTATTGCAAGTACATGAAAATGACCCCCTGGTGTATCAGGAGTTAAAACAGATTATTACGCAGCCCAGCCTTTATGATGTCACCATTCAAGCACTTGAACAAAATGGATTATCAATCGATAAATCTGTTTTAGCGCGAGATTTCAGTCAACCATATCAATCCAATGAGTCAGTGCTGAAAGCTTGGTTAAATGTATACCAAAATGCCGATGAGCACTTTAATTTATATGAATTAGCCGAAAAACTAGTTGATATTGAAGACAGTTTTCAACAATGGCGTTTTAAACATATGTATACGGTGCAACGCATAATAGGCAATAAAGTGGGCACGGGTGGCTCGTCTGGTGTTGGCTTTTTGAAAAAAGCACTGGATATTAGTTTTTTCCCTGAGTTATTTGAATTACGCACACACCTGTGACTGTAACTCTGGGCTATTTAGTTATGAATGAGGTTTTACAATGCAAACACTAAAGGCAAATGTCGTGTCTATTGACGCACTGACTGAGTGTGTTTTTAAAGTTAAACTCAAACCTGAACACAGTGCAACGTTTTTTGCTGGGCAATATTTACAGCTGGTATTAGGTGAAAAAGATAAACGTGCTTTTTCTATTGCCAGTCGTCCAAGCCAAACTGACTTACTTGAATTGCATATTGGTGCATCTCATGCTGATTCGTATGCGATGGAGTCATTGGCACATTTGCAAAAGCATTATGATAATCACACTCAGGTGAATATTGAAGTGGGCTTAGGGCATTCACAATTAAGAGAAAATAGTGATAGACCTATTATCATGTTAGCTGGTGGCACAGGGTTTTCTTATGTTAAATCTATGGCCGATCACTTGGCTGAAATTGGCTGTACTAGGACTGTATTTTTTTACTGGGGCGTAAAAGAGCATTCCGCTTTGTATGCACATGATGAAATGCAAACTTGGGCAAACGGGCATAAAAACTTTACTTTTATACCCGTTGTTGAGCGTGCTGATGACAATTGGCAAGGTTATAGGGGTTATGTGCATCAAGCGGTTATGAAAGACATCATGTCACTTGAACCTTACGATATTTATATGGCTGGACGCTTCGATATGATAGGCCTGGTACGTGATGACTTCATTAAGCAAGGTGCGCTTAGAGAACATATGTTTGCGGATGCTTTTGCCTTTATTAAATAACTTAAATTTTAATATCAAAATGACAGGAGCAAATAATGTACTCCTGGTAATGCTTTTGTAAGGACAACCAATGAAATTTGATATCTTTTTTTCAATTTGCCAGTCTCAGGTAGGTGATTTTATTCCCACCGAAACGCAAATGTTGCAACACTTTTTTGATCAAATAAAGTTAGCCGATACCTTAGGTTTTGAAACCGCTTGGATAGCTGAGTCTCATTTTTCGGTGCAAGTGCAAAAAGAAAATCCAAATGCAGTCGTACCAAATTTTAAAGGTGAAATTGGGCTTAATTGTGATATTTTTCAGTTGGCGCATCGTATTTTTTCATGTACTAAAAATATCAATGTTGGCTCTGCGATAATGAACCTTTTATCAGGTGGCGGTCCAATTACAAAAGCTGAAGCAACCAAATATTTTATAGCGTTGCACGCTTTGAACGAAGCAGAAAAGCGTAAACTCTTTTTAGGTTTTGCTTCAGGGCGTTTTCCGTATCAATCAGCGCCTTTTGGTATTGCACCACGTAATGCGTTTGAAAAGGGTGTTTGGCCGAGTTTAAAGGGTAAAATATTTTTACAAGGTGTTGAGATATTCTTGCGCTTGCTTAAAGGAGAGGTTATTAGCTCTGATGATATTAAATCTATTATTCTAGGTCGTGATGCATTTCGATCTGAAGAAACTTGGAAGGATGCATTACAAGCGAATGTATATAATGAAGATGCAAAAGAACAAGGTATTTATATTCCTGCATTTTGGCAGTTTGAAAAATTAGGGATAGTGCCTCAAGATATTGATTTTAGTTTATTACAACTGGTTATTGGTAGTCATGATCCGCACGCGCAAAAACTTGCTAATGAAATATTGCCTTGCTCAGTGTTTAACCTTTCAATCACATCAAATGACGTTATAGAGCAAACCCATGAGAATATGAAAAATTGGTATCATCCTGATGGTGGTGAATGGCAGCGAGATATGATGCCGCGTACTTCTATGATATTTATCAATAATGATCATGATGCGGATGAAAATGAAAAATGTGTCAGAGCACAACAGCAAGCAAAAAGCGCCATGGTAAATTATTGGCAGGCAATGGAAGGCACAATAGACCAAAATAAAATAGACTCAGCGGTAAGCAATACCTTGTGTGG
Source organism: Pseudoalteromonas denitrificans DSM 6059 (assembly GCF_900112265.1). Lineage (GTDB taxonomy): Bacteria > Pseudomonadota > Gammaproteobacteria > Enterobacterales > Alteromonadaceae > Pseudoalteromonas > Pseudoalteromonas denitrificans. Next base: position 37,710 of record NZ_FOLO01000051.1, on the reverse strand, counting down.
TAGTCCAACTGCAATTATTCAACAAATGCGTGAACGCTTTCATCAAGATGATAGAGTGATGTTATGGTTTGATTTTAGTAATCATAATAATGATGACGTGAAAAAGAGCATGCACTTAGTTGCTGAACATGTTTTACCAGAGTTAAGGAATTAATAGTGGCCTCACAGTTTGATATATTATTTGAGAGAAAAAGAGCCAATATCGCCGAAATTTTAGTACATGGTGCATTGTGTTGGGTGCATGGTGATAAAGTGATCCATAGCTTAGGTGATGACCCGCTTATTTATGGCCGCTCACTCATGAAGCCATTTCAGATGAAAGTATTCAAAGATGAATTAAAAGATTTCACTGCTGAACAGCAAGCAATTTCTATCGCCTCCCATAGTGGCACACAAAAGCATATTGCAATGGCACAAAGCTTATTAAAACAAAGTGACTGGGGTAAATTACAAACGCCAATATCTGCTGCACTGGGTGGTTCTGATGAACAAAGCCGCTGGCATCATCCTTGCTCGGGAAAGCACGCAGGCATTATTTTAGGTTGCATGAAAAAAGGTTGGCCTACAGATAATTATTTGAGTCAAAATCATCCTTATCATAAGGCGTATATGAGCGAGCTTGAATACGCTATGGGTTTGAGTCAACAAAGCTTAATTGCCTGCCCTGATGGGTGCGGGTTACCTACATTAGGGCACCACGTATCTGATTTAGCTCGCAGCTTCTCTTATTTAGCAAAAACCAGTGACAGCGATTGGATTTGGTCAGCAATGACAAAACAGCCTTGGTTTATTGGCGGTGATAACCGCATGGATAGTGACATTATGTTAGCGACTCAAGGAAAAGTATTAGCCAAAGAAGGAGCGGATGGTTTGTTAGGATTGGCTATAAAAGATGAATCTTATCCTGAAGGGTTAGGTGTGGTATTAAAAGTAGCCCATGGTCGTGATGAACAAACAATGAAATTAATAGCACAAAAAATTCTGGCATCACTGGGTTTTGATTGGCAAGTAGAGGAGTGTAACCAAGAACAAGTGGCTTATGTAAGTGACAGTATTTTACCTTAGGTTAATCACACATAATGAATATTAATAAATGCCAACTTAATATTAGTCATCTGAAAATGATTTGCACTATAGATCAAGCGGCCACAGTAAAAGAAGCAGCGCAGGCTTTATTTATCACTCAGCCTGCGTTAACAAATAGGATCAGAGAAGCCGAGCGTCGTTTAAAAACTCATTTATTTATTCGTAAAGGCCGAAAACTTATTATTACCAGTGCTGGTAAACGTTTATTAGATTCAGCGCAAAAGATTCTGGAAGAATTAGAAAGGGCAGAATATGATATTTCGTTACTTGCTGAGGGAATTGAACAGGTATTAAGGATTGGCACACCTCATTATGCTTCTTTTAAATGGCTACCTTTTGCCATAAATACTTTTAATGAAGCACTGCCAAATATTGAATTAGAAGTCACTGCAAATACAACCCATGAGCCTATGGCTGCTTTGTTGCGAGGTGATATAGATATTGCAATGATCTCTAGCCCTAAAAAGCGGCTCACCTTAGATGAGGCTTGTAGCGCAAGTTTTATTTTACAAGATGAACTATTGGCTTGTTTATCTTCTAAACATAAAAACGCAAGTAAACACTATTTAGAAGCCGAAGAGTTTTCAGATGAAGTGTATATCACAAACTCTACTGTGCCTGAAAAAGACAGAGAATATGAATTATTTTTCAAACCTAAAAAAATATTACCCAGGAAAGTGCTTCAAGTGGGTTTTAACGAAGCGATTATAGAATTAGTTAAAGCAAATATGGGTTTGACCATAATGTCAGAGCGTTTGATAGAAGCTTACTTATTCAATAATGAGATAAAAACGGTAAAATTGGGCAAGTCTGGTTTGAAAATTTATTGGCACTTGGTATATCTCAAGCAAAATAAAATGATTAAGCCAGTTAAATTACTGACCCAAATTCTTCAAGAGCGTGCAGATCTTGTGCAGTAAATTGATTTTGATATACCCGTAAACAATCTAAGTCATCTTCTTTATTGTGAAAACTAAAAGAGGAGAATAGCAATAAGTTAATTTTCGCGTTTATAATCTCACTCAGGTTCAGTTTACTAAAGCCCTACTTTATGAATGGTCACGGGTATATAAACTATATTAACTTCATTTGACGAAATACTTGATGACATAACCAGCTGTTTGGATCAGATAAATCTAAAATAATATCAAAATGATTTCGGTTGGTAATTTCATTACAAGAAACTTCAATGCCTGCTTGGCTTAATTTCATCAGCATCTCACTTGTTTGGCGTTTGAATTCTGACGTTTCTTGTTCGCCAAAGGCAAAAACCACAGGGCAAGTATTTAATAATGAATTGTTTAAAGGGCTATTTTTTTCAATTTCAGTGGCCGTCAATTGTAGCGGTTCGTTGATATAGGTGTGTGCTATAGGGGTGAGATCGTAAATACCACTGACAGCGCAAACACCTTTAATAAGTTGATTACTTTTGCTGTTTTCTACGTAATCCGACCATAAAGTTTGCAGCATCATCATAGCTAAATGACCCCCTGCAGAGCTGCCAGATAAATAAATTTCACTGGCATCAAACCCGAGTGCTTCGGCATTTGAAAATAGCCAGGCAATGGCGCGTTTATTTTGTTCAACAATTTCACTTAGACTTGCGTTGGGCGCTAGGCTGTAATTGATCACAGCAAAATAACATCCATGCTGTTGAAAGTTGGTGGCTGCAAAAGATGACTCAGCCTTAGTCAGCGCTTGCCAATATCCCCCGTGTATATATACCTGTAACTTTCGATTATTTCCTTTGGTAGGTAGATATAAATCTATCAGTTCATCTGAATTCTTCCCGTAACTTAAATCAGCCTTAAGAGATTTATTTTTTTTTGCGTTTTCGTTAGCTTCTTTACTGAGGCTAATGTACTTATTGATATATACATTTATATCGTCAATACAGCTACTAGGCGAGTACTCACGTTCTAAGTTGGCTAAATCAAAGTCTTTATACATGATGATCCATTTTTTAATTATTATTTTTAATCAATATTTTAAAATTACTATAACGTTATTTCTATTAACTAAGAAATTGAATTTTTTGTTAACCTGAATTTGGATTGAGCTATTTTAGATAGTTAAACTATTTTAGAAGTTTTAATTGTGATATTCACTATGAATAGTAAGGTATTAGGTAAGTCATAATACCTTGTTAACCCTTAAACGAGTATAAATGTGTTACTAAATTCACTAACAAAAAATTTAAATGAAAAGATAATTTTTTCAATTAGTTATGAAATTCATTACCTCAACTTCAGTCTGTTTAATATTTTAAAGCAATAATACTATTGCAAATATAGAAACAACACTTGTTTTAAAACAAAGATTTACGTTAAAAGTTTCGTCTTTATAGGCAAAAATGAAAATAAGGTTGTAACTAAAATCGGGCATGCTAATATGCAAATTACTTTTTGTTTTCAACCTTTCAGGGTTATAGGTTATTCAGTATGCCTATCGGGCTGCAATTATTGTTAGTGCATTCAAATGCTAAATTACGAGAAAAATTAAAAGCATTTGTTGGTGAAAATAGTCAATATGACATCATAGAAGCGCATGATGGTAAGTTTGCTGCGAGTGTATTGAAAACAGAAAATATCGCTTGCGTGATCAGTGATATAGACATAGGTCAACTGGATGGTTGGCGTTTGGTCAGGTTAGTAAGGTCAGGGGTCTTTAATTGTAAGGCCGATACGCCTTTTATTATGCTTGCTTCAACTTGGTGTGAGCGAATAGCAGAAACTACGGCGAGAGAATTTGGCATTAACCATATTCTACCATATGAAAATTATCATCAAATTCCACATCTGTTATCTCATTATCAAACAATAACAAGTCATTTAATACAAAATAAAATACTCGTAATTGAAGATGCTGAAGATACAGCAGACTTAGTTTATCGTATGTTACGTCACAAATTCACTGTTGAAATTGCACAAGATGGCACCCAAGGTTTGGCAATGTGGCAAGCAGACAATTATGATATTGTTTTATTAGATATCATGTTACCTGGTATGTCTGGTACTGAAGTTCTAGATCAAATTTTGCTACAAAAACCAGATCAAACCGTTGTGGTTATGACTGCACATGGTTCTATGGATTTAGCTGAAGAACTTATGTTTAGAGGCGCGTGTGATTTTATTAGTAAACCCTTTAGAGCTGAGCAATTACGTAAAGTGATTGATATTGCAGCGAGAAGAGATGATTTTTTAGTCAGCAATGCACAGTTTGCTCAAACAATTACAACATTAAAAACAAACGAGACTGCTAAAAATTCAATTGCGCAAGCACATCAAAGGTTATTAGATAATTTAACGACCAGTGTTTTAGAATTAGATGGAAAAGGTCGTATACGATTTGTTAATCAGTCTTGGTTAAATTTAACGGGTTATACTTGTGAACAAGCACTTAATTTATGTTTGTCACACTTTCTAAGTGAATCATGCTCTCTTAATTCCTACCAAAGTGCATTAGATAAGTTAATGGCTGGTGATTTAGAAAAAGAAAAATTAGAGTTAAGACTTAAACATAGAAAAGAAAAAGAGCATTGGGTAGAGGCACGCTTTAATCGTATTTGTGACAAAAAAAATAAAGTCACTATCTCTGTCACCATAGATGATATTACAACACGCAAATTGGCTGAAGAAAAACTCGCTTATCAAGCATTGCATGATCCATTGACACAATTGCATAACCGTCATTATTTTGATCAAAAGCTAATTGAATTTACGTTGTTGGCACAAAGACAACAAAAACAGCACGCGTTATTATATTTAGATTTAGATCATTTCAAAGCGATTAATGATACGCAAGGTCACAGTCAGGGGGACTTAGTATTAGCTGATATCTCTGAACAATTAAAAAATAAATTACGTAAAAGTGATATTTTGTGTCGTATTGGAGGTGATGAGTTTGCAATTTTATTACCTTACACTGAATTAGAAGCTGCTAAAAGCCTAGCCGATAATATATGTAAAGATGTTGCATCCGGCCATTTTCAATTTGATGAAAAAATTTACAAAGTGACTTGTAGTGTGGGCGTCAGCATCATTGATGGTTTGGAGAAAAGTGCACAGACTTATCTTCAACGTGCTGATATTGCGTTATATGTTGCAAAAGGCCAAGGTCGAAATCAAGTACATTGCTTTACTTCTGATGATAAAGAAAGTGATGAATTTCAAAGTAATATGCAGTGGATCCATATATTGCATTATGCATTGGAAAATGATCATTTAGAAATGCATTACCAGCCCGTGGTTGATATTAAAACACAAGAAATTGCTTATTATGAGGCTTTAGTTAGATTGAATGTTGAGGGCAAACTTATTTATCCGAATGAGTTTATTCCAACACTTGAAAAGTTTGATGATATGAATTTACTTGATCATCATGTTGTTAATTGTGCCCTAAAAGATTTAGCTAATTACCCTGAACTAAAAAGAATCGCGATTAACCTTTCTGCGCAGGCTTTTAGGGATAAACGGCTATTGCCACTCATTGAAGGTACTTTAAAGACTTTTAATGTTGAACCTCAGAGGGTTATTTTTGAATTAACAGAAAGCGCTTCCTTGTCAAATTTAAGTGCGACTCAAAATATGATTGAACGTTTGTCGGATTTAGGTTGTGATTTTTCAATAGATGACTTTGGTACTGGATTTAGTACTTTTGCATACCTCAAAAACTTACCTGCAGACACAGTTAAAATTGATGGCTCTTTTGTTAAAGAGATGCTGCATAACAAAATTGATTTAGCCCTAGTAAAAGCAATTTGTGAGGTTGCGGGGGCGTTAAATAAAAAAACAGTTGCTGAGTTTGTTGAAAGTGAAGCGATACTTGATTTATTAAGCGATATTAATGTTGATTACGCACAAGGCTATTTTTTAGGTAAACCTCAGGCACTAAGCGTATTATTTCCATTAAAAGAAGATAATTTATCACTAGCCTAACGTTTTTTGTTTTTTTAAGAATGAATTCTGCTTTGCTTTAAAGTTAATTATGGCAAAGCAAAATTGAAGTTTAGTCATGCTAAATGAATTAGAAATAACAAAAAGTAGGTTGTTTCAGCTGAGCCCTAAGGGTCACGCCTACTTTTCATCCCTCTGCATTTTAAATACTTAAGTAGAATGACGACATGACACATTTTTTGGCTTGCTTGTACAAAAAATCAGTGTCAGAAGTGAGCAGCACAGATCAATAGGCTCTAATTATTGAGTGTTTTTAATAATGCTTTTTAATTACTTTTTTACATCGCTGAAATGGAATTATCAGTGATGTAGAATCGTATTAATTTTATAAACTTCCCTATTATTAAATTTTAATTTTCAAAATATCAGCATCTTGCTGATATTTGTGATTTATACGTAGGGGTTTAAATGACAATAATAATGCACAAAAAAGAAAAGAGTTTACTCGTAAATAAACAAGAAACTTATGCTGATTTCATTATTCGTTATCTGAGTGAGTTGCAAAGTCAGTTTGTATTTGGTGTTCCCGGAGGTGCAATAGAACCATTTGTAGATGCACTTGCACGAAGCGAAAGAGATTCAGGCATTAAATTTATAGTTGCGCGTCATGAAGCCGGAGCTGCTTTTATGGCCGATGGATTTAGTCGTGAAACGGGTAAATTAGGAGTTTGCTGTGCAACAACAGGCCCAGGAGCGACTAATTTATTAACGGGAATTGCTTGTGCGTACGCTGATAACATTCCAATGTTAGTGATCACAGCACAAACGGCGATTGTTAAATTTGGCAGTGGTGCTCTACAAGATAGCTCTTGTTCTGCAATTGATATCATAGCAATATTTAAGCATTGTACGCGCTACAGTAGCTTGGTTTCTCATACACAGCAATTGGAAAGAAAACTCAAAACGGCAATTATCACTGCCTTCACAGAGCCTAAAGGGCCAGTTCATTTAAGTATTCCTTCTGATATTCTTAATGAAGTCACACATAAAGTACCATTACAAAAAGTAAAATCTCTTACAAGTCCCCGCTGGATGTATGATCATTATGCTTATGGTTTGTTATGTATTAAGTTAAGTTCCGCAAAACGTATTGCCTTTTTTATAGGCCAAGGTGCTCAAGGGTGTGGTAATGTCATAATGCAATTAGCCCATAAACTTCAGGCACCTGTTATATGTGGCATGATGGGAAAAGCTTGGGTTGATGAAACAGACCCATTATTTTATGGTGTTTATGGTTTTGCCGGCCATCAAAAAGCAAAAGATTTAATTGAAGAGCAAGATTTTGAAGTTTTAATTGCAATCGGTACACAGCTTGAAGAGCTAGGTACTAATGGCGGTGATAGTCAGTTATTAAGCCATAAATTGATTCATATAGATCAAAATTCAGAACATTTTTCTCGCTCAACGATGGCTTGCTTACATTTACATGGGCATATCCCATGTATTTTAGATGCGCTATTAAATGAATCACAAATTTTGACTAAAGAGCCGCTAGAAAAAATAAGTAATAAAAGCTTATTGTTTGATTTACCCGCAGTTTCTAAAGTTAATAATGTTTTGCATCCAGCGGTATTATTTTATTTTTTAAGTCAGAATTTGCCTTTTAAAACACGCACATTTATTGATGCTGGTAATGCATGGGCTTGGGCGAGTCATTATTTTTTACATTCAGATAATAATGGCTGTTTTCGAATTGCAACTGGGTTTGGTGCTATGGCTTGGGCAATTGGTGCCGCAGTAGGCTCTGCATGTACAGTAATAGATGCCTTAACGATATGTATTACTGGCGATGGTTCTTATTTAATGAGTGCACAAGAAATAACGGTCGCACAACAACAAAAATTACCATTAATTATCATAGTACTAAACGACAGTGCTTTGGGCATGGTAAAACATGGTCAGCAACTCGGTGGTGCGGAACAAATAGGCTATCAATTACCTCACATTAATTTTGCCGCTATGGCGCAAGCAATGAATATCAATAATATTGTTATAAAAAATCAAATAGAATTATCGGCTATTAACTGGCTGAAATTAAGTAAATTAGAAGGACCTACTTTAATTGATATTCATATTGACCCAAATGCAGTTCCTCCTATGGGCGATAGGGTTCAAGGGCTTGCGACAAGTGAGAGAGTTTGACTCAAACACGTTAAAAGCATGATGTGATAAAACCTAATAAATTGAAAAAGTGTTGTGACATGGACGCCACAACCTAACCTTTAGATAAGTAAATACATAGGCTAGGTTAATGATGTATGAAATGTCAGCAAAATAAACTAAAAATTATATTTAACATTAAACCAGATACTGCGTTCATATTGAGGTAAATCATCAGGTAGTTTTACTGAGGTTGAACCTTGTGCTGGCCCAGGACTCGGCTCTTTTATCTCATCATTTAATAAATTTTTAATTGAAACTGAACAATCCATATTTGTGAGCAATTGAGAAATATTAAGCGTTGCATCCACCTTATGGTAACCCGCTAAATCTCCCCTGAGATCATTCGCCAGTCGCTCCCGTTTTCCAATATAATTCCATTGTAAGCTAAATTGTAAAAGATCTGATATTTGATTATTACTCGATAAATATAATGAATGATTTGGAGCGTGCCCAGGAACCGAGCTAAATCTTTTTCCGTTACCAATATCAACTTTCATTTTTGAATACTGATAAGCATAGTTAGCATTAATATCCCAATTTTTTGAAACGTTATATTTAGTTTCAAACTCTAATCCATGGCCTGATTGTTCACCCGCATTTTGAACTGTTGCTGTATTTCCGCCTGTATCGGGCACAAAATGAATACTATCTTCCAGCTGGTAGCTAAAGATATTTAAGCCAATTTTGAGATCTGGAGTAGGACTATAATTAAAAGCAAGCTCGTAAGTATTTATTACTTCTGGTTTTAAATCAGGGTTTCCCTGTGCTACTGGGTTATTGATTGCGTACAGTTCAGCAAAAGAGGGGGCTCTAAAAGCACGACCATATAACGCTTTTACTGACAGGTTATAGTCAGCAGACCACACTAAAGCGACTCTTGGGTTTAAAGTTGAACCAAAATCAGAATATTTATCATAACGCGCACCTAAAGTGAGTTCCCAGTCTGGCGCAACTTGCCACTCGTCCTGCAAATAAATAAATTGGTTATCACGCCTACTTTCAGGTAAATAAACTGCATTTGTATCACTAACGTCTATTACACCACCTGGTAAAGGTTGAAAATTAGAGTCAAAGTTTTTTGTTTCTTTTACCTCATAAATACCACCATCAAATAAACCAAGTCCCATGCGAACATAATGTTGAGAGCCCTTGTAACTTAATGTGCCAGATGCTTGCAGATTTTGTTCTTTATATTCTGGATTACCTATCATGCCATCGGGAAATTGGCCGGTAAAACCCCCTTCAGGAAATAGATAAGAATCTTTTTCGGACTCTCGAGTGCCATGGAAATAACTCGTTTTTAATTGATATTGCCAATTATCCAATAACTCTCCTTGATAGTTTAAATCAAGTGTTGCACGTTCACTGGCATATCGGCCTTTAGGGTCTAATGCTGAAGCGATGCCAAAATCAGTGCCTATATTGTAGCGACCTTGAAAACCAGCTCTAAAAGTTAAATCATGATAGTTAGATTCAAACCTGACTTCTGTTGTATCTAGTGAACGATTTACATTACCAGGTGCAAGAGAAGCATTAATTCCCACTGCATTATCGAGCACAGTTTGTGAATCAGCCTTAACTAAAAAGTTTTCACCATCGGTTTTACCGTATTCAATTGATAAAAGGTACTTTAATTCAGATGTTGCATCAGCTAATTGAATAAACCCATTACGACTATTAAAACTGCCAACACTCACCCCCATTTTATTGGCATTATTTTGCTGTGCATTTTTTGTGATGATATTAATAACACCTGCAAAAGCGTCTGCACCATAAATTGCGGAGCCAGGGCCTCGAATAACTTCAACTCTCTCGATTGATTTTACAGGCATGCCTGACCACATGTAGTTTTGATTACCAGTGAACAGACTACTTATAGGTATATCATTAATGAGTAGTAGTGTTTGTGGGCCGTAGAGTGAAGAAATCCCTCGAATTACAAATCGGTCTAAATTATATTGCAAATGCTTTTCTATATGTAATCCTGGAACCATTTCAAGCACATCTCTAATATCTTGTGCATTTGATTGGTTGATTTGTTGCTTAGTGATCACACTTGCGACAGCAGGCGCTTTGTTAATTGGTTTGCTATAACCTGTCGCAATCGATATAAATTCATCACCACCATAAAAGTCAGCAAATTCATCACCATCAGAAAATACGTTTTTATCACCTTGGTCTTGTGCCCATGTATCAGGTGGGGTAAAAGAGAATAAGAGCAACCAAGAGTAAGCAAATTTTTTCATAATACATCAGCCTGATTTGAATAGGTTTTATGTTTAATTGCAACGGGTAATTCCAATATGAAACTTGCTCCTTCTCCGAGCTGGCTACTGACTTTAATATTGCCACCTAAAAGTTTTGCAAAGCTTTGTGAAATTGCCAGGCCAAGTCCGGTACCGCCATATTTTCTTTGTTCTGTGCCATCAACCTGGTGAAACTCATCAAAAATATATTTTTGTTGTTGTGTTGTTAGGCCTATGCCTGTATCCGTAACTTTTATAATAATTTTTTTTTGTAAACAGTTAACTGAAAGTGTAATTTTACCTTTTTCTGTAAATTTACAAGCGTTTGAAAGTAAATTTAACAGTATTTGTAAGAGTTTTTCACGGTCGGTTAATATAGTTATATCATTAATAATATTAATGTTTAAGGTGTTTTTATTATTTTTAACTAAGGGGTGAACTGTGGTTTCACACTCTTTTATAATACTAAGTAAGGATGTTTTTTGCAGTAGGATATCCATTTTACCCGATTCAGTTTTAGCTAAAGCTAAAATAGAATTTATCAAGTTTAATAAACGCGCCGCAGCTTTTTTTGCTTTATCTAAATCGTCAACTTCTTGCAGCATGACTGCAAATTCTAATTCTTCACAGACGAGGTCAATATATCCAATAATTGATTGAATAGGTGTACGTAATTCATGGGTTATATTGGCTAAAAATTCAGACTTTGCTCTTAAAGCTGTTAAGGCACTATCGCGTGCCTGAGTAAGCTCTTGTGTTCTTAGCTCAACTTCAGAGCCAAGACGTTCATTATAATCTATGAGGTTTTGCTCTTGTTCTTGCAATGTCAGCATTAACTGATTAAAACTTGAGGCCATTTTCTGTACTTCTTGAGGGCCATTAGTTGGTGCTAAAGTATAACTTTGTGCTTGTCGCGCTTGATCCATTATTAAAGATAATTCGCGTATTGGACGTGTCAGTCGCGTTACAATAAAAGCGGTTAATATGCCGACGATTATTGCAATGATTAAACCTGTAATTATATTTCTATATAATAATTCGGACGCTATTTTTTGTAGTGAAAGTTTACTGACATTTAATGATATGTAACCTAAATATTGATCTTTGGGTTCATCAAACTGAAGCTCATTTTGTTCGCTTGATTTTAAAAAAACAGGCGCGACAATTTTCCACGAATCAGGAGTATCAGATATTTGTAATTCAGAAACAGTTTGTGTATTTTTTTTCTGCCAAAAGCTTCCTTGATGATATACCTCTATATTCTCATTGGTAAATATGGCCGCACCTAAAATATCTTTAAAGTTCATGATAGGCGCAATGGCATCTTTTGCATCTTGCGAGTTTTGGGTCACTAGGCTCAGTACGCTACTTTGAGCTAAATCACCTGCAATTTGAGATGCGTATTCTTTTAGATTTTTTTCAATTTGTGAACTGGCACCGAAGTAGTTGGTGATGGCGCCAACAAAAGATAATAAAGAAACCAGAGAAACAACCATGATAAGTAATCGTTTGCTAAAGCTAAATTGTTTATTAAGCAAGCTTACCCCTCATTATTCCGGAATCGGAAAAGTAGCGCTAAAAGTTTTTAGCTGTATAGAACTGTATTTGAGACCTAAATGACCCGCTGTTCTTAAATTAACACCTAGCTTGTTACTTTTCATTGGTTCAACGCCAGGTTTGGTTTTTTGAAAATAAAGCTGTTTTACCATTTGTACTAGACGTTCACCTGAACCTTCGTTGTTTGGAAAAACAGAAAAAAGAGTTCCCCGTTTTGCATGTGAAGGTTTGCTTGAAAAAAGTAATAACTTATTCTTCCAGCTTTTTTCTAACACCAAAGGTAATACTACCCTTTCATTAGAAGTTATTTTATCTAGTGGAAGCCATAACGCATCGGTTTTACTATTGGCATTATTGATTACTTGTTTATAGGTTTTAATTGCATCAGAAAGGTCATTTACCTTATAAGATTTTAATGAAAGTTGACGTTGTTTGGCTGCGTAGTGTGCCAAATCAATAAGCCACTGATTAACCGGGCTATATATAACATGGATATTTTTTGTATTGGGAGCAAGTTCGAGTAATTTGGTGAGTAAGCTGTCAGGGTCTGCAATTAAGCTGACACCGGAAATACCGTTAGGTTTTAAGGGGAGTGCACCACTTACAAAAGGTATCTTATTCATTAACAGGTCAGCCATTAAAAAGCCACGGCGGCCTAAGGTGATAACCATTTCAATATTGTCAGAAGAAAGCTGAGCGAGTAACTGCTCTGGATCATAATTTTTTTTAAGTGGATATGTCACAAGCTGAAGTTTGTGTTCTGCCTGTATACCATTAATAATTTGTTGAAAAATAAGGTTGTAAGGCGCCCTAGCTTCAGGATAAAGCACAGCCAAGCGTTCCGCAAAAAGAGACGTACTAAATAAACTTAAAAAAAGTAAAAAGAAGATTCTTTTTGACAAAATTAATTTCTATTTATTATTATTCTAATGCTTATTATACTTAAACTGTTTAAAGATGCGAGTATCAAAACTACTCTGCAATATCTAATAATTTAAATTTATTGAAGGTATGTTTTTTAATTAAAACTTATTTTAATAGTTTGAGGTATAGCATTTCATATGTTTCGCTATCTATTGTTTTTTATATTCTTTTTATCACATCAAGTTTTGGCAACGCCAACGTTTTGGGATTTTTTTAATAAACACAACTCAGTCATGCTATTAATTAATCCAAGAAATGGTCATATTGAATATGCGAATAATGCAGCTAGTCAATTTTATGGTTATAACCAAAAGCAATTACAAAGCATGACAATTCAGCAAATTAATACCTTAACATCAAAACAAGTATCAGATGAAAGAAAATTAGCAGAAAAAGAAGGTCGTAATTTTTTTATTTTTAGGCATCAACTTGCTGACGATTCGATTAAAACGGTAGAGGTGTATTCAGTGCCATTAAATTTTAATGGTACAACTTTACTTTACTCAATTATAAGAGATATTTCCAAAGAGCGAGGTTTAGAGCAAGACCTTTGGTACTACCAAACTCAATTAGAAAAAATGGTAGAAGTGCAAACTAAAGAAATTAAAAAGCAAAGTAAATTGATTGTTTATATATTATCAGCTGCTGTTTTTATGTTGTTAATACTGATATTTGTTTTAATTTTGATATTACGTAATGTTAATCGCGCAAAAGAAAAAGCACTCGAAAATGAAAAGCAATTAAGATTAGCTGCGGCTGTTTTTGAAACTGCGTGTGAAGCAGTCATGATTACAAATATCAATCATAAAATTGTAAAAGTAAATAAATCATTTACGGATATTACAGGGTACCTAGAAGAAGACGTTATAGATAAAGATGTCAGATTTTATCAAACGAGAAATCAAGATGAATCATATTTCAAACTTATCAGTGAAGCGTTGCAAGCTCAAGGATCTTGGCAAGGAGAAGTTTGGAATCGTCGTAAAGGAGGCGAAGAATATTTACAGTGGTTGGCTATTTCAACCATGAAAGATAGTAATGAAGCGCTTGAAGGTTATGTGTGTTTATTTAGTGATATAACCTTAAGAAAAGAAAATGAAGCTAAAATTTGGAATCAAGCTAATTTTGATTCACTCACAGGTTTAGCAAATAGAGATTTGTTTATTGAGCATTTTTCCAGAGGTATTGAAAGGGCGCAAAGAAATGACAAACATGTTGCTTTGTTATTTATTGATTTAGATCGGTTTAAAAATGTAAATGATACCTTAGGACATGTTGCCGGAGATTTATTATTACAACAAGCAGCAAACAGAATAAAAAGTAATCAAAGAAAGTCTGATACAGTTGCGCGCTTTGGCGGTGATGAATTTGCCGTGGTGCTACCTGAGATTACCGATTTACATCATATTGAATCTGTTGTGAATAAGTTACTTGAATCTCTTGCTAAACCTTATGATTTAGAGGGAAGTGATGCTTTTATATCGGCCAGTATAGGTGTCACTATCTATCCGCAAGATGGTAAAGATATCCAAACTTTGCTTCGAAATGCCGACAGTGCAATGTATAGAGCAAAAGAGAAGGGTCGAAATGGCTGTTATTTTTTCACTCAGGCTATGGATATTGAAGCACAACGGCGAAGAACGCTAGAACAAGCACTTCACCAAGCTCTTGATAACAAAGAGTTAAGTTTAAGTTTTCAACCTATTATCGACCTTAAAACCGGAGAAATAGCAAGTTGTGAAGCTTTAGTCAGGTGGTGTAACCCGATACATGGCACCATATCACCTGAAGAGTTTATTCCACTAGCGGAAGATGTAGGGTTAATTGTGCCAATTGGCGAATGGGTACTAAAAAAAGCCTGTTTAGCTGCAATGTGTTGGAGTGAAATAGATAAATTGATACACACTTCTATTTCAGTTAATTTATCTAGTTACCAGTTTAAAAAGCAAAATATTGTTGATTTAGTGAATAAAAACTTAGTTGAATCAGGTTTGCCAAGTAAAAGGTTAACACTAGAGATTACAGAAGGTTTATTGGTTAATGATGATGAAAATACCTTGAGCCAGTTGCAACAACTAAGAGGGTTAGGTGTTTCTTTGTCAATTGATGATTTTGGCACAGGTTATTCTTCATTGAGTTATTTAAAGAAATTCCCAATTAATTATTTAAAAATAGATAGAGCTTTTGTAACAGATTTAGCTGAAAACAAAGAAGATAGAGCCTTGGTTGAAGGTATATTATCTATGGCAAATAGTTTACAGCTGCATGTGGTTGCAGAAGGTGTTGAGACAAAAGAACAAGTTGCATTTTTAAAGTCTAAAAATTGTGCTTATGTTCAGGGGTATTTATATAGTAAACCTTTGTCAGAAATCGCTTTTAAGCAATTTTTAGAAAGTAAAAAATAAGGTATGTTTTTATGAGCCAAGTACTAAATGATTTATTATCATTGTTGGATTTAGAGAAAATAGAACAAGGTCTTTACCGTGGTGCAAGTCAAGACTTAGGTTTCAGGGCTGTTTTTGGTGGGCAAGTTATGGGCCAGGCATTATCTGCGGCAAAGGAAACTGTTGCTGAGGATAGACTAGTTCATTCTTTACATTCTTATTTTTTACGCCCGGGTGATGCTGCTAAACCTATCGTTTATGATGTTGAAAATATTAGGGATGGTAAAAGTTTTAGTACGCGAAGGGTAAAAGCAATTCAAAATGGTAAGCCGATATTTTATATGACGGTTTCATTTCATATAGAAGAAACAGGTGTCACTCACCAAGCATCTATGCCTAATGTACCAGGGCCTGATAACTTACGATCATCATTAGAGTTTTATCGTGAAAATGCAGATTTGATCCCTGAAAAAGTCAGAGATAATGTTTTATGCGATAAGCCAATAGAGATGCGCCCGGTTAACTTTCAAAGTCCTTTTAAACCAGAAGTCACACTGGCTAATCGTTATGTTTGGTTTAAAGCAAATGGTGAAATGCCTGATGACCCGCGTATTCATAAATACTTATTAGCCTACGCTTCTGATTTTGAATTTTTGCCTACGGCATTACAGCCCCATGGCTTATCTTTTATGCAGCCTGACATGCAAGTTGCCACTATAGATCATGCGATGTGGTTTCATCGTGATTTCAGAATGGACGAATGGATTTTATATGCCATAGATAGTCCTTCGGCCAGTGGCAGTCGAGGTTTGGTAAGAGGGCAGTTTTTTAATCAGCAAGGAGTATTGATTGCTTCAACAATGCAAGAAGGTTTAATCCGAAAAAGATCTTAATGTAGAGTTGATAAAGTTCACCCAATAAGAAACGCTTATTGGGTGAGAAGTTTATTTTTGTTGAGACGTTGTTTTAATCGATTGTAATACACTGGGCTGTAACAAGTTTGTAACTGTATTATTTAACGTAACGAGTGCATCTGTAGATTGAAAATCATTATTATGATCTACCTGTAATAATTCACATTTTTTTAAACCACCAATAAAACTACTTAAAACTTTTTTATCGTAAAACTCAGGTGTTTTTATATCGTGTAATAAACTTAACCTTTTTGCTAAATTTTGACTGTTTTCTTCGAGTTGCGCACGGTTAATGCCATGGCTTTGAGGTATGAGCCCTAATACAACGGCATATCTTTGCAAGGTGCAGTCGATTATACGACTGAGTAAATCTAACTGAAAATATGCATTACTGGTATTATTTGCCAATGAAACCGTATTATCAGAAAGAAAAATTAAACCTTGTTGCTGGAAGTTGTTTAAAATACTCATAACATAATTATCGTCTAAGGGTTTTAAAAACCACTCAGCAGCAAAAAGTGGGTAGAGTTTTTTTACTAACTCATGGCAGCTTTTAATGTCTGTATTATGTGTTTGTAAAATAAAACGGGCTAATAAACTCGGTACGCAAAAAAGATGTATTACATTATTTCTATAGTAATTTAACAGTACTTTTTCTTTGTCTTTTATCGCGATAATGTCACCAAATGAGTCTTGCAATACATCTAGTTTATTAAGCTTTAATGCGTGGTCTAATAATGCGTGTGCATCTTCTTCAGGTCTTGTAACGCCATCGGTATAAGGAGCATTGGTTTGTAAATTTAAATACAAGGCTAATTGTGTCAATACTTCGGGTTTGCTAAGCGCCTGCTTATCGCTATTTAATAATGTAAGTGCCAACAGGTTTATGGCATTTAGTGCGGCTGCACTGTTAATATTGACCATGATTTTTTGCGCTAAGTCGGCAACTTGGCTACCGAGCCACTGTGGTTTGATTGAGTCATCATCACTGATTGAATCTCGCCAATTTGGTTGGTTATCATTCAAAAATTGATTTACGTTAATTGGCTCAGCAAAATTAACATAACCCCTTCCATAATTTTTTAAGTTTTTAATGGCTTTGAAAATACCTGAAATAGACTCATTTTTTTTATGATTGCCAGCAAGTTCTTTTAAATAAGTACTGACTTCCATTACATGTTCATACCCGATATACACAGGCACAATAGATACAGGTCTGTCTAAATCTCTGAGCATTGCCTGAATTGTCATGGCTAACATACCTGTTTTTGGTGTTAATAAGCGTCCAGTTCTACTGCGACCTCCTTCAGTATAGAATTTAACGGAATGTCCCTTATTAAATAATTGAAATAAGTATTCTTTAAATATCGTTGAATAAAGTTTATTGCCTTTAAATGATCTACGTATAAAAAAAGCACCCGATTTTCGAAATATTGGACCTGCAGGCCAAAAATTAAGATTTACACCTGCTGCAATATGAGGTGGAACGAGACCTTGCTGGTATATCGCATGTGTTAATAATAAATAATCCATATGGCTCCGGTGACAGGGAACATAGATTATTTCATGACCTTTTTGAGTGAGTTCATTTACTTGTTCAATATTTCTAACTTCAATACCATTATAAAGTTTGTTCCATAACCAGGTGAGAACTCTGGCTGCAACACGAATAACGGCATCGTTATAATTAGCTGCAATTTCATTTAATTGTTTTAGTGCGTTTAACTGGGCTTTATCTGTGGTGATATTTTTACTTTTTGCTTCATCATTTATTGCTTTTTTTATATTTTTAGATGCCAATAAGCCTTGAAAAAGCTGATCGCGAGAGGGCAATTTAGGGCCAGTAACAGCCAGCTTTTGGCGCTTAAAATGAGCGCGTGCGACGCGTATTAATTTATGTGGTAAATCATCGGTTGATTGTTTTTTATTGAGTAACAATCTGGCATCTACAGCTTGACTAAAACGAATAAGATTATCCCGTCCGGAAAAGACAAGTACTAATAGTTTACGTAGCCAGCTAGGGCTTAAAGAGTGAGATAATAAAGTGCCTAAACCTGGTTTTTCTTTACCTGGGCTACGGCCCCACAATATGGTGACCGGAATAATTTGAACTGTTTGATCTGGGTTTTCATTCAAAGCTTTAAAAATGATTTCTCCGAGTTCTAAAGCATTGGTTTTTTTTGTTTTCGAGCCAAATAAAGGTGCTGGATTTGATAAGGCAATAAAACGTGGCAGTTTATATTCACCTAATGTTTCAGTATTTCTTGGGTCGGGCAAGCCTAATTTCTTACATTGATAGCCCAGAGCAGCTAAATCACTATGTGAATTGAGTCGCGTAATATAAAAAGTGGGTATGTCAGTTTTTAAGCCTAATTGTGAACATGGATCTTCAGGTCGTAATTTACTGCTGACAAATATGCTATTTGTTAGCTTAGCTAAAAAGTTGAATCCCGTATTCAAAAAAGAAAAGAATGACATTTGCTCACCTAAGATAAAAATTTGTGCAAGGATAGCAGTTATTCATTATTTATTATATAACTGGCCTGACCATCTAGAGAACAATCGATATGAAACCATGAAAAAACATTGTGAAAATAGATGTTTGCCATTTTTAATTAACTGTATATACTCACAGTAACATGTACTGTATGGAAACCCAGTTGTATGCGCCCATTAACAAAACGTCAAGCACAAATATTAGAATTAATTAAGGTATTTATCAAAGATACCGGTATGCCACCAACCAGAGCTGAAATAGCTGAATCATTAGGGTTTCGTAGTGCAAATGCCGCAGAAGAGCACTTAAAGGCATTGGCTAAAAAAGGTGTTATCGAAATGGTGCCGGGCGCAAGTCGGGGCATTAGAGTGATAGAAGATGAACAAGAGCAGTTAGGCTTACCTTTAATTGGTCAGGTTGCTGCAGGCTCTCCGATTTTAGCGCAAGAGCATGTTGAGAGTCATTATGAAGTTTCAGCGAGTTTATTTAAACCACCCGCTGACTTTTTGTTACGTGTAAATGGCATGAGCATGAAAGATATTGGCATAATGGACGGTGATTTATTAGCTGTACATAAAACACAAGTGGCCAATAATGGTCAGGTTATTGTTGCCAGAGTCGGTGATGATGTCACTGTTAAACGTTTTGAAAAATCAGGGAGTAAAGTGCTGTTACACCCTGAAAACGAAGATTTTTCCGATATTGTAGTTGATCTAGAAAGTGAACCTTTTGACATTGAAGGTTTGGCCGTAGGTGTGATCCGCACAGCTGACTGGATGTAAAATATATCTTTATACTTAAATTTCAAGCAAGGTGTATATTGTTACCTTGATTGGACATAAGATAATTTAATATTAACTTTGTTTATCAGATTTATAATCAATAGATTATAAATAAAATCTTTTTGTACTAGTCTAAAGTATGAAAATCAATTTAAACTCGACTTTATAACAATAAAGTTGAGTTTCAAAAGGGGCAAGCCCCGCCATAGCTAGATCTATCATCTTATCCTTCTAAGAAATTTTCACTATTAACCTACTGATTTATTTTAATTATAAAAAACTTTTTTGTTATTTTTTTGTTAAAACTTGCGTAAATAAGAATCATCGACTATTTGGTTATATAGCCGTTAAAAATAGAAATTTATTTAAACAGCAATAACAATAAATACCAATAATAATAATGAAGTGGCGTCGTGTTTTAAAATTTTATTAAATCCCCTGTTTATTTATCTGCATACAAGGTTATTTGATTCGATTGATTGCCATTTCTTTTGCTAAGCATAAAAGGAGATGTCGCATGGGTGTCGTTCGTTTTACCTTGTGGCTTATATTGCTTGCCCCTCAATTAAGTTTTGCTAATAGCTCACTTAATATGAGAACTGGAGTAACCGATATAAGTGAAAATGTTTATCAATTGCATATGATTATTTTTCTGATCTGTTGCGTGATAGGCATAATAGTTTTTGCCCTAATGTTCTGGGCTATATTTCATCATAGAAAATCAAAAGGCGCTAAACCGGCTCAATTTCATGAAAGTACTCGAATTGAAATTTTGTGGACTGCGATACCTTTTGTTATTTTAATTGTGATGGCCATTCCGGCAACCAAAACATTAATTGCAATGGAAGATACCAGTAAAGCAGATCTCACGATTAAAATTACGGGGTCACAATGGAAATGGCATTATGAATACCTTAGTTATAATGGCGAAAAAGGAGATGTTGATTTTTATTCCATTCTTTCCACACCGCAAGATCAAATAAAAAATAAAGCCGCTAAAGGCGAAAACTACTTACTTGAAGTAGACAAACCTCTGGTCATTCCAACAGATAAAAAAGTACGTTTTTTAATGACTTCAGATGATGTTATTCACTCTTGGTGGGTACCTGATTTTGCAGTTAAAAAAGATGCAAATCCAGGGTTTATAAATGAAGCTTGGGCAAGGGTTAATGAAGCCGGTACATATCGCGGTCAATGTGCTGAGTTATGTGGTAAAGACCATGGCTTTATGCCAGTTGTTGTTGTTGCCAAAGCGCCGGAAGAATTTGATGCTTGGTTAAATGATGCTAAACAATCAAAACAAAATGCTGCACAGGCAGATCAAGCCTTACTATCACAAACATTATCAAAAGATGAATTAATGACATTAGGTGAACAAGTTTATATGGCAAGTTGTGCTGCTTGTCATCAGCCTACAGGTTTAGGGTTGCCTGGTGTTTTCCCTGGCCTTAAAGGAAGTCCAATTGCTGTGGGTGATGTGAATGCCCATATTGATATGGTCTTACATGGAACACCTGGTACGGCAATGCAAGCATTTGCAAAACAACTTACCTTAAAACAACTCGCCGCGATTGTAACTTATGAGCGAAATGCCTGGGGTAATGATACAGGTGATCTTGTACAACCCAATCAAGTAAAAGCCAGAATGAAGGGAGATGAATAATGACAGCTGTAACAGAAGATAATCATGACTCTCATCAAGAACACCATGAGGCAACAGGCATAAAACGTTGGCTCTATACTACTAATCACAAAGATATAGGCAGTATGTATTTAATTTTCTCACTGATCATGTTCTTGATTGGTGGCGCCATGGCGATGGTGATACGAGCTGAACTTTTTCAACCAGGGTTGCAGTTAGTTGAACCTCATTTTTTTAATCAGATGACCACAGTACATGGTTTGATCATGGTATTTGGTGCTGTAATGCCTGCATTTGTTGGTTTAGCTAACTGGATGATCCCTATGATGGTTGGTGCGCCAGATATGGCTTTACCAAGAATGAATAACTGGAGCTTTTGGATTTTACCTTTTGCGTTTTCTATCTTACTTGCTTCTTTATTTATGGAGGGGGGGGGACCCTCTTTTGGCTGGACTTTTTACGCCCCATTATCAACAACTTATAGTAATGATAATACAGCGCTTTTTGTTTTCTCAGTTCACATGATGGGCATGAGTTCAATTATGGGGGCTATTAATGTCATAGTTACTATCGTTAATTTACGGGCTCCGGGCATGACTTGGATGAAATTACCGCTATTTGTATGGACCTGGTTAATAACTGCATTTTTATTAATTGCAGTTATGCCTGTACTTGCAGGTACTGTAACGATGGTTTTAACTGATAAATACTTTGGCACGAGTTTTTTTGATGCTATGGGCGGGGGAGATCCCGTGATGTTCCAGCATATATTTTGGTTCTTTGGTCATCCTGAAGTGTACATTATGATTTTGCCAGCTTTTGGTATTATCTCGACCATAGTCCCTACATTTTCACGAAAAAAACTTTTTGGTTATGCCTCAATGGTGTATGCAACATCTTCCATCGCATTTTTATCGTTTATTGTATGGGCGCATCACATGTTCACAACCGGTATGCCTTTGGCTGGCGAGTTGTTTTTTATGTATAGCACCATGCTAATTTCGGTGCCAACGGGAGTTAAAGTTTTTAACTGGGTAGCGACTATGTGGCGGGGTTCTATTAGCTTTGAAGTGCCTATGTTATTTTCAATTGCATTTATTGTTTTGTTTACCATAGGTGGCTTTTCTGGACTGATGCTCGCGATTACGCCCGCTGATTTTCAATATCATGATACTTACTTTGTTGTGGCACATTTCCATTATGTACTCGTGACAGGGGCCATATTTTCTATTATGGCGGGTGTATATTACTGGCTGCCTAAGTGGACGGGTTATATGTTTGATATCACTTTGGCGAAATGGCATTTTTGGTTGTCATTGATTTCGGTAAATGTACTTTTCTTCCCTATGCATTTTGTGGGTCTTGCGGGCATGCCTAGGCGTATTCCTGATTATGCACTGCAATTTGCCGACTTTAACGCCATTATTAGTATTGGTGGTTTTGCATTTGGTTTATCGCAATTATTGTTTGTGGCTGTGGTTTATAAATGTATTAAAGGCGGTGACAAGGTTCCGGCAAAAGTTTGGGAGGGTGCTGAAGGTCTTGAGTGGGAAGTTGACTCCCCCGCACCTTATCATACTTTTTCAACACCACCTGAAATTAAGGATTAGGTAATGAATAAGAATGGGCAATTGATTAAGCGTTTAATTATTGCCTGTATTGCTATGTTTGGATTTGCCTTTGCTTTAGTGCCTTTATATGACGTTTTTTGTGATGTAACAGGACTTAATGGTAAACCTAATTTAGAGCAGGCAAAGATCAGCGACACCATAGATACTAGCCGAGCCGTGGATGTGGGGTTTATTACGCACATTCAGGGCAAGGCCCCCTTTGAAGTTGAAGCTAATAAAACCGTGATCACAGTTCAACCAGGGGCTATGAATAAAATCGTATTTAAGGCCAAAAATATCAGTCATGAAAACAGAGTAATGCAAGCTGTACCTTCGGTATCACCAGGAATTGCAGCTAAATACATGCATAAAATTGAGTGTTTTTGTTTTAATCAGCAGCCGTTAACTGCTGGTGAATCAGCCGATTTAGCTTTGTTATTCTATATTGATACTGCACTGCCTAAAGAAATTGAAGAATTAACTTTGTCCTATACCGTATTTGATATAACCAAATCGGGTCAAATGGGGTCAGCCCAAGGAGCAAGTAAATGAAAAATGAATATGAAAAGTATTATGTGCCAGCGCAAAGTCCCTGGCCAATTATTGGGGCGGTAGGATTATTTTTTATCGCCGTGGGATCTGGTTTATCCATAATGCAAATGGGTAAAGAGGCAAGTTCAGGCGTATATCTATTACTCGCTGGCATAGCTGTTATTATTTATATGTTATTTGGCTGGTTTAAAAATGTGATAGACGAGTCTATGTCGGGTTTATATTCTAAACAGTTAGATATCTCATTCAGACAAGGGATGGCCTGGTTTATTTTGTCAGAGGTGATGTTCTTTTTCGCTTTTTTTGGTGCTTTATTTTATGCCCGTATGTTATCAGTTCCTTGGTTAGGAGGTGCCGATAATAATGCGATGACACATGAGGTATTGTGGAATGGTTTTGAAGCTGTATGGCCTTTATTAACGACGCCTTCAGGTGAAACAACGCAAGCTATGGGTTGGCAAGGTTTACCTTTGATCAATACTTTAATTTTACTCACTTCATCTGTTACCGTTCACTTCGCCCATGTTGCGCTTGAAAAAAATAAACGCGCTCAGCTTAAAATCTTTATGGTGTTGACTGTTTTATTAGGAGTTGGTTTTTTAACATTGCAAGTTGAGGAATATATACATGCTTATCAAGAGCTCGGGTTAACGCTTGAGTCTGGTATTTATGGTAATACATTTTTCATGCTAACAGGGTTTCATGGTCTACATGTGACATTAGGTACCATAATGTTATTTGTTGTGATGTTAAGAATATTTAAAGGTCATCTGAGTGCAAACAACCACTTTGCCTTTTTAGCAGCTGCTTGGTATTGGCATTTTGTTGATGTGGTGTGGTTATGTTTGTTTATGTTTGTTTATGTTATTTAATTGCTTGGCTAAAACCTTGTTTACAGAATTATCAATTGTAAACAAGGTTTTATCTTCGAAATTTAAAATGGGCCTGAATTAGGTGTGATCAAGCCAAGCATAATCGCAGCAATAATAACTATCATAGCTATGGCTGAAAAAAGCACTCTACGGCCAAGAAGTTGTGACATTGATGGGCCATCAGGATCATTTTTTAACATAACAAACAAAGCTTTAAACAAATTAAAAACAATAAAAAGTAATAATAAAACAATAATAATTTTAACTAACATCTTATTCTCCGGAAGTGTCTATGTTGATTAGTTTAAGAAATAAACAATATTATTTTTCAGTTATATCACTAATCGTGGTGATAATGGTAGTGTGTTTGTGTTTTGTTTTAGCAAATTGGCAATTGCAAAGAGCTGATAATAAACAAAAAAGATTAAATTACCTAAATGAAATGCAACGCCATGGCGTGTTAGGTTGGAGCGATTTAAAATCATTCCCATCTGATTTTAATAAGACAGGGTTACAGTTAGAAATTTCAGGAACAATTCAAACAAGTCGTTATTGGTTATTAGATAACAGAACACTCAATGGTCGCCCTGGCTATGATGTTATAGCAGCATTTACTCCAACCAAAAGTCAGCAGGCACTATTGGTCAATTTTGGTTGGGTCGCACAGGGGTTAAACCGTAATCAACTACCTGATATTAAACTACCTGATCATCAGGTGAGTATTTTAGTTCAATTAAAGCAAGGGGAATTAGCTGGGTTTTATCTTAAAGGCGCTGAGCAAGCCACACAGGGTTGGCCTAAATTAATACAATTTATAAATTTGAAAATGCAAGAAAACCAAAGTGCTCATTCGTTCGTTAATTTTATGGCATATGCCACACAAAATTATGGCTTTGCAAAACCCCATTATAACAGTGTTGTGATGCCCCCAGAAAAACATCAGGCTTATGCATTACAGTGGTTATTAATTGGTTTTTCAGCTTTGTGTGTTTTTATTTTTGCGACTAAAACGGCTCAAAAAAATAAGCAATATAATCATAACTCTGAGTTGTTATTCACTCAAATTGATAATGGAAAAAAAAATGACAAATAAAAAAACAATATCCATATTTGTATTCAGTTTCATCGTACCTTTGGTTTTGGCATATATTGTCTTAAAGCTTAACTTAATACCTACAAATACCGTCAATCAAGGGGAATTTTTAACTGAAGAAATAAAGTTACAACACTGGTCTGAAATAAAACCAAAAGCGTGGTCTATTGGGCTAGTTGAAGGTGGTGAATGTAACACCGCCTGTTTAAATCATAGAGAAGAAGTTAAAAATTTATACCTGGCTTTAGGGAAAAACCAAGGCAAAGTCGATTTAGTTTTGATAGGTGAGCAAGGTACTAAAGACCTAAAGTTTAAAAATTATAAATATACAGCCAAGCACTTAAAGTCAAATTCATTATATTTAATTGATCATATGGGGCTGGTTGTATTGGCTTACCCTGTAGTGCAAGACATACAAACAAATAGAGTAACAAATAAAGGTTTGATGAAAGACCTGAAAAAGTTACTGAATTACGCCCGAAACTCATAATTATCTTTAATTTAGAATAATCGAACTTGTACTAAATTTATTTTAAAGGAGATTAAAAACTTAAATAAAGAATAAAAATAATAAATCGCTGTTGAAGGAATAATAAAAATGAAAAAAATAAAGCAGTACATGAATAATAAATACCAAACCTTAGTGTTACTAAGTTGCTTATTTGCCGTTGTTGTTGTGGGCCTAGGAGCATATACGCGGTTAAGTGATGCGGGTCTTGGTTGTCCAGACTGGCCTGGCTGTTATGGTTTTTTAACTGTGCCTAAGCATATCGATGATATTTCAACCGTTGAGCAAAACTTTCCAGGTGCCGTTATTGAATCGCAAAAAGCATGGAAAGAAATGATCCATAGATATTTTGCTGGTTCATTAGGACTCATGTTATTAAGCATCATGATCTATTCAATTTATCGTTTTAAGACTCAGGCAATAAAAAGGCCAAAACTCAATGATATTACGCCTGTAAAATTACCTGTATTTTTAGTTGTGCTCGTAATATTTCAAGCCGTATTAGGCATGTTAACTGTCACGATGGCGTTGCAACCTTTAATTGTAATGGGTCACTTACTGGGAGGCTTTGCTATTTTAAGCTTGTCTTATTTGCTTTATTTGCGAATTAAGCACCAGCCTATTACAAGTGAAGATACTAATGTTATAGGGTATTTCTCATGGTGTTTAGTGGCCTTAATTGTATTATCAATTCAAATCGCATTAGGTGGTTGGCTTGCTGCAAATTATGCCGCACCGCATTGTTCAGGTTTACCTTTGTGTTCAGGTGATTGGCAACAAACATTCTCATTTTTAGATGTATTTCAATTACCTGCTGCATCTAGCAATTATGAGTATGGTGTTTTGTCTTCTGAGGCGCGCCAGTCAATTCATTTAGTGCATAGGTTTTGGGCCATGATCACAGCAACGGTTATTTTAGTTGTTGCTTTGCGCATTTTTTGGCAGTCGCGATGCAAAGTTATTAAAAACAGTGCTTTATTAGTTGTTGGTGCTGTTATTTGTCAAATTTTATTAGGTGGCATTTTAGTCTATTGGCAATTCCCAATCAGCATAGCTCTTGCTCATAATTTAATGGCGGCAATGTTATTACTGAGCTTAGTCAGGCTTAGTTTTTACATACATAAGGTAAAAGCAACCCTCGTTAAGGTTTAATTAAAAATATAATAATAATCAGTCCCTAATTTTTAGGAGTCACAAAATGGAAAATACATTAATACAAAAAAAATATAGAGCATCTGTCACAAGAGCAGCAAGCATAAAAGATTATTTAGAGTTATGTAAAATTAAAGTTGTGGCGTTATTAGTATTAACTGCGCTGGTGGGGCTAGCTTTAGCACCAGATATGGGGCGTAGTTTTATTTTGCAAGGTTTTAGCTTGCTTGGCATAGGGCTATTAGCAAGCAGTGCAGCTGTCATTAATCATATTGTAGATCATGAAATTGATGCAAAAATGGCACGCACAAAAAATAGACCTGTCGTTAAAGGTCGGGTATCACGTACCCAAGCTTTGGTATTTTCAGCTTCTATAGCAGTGACTGGTTTTGTTTTATTAGTGTATTCAGCAAATTGGTTAACAGCAGAGCTCACTTTATTTGCATTAGTGGGTTATGCTTTTATTTATACTTTATACCTCAAACGTGCTACGCCACAAAATATAGTGATAGGTGGTTTAGCCGGTGCCATGCCACCCTTATTAGGCTGGGTATCTGAAACAAATCAATTAGCAGCTGAGCCTTGGCTTTTAGTGATGATTATATTTACTTGGACTCCGCCGCATTTTTGGGCGCTTGCAATTCATAGAAGAGAAGATTATAAAAAAGCAAAAATACCTATGTTACCTGTTACACACGGTGTTGCGTTTAGTAAAACCTGTGTTTTATTGTATAGCTTATTACTTACCTTAGTATGTATAGTGCCATATTTAATTGGTATGTCAGGTCATTTTTATTTAGTGTCGGCGATGATTTTAAATGGTATTTTTCTATATAAAGCGACGAAGTTAAAACTATCTGGTAATTGTGATTCTGCAATGGACTTATTTAAGTTTTCTATTATTCATTTAATGTTACTCTTTATCGCATTATTCATCGATAAAGCAATTATTGCGTATAACATATTATGATCAGAGCATTATTTATTTTACTACTGGGTTGTATTTCAACAGGATGTTTTGAAATATACCCACCCGAAACAAAAGCTTTGGTATATGCACAAGCGAGAGAGTTAAAGCCATTTGTTTTAGAAGATCAAAACGCAAAAAAAATAACAAATGAAACATTACAAGGTCAATGGAACTTATTATTTTTAGGTTATACCCATTGCCCTGATATTTGCCCTTTAACTTTGGCTAAACTTAATCAGGCGTATCAGGAACTTTCTAAACAATATGCATTAAAAGTATGGTTTGTTTCGGTTGATCCTGCACGAGACTTGGTTGAAAAACGAAAACAGTATATCGAATATTTTAACCCTGATTTTATCGGGGCGACAGGCCCTCATGCTGAGTTATTTCCTTTTGTAAGGGATTTAGGTTTAATTTATGCGATAACCTCAGGACAAGCTGATGATGAGTATAGTGTTGATCATAGTGCTTCAATTGCCTTAGTTGATGGTAAAGGTAAATTAAGAGCGATTTTTAAACCTGAGTTTATTCAAGGTCAACCTCCTCTTATTAATACCAAGCAATTAATATCAGACTTCAAACTCATTGCCGATTTTTATTAAGAGGCTTGTTTGACATCAATCGTGTCACACAAATAATATAAGCAATTTTTGTGTGACTTTAATGAACATTATGCTTGCAAATATTGATATAGGGCTATACTAAAGTAGCTTTATATTGCTTCATTATACAATTGAATAAATATCTTCGGGACCGCTTTGTTCTCATATTTTCTCAATACAATTTAATTCTTGTAAAATTCATTTGTAAATAAAAACTATTCCCAATATTTCTATTAAATTTAATAAATTATCAATTTTTTGTGGCAAATTAAAGATCTGCGTCTAAGCTTTTAACTAAAGATAAACAAGGATTGAACATCAATGTTTCAGTTGCCAGAAGAGCTAATAATAAACAACATCTCCACACTATATCAAAGTTTTATTGCATTGCTTGAAGAGGGTGATGATATAGAGATAGATATCAATCAAGTAATACAAGCAGACACAGCATCTATCCAGCTGTTATGTGCCTTACAAAAACACCTACACTCTACGGAACATAAAATTCAATGGCATGGCAAAAGCGATGCTCTGATAGCCTCAGCAAAAACACTTGGGGTATTAACTTTTTTGGAAATTGAACAAGCATAATAAGAGGTCATTATGAAAAAAATCTTGGCTGTGGATGACTCTGCATCTATGAGACAAATGGTTAGTTTCACCCTAAAAAAAGCAGGCTTTGATGTAACAGATGCTAAAGATGGTAGTGAAGCTTTAGGGATTGCCAAGCAAGGCACTTTTGATGCTGTCATTTCAGATGTAAATATGCCGGTGATGGATGGCATTACACTTATTAGAGAATTAAGAGCACTTCCTGAGTATAAATTTACGCCTATGTTAATGCTAACAACTGAGTCTGGGTTAGATAAAAAAACGGAAGGTAAAGCTGCGGGTGCAACGGGTTGGATAGTGAAACCATTTAATCCGGAACAACTATTAGCCGTGATTAAAAAAGTGATCCGTTAAAAAGTAAATGATAGGGAGGTTATTATGAGTATTGATCTTAGTCAGTTTTTTGAAGTGTTTTTTGAAGAAAGCTTTGAAGGCTTAGATGCTATGGAAGCTGAGTTACTTAACTTAGAACCAGGAGATCTTGACTCAGAAACTATCAATACTATTTTTCGGGCTGCCCATTCAATTAAGGGGGGCAGTGGTACTTTTGGTTTTAACTCTGTTGCTGATTTTACCCATGTATTAGAAACGCTATTAGATCAAATTAGAAATGGCGAACGTGCGCTTGAGACCAATCATGTCAATTTATTATTAAAGGCAGTTGATTGCTTAAGAGCTATGCTTGGAGCATTACAGTCAGAGCAGGAGCCTGATTTAACGGAATCAAATACACTTAAAGCAGAATTTGAAACGATATTAAATATTCCACATACAGCAGAGCCAGCTGAGTCACAAGCCGTAAATACGAAGTCATTAGATACTTTTCAAGTTGATTTTAAACCATTACATCATTTGTTTAAAACAGGCAATGAACCTTTATATTTGATTAGTGAACTCACAGATTTAGGAGAGTGCTCGGTAACATCTGATTTATCTGATTTGCCAGATATTCACGATATGCAGCCCGATGAGTGTTATTTAGCCTGGTCATTTTTTGTAGAAACCCGTGAAGATGAAAACAAAATTAAAGAAATTTTTGAATGGGTTGAAGATGATGCAAAAATAGAAGTGACCTTATGTGGCGGATTATTTTCTGATGAACCTGAATCTGAGCAACCAGTAGAGCAAGAAGCAGAAGTGTCAGAGACAACTACATCAGCACAAATTACGCCAAATGACGAAGTTAAAGAACAAACCGTTAAAAAACCCCCAGCAAAAGCGAATACTGAATCAACCTCTATTAGAGTCGGGATCGATAAAGTTGACTCCTTAATTAATATGGTTGGTGAGTTAGTGATCACTCAAGCTATGTTAACCCAACTTGGTGAGGGGGATATGAATGAAAATAAACAAATGGCACTCAAAGAAGGCTTGGCACAACTTGCGCATAATACAAGAGATATGCAAGAAAGTGTGATGCGTATTCGTATGATGCCCATAAGCTTTGTATTTAGTCGCTTTCCACGTTTAGTACGTGATATATCACAAAAATTAGGTAAAGAAGTTGAATTAAAACTCATAGGTGAAACAACCGAGTTAGACAAAACTGTGATGGAAAAGATTTCAGATCCTATGGTGCACTTGGTTCGGAACTCTTTAGATCATGGTTTAGAAACACCAGAGCACAGACTAGAGGCGGGTAAAAAAGAAGCCGGAATTGTCACACTGAATGCATTTCACCAAGGTGGCAATATTGTGATTGAAATCATGGACGATGGAAATGGCTTAAATACCGATAAAATTAAATCTAAAGCGATTGAAAAAGGTTTAATTAATGAAAACGACAATTTATCGGATGATGAAATAAATGAACTGATTTTCATGCCTGGTTTTTCTACCGCCGATGCGGTAAGTGACTTATCTGGTCGTGGTGTTGGTATGGATGTGGTTAAACGTAATATTCATGCATTAAATGGTTCCATAGATGTCACCTCTGAGCGCGGCATAGGCTCAACCTTCACCATACGTTTACCCCTCACTTTAGCCATACTCGATGGTCAACTTGTTACACTCGGAAAGCATACCTATATCATTCCTTTAATTTCAATTGTTGAATCTTTACAACTTGATTTGAAACAAGTTAATTGTGTTGGTGGCGGAGTTGATGTACTGAGGTTGAGAGATGAATACATACCAATATTACGCTTGTTTCAAATATTTAATCATACGGGTGCCATAGAAGAGTTAGACAAAGGCCTGCTGGTAATTGTTGAAAGCGATAATCAGAAAGTGGGTTTATTAGTAGATGACTTATTAGCACAACAGCAAGTGGTCATTAAAAGTTTAGAAGCAAACTACCAAAAAGTAGATGGTGTATCCGGGGCAACCATATTGGGCGATGGGCGGGTATCACTGATTGTAGATATTAGTGGGTTAATTAAGCTTGCCGGATTAAAAAAAGCGGGTAGTCAAAAACTCGCAATTGATAATGCGATGTTTGAAATGAGCTAAGCACTTTATAAGAAAACCCAAAACTATGTGGGTGAAGAGCCACATCAATTTATGAATGTTAAATAGCAAAAAATTTATGCTGAGGGTAGATCAGATGGAGCAAGCACTACAAGTACAAAATGAGCTGCATTCACCAGACTCAGAAGAAGAAAATGTTCAGCAGTTTCTAACATTTATCATGGATGAAGAAGAATATGGCGTAGATATTTTAACCGTTCAGGAAATAAGAGGTTGGGAAGAAATAACAGCCATTCCTAATGCCCCTGAATTTGTAAAAGGGGCGATAAATTTGCGGGGCACAATTGTTCCTATCATAGATTTACGGTTAAGGTTTGGCCTAACTTCGGTGAAATATGGTCCTTTAACAGTGATCATTGTTGTTAAAGTTGAATTAAAAGTAGGGTCTAAAATTATGGGCCTAGTAGTTGATGCTGTGTCAGATGTTTATAGCATAGGCCAGCAACAAGCCCGTGATGTGCCAGATATAAGTAAAAGTGAAAATTCAGAATTTGTACATGGTTTAGTGAATGTAGGAGAGAAAATGGTGGTTCTGCTTCATTTAGAGCGTGTTTTAAATTTATTAAGAGAAACAGAAAGTGATCTATTAGCAGGTTAAATGTGTCGTAAATTCAAATCAAAACTATCAAGTCAGGAAATTCCTTACGCAAGGGGGCGAAATGGAAACAGTCAGTGTAAGAGCTAAACTCGTGAATAAGTTGCTAATAGTAGCTGTGGTTATTCTGATATCATTTATTATAAGCCTGCAAATTGCGGGTGTGACCTTTGAACAACAAACCATGATGGCCATTTTTATATTTGCTTTGGCAACAGGTGGTGCTTTGTTTTATTTGCATCAATCTATAGATTTAGTAGCTGCTAAATTAGATTTAGTCGAGTCTAGCTTACCTTATCTTAAAGACAATGATCAATATGGTTTTGATAACTTAAATCAAGATGCCTACCCTGCATTTTTTAGAAATATAAGTGGTTTATTCACCCTTGAAGTTGAAGTACCCGAAGAGGTAGCGCCTGATAAACTCGATATCTCTAGGCTTAAGGCTTTAGACGTATGTCAGGCAAATGTGATGATGGCCGATGCCGATTGCAATATCACTTATGTTAATGACTCAGTGCGTTCAATGTTACAAAAAAATGAAGCGACCTTACGTACGCTTTTACCTAATTTTAATGTGGCTACCTTAATTGGCACAAATATAGATGTTTTTCATAAAAACCCTAATCATCAACGTTCTTTATTACAATCATTAAGACAACCTTATAGCACTAAGTTGGAGTTAGGCGATTTAACATTTGGTTTAATCGCATCACCATTATTTGATGAAAGTGGTAATCGTTTGGGCACTGTTGTGGAATGGGATGACATGACAGAACGTTTAGAGGCAGAAAAAGCTACTGCTGATATCGCCAATGAAAATGCCCGAACATCTAATGCACTACAAGTGTGTCAGGCAAATGTAATGATGGCAGATGCGGATTTAAATATTGTTTATATTAATGATGCAGTTAAAGGAATGCTTAGAAATAGAGAAAACCAGCTTCGCGCACTACTCCCAAACTTTAATGTTGATAAGCTTATTGGCACTTGTGTAGATGACTTCCACAAAAATCCAGCGCATCAAAGGGGCATGTTAGATAAATTAAAAGATGTCTATAACACAGACCTTGAATTAGGAGAAATGACCTTTGGCTTGATTGCGACACCCGTGTTTGGTGAAGAAGGAGAGCGTTTAGGTACAGTCGTAGAGTGGGAAGA
>NZ_FOLO01000051.1:0-3649 GCF_900112265.1 Pseudoalteromonas denitrificans DSM 6059 | reverse complement strand
GCAGCAGAGAGAGTTGCCGAAGATATCGCAAATGCTAACCAAAGAACTACAAGTGCTTTAGATGTATGTCAGGCAAATGTGATGATGGCAGATGCAGATTACAATATTGTGTATGTGAATGAAGCTGTTGTTAAAATGTTAAGTGACAATGAACAGCAACTCAAAACGGTATTACCTAAATTTGATGTGGCCAGCTTAATTGGCACAAATATAGATACCTTCCATAAAGACCCATCACATCAGCGTGGCATGTTAGACAAACTGACATCGACCTATAAAACCGATTTAGAATTAGCGGGCTTTACCTTTGGCTTGATAGCGACACCGGTTTCTAACGATGATGGAGAGCGAATAGGCACAGTCGTAGAGTGGGATGATAAAACTGAAAGACTCGCAATCGAACGTAAAGAGCGCGCTGAAGCTGCTGAGAACTTACGTATTAAACAAGCCCTTGATAATGTATCTGCCAATGCCATGATAGCCGATGCAGGAAACAATATTGTCTTTATGAATGAAGCTGTACAGGGCATGATGAAGGCAGCAGAATCGGACATACGTACTGATTTACCTAACTTTAACAGTAATGATTTGCTGGGACAAAATGTAGACGTATTTCATAAAAACCCGGCTCACCAACAAAATATGTTAAAAACGTTGGCCAGTACTTATAAAACGGAAATTGTTGTTGGCGGGCGTACTTTTGCTTTAATAGCCAACCCGATAAATTCAGATGATGGAGATCGTGTAGGTACAGTTGTTGAGTGGAATGACAGAACAGCAGAAGTGGCAATTGAAAAAGAAATCGATGGGTTAATTGCATCCGCTGGGCGTGGTGAGCTAGATGCCAGAGTTGAAGAAGAAGGTAAAGCGGGTTTCTTCCTTAACTTAACTAAAGGGTTAAATACCTTAGTGGAAATTGTTGATGATGCAGTGGCTGAAACTGGCTTTATGTTGGATTCATTGGCACATGGTGATTTAACAAAACGCATAGATAAGGACTACCAAGGGTCATTTGATAAATTAAAACGTGATGCCAATACCACAGCTGAAAAACTCACTGAGGTCATAGAGCAAATTAATACTTCTGCGACTTTAGTTGCCAGTGGCTCTGAAGAAATATCGCAAGGCAACGCTGATTTGAGCCAGCGAACAGAAGAGCAGGCTTCATCTCTTGAAGAAACCGCCTCTAGCATGGAGGAAATGACAAGTACCGTAAGACAAAATGCGGACAATGCCAAGGTTGCTAACGAGCTTGCTGCAAATACACAAGATCAAGCCGCACAAGGTGGTGAGGTAGTGCAACGAGCCGTCACTAGCATGGCTGAAATTAATGATTCCAGCAAAAAAATCTCAGATATCATAGGTGTGATTGATGAAATTGCATTCCAAACGAATTTACTTGCATTAAATGCAGCAGTTGAAGCGGCAAGAGCGGGTGAGCAAGGTCGAGGTTTTGCAGTCGTCGCCGGTGAGGTGCGTAATTTAGCCCAAAGATCAGCCGCAGCCGCCAAAGAAATTAAAGAGCTTATTCGTGATAGCGTGAGTAAAGTCGAAGATGGGACATTGCTTGTGAATGAGTCAGGTACTACGTTACAAAAAATTGTCACGTCAGTGCAAAAAGTAACTGAAATGATAGCGGATATTTCGGTTGCGTCAGAAGAGCAAAGCTCAGGCATTGAGCAAGTTAATAAAGCCATTACGCAAATGGATGAAATGACACAACAAAATGCAGCATTAGTTGAAGAGGCTTCTGCTGCAGGTGAATCTATGGCCGAGCAAGCCAATGGTATGCGTCAGTTATTAACTTTCTTTAAATCAAATGCTGGTGGTCATTCTGCAGCGCTGCCTGCACCGACTCAACCTATGCAAAAAGCAGCCACACCTAAACCCTCCAGAGCACAAAGGTTAGCCAGCCCTTCTAGCGGTGATGACTTTGTGGATTCGTCAGAAGAATGGGAAGAGTTTTAACCTCATAAATAAATAAGGAATGACTATTTGTTTTACAAACTATGTTAAGGGCAGATTTTGTTTATTAGCATAGTTTGATTTCATCTGAGAAGGTAAAGGAATGGTTGTGGACAAAGAGTTTTTACTGACAGATAGTGAGTTTACGCATATTGTTGATTTAGTTTATAAAGCATGCGGTATTGTGCTTGGTGAACATAAACGAGAAATGGTGTACTCAAGATTAGCACGGCGTATTCGTAGTTTAAAACTAGATAACTTTGAGCAATATCTCGATTATCTGGATTCAAATAAAGATAAAGAATTTAGCCATTTTATCAATGCCATAACGACAAATTTAACATCTTTTTTTAGAGAAATGCATCACTTTGAATTTTTAAAAAATACATTGGTGCCTGAATTAATCAAAAAAAACCGACCAACAAAGCGCGTTAGAATTTGGTCTGCTGGCTGCTCAACTGGCGAAGAGCCTTATTCAATCGCGATGACAGTCGCAAATATGTTTCCAATAGGTTGGGATGTAAAAATACTGGCCACAGACTTAGACTCAAATGTATTAGCTAAAGCGAGCAATGGGGAATACTCGGCTAATTCAACAACGGGTTTAGAAGCCGAAACTTTAAAGAAATGGTTTTTTAAAGATAAGCAAGGCGATAACTACAAAGTTAAACCTGAATTGAAAAAAATGATCCACTTCAAGCGCTTAAATTTATTGCAAAAGTGGCCAATGAAAGGCCCGTTCGATTTTATTTTTTGTCGAAACGTAGTGATTTATTTTGATATTGCAACAAAAGAAAATTTATTTCAAAACTATGCCGATATTTTAACGCCTGACAGTTATTTATTTTTAGGTCATTCAGAGAGTATGAGTAAAGAGCAGAAGCGTTTTAGTGGATTAGGTAAAACAATATATAAAAAAATTAAATAGTTATTTACTGGGTTTGAAAGTATGGGTAATTACTTTTATCAATACATATTAAAGTAAGGAAGATGTATTTTGCACCATGAATTCAAGCCTGTGTATCCAGGATTTGAGAATATAAAACGCTATTGGGATCGTAATCGAGAGATAGTCGTTGCTAAAATATTACCCGGTGAGTTTTATGTTACTAAGCAAAATGAAGTCATATCTACCGTATTAGGCTCATGTATTTCGGCTTGTGTATACGATGGAGTGATGGGGATTGGTGGTATGAATCACTTTATGTTACCAGTGAATAAGTCAGCTGAATTGGGTTCAGTAGAAGACCAATTGAGTTGCAGGTATGGCAACTGGGCGATGGAATTTTTAATTAATGAAATCGTTAAAAATGGCGGAAATAGAAAAAACCTAAAAGTAAAATTATTTGGTGGTGGCCAAATCATAAAAAGTATGACCAATGTTGGTGAAGGCAATATTAAATTTGCATCTGCATATTTAAAGCAAGAAGGGCTAAGCGTAGATTCACATGATGTGGGGGGCCCTTGGCCCCGTAAGGTTTTGTTTTATCCTGAAACAGGTAAAGCTCAGGTTAAAAAATTACGTAGCATGCACAATGATACGATACAGCAAAGAGAAAACAAATACTTACATGAAATTGAAGAGCAAGATACACATACTGATATTGAACTGTTTTGAATGTTTTTTTAATCTGAATTTAAATGAAAACAAGCTTACAGTGACACGAAATTGAAGAGCAAGATA
>NZ_FOLO01000017.1:25304-103053 GCF_900112265.1 Pseudoalteromonas denitrificans DSM 6059 | reverse complement strand
TATATCGGCAAAGAGTTAAATGAAAAACTAAAGGAACTCGATGTAGATTTGATTACAACAGTTCGAAAAAACATGAAGTCGAAAGCCATGTCAGCCTTCGATAGAGCCATGTTATCAAAGAGATACATCATTGAAACTATCAATGACCAGTTGAAAAATATATCTCAAATAGAACATAGCCGCCATCGCAGTGAAACAAGTTTCATGCTCAACTTGATATCTGGAATAGTGGCTTATTGCTTAAAGAAACAGAAGCCGTGTATAAAACTATCAGCAGATGTATTTGGTATGATGCCAGACTAATAAATGGCGATGCTTAACCAGATCTCAGGTTATACTAAAATTGGTAATATAAATAAAATTACTGATGTGTTAGATAATCAACAAAATGAGACATATCAATATGACGTTGTTTCAAGGCTTATTAAAGCCCAAGGTCAATATGGTAATTTAAAATATACTTATGATGTTATAGGTAATCGATTAGAAAAAAATATAAATGAAACTCCTGATATTTATCAATATAGTAAAGGAGTATTAATGCAAACCTCAAACAAAACTATAAGTTATGATGCCAGTGGTAATATGCTACATCGGGGCAATGATGTTTATACTTACAATCAAGCTGGGAGATTAAATACAGCTAAACTTACCAGTGGAGAGTATTTGTATCGCTATAATTATTTAGGGCAAAGAGTCAGTAAACAAAATACAGAGCACAACCTTATAATAAATCAAAATTACCATTATGGATTAAATGGCTTAGTGTTAGCTGAGTCTGATGGTACAGGTCATTATACAACGGAATATGTGTATTTAAATGGCCAAAGACTAGCGTTATTTATTAATGAAAAAAAACTGACTCCACTCACTGAGCTGCAAACCAGCGCTAGTAGCAAAGTCTATTATTTACATACTAATCATTTAGATGCCCCTTTAGCACTTACAAATCAAGCCGGTGAGCAAGTCTGGCAGGCTCAAACCTTGCCTTTTGGCAGTATGAACATTCTTATCGATAAAATATCAGGTCAACAAATAAATCAACGTTTCCCTGGACAATACCATGATGTTGAAAGTGGCTTATATTATAACTACTTCCGTGATTACGACCCCGAACTTGGCAGATATATTCAAAGTGATCCCATAGGTTTAGCTGGTGGGATAAATACGTATGGGTATGTGGGTGGGAATCCTATCACAAGGTTTGACCCTGATGGGTTAGAAATTAGAGTTTATTCCAGTGATGCTTGGGGGGTTAGTGGATTAAATCATTCATATGTATATTCTACAGGAATGGGTTTGGGTCGGGGCGCGAATGGTTCTTCAGGGTGGACTTTGGGTGATGGTGTAGGTGGTTTGAATAATCCATATCTAGTTATACCATTACCGTTAGGAATGACCGAAGAGGAGTTTATGGATAAGATCAACTCAGCCGATAATTGGAATAATGGTTTGTATTTTCCTTTTGTTAATGACTGCCATAATGATTTAGAAAGGGCATTCGATCATGTTGGGATTGATTATCCAGGGGCTCCTAACGAAAGGTTTGATGTAGATGATAATTTCATCGAATACCTACGCCGTATACATAATGATGCTATTAGAAGACTATTCAACCCTTTAAAGTTAAGGAGCAATCCGTGATTCAGTTAAAATTTAATAAATTTAAACATATTGTATTGTGTTTTTTCTTGCTTGGAATTTCTGCCTGTAATGGTAACCAATATAAGTTTCAGGCATTTAGTTATCCAAGCTCTATACCTCCACATGAAGATGGTTGGAAATACAAGGCCATCGTTAGCACTATGACTGCAAGTAGCGGTAGCATGTTTCGACAGAGTGATAAGAAAGTTAATATAAAGATAGTGGATTCAAAAAATAAAATACTTTTGTCCGATAATCATGATCTTGAGGCTGTTTCAGGTGTTAAAGTTAAAGTACAGTGGAAGGATGCTAAAGTGATTGATATTCAGTTTTCAGAATATGGTAGTGTTGATGTAGATGACACCTACTCTAAGTTATTAGCTGAAACTGGAGAGAAAAAGTTGGGGGCTGTTACCTATGAAATGGATAGTTCGTCAAATCAGTTTAAGTATGTATCAGGGACTCTTCAAAATTAATTTCATGTAAAGTTGAGTCTGTTCTATTATAAAAATCATCAAAACCTCGTTATTTACGAGGTTTTTTATTCGTGTCATTTAGACTAATTAGCCCCTTAAAAATTATACTAACTTTCTCCATTTTTGGTACTTTGGTCCAGAGTTACCATAACCCTGATCCCGCTTAATATGAGGTGTTGGTCCTGTTTGATCATAATGCTGATCCAGAGTGAGCGAAATCTACAAGACTAGCAAAAATTTGCTATAGACCACTAGATACGGTGATATTTCGTAATTTTGTTATCGGCATCAAAGGTAGTAGGGCTGATAGAAAAAACATGATTATTGGTCATCAGCAAATATTTTTTGAAGATGCTCAAGGTGGTGATATAGGGTTTGGGCCTGATGGACTTATTACCAACGAGAATCGTGCTAGTGAGTACAGTCAATGTACTGATGGATATGATGATAAAGAGATGAGAAAAGCGGTTAAAGATACTCCAGTCGGAGATTATAAATTCTTTAAAAACAATTGTCAGGATTGGGTTAGTGACGTATTAGATAATTACTACAAGAAGGTGTTTAAATGAAAATTATTTTAGGGATAGTCATATTATCAGCATTAGTGTTCTTATTTGCTCCTCAAGAGGTTTATCGCATCATTGATTTGATAAATTCTGATGCACAGAAGTTTAAGCCTACTGTATTGGGAAGGCTAGTATTTTCAGATAAAAATGAAGTACAGCACAATTTTACATTGAAACGTTCAGGATATTATGAATTAGGAGTACTACTGAATGACAGTCGAATTAGGATTGATAGCATTGAGAAGCAATTCAATGGGGAGGTATTGCTTGAGATTTATTCAAAAGACAAAGACCTAGTTTTTGCAGAAAACATAACTAAACCCAAGTATTTCAAGCCCATTGATGGCAACATTGATTTTGCAAAGAAGGTTGCACTCATTACTGTATCGTTGAATACATTTAAAGATGGAAAAAATTACTATGCCAAAATCAAAATACCATCTAGAAATGATTTTCTAACAAGTAATGTAGGAGAGTTGTACTTCAATTTGTCAGGCTATTATTAACCATATAATCACTAGTATTCTGTTGAGTTGACTGATTATTTAGGACTGTGCCCATGGTGTGCTGCAGGAGGCATCGCAGGGAGGGCCGCAATATACTGGAATGATTATAAGTGTGGGAAAATATCTTTTAGTGAGTACATGGCCGCAGTAGCTATTGGTACAGGTGCTGCCGCTGCCGCTGCCGGGGCTGGTAGGATTGGTCAAGGAATATCAAAAGGTTTATTCCCAAGTAAATTCGTTACAAGTTATGAACAGAAATGGTATACATTGTGGCTCTATAAACATAAAGTAATTACCTAAGTGTGGGATAAAACAGGGCGAACAGTGGCAGATTCAGCTATAAGTGGTACGGTTGGTGGCGCTTTAGGCGCTGCACCAGGGGCTATCGGTGGTGGTGATTGTGGGTGTAACCAATGATGAGTGCACCTTCACCTCAATTAATATTGCGAGTTGCCGGTTTTCTATTGCTGGGATTGATTTTGGTTTTCTTCGCTCTCCTTTTCATTTATGAAAGTAGTAAAAGTGAGACACTTGAATCTGTAATTGATGGAATAGTTTTTACTATAAAGTTATTGGTAGTCTTAGCGCCTTTACCTGTTCTAATTACAAATAAAATGAAAAAGTTAATCACTACAAACCATTTTATTTTAATATCGTTATTTTATTTGTTTTTAATGTGGTTTTTTTTTATCAGATAAGGCCTATAAAAAGCTATCTTGGTAGAGATGTACTATATGATCATCCAAATAACCTACCAATTGTATTAGCTGAAAAAGTTAAACATATTCACCTCGGTAGCGAAGATAAACCTCTCCCCTTAAAGGCTATTCAGTTTTATAAAACCAGTGATATCCATCTGGTCTATTGCCAAGGTATTATGGATGATAATTGTTATTTACTCATGACTATTTTATCACCCGATGGGCATGAACAAGCTAAATCTCCTGATGTCATGTACAAACTTGGTGTAATGGCTGAAAAATTTAGAAATCAATTTTAGATTAATTACTTGTGTTCAAATGAGATGTAATCAACTCATATTTTTTGATAACAGATTTTAAGTTAGATTATGTCAATCCCATCTGAAGGGCTAGAGAAAAGGGAGTTGTTTATAACTACTTCCGTAATTACGACCCCGAACTTGGCAGATATATTCAAAGTGATCCCATAGGTTTAGCAGGCGGCATTAATACGTATGGCTATGTGGA
The DNA here is from genome assembly GCF_900112265.1 of Pseudoalteromonas denitrificans DSM 6059. Lineage (GTDB taxonomy): Bacteria > Pseudomonadota > Gammaproteobacteria > Enterobacterales > Alteromonadaceae > Pseudoalteromonas > Pseudoalteromonas denitrificans. The sequence continues at coordinate 98,653 of NZ_FOLO01000017.1, read as the reverse complement.
CGGGAATCCTGTTAATTATGTTGATCCAGAAGGGTTAAATAAGTATCTATGGATAGGCTGGTTTTGCGCTGGTTACAGTGGAATGAGTAATTGGCTAGCGTATAATAACATAGCAGTAAATCAAGAGGATATTAATAAATTAATTGATAGTCGAAATGCATTATATAATGAAATATTAAGTTCTGTAAAAGATAGTTCCTGTTCAGTTGAGAATAAGAGTGAGGCTTTAGATATATTAAATAAAACAGATAAATTAATATTAAATTTGGAAATGAAATTATCTGAGAAAAGTAACTTATTGTATAGTTTTCCGGCTGCTATGTTAGCGTGTATGGTTGTAAGTCATAGAGCTAGCATGAAATAAGGATAACAAGGAGAGGAAATGGAATATTACTTTAAATATATCTTTATGTTTTTATTCTTTTTTATTATTTTAAGTTTGTATGCTAAGTTAAAGTTAAAGCAAGCTATAGCTAACTTTTATCCTGAAATTAATACTAAACAGGAATTAAAAAAGACTTCTATCAGTGATAGAAAATTAACAACAAACCTGACTAGGAATTTAAGATACTTAAAAATTGCTAATCGTACCTTTTGGGGAGGTCTTATTTTTTACGTCTTATTTAGTATATTTTCGATATCATATTGGAATATAAAAATAAATGAAAGAATTACTGAAGCTTTAAAACTTAAAAGTAGTGCAGCAGAATTGAGAAAAAATATTGAATCTAAAAGTAATGATGACTAGGTTAAATTAAGCATGTTTTGTTTTAAAAACAGGTTGTTGATTAAACAATTATTTTTCCCTTGATTCTTGAGTTTCTTCACTCTAAAATCCCGCCAAATTAACCCCTGCATCAAATTTATTATGCTGCAGAATGTTTTTGTTATAATTTTAAGAAAATAAATGAACTTTAAAAAAAATATATTGATTATTCTAGCTGTATTATTGTCTGGATGTGAAACGACAGAGCATCATAAAACTGATGAATATGCGATTGCAGTTTATGAGTTATTTGAAACAATGAGCCTTAATGAAGTTGTATTAAAAAAGCTTAAAGCTTCAGAAACAAATGTTCCAGTCCGTTATCAAAACGACCTTCAATCTTGCTTAGATAATAATGAGATGATTCTCTATAAGGCTTGGGGAGAGAAGTTATCTGATAGTCTAAGCATTGATGAAATTAAGACAATAACAAAAAAACTTAGTTCGACGGAGGGAGTTGAGTTTATTTCGTTTACTTTTAAAGGGGGAGGGGGAAATAAAAAATATTCTGAAAAACAAAACCTTTTCAATAATTCTTTTAAAAACTCTTCAGAATTTAAAAAACTTGCTAAGGCTTTATCTAGTGGCCAAAAAGGCCAAGCTGCGGGCAGAAAATTAGCCCAATACTGCTTTAATAAAGTTGTTGCTATTCATAAATCAGCATCACAGGTTAATAAATATCGCGGTCGTTAGCAAAAAAAGGATTTTACATTTAATTAAAAGTGTTGGTTTTAATTAAGAAATAAATCATCTGAATTCAAACCAATAAATCGGCGATAAAGGCCGGTTTATTGGTTTGGTACTTACAAAATATTCATGACTGTTGGAAAATATTAACCAGTAATCATCAAATGTGATTACTTTGTCATTACACCCGCGTTTGCAATGCACTCACCGTAACTTGCGATTATCGATTCATCATCAGCTCTGTCGAGTTTAGAATAAAAAGATGGACTGTTTCCCATGGCTGAAATTGTACCATCTGTTTGTAATATGTAATCTCGGGTATACAGTCTGCCATACATATGGCTGCAAATTCGCACTTTCTGATTCTTTATAACTTTTTGAAAAGAATCTAAGTTTTTTACTTGATCACTGCATAAAGTCAAGCCACGGCTTATAGAATAATTTCTTGAGTTTGGTACTTGTATTGAATTTTTCTCTCCAGAATCGGAGATAGTTTCTATTTGCATTGAGTCATAATTACAAGAAAATGAAACAAGCGTGCTTGCAGGTGAGTTGCCTGTGCCTGAGTCTAATCGAAGTGATAACTCTGCCAATAAAGCTTCATTTGAATACTCTGAAAGTTCTAGTGCATTTGCCATGCTGATGTTTGCAGTTAATAGTGCAGAAATTGCGATAGGTATGATGTGTTTCATATATATTCCTTTATATTTTTACTCTCATTTTTATATTTTAAGCTGACTAAATCGTTGGCTCAATAAAGCTAAGCCTAAGAAATAAAGAAAACTTAAAATACAGAATTAGGCACTTTTCCATCTATAATTTAGATGCCTGCTTATATATTGCCTTGAATACTTTAGAAAAGCTATTTAAATAATGTTCCAATTTATGAAAAAGCTTGTTTACATTCTTTTACCTGCATTTCATCACGTTTACTCGATTATCCTTTATTGCTCTAGCATAATAAGACGTGATGAAATTTAGCGCTAAATAACAAATTCAGGGAAAACTAATGAAATTTAAATTACTCGCGACGGCAGCAGCTGTTTCTATGGTATTGTCGGGCTGTGTATTTCATATTGATGCAAGCAAACATGACGATAACCAATCAAAAAAAATGCAAACTGTTTCGCAGGAAATACACAAAACGAACACTCAAAAACAAAATAACAACAAGGTATTTTCTCAAAACTATATGCTTGAAGAGTTAGCCAATGGTTTAAAAGTCATGGTGGTTAAAACTGACTACCCTGATGTTGTATCATTGCAAATTCCAGTTTCGGTGGGCTCTCGAGATGAAGTCGAGGCAGGTAAAACGGGTTTTACACATTTTTTTGAACATATGATGTTTAAGGGCTCTAAAAAATATCCACAAGATGTTTATTCTGATATTTTAAAAAATTCAGGTGTTGATAATCGCGCTTATACAACAAATGACTATACAAATTACCATTTAAATTTCTCTAAAGAACATTTAGCTAAAGTGCTAGAAATAGAAGCTGATATCTTTCAAAACTTGAGTTATACGCAAGAGCAATTTCGTACTGAAGCACAAACGGTTAAAGGTGAGTACTTAAAAAATAATGCCAGTCCAATTCGTAAATTATTATCGGCAGTGCGTAGTGAAGCTTTTGATACTCATACATATAAACATACAACGATGGGGTTTTTTGAAGATATTCAAGCAATGCCTGATCAAATGGACTACGGCCAAAAATTCTTCGAAAATTTTTATGTGCCTAAAAATGTTTCTCTTGTCATTGTCGGTGATGTAAACCCAAGCGAAACAATGAAGTTAGTTAAACAATATTGGGGTAAATGGCAAGCTAAAGGTGTAGATGCTGTTGTTCCTGTTGAACCTAAACAAACAAAAGCTAAATATACCCATGTTAAAAATGATGGCTTACCGGGTCATTGGTTATTAGTATCATACAAAGGCACGCCTTGGTTACCTAAACAACAAGACCGCTCAGCACTTGATTTAATATCAGAGCTCTATTTTTCAGAGAACTCAGAGTTATACCAAACGTTAATCGTAGACAAGCAAATTGCGAGTCAAATGTTTACGTATAACCCTGAAACTAAAGATGCAGGCCTATTGCATGTATTTGTTAAAGTAGACAAAGAATCTGATTTAGTAGTTGCTCGTGACTTAATTAATCAAACATATGCAAAAGTACGTACAGAGCTGGTTGATGCCGATAAACTTGCAAATTTGAAATCAAACCTGAAATATAGTTTTATTAATGGTTTGGATTCCTCTCAATCTATTGCATCTACACTTGCCTCTTATATGCATTTTGAGCGAGATCCAGAAGTCATTAATCAGCTATATCGTAGTTTTGATGGTATTACAGCACAAGACATCAAAAAAGTTGCTAATCAATATTTTGTAGATAGCAGTCGTACAACTGTGACTATGTCTGATTTAAAAGAAGTTGAAGGCTTTGGAAAAGAAGTTAATTTAGACTCCGTTGTTGCAGTTTTAAATCAAAAGCCCAGTGAATATCATTTTAATGTTTTAGATAAAACCAATGACTCGCCACTTATTGATGTTAACTTTTTATTTTATAGTGGTGCAGCTGCAGATCCAAAAGGTAAAAAAGGTTTAGCGGCATTAACAACGAATATGATTGCTCAGGGGGGCTCTCAAACACGTACTTATAAAGAAATTAATAAAGCCATGTATCCGCTTGCGGGAAGTTTTGATGTTCAGCTAGATAAAGAAATGATTTCTTTTTCTGGACGCGTACATAAAGATAATGCGGGTATTTGGTATAAATTGGTGAGTGATCAGTTATTAAATCCTGGCTGGAGAGTAGATGACTTTAAGCGTATCAAAAAAGAGTTAATTGATGGGATTAAATCAGGTTTAAAAGCCTCTAATGATGAAGAGTTGGGTAAAGAAGTACTTTATGCAAAACTTTACCAAGGCCATGTTTATGAAAGTTATAACTATGGTGATTTATCAGACTTAGAAGCCATTACGCTTGATGACTTAAAAGTATTTTATGCGACTGAGTTTACACAAGCTAAATTGAATGTGGGCATCACAGGTGATATGTCTGATAAGCTTAAACACACTATGTTTGCCGATTTAGCTCAATTACCTCAAGGCAAAGAGTCTCGGTTAATGGTTGCTGATGCGCCTAAGCTAACAGGGCGTCATGCCTCTATCGTTGAAAAATCAGCAAAATCTACAGCTGTTTCTTTTGGTTTTCCGATTGATACTATTCGAAGTGATAAAGACTGGGCTGCATTGTGGTTAATTCGTTCGTACTTTGGGGAGCACCGCAGCTCTAACAGCTTCTTGTATCAAAGAATTCGTCAAACTCGTGGTATGAACTATGGTGATTATTCTTATATTGAGTACTTCCCTAGAGGCATGTTTCAAACAAAGCCTGATGCAAACTTAGGGCGTTCAGAGCAAATTTTCCAAATTTGGTTAAGACCACTACGTTCAAATAATGATGCACATTTTGCAACACGAACGGCTTTATTTGAATTAAACAAGCTGATTAAAACGGGGATGACACAAGAAAGTTTTGTTGCTACGCGTAACTTCTTAAGCAACTTTGTGCCGCAAATGGTTGCAAGCCAAGATAAACAATTAGGTTATGCACTGGATAGTCAATTTTATAATACGGAAGATTTTGTTTCATATGTGCGTAAACAGTTAGCTGCATTAACAGTAGAAGATGTAAACCGTGTTATTAAAGATAATTTACAAACTAATGATATTCAGTATGTATTTATTACAAGTGATGCTAAAGATATGAAAAAACGTTTAGCCTCAGAGCAAGCTTCACCGCTTAAATATAATACGGATAAGCCTGCTGATTTAGTCGCCGAGGATAAAATAATTCAAAGTTATAAATTAAGCATTCCTAATAATAATATTGAAGTTATGGATATTGAAAGTGTATTTAAATAACCTGCTTTAATTAATTTAGAGCACATTGAACCCGTTTTAGCTAATTGAAACGGGTTTATTATAAATGTGCTTTTGATAATAAATCAGGCCTATAAATATGATGGTGAGTGGAATAATAGAAATAAAATTAAGCGTTTGCCATCCTAAACTAGACTCAAGCCAACCTGCACTTAAAGATGAAAGCGTTACCATACTAAAAACTAAAAATTCGTTAGCGGCCTGACTTTTTGCTTTTTCACTGTTTTTATAGGTAGAACTCACCATTTGAGTTGCACTAATAAACATAAAGTTCCAACCTACACCTAACAAAAATAATGCGAATAAAAAATGGTTGTGACTAAGACCTTGTAAATTAATTAAAATACAAGCTGCAATTAATAAGGCTCCAATCAAAATAATATTTACAGGACCCCATTTTTCAATAAGTTTTCCTGTAAAAAGGGAAGGTACAAACATACCTAATACATGCCATTGGATCACAAAAGCAGACTCATTAAAATCAAAACCATGGCGATGCATTGCAAGTGGGGTAGCAGTCATTAGTAAATTCATTAAAGTAAAACTGACCATAGCAGCTGATACGGCAATAATAAATTTAGGCTGAAGTAGTATTGTTTTTAGTTTTCTTGAAGGTCCTTCATCATGCTCCAAAGGTGTTCTACTAAAAGAAACAAACTGTAATAGTATAATTGCTAAAATATAAAGCCCGGCTAACGCAATAAAAGTATTGCTAAAATTAATTGAAGGGAAAGATTTTTCAACCCAAATTGCCAGGTTTGGCCCTAAAAACGCCGCTATGATCCCACTTGCCATAATAAATGATATCGCGCGGCTAGGATTTTGAGGGTTTGCTTCAATCGCGGCAAAACGGTATAAAGTGGCAAAGCCAATCGCGATACCTATTAGCCCTGTGGCAAAACAAAATAAAGAAAATAAACTTTGCTCTAAGGCATAAACAGCACATAAAATACCAATGATGCCAATGGCATTTCCTAAAGTAAAACCGTTTTTTCGACCAATTTTGGCCATAATTAAAGATGCTGGAATTGTTGCCAATAATAAACCTAAACTTTGGGTTGCAACAGGTAGGGTGATCCAGCTTTCACTTGGACTTAACTGTTGACCTATCAAAGCTGTTACAGTCACTAACATAATATTACCTGTTGTGATTAATCCTTGGCAAAGCGCTAATATTAAAACATTTTTATTCATTATTTCATCGGGCAAGAGGATATGAGTCGTCAAAGCTACGTCTTTTGTTTTATAAATACAACTTTTAGTTATTGCTTATAACCAATAAACTTGTGCTGTAAACACACATAGCTGAATAATTCAGTTAAACTGTTTTGGTATAGTCACATTTAAGAAAGAGCAAAGTAATATGCGTTATGAAGTTTGGGAACAATTAAGAGTTGAAGCAACAGCCCTTGTAAAAAAAGAACCTCTATTGGCCAGTCATGTGTATTCATGTGTACTAAATCATGAGTGTTTGGGTTCTGCATTAAGTTTTATAGTTGCTAACAAACTATCTGATGCGGTGGTTTCTCCATTTACATTCAGAGAGCTATTTGATCAAGCTTTTGTTGATTGTGATCGCATGCTTACTTTTGTTGCTACTGATATAAAAGCTGTGACAGAGCGTGACCCTGCTGCAGTTAATTACTTAACTGTTTTATTAAATCTTAAAGGCTTTCAAGCCATTCAAGTACACAGATTGGCACATTGTTTATGGCGTCAAGACCGTAAAGAACTCGCTCGTTTTATTCAAAGCCGTAATTCTGAAGTTTTTGGTGTTGATATTCACCCTGCTTGTGAAGTAGGTAAAGGTATTATGTTTGACCATGCAACAGGTATTGTTATTGGTGAAACTGCTGTTATTGAAGATAATGTGTCTATATTACAGTCGGTGACTTTAGGTGGCACAGGTAATGAGCAAGGTGATCGTCATCCAAAAATACGTGAAGGTGTTTTAATTGGTGCAGGTGCTAAAGTATTGGGTAATATTGAAGTAGGTGCAGGGGCAAAAATTGGTTCTGGCTCTGTGGTTTTAAATCATGTAAAAGCACATACAACTGTAGTCGGTGTGCCCGCTAAAGTTGTTGGAAAGCCAGATTGCGAATGCCCCGCAAAAACAATGGAACAAAACTTTTATTATGATGACTCTTTAAGTAGCTCGGGACTTTAAATAAAAATTTATCACTTGATATACTGTTTAATGTGAGGTCCATAGAAACCTATAAATCGATTTATGGAACTCACTTGCTTTATAGCAATAAAGGTTTGAAATTATCATTAATATCAACTGTTTATTTTTGTAATACATCAGTAACTTCACTTATGATCTTACCATCTGCTAACTGAGTGACTAGCTCTTCCCCGATTTTTATTTGATTTCTTGATGTAACAATCCCGTTCTTTGAATTACTAATACTATAGCCTCGCGCTAAAACTGTAAGCGGGCTGATGCTATTTAATTTTGCAGCTTGAATTGCTAACTGATTTTTATTGTCTTCTAATTGTTTTGACATCAGATTATTTAATCGGGCTTTGAGTTGCGTTAAATGCATACTCATTTGATTCATTTTATTTTCTGGACTGTATTGTTGTAATTTGGGCGTTAAATAATTTAACTTTTGCCTAGACTGGATTAATTGAGAGTGTAAAGCGTGATTAAGGCGCATGCTCAGCTCATCTAGTTTTTGTATCTGTTGATGTAGTTTATGCTCTGGGTGGTGTTGTTTTAAGGTTTGACTTAAATCATTTTGATAATGTTTTTGTTTTGTTAAGTATAAAATAAATGCGCGATTTAAACGGTTTTTTAATTCATTAATTTGGCTATTGATATGTGAGCTATCTGGACTGATTAATTCAGCTGCAGCAGAAGGGGTTGCAGCACGTACGTCGGCTACAAAATCACTGATAGTAGTATCAATTTCATGGCCTACTGCGCTGACAATTGGAATGTCTGAATCAAATATCGCATGAGCTAGTTGCTCGTTATTAAAGCACCATAAATCTTCTAATGAACCGCCACCACGGCCTAAAATGATTACGTCTACTTCATCTCTTTGATTAGCTATACTAATTTTATCTATGAGTTGCTGATGGGCAAGTGCACCTTGTACTTGTGCAGGATAAAGTATTACTTCTAACTGTGGTGCGCGGCGTTTCAATACAGTTAAAATATCTCTGAAAGCGGCTCCTGTTGCCGATGTGATCACGCCAACTTTATTAATAGCGGCAGGTAGTGTTTGTTTGTCTATCGCGCTAAATAATCCTTGAGCTGCTAATTTTTGCTGTAGCGCTTCAAACTCTTGTTTTAATAAGCCTTGTCCAGCAGGGTCTATTTTCTCAATAATAAGTTGGTAATCACCTCTGGGTTCATATAATGAAATGCGTGCCCGTACAAGTACTTGATCACCGTTTTTGGGTTTGAAATTTGAGCTGCGATTGTTTCCTCGCCACATAGCTGCACGGATTTGTGCATTATCGTCTTTTAAAGTGAAATACCAATGACCGGACGCAGGAGCTACAAAATTTGAAATTTCACCGTTTAAAGTTAGAGTGGCAAAATTTCGCTCTAATAAAAATCGAATATCCTTATTTAATTTAGAAACAGTATAAACTTGTTGTTTTTTAGCTTGTTCGAACATTTTATTCCAAGTGCAATCGATAAATTTATTGAAGTGAGGTTACTTTAGCATAATTAATTATAATTTTAATTTACTAACTACATAACTGCTGTTAAAATCCAGCCGCAACTCCCTATATTTATTTTAACCTTCAATTGTGAGAAGTTGCCAAATGCTACGAATAGCTAAAGAAGCTTTAACCTTTGATGACGTACTTTTAGTACCTGGTCATTCTACTGTATTACCTCATACTGCTAATCTAAATACACGCTTAACGCGTGGTATTGAGCTTAATTTACCTCTTGTATCTGCTTCAATGGATACTGTGACAGAAGCGCGTCTTGCGATCGCTATGGCACAAGAAGGGGGGTTAGGTTTTATTCATAAAAATATGACCATTGCAGAACAATCTAACAATGTGCGTAAAGTAAAAACTTACGAAGCAGGTATTGTGTCAGATCCTGTGACAGTTACTGCTGAACTAACAATTAGAGACGCGTTAATTTTATCTGAAGATAAAGGTTTTTCTGGTTTCCCTGTAACTGATGCTGACAATAAGCTTGTTGGTATTGTTACTAGCCGTGATATGCGCTTTGAAACTAAATTAGATCAGCCTGTTTCAACTGTGATGACTAAGCAAAATAAATTAGTAACAGTGAAGGAAGGGGCGCAACGTGAAGAAATTTTAAGCTTAATGCATGAACACAGAATTGAAAAAATTCTTGTGATTGATGATGCATTTAAGCTTAAAGGAATGATCACTGTAAAAGATTATCAAAAAGCACAAGAAAAGCCGAATGCATGTAAAGACGAATTAGGTCGTTTACGTGTAGGTGCTGCTGTTGGTGTTGGTGCCGGTACTGATGAGCGTATTACTGCATTAGTTGCCGCTGGTGTCGATGTATTGTTAATCGATACATCACACGGTCATTCTCAAGGTGTTCTTGACCGTGTTGCTCAGACGCGTAAAACTTTCCCTGATTTACAAATTGTTGCTGGTAATGTTGCAACAGCTGAAGGTGCAATTGCCCTTGCTGATGCAGGCGTAGATGCCGTAAAAGTTGGTATAGGCCCAGGTTCTATCTGTACAACACGCATAGTAACTGGTTGTGGTGTACCACAAATCACAGCAATTTCAGATGCAGTTGAAGGCTTAAAAGGTCGTGGTATTCCAGTGATTGCAGATGGCGGTATTCGCTTTTCAGGTGATATCGCAAAAGCACTGGTTGCCGGTGCGTCATGTGTGATGGTGGGTTCAATGCTTGCCGGTACCGAAGAAGCGCCAGGTGAAGTAGAGCTATATCAAGGCCGTTACTACAAATCATATCGTGGAATGGGGTCTTTAGGCGCAATGAACCAAAAAGAAGGTTCGTCAGATCGTTATTTCCAAGATTCAAAAGAAGCTGAAAAATTAGTACCTGAAGGTATTGAAGGCCGTGTTGCATATAAAGGGCCTATTGCTAATATTATACATCAGCAAGTTGGTGGTATCCGTAGTTCTATGGGCTTAACGGGTTGTGCAACTATCACAGAAATGAACACTAAACCTATGTTTGTACGTGTTACTTCTGCTGGTATGGGTGAGTCGCACGTTCATGATGTGCAAATCACTAAAGAAGCGCCAAACTACCGTCAAGGTTAGTTGAGCCGTTTCAAATCGCTTTAATAGCAATAATTTAGTGGGTTAACTTAGGTTAACCCATATTCATTTAGTTTTCTTTCAATCGAGAGACATCATGAGCAAAAACATTCACGATTCACGTATTCTAATTTTAGATTTTGGTTCTCAATATACGCAATTAATAGCACGTAAAATACGTGAAATTGGTGTTTATTGTGAGCTTTGGGCATGGGATGTTACTGAAGAGCAAATTAAAGAGTTTAATCCTCAAGGTATCATTTTATCTGGCGGTCCTGAGTCGACGACGTTAGAAGGCAGTCCAAAAGCACCTGAATATGTATTTAATGCGGGTGTACCAGTATTGGGTGTATGTTACGGCATGCAAACAATGGCTAAACAGCTTGGCGGTAAAGTTGAAAGCTCTGATAAAAAAGAGTTTGGTTACGCACAAGTTGAAAATATTGCTCATTCTAATTTGATGGTAAATATTGAAGATCATTTATCGGATAATGGCAATGGTTTATTAGATGTATGGATGAGCCACGGTGATAAAGTTATTGAAATTCCAAGTGACTTTACAACAATTGCACAAACAGATACTTGTCCTCATGCAATTATGGCCAATGATGAAAAACGTTTTTACGGTATTCAGTTCCACCCGGAAGTGACACACACAAAGCAAGGCTTACGTATCTTAGAGCGTTTTGCGATTGATATTTGTGGATGTGAAAAACTATGGACTCCAGCAACAATTATTGAAGATGCTGTTGCTAGAATGAAAGAACAAGTGGGCGATGATGAAGTCATTCTAGGTTTATCTGGTGGTGTTGATTCGTCTGTTGTTGCTATGTTATTAAATCGCGCTATTGGCGATAAGTTAACATGTGTATTTGTTGATAATGGTTTGCTTCGTTTAAACGAAGGCCAGCAAGTCATGGATATGTTTGGTGATCACTTTGGTTTAAATATTATTAAAGTAGATGCTGAAGCACAGTTCTTAAAAGATCTTGAAGGTTTATCAGATCCGGAACTTAAACGTAAAGCGATTGGCCATACATTTATTGATATTTTTGATGCTGAATCTAAAAAGCTTACAAATGCAAAATGGTTAGCGCAGGGGACTATCTACCCTGATGTGATTGAATCTGCAGCTTCAAAAACAGGTAAAGCGCATGTAATTAAATCACATCATAACGTAGGTGGTTTACCTGACGATATGGAAATGGGTTTAGTTGAGCCATTACGTGAGTTATTTAAAGATGAAGTACGCAAAATTGGTTTAGAATTAGGTTTACCATATGACATGCTTTACCGTCATCCTTTCCCAGGACCAGGTTTAGGTGTGCGTGTTCTTGGTGAAATCAAAAAAGAATATTGTGATTTATTACGTCGTGCAGATGCAATCTTCATTGAAGAATTACATAAAGCTGATCTTTACCATAAAGTAAGCCAAGCATTTACCGTATTTTTACCAGTTAAATCTGTTGGCGTTATGGGCGATGCACGTAAATATGATTGGGTTGTATCACTGCGTTGTGTTGAAACAATTGATTTCATGACTGCGCGTTGGTCACATTTACCATATGATTTCTTAGGTTTAGTTTCAAACAGAATCATAAATGAAATTGATGGTATCTCACGTGTTGTTTACGATATTTCTGGTAAACCACCTGCAACTATCGAATGGGAATAATTTAACTTATTTTGTTAGCTAAATAGTGGTATGCAGCTAAATGTTCAGGAAACCACCTGTAACTATTGAATTGAAATAATCTAAGTTATTTACATCGTTTAATAATAGATTCTGAAACGCGGCTAAAAGCCGCGTTTTTTATTATTTATATTTGTTAATGAAAATAAATTTTAGAGCTGAGTTAGAATTTATCCTGTTTACAAATTTTTTGATGGCTAAATAGTCAGAGTGCGCATTAACTAAGCGGTTGGTTGGAAAAGTGAAAAAAGTACTTTACCTTTAAAGTTATCTCCCTATAATACGACGTCATTGCAGGGGCGTAGTTCCAATTGGTAGAACAGCGGTCTCCAAAACCGATGGTTGGGAGTTCGAGTCTCTCCGCCCCTGCCATTTCTTTTTAAACTCCACTCTTTTTTAAATCTAAATTATTTCTTAAAATGTTTTTTCATCTGTTATTATTTATTCATCTTTTGTTTGGGAAATATTAAATGCCCATGAATTATGCTGAAATTTTTGGTATTGAAGCTTTAAGTTTGAATTCGCATTTTTCAAAACTTAAAGTGGTAGATAATCAAACGAGTACTGGGAATGATGATATTTCGAGTATACCTGACTTATTAGCTCAGGATCTTAAGGCTGCCGTTGAATTATTGAATATTGATGAAAAGTTAAATTGTCATTTGGTTGCTCAAAATATGTCGGGTTTTAACTTGATACAGAAAAATGAAAGTTACATGCTCTCTATTTGTAATTCAGGTTTAGATAGCACTGCTAAAAAACAGCTTTGGCTAAAATTGATTAACGCAGCAAAATGAAATCATAAAAGTGATAAATATATGACTCAGTTACAAGATCTCAATGCCTCTGATGTTGATTCTATGATGATAATAGAACAAACATGCCATAGTCACCCAATGTCACATAAAAACATGCTCTCGTGTTTTGGCGGACGTTATTTCAGTCGTGGATTGTATCTTGAGCAGGCTTTAATTGGGTTTTATATGGCTGAAATGGCTGGACCTGACTTTACCTTAATGGATATTTGTATTTCACCTGAGTACCAAGGTAAAGGCTATGCAAAAAAATTATTAGAAAATTTACTTGATGAAGCAACAAAACGTAGTGCAGAAAGCATTTTTTTAGAAGTTAGAGTCAGCAATGTCGCTGCTATTGGTTTGTACGAGAGTTTAGGTTTTAATGAAATGGGACTGCGCAAAGATTATTATCCAACAGAACAAGGCCGAGAGGATGGTAAACTCATGGGTTTGGTATTGTTTTCATTCTCTTAATTCGTTGAATAAATTAAGCACTTTGATTTATCGAATGAATTAATTTTTTAAAGCTTGATTGTACGTTTGTATATTCTTTTTGTGTTAAATCCGTTTCTAGAGCCGCTGCAGCCTGACTTATGGCCATAAAACCAAAACATCCAGAGCTGCCTTTTATGTTATGTGATAAATCTTTCAACTCTTGCCAGTCTTGTTTTTGATTGAACTTTTCAAGTTCTGTTATTAAACCTGGTAACTTATTTTTATAAGTTTCGTTTAGCTTAGTAAATTCATCATTGGCTAATATTTCTTCCCATTTTTGATTGCTGATTTTCTGTAAGCTGAGATATTTCTCTAATGTAAATTCTAATTCTTTTTTGTCTATGGGTTTTGCAAGAGCTTCATTACAACCTGCTTCAATATATGTATCTACGTCATGTTTCATCACATTGGCCGTGAGTGCTATAATCGGGCCATCATAAGCTGTGTGACGTAGCATTTGAGTGGCTTCTTGACCACCCATAATAGGCATTTGCATATCCATCAAAATTAAATCGTAATCATTAGTTAAAGCCATTTCTACAGCTTCAGAACCATTGTTTGCAAACTCCGGGTTTAACCCCCAATGTTCAAGTAATAAACGGATTAACTCTTGATTATCTAAATTATCTTCTGCTACAAGTATTCTTGCGTCATAGTGTGCAGATTCAATTTTTTGTTTAATTTCTTTAACTGGATTTAAATCTACATTAGATTCTAAAAGCTTAAACTCTTTACCTTGGTTATTAGTAGCAATTGTTAAAGAAAAACGGCTGCCAATACCTTTCTCACTTGAAACTTCGACATCACCGCCTAGCAAGTTTGCCAAATTTTTAGAGATGCATAATCCTAAGCCTGTACCTCCAAACCTTCTGGTAGTACTTGAATCGGCTTGTTCAAAGGGCTTAAATATTCTCTGTAACTCATTTTTAGACATGCCTATGCCTGAATCTGTAATGATGAATTTTAACTGTTCTATTTGTGGTATATAAAGAATTGATAAGTTGACATAGCCTTGTTCTGTAAACTTTACCGCATTAGTACATATATTTAAAAGAACCTGCTTTAGTCGAGTAATATCGCTGTTAATTGAATGGGGTAATGGGTAATGGTAGTTAATTTTGAATTCTAAGTTTTTGCCATCTGCTAATACTTTTATTACTGAATTAATATCTTCAACAAGCTGTGCCAGTTCACACTTTTGTTGTTCTATTTCTAATTTTTCAGCTTCAATTTTTGATAAGTCGAGTATGTTATTTATAAGTTCTAGTAAATGCTTTGAATTTCGAAGAACTGTATTTAAATGGCTATCTTTAACATCAGGGACCTCTTTAAACAACATTTGTTCGGTAAAGCCAATAATAGCGGTGAGAGGGGTACGAATTTCATGACTCATATTAGCTAAAAAGCGGCTTTTGAGCTGATTTGCTTGTTTGGCTTGATCGATTGCCTGCTCAAGTTGGTGGTTCATTTTTGCCAATGCTTCAGTTCTTGCATGTACTTTATCTTCTAGGTGCTCTTTATAATCTTCTAGCTGTCCCTGGTAATGTCTAATTTGATTTACCATGTGATTAAAGTCATGAAATAAAGTGCCCATTTCATCTTTACTAACAATGGGAAGTCTTACTTTTAGGTCTCCATCACCTACTCTTTGACTTGCTTTTCCTAATAATGCTAAAGGAGTTAATAATAATGACTTAACAACAATGAAAATTAAAATAGGTAATAATACAACTGAAATTAAAACGATTAATGCAGTGATCAGACTAATTGCATTTCCCGATTCATATAAAATATTTCTTGGAATTGAAGATATATAATATGAACCATCATTCATATGAATTGCATAAAGCATTCTAGACTTTTGATCTATACTGCTAATTTTTAAAGGTATAAGTTGCTCACCTTTTGCTGCAAGTTTTACATTCTTTAATTCGTATTCAGTTAAAAAGATTCCTCTTTTAGAAAAGTCAGAACTAAATAAAACTTTACCTTCATTATTTATAATTAAATTAAGTGTATTTTCAAAAGGTGCATCTAAAATGCTGGCATTTATCACTGAAGGATCTAGGTGCAATATTAAATATGCAAGTAATTTGGGACTTTCTAAATGAAATTGAGATTTAAAAATGGGTTTCACAAAATAAATAGAAGTAATCCCATTTTTAGATTGCTGCATAAATTGCATTCTACTGAAATTATTTTTTTTAAATGTTTTCGTAAAAGCATATTGTTTGGACTCAGCAAACAAATCACTGGAATAAAAAGCCAAACTTTTTTCTTGTGGTGTGATTAAATCTATACTTAGTATATCAGGGTAAGCGTCTGTATAACTTGCAAAGACATCTAAGAGCGCACCTATTTGTGTTGGTTCAATTGAAGTTGTTTCTGAGCTAGATTCGATAAACTGACTGAGTACTGGAGAGTTTGATAAAAGTTCCGTGGCAGAATGGAATACTTCAGTATAATTAAAAATATTTTGTTGTTGTTGCTGTACAAACCGACTTACAATAATATCAGCTTGTTTCTCAGTGGATTGAGTAACATTAGATAATGTAAACCCACCTAAAAAAAGTAAAGGAATAATAACAAGTGGCGTTACATACCAGAGTAACTTAATGCTCAACTTGCTTTTAATCATTATTTGGGGTTCCTTTCCTTATTTAGCTAAATAGATGTTCTTTTTTATTTATAACATCTGGTGCTTCATAATTAAATAGATTAATCTATTTAGATAATAGTTGTTTTTAATTAAGGATATATTTTAGATAATAGCATGACCAAACTGTGGAGAAACAAGGAGAAAGCAAAAAGGATGAATAAGTGGCTATTAAGCACTTATTTTTTAGTGCTTGCTATTATTTCATGTTCATTACGTGCAACAGAGTTACCAGCCAGTCTTCAAGTCGTTTTAATTTCTAAAATATTAACTTTTGAACATTCTACTAGCCATAAAAAAGAAGTGTCTATTTTTGTTTTAGGTGCGCCTAAGATTTATCAGGCTTTTAATAAATTAAAAATGAAAGGCTATGGCGATATTAGTATAAACCAACTAGAAATAGGTGCGAAGCTGCCTGAAAAAAGCTTTAATATTATTTATGTTGGTGACGGTGATTTAATTGATGATGCTGTACGTTATGCTGCAAAAAATAGTACATTATTAGTCGCACCTAATACTAATTGGGTCAAAAAAGGTATTACAGTAGCGATAGGCACTAAAGATGGTCGACCTCATTTTTATCTTAATTTGGCAACGAGTACTGCTTCAGGTTTGAAATGGGATGATAAAATTCTCAAAGTTGCAGAGTTATACTAGTGCTTTATCAATAAACCTTAAAATTTAACTCTTATTTTGGCTTCTATCACACGCCCTGATTGTGGATGGTAAGGAGGTATAAATCCGCTAGGATCGATTTGTGAGTTAGGATCAAATTGTGATATTTGACTACTACCATCTTGTCTGCCAACGCCTAAATAATCTTTATCAAATAAATTTTTAATCTCAATTGAAGGCGTGATTGTTATTCTATTCATGTGCCAACCTTGATAACTTAATAGTAAATTTGCGACATGAAAACTTGGTGCTTTACCATTAAAGTAGTGATTACTGAGCGGTGTTTGGCGGCTGATAACATGATTAAACCTTAAGTTAATATTAAGTTTTTCATTTAAAGTTAAATAGTTGAGGCCCCAATTTATTTTATTTTTTGCTATATGCTCTAGAGGATCACTTTGTCGATTATTTCTTCCATCTGTATATTGATAATTCAAATAAAGTGATACAGCAGAACTTGGGCGCCATTGGCTATCTAAAGATAAACCATAAATATCAGTATGATCTCTATTTATATAGCTGCTTCCACCAATAGAGTTGTCTGCTTTTAAAGTGATAATATCGTTTTGTTCATTATAAAAAATAGATGTTTTTAAGCTCGCATCAAAATTTTTATTGTTTGATGAGAGTAAACTTACAACTTCAAAAGTTTTAATTGTCTCCGGTTGAAGATGTTTATTGCCTCTGAATTCATCGTTGAGTTCAAAAATAGAAGGCTCTCTAAATGCTTCACCATATAAAAATTTTAATCGCCAATCTGCCTGATTAATAAAGTTATCTGCATTATATGTTAATGCAACTCTTGGGTTTGTGGTTGAATTGTATTCATCACTTCGGTCATGTCTTAAACCAAATGTGTAGTCTATATTGTCGGTTAGGCTATTTTGATATTGAATATAAAGCGCTTTTTCATCAACATCATTAATTATAGCTTTTTCATATTGATTTAAGCCATTCCCCATAACAGCTTGATCCCAAGATGAATTGGTTCCTTTTATATCAATATCTTGATATTGACCTAATGAAACTATTTGTTCCATCTTATTTGAACGTTGTAGCCTATAACCTATCAGTAAGCTTTGTTTTGGGTTTAGTTGCCATTCTAGTTGTTGCTCAAAGCCTTTTTGCTTACTAATGCTATGATAACTTTTAACTAAATTGACAAAGCGGTAACTATATTGAAATCCTGTATCGGGGTGTTGTTTATTTTCCCTATACCAGAGCTTATTGGTGACTGATATTTGTTTATTAAATTTGAAATCACCATCAAAGTAAAAGTATTGTGCACTATGGTGTTTTTTAAAATTAGCTGAGCGAGTTTGATATTCAAAACCTGTTACATAACTGCCGAGTCCTTGCTCTTGCTCCCAAGCTGACATGCCCAAAGCGAATCGTGTAAACCCATTTTTTACTTGTTTATTGGGTTTCCAAATTCCTTTGCCACGAAAAGCCCAATCTTTACTTTGGTTATTAAAACCGGACTGTTGGCTTTGGTTGGCATATGGGTTTGGGCCGTCTTTAATAAATTGGCCTTGCTTGTTATAACTTGTTGAGGATTTATTTGGCCAAGGGTGTGCTGAAAAATAACCTTGGGGGTCTGGTCGACCCATTCCAGAATCACCATCTGTTTCGTATAAACGTCCTGAAGCCTGTAAGTAAAGCTCACTAAATTTATGATCAATAATAAAGCTATTTGAGCGCGTATTGTTTTCACCTAAGGTTGAGAAAAACTGGTCGCTAATCTCATTATCTGACTGTGCGGTGATGAAATGAATAATGCCTGAATAGGCATTTGCACCATAAGTGGCAGACCCTGGACCTTGTATTATTTCAATGCGCTTTAAATCAATAAATATTTGTTGATTATCCCAAGGTTGAGACCAATTAAAAGCGATGTGATTTTGCACTATACCATCTACTAAAATTAATAGCTGAACATTGCCTGGAGAGCCTCCAACACCTCGATTAATACTGTGGGTTGTGTATTCACCAGCATTAGACCCACCCGTAAAAAAATCAAAACCAGGTACATCTTTTAAAACTTCAACAAGGTTTTCATATCCTCGTTGCGCAATGATGTCTGCAGTAATGACAGTTATATTAGCTGGAGCATCAGATATTTTTTGATTTTTTCGACTAGCACTCACAACTTCTAGGTTTAGTAATTCGTTTAAGGTGAGTGATTGAAGTTTATCTATATTATAAATATCTTCTTCAACTTCAGTAGCTTGAAGTTGACTTGATATGCTTAGAAGAATTAATAAAGATAAATATGAATATTTCATCAACAAATTAAGTTACTTAGTAGATAAAACTAACTTAGCACAAAAATAATAATAAGTTTATTTATCAGATAAAATTATTATTATTTTGTCCATTTTAATAATAATTTTTTATTCAATGCAATAACGGGATTGTTTTTGTTATAATTCAAGCCATTTTAATTCTATTCATTTTTTAGTTTGGCGGTTTAAATGTCCAGTGTTTCAACTGAGGTGTCAAAAAGACGCACCTTTGCAATAATTTCTCACCCAGATGCGGGTAAAACAACCATTACTGAAAAAGTACTTTTGTTTGGAAATGCTTTACAAAAAGCAGGTACCGTTAAGGGCCGTGGCTCAAATCAGCATGCAAAATCAGATTGGATGGAAATGGAAAAGGAACGTGGTATTTCAGTTACAACGTCAGTCATGCAGTTTCCGTACAATGACTGTTTGGTTAATTTGTTAGATACTCCTGGACATGAAGACTTCTCTGAAGATACATATCGTACATTAACAGCTGTTGATTCATGTTTGATGGTCATTGATGCAGCCAAAGGTGTAGAAGACCGTACTCGTAAATTAATGGAAGTTACTCGCTTACGTACTACGCCAATTGTTACTTTCATGAATAAGTGTGATCGTGAAACTCGAGATCCAATGGAAGTCTTGGATGAAGTTGAGCATGAACTAAAAATTGCTTGTGCGCCTATCACTTGGCCTATTGGTTGTGGTAAAGAGTTTAAAGGTGTTTATCATATTCACCGTGAAGAAACTATTTTATACCAAACAGGGCAAGGTCACACAATACAAGACATTCGTATTATTAAAGGTTTAGACAACCCTGAATTAGATACTGCAATTGGCGAAGATCTTGCGGCTAATTTACGAGATGAGCTTGAGTTGGTTATTGGCGCATCTCACGAGTTTGATTTAGATTTATTTTTAAGTGGTGATTTATCTCCGGTGTTTTTTGGTACTGCACTGGGGAATTTTGGTGTAGATCATATGTTAGATGGTTTAACTAAATGGGCACCAGAGCCATTATCTCGCCAAACGGTTGACCGTGAAGTAATTGCTAAAGAAGACAGTTTTTCAGGATTTGTTTTTAAAATACAAGCAAATATGGACCCTAAACACAGAGACCGTATTGCTTTTATGCGTATTGTTTCTGGTAAGTATAGCCAAGGCATGAAAATGGACCATGTCAGAATCGGTAAAAAAGTAAGTATTTCCGACGCAGTTACTTTCATGGCTGGTGATAGAACCAGAGCTGAAGAAGCGTATGCGGGAGATATAATTGGTTTGCATAACCATGGCACAATTCAGATTGGCGATACGTTTACTCAAGGTGAAAAGCTAAAGTTCAGCGGTATTCCTAATTTTGCACCTGAACTATTTCGTCGTATTCGCTTAAAAGATCCTCTCAAACAAAAGCAGTTACTCAAAGGTTTAATTCAATTATCTGAAGAGGGGGCTGTTCAGGTATTTAGGCCACTAATTAGTAATGATTTAATTGTTGGTGCTGTGGGGATATTACAGTTTGATGTGGTTGTTGCACGTTTAAAAGCTGAATATAAAGTTGAAGCTATTTACGAAAGTGTCAATGTTGCTACTGCACGTTGGATTACTTGCGAAGATGATAGAAAATTAGAAGAGTTTAAGCGTAAATGTGAAGTAAACCTATCACTTGATGGCGGTGGCAATCTGTCATATGTTGCACCTAGTATGGTTAATTTGAATTTATCGATGGAGCGTTACCCTGATGTTAAGTTCCATCAGACTCGTGAACACTAAAATAACTTAAGGATTAAATTTTCGTCGGCATTGTCGGCGTTCCTCGCCCAAATCGCTTAGTGTACTAAGCTCAATGGGTCTCGGAACTTGACGGCTTTGCCAAAAAATAAATCCTGTTGTTATTTATATAATTGATTAGCATAGAATAATTTTTGATTTAAGTTTATAAACTGAACTCCCATCGAAAACCATTCTGCGGCTTTGCCCTAATCAATTATGAATTGAAAAACATATATAAGGGTTGGTTTTGCGACTTTACCCAAACCTAACCCTATTGTTGTTTCAAAAAAGCGAAATAACATTAAAAAGAATTTAAAGAGATTAAAAATGAATATACGTCAATTACTGGTAGAAAGAGCATTGGTGGCCATGGCTTCGGCTGGTTTGCCTGAAGGGTCAAATCCTGCTGTAACACAAAGTACACGTGCGCAATTTGGTGATTACCAAATAAATGGAGCCATGGGGGCAGCTAAAAAACTAAAAACAAATCCACGAGAATTAGCACAAAAAATTATTGACAGTTTAGAACTGACAGATGTTGCAGCTAAAATTGAAATTGCAGGACCAGGTTTTATTAATATTCATTTAAAACCTGAATTTTTGGCTGAAAAATTAGTGGCTGCTAATTCTGATAAAAAGTTGGGTGTAAGTGCACATCAAAATGTACAAAAAGTTGTGGTTGATTATTCTTCACCAAATTTAGCAAAAGAAATGCATGTTGGTCATTTGCGTTCAACCATTATTGGTGATGCTGTTGTACGCGCGCTTGAATTCAGAGGTGATAACGTCATTCGTCAAAACCATATGGGTGATTGGGGTACACAATTTGGTATGCTGATTGCGCATCTTGAAGACTTATTAAATCAAGGTATAGATCTAGAGTCTGTTGCTTTGGCTGACTTAGAAAGCTTTTATCGCGATTCTAAAAAACGTTTTGATGATGAAGAAGGTTTTGCTGACAGAGCTCGTGAATATGTGGTGAAATTACAAAGTGGCGATGCTCATTGTAATAAATTATGGAAATTATTTATTGATACTTCAGTAAAGCACTCGACTGAAGTATATCAAAAATTAAATGTGACACTGAAACCTGAAAATATCATGGCTGAAAGTGCATATAATAACGAATTAGCAAATGTTATAACGCTTTTAAAAGATAAAAATATAGCCCAAGAATCTCAAGGTGCACAAGTTGTATTTTTGGATGAGTTAGCAAATAAAGATGGAGAACCTTCAGTATTTATAGTGCAAAAATCGGGTGGTGGCTTTTTATACGCTACAACAGATTTAGCTGCATGTGATTATCGTTCGAATAAACTTGATGCTGATCGTATTCTAATTTTTGTAGATGCACGTCAAAGCTTGCACTTTAATCAAGTTGAATTAGTTGCGCGTAAAGCGGACTTATTAAGAGAAGAAACCAGTTACGAATTTTGTCCGTTTGGTACTATGATGGGCAATGATGGCAAGCCGTTTAAAACACGTACAGGAGGTACTGTAAAGCTGGCGGACTTACTTGAAGAAGCGATTTCGAGAGCGAGCACAAAGTTGGCTGAACGAGAATCAGATATGTCTGATGATGAGCGTAGTGAAGTCGCACGTAAAGTCGGTATTGGTGCCGTTAAATATGCAGATTTATCTAAAAACCGTACTAGTGATTATATCTTTAACTGGGATTCTATGCTGAGCTTTGAAGGTGCAACGGCTCCATATTTACAATATGCATATACACGTGTGCGCAGTATTTTCCGTAAAGCAAATATTGACATTAGTACATTTAGCGCTGATATATTGATTAATGAACCACAAGAAAAAACACTTGCATTAAAGCTTCTTCAGTTAGAAGAAGTATTAGATCAAATGGTTAATGATGCGACGCCACATGTACTGTGTGCTTATTTGTATGAACTTGCCAGTTTATACATGACTTTTTATGAAGCTTGTCCAGTGCTTAAAGAGGGTGTTGATGTTGATGTTAAAAATAGTCGATTAATATTGTGTAATTTAGTAGCAAATACTTTAGCTAAGGGGTTAGATCTATTAGGTATCGAAGTAATGGAACAAATGTAATTTTTCTTCCTATTTAGCGTTAATACTGCGTTATTTAAATATCTTACCCTAATCACATACAAACCGTATGCTCATAGGGATAAGATATTTCAATGCCTTGTCTAAACTCAAATAGTTTGAAAAATACCAAATATATGGTTTCGGATTGAAAGCTAAATTTGCCTTGTTAATTCCTCATATAATTGTAGGAAAGCAAGATATCAGATTTATTTATGCGAATGGGGCTAAATCAGAAAAATGCCTAGCACTGCTAAAATAGTTTGAAAATCGGAGTATTATTATTTTAAAGGCTTTCAACGATACTGTTGGGAGCTTTTTTATTTCTGTTAAAAAATAAAGCTTAGATCTTGCGCTCAATAGGTTTTTTTAGTCATCAGGTTTGTTCTCTTAAAATTGCTCCCTATGGTTTTATCAACTAACTTTAAAAGATGATGTGACGCTAGTAGGACATCATAATGAGTCGTAAAAAACTAATTGATAGAGAAACAGATGCAGATGTCGATATGACGCCTATGCTAGATATAGTCTTTATTTTGTTGATATTCTTTATAGTGACAACTTCATTTGTAAAAGAGTTAGCAATAGAGGCTAACAAGAGTCAAAAAAATGAAGGGAAAGTAAGTTCAAGTAACTCTATTTACATTGAGATCACTGCACAAGAACAAATATGGTTAAGTTATGCGAATAAGCCCAAAAGATTAGTAGATTTAGAGCGTGTAGAGGCTAATATTGAACGTGCCTTAGCTGAGCAAGAAACACAAAATGTGATTATTAAAGCCGATTATCAAGTAAGGCACGAAGTGGTTTTTACGGTTATGGATCATATTAAAGCGACTTCAGATTTACAGATTAACATTATGACCGTTGATTAAGTGAACTTTGTTAATTTACTCGCATCAATTTAGTTTTTCATTTCGCAATTAAAAAATATTCGAAAACTCAAAATTCACCTTTTGAAATAAGGTATTATTAGAATATCAAATTTGATGTAGGGCTTTAAACTTTAATGAAATTAGAAGATATTAGACGTGAATATTTAAAGGATGGTTTATGTCGAGAGCTATTGGCTGATGATCCTATTTCACAATTCGAAATATGGTTAAAACAAGCTGTAGATGCTCAACTTGCTGATCCGACTGCTATGGTTGTTGCAACTGTAGATGAAGTTGGACAGCCATCACAGCGAATCGTATTACTTAAACAGTTAGATGAAAAAGGTTTTGTTTTTTTTACGAATACAGAATCACGAAAAGCCCAAGAATTAGCGCAAAATAACCAGGTTTGTTTACATTTTCCGTGGCATAACCTAGAGCGTCAGGTCATTGTTTATGGAAAAGCAAAATTGCTATCAAAGATAGATGTCACTAAATACTTTTTATCCAGACCTAAAGAAAGCCAAATAGCGGCATGGGCATCTGCACAAAGTCGACCAGTGTCATCAAGAAGTGTTTTAATGGAAAAGTTTGCCCAAGTCAAAAACAAGTTTTCACAAGGGGAGGTTCCTTTACCATCTTTTTGGGGAGGTTATTGTATTGAGCCACATAAAGTTGAATTTTGGCAAGGTGGGGCAAGTCGTTTACATGACCGCTTTATATACCAAAAACAAGATGATGGATCATGGAAAATTGAACGATTAAATCCATAAATAATAACCATTATGCATAAATGCCTATTTTTTGATTCTCATTGCCATATCGATTTTTCTGAGTTTGATGAGAGTCGTTCCTTGTTATTAGAACAAGCAATTAACTTTGGAATAAATAAAATGATTGTGCCAGGAATTACTTTGGCGCAATCAAAAAGCTTAATAATGCGTCCACAGTTTTACGCCCATGTAAAAAATTATATTGCATTGGGTTTACACCCTTATTTTTTAAATCAGCACAAAGCTCAGCATATGGACGAATTAATTCAGTTAGCAATATTACATAAAGATAAAATAGTTGCGATAGGGGAGTGTGGTATTGATAGCAGTATAGGTGATATGGATAAACAAAAATCCCTTTTTATTGCGCATATCCAATTAGCCAATCAATTACAACTACCACTAATCGTTCACCATAGACAAAGTCATCATATAATCGCACAGGCGTTTAAACAGCAGAAACCTTTATATGGTGGTGTCATCCATGCTTTTTCTGGGAGTTTGCAGCAAGCAAAGGCTTATATCAAACAAGGATTCAAAATTGGTGTTGGGGGTGTGATAACATATGAAAGAGCTCATAAAACACATCATACTATTAGTCAACTCCCCGTGGAGTCTTTACTACTAGAGACTGATGCTCCCTCTATGCCGATATCAGGTAAACAAGGACAAGTTAATACCCCTACTGCTCTTATTTCAATTTTTGAATCTTTGCTTCATTTACGCAGTGAATCAAAAGAAATACTAGCCAACCAACTTTATAAAAACACCTTAGAAGTTTTTAATCTTTAATCTTTAATCTTTAATCTTTAATCTTTAATCTTTAATCTTTATTTAGTTTTAATATTTTTTTTGTATAACGATTAACTTGCCAACGCTTGATTGTACGTGCTGTTAACCAAGTTAAAATACAACTTAAAATGAGCATTAAACCTATTTGTCTGCCTAGTTGATGAAAATAATTATGGCCTTTACTCATTGCTGCACGTGATAGGTAAGTAATTCTGACGAAGCCGAGTCGTTTTTTTCCATTAAAAATGGGTTGTATAATAGGTGAAGATAACTTTGAAATACCGGGCATAGCATTTGGCTGTTTCATATAGTCTTGATATAAAAAACTATTATTGCTTTGTATGATTAATACGCCATATTTATCAAAAATAGAAGATGAAACAATATAAGGATCTTTAGTCATATTATTAACAATTAACTTTAGTTGTTTTGGGTTATTGTTAACAATGGCATCGCTCGCTGCATAAGACATTTGTTGAGCTAAGCTACGTGCTGTATGTTGTGTTTGTTGGGCCAAAATTTCATGACTATGAAAACTAGAATTAAAGCCCAAGTTGAGTAATAAAAATAAACAGATAAGCGTAAGCGCCAAGCGAGAAACTCGTTGGTAAATCGTTGCAATAAGTGGATTGTTAAGTTGTTTTTTTTTCATATTACTCACTATGTTGCTGACAGTTTGTCTATTTCTTGGTAAAAAAGCAAATACAAAAATATTTCATGAAAAATGCACATTTGGAGTTTTTAATGCCATCAATTAATTTGTCTCAAATTCAAGACAAAAAGCTATCAGAAATTTTAACCCTTGGGCAATGGTCTATGTTATCGGTAACAAATTTAGTTATCACTGAAAGCTCCAAAATTAAACATTCTGAAGAAAATTATTTACTCGCTTTTGGCTGTGAGTTAACGACGAATCATTTAAAGCAACTCGGCTTTTTTTTACAAGAAGAGAAAATTGAAAGTGTCAGTATTTGTTATTATCAACCTCATGAGAAATTAAAGCCAGCGCTGGTTATTTCTTGTCGTTGTAATATTAAAAGCATTAAAGCGAAGTTGAATGATTTATCAGAAAAGCTGGCCTGCCAACTCTCTATTTTTTCAAACCCACCAAAATTAAACCAGCCCGGTTTATTAGTTATGGATATGGACTCAACAGCCATTACCATTGAGTGTATCGATGAAATTGCTCGTTTAGCAAATGTGTATGATGAAGTGGCATCTGTTACAGCTCAAGCTATGAGTGGTACTTTGGAATTTAGTGAAAGCTTGAAGTTACGGGTTGCCAAACTTGCAGGTATTGATTTATCTCTTATTGAACAGCTAAAACAAGATTTACCTTTGATGCCCGGTGTTTCATCATTATGTGAATTGTTAAAGGAGAAAGGGTGGAAGTTAGCGATTGCTTCAGGTGGTTTTATCCCTTTTGCTCAACGTGTTCAAGCCTTACTTAATTTAGATCTCATTCATGCTAACGCGTTAGAAGTTTCAGATAATACATTAACGGGTAATGTAGTTGGTGTAATTGTTGATGCGCAAGAAAAAGCAAATTTCCTAAATAAAACTGCAAAAGCTTTTGATATAGATATCGAACAAACTTTGGCTATGGGAGATGGTGCAAATGATTTGAAAATGATGGGCAATGCTGGTTTAGGCATAGCTGTGCATGGTAAGCCAAAAGTTGCAAAAACAGCTGATGTGGCTATTAATTACGGTTCATTATTACAGGTGGCATATTTTATTGATATTCCAAAGTTTTAACTCTTAAATGCTAATTGTAAGCTAGAGCTAAAGGTTCTAGCTTCATAAATTTGAAATTAATCTTTGCATCCATAGTGTTTTACGTTTATCCATCTCGACTAATATACTGGGATCAATACCAAATCTTTGCATTAACTCATCTGTAATATCGAGAATTTCTCCAACACCAACAACAGACCAAAGTTCTTCTTCTAATACTTTGGCTTTATGTATCGCATATTGCGTAATATAGCTAAGTTCTTTAGATAAATATTCAGTATCAGGGCGACCTGTACGTGATAAATATACTCTAAAACCAAAAAACAGCTCTCGTTTTATACTCGCTTTAACAAAGCTCTGCTTATTAATCTCTGTTGCTGTCAAAGGGATATAATCACATATTAGTGCTGTCTTAATGTCTTTAGCAGCAGGATTAAAACGTAGATAGAGTTCTAATTGAAAAGGTTTATCTTGGCGCTTCATATCTTTTAATTTTGGGATGAATAATTCGTGCAATATGTCGTTTGAAAAAAGTGACTCAATATCAAAATATTCATCTAATAAGCCATACTGACTTAATATCAAATGTAAAGGACTAGGGTATAAGCCATGGCCAATTGCACCAACAACATGCGTTGCACCTTGTTTGTGAATATAAAAAGGAAATTGGCAAACTGACTTTGTGAGCATGTTTCTTAGTGCTGTTGATAATCCTGGTATCTTTGGTGATTCGGCTGATGCTTTTAGCTTACTTTTGTTATTATCAATAAGTTGAGTGAAAAATGTAGCGCCAGCATGCTCACTATTTTCTGTTGGTCTGTAGCTGCGAAGGTTAATGATTGTTTTTGTTTTACTCACAGCCATAACTTCATAAGGTAGATTATTTAGGTTATGTTTTTTAGTTATTTTTTGTAGGTCGGGCAAGGTCATTAATAATAAATCACCGTTCTCATACTTCATAGGTTGGGGCAATTCAATTTGCAATCCGTTTTCTGAAAAATCACGGGTGAAACCAGTTACTTTTCCTCTTTCCTCTTGTTCTAACTGAACCTCTGTTTTATACAAGTATCGCGTTTCAGATCTTAAATTTATATATTCAAGAGGCACTACATCTATATCAGGATAGTGAGCTTGTTTTGCATGGCCATATTGTTTTAATGCATTCACTTGTGCTTTATTATATTTATTTTTTTTGTACTCAATTTGTGCTTGTTTAGTTGTAATATCGGTTAACAAAACAAGATATTTAGCACCTTGAATGACACCTTGAACTCGTGGTGAAGGTGGTTTGTTTAACTTTGCAACATCTTCACTTGCTGTTTCTGGTAACGATAAAGGGATAAAAGCGTCATCGATATGACTTGGCATTAATTGAACTTTAAAGCTTCTCCAACTGTTTTTACTACTACCAAAACCTAAAAATAGACTTTTTAAAGCGGGAGTCTGATTTAATTCATAATCAGTTGCAGAATAATAAAAAATTTTCCCTGCACTAATATGTGTAAAACAATAAAATAAACCTTCCTTAACGTGACCCTGCTGGGCTAACAAATGAGACAAACGAGGCTTATTAAGAATATTCGTTAAAATAAAATTTTTGTTTTCATCGTTAAAGTAGCGAATAATATCTATATTATTTTCATTGCTCAATACTAAAGTTGGTGTAAGAATATCGTCTTGTTCAGCTAAAAAAATAGATAAAGAGGTAACTCTTGGGAGATAGTATTGTTCATATCCTTTGATGATCACAGCATCTAAGGTATTGTCTAAATTAACTTTGTATCGACGCTTATTGCCATGAATAAAGCTACGTAAAAAATCATCAAAGCTAGCATTGCATTCAATAAAAGTGCGTTTCATTCTAATGTGATTAATATCATTATTAATACTATCAATTGCAACAACTTCGTATTCAATGCCTTTTTTTAAACCTAATTCAAAATCTTGCTCTAACCCAACTAAGCGCATTTTTAATTTTTGTTCACGCTTTAATTTATAACGTACAGGGAGTTTTACCTTACAACCACTGACGGAAATATCAGAAGTACTGGCTTCCATCATGTCAGAAGGGGATATTTGAATTTGAACTTTAATTGCATAATTCATACGTTCTTCTATTCGAGTTTCGTATGATGCAAATTTAACCATGTGACACTCTAACTTTTTAACTTGTCTGTCTGGCTCATTAGGTTTGGTTAAAGCTTGTTTTTTTGCATTTTTTTGTAATATTTTATGATTATTTTCAGTATTCATTACGGCTTCATATACAGCGAGAGTATAATCACCATGTTGTTTTATTGCTTTTTCAAATACTTCAATAGCTAAATTATCCATAAAATGTTGTTTGCCATTAAATTCATAAGATCTCACCTCTCCGGTAACTTGCCCTCTTAAATCGATGAAACGTGCAACAGGTTGCGAAAGCCGGGTCATTTCCATTTTAATCAGAAATTGATCTGGTTTTGATAAGGATTCAGTTTTTTTTCTGAAGATATTGTCAAATTTAGCTGTGCCTAAATCAGATTTAAGTTCATTTATTAAATCTTGATGTTTAAGCAGTACATCATCAACCATATATGGTGTCCATCATCTTATAATATTTAGCGTGAAGTTATTTTTTTAGTACAATCATAATAGTGATAATTATCTGTCTATTAAAGAAATAATGCATTGGTAAATAACAATAATTGTTTTTCACTTAAAAATAAAGCAAGTTATATGCCTTTAATAACAAATTATTTAGCTGAATTTCGGTTATATTGACAGTAACAGTAAATGATTAATTACAGTGAAGTGTTACTTTGGCACAAAATGAAAAAATATTTATGAGTTTAACTTTTATTGTTTTTCTAGCATTCGTTTTATTTATGTTAAATGTATTATTACATCAAATATAAGAAGCTGAGGCTCGATTAATATACTCGGTAAAAAAACATATGACTTTTTAGCTAAGTGATGAGTTTTAAAGCCATTTCTAAGAGTTTAAAAAATCATTGTTGCATGTAATTAGATATAAAATTAAAGGAGGGTTGTCTTAATTTATTTCAGCCTCAGCTATGATTATGCGTTCTTGGTTTGAAAGCCTTATGGTAATACCTTCTAAAGTTATAATTTTATTAGCTGAAATATCTTTTCTTTTGACATGGTAAGTAATTTTTTTATTCGAAACAGGGGAGATCACCGTTACGTTTATAACTTTGTTATCTTCTTGATATTGCCAAAATAAATAAACCGCACTGAATAATAATGAAAGACTTAACAATAACATCGATAGATATCTAAATTTTGAAGGAACAGCATCCTGACTCCTGACATTATTAAAACTTTTTTGTTTTGTGTTTTTTAAATAAAACATAGCTAAAACAATAATTAATGTTGTTATAAGTACTTTTGTTAACACGGATTGTTCCTATGTTTATGTAAGATGAATATTTGGTAATGTTAAAACAAAAAAGCCATGCAAGGGCATGGCTAAGTCAAGTTTTAGCAACTTATAGAAATTAATGCAAGATCCTCGCTTTTATCGTGCCTTCTATAGCGCGCAGCTCTTTTAATGCAACTTCTGAGTATTCAGTATTTACATCAATTACAACATAACCAATATTTTCATCTGTTTGTAGGTATTGTGCTGCGATATTAATACCATGTTGGGCAAAGGCTTGGTTAATTTGTGTTAATACTCCTGGGTGGTTATGGTGAATGTGCAATAAGCGGCTTCGCCCTTGTAGTTCAGGTAAAGACACTTCAGGAAAATTAACCGCAGAAACAGTTGAGCCATTATCTGAATATTTAGCAATTTTTCCTGCGACTTCAATGCCAATGTTCTCTTGTGCTTCTTGCGTAGAGCCACCTACATGAGGCGTTAAAATGACATTGTCAAACTCTCTAAGAGGTGAAATAAATTCTTCATCATTTGATTTTGGCTCAACAGGAAATACATCTATCGCAGCGCCTGCTAGTTTATCTTCAGAAAGTGTTTGTGATAAAGCATCTATATCAACAACAGTGCCGCGAGAAGCATTAATTAAAATTGATCCGTGCTTCATTACTTCAAGCTCAGCTGCACCAATTAGGTTTTTAGTTTGAGGTGTTTCAGGTACGTGTAAACTGATAACATCTGAAGTTTGTAATAATACCGTTAAACTATGAATTTGCTTGGTATTACCTAAAGTGAGTTTGTCTTCAATATCATAAAACTGTACGTTCATACCGATATGTTCAGCCATAATACCTAATTGAGTACCGATATGGCCATAACCAATGATACCTAATGTTTTTCCTCTGGCTTCATAAGAACCTACGGCAGATTTGAACCATTGCCCTCTGTGTGCCATCGCATTTCTTTTAGGAATACCACGAAGTAACATGATCATTTGGCCTAATACCAGCTCGGCAACTGAACGAGTATTTGAAAAAGGGGCATTAAAGACTGCAATACCACGTTTTTGAGCACTGGCTAAGTCAACTTGATTTGTGCCGATACAAAAACAACCAATAGCAATCAATCGTTCAGCAGCACCTAAAACATCAGATGTTAAATGTGTACGTGAACGAATGCCAATAAAGTGCACATCTTTTACTTTTTCAATTAACTCAGCTTCAGGCAAGGATGTTTTGACATACTCAATGTTGGTATAACCATTGCGTTTTAGTGTTTCTACAGCACTTTGATGTAGTCCCTCTAATAATAAAATTTTAATTTTTTCTTTTGCCAAAGATATTTTGTTCATTGCCTGAGCCTACTTTAAAAGTTATTTGATTGTCTGCGGACCATCAGGAGTACCAATAATGACAATATCTGCACCACGTTGTGCAAATAAACCATTGGTTACAACCCCAACAATCTGGTTAATTTGTTCTTCTAATACTTTTGCATCTGTAATTTCTAAATTGTATACATCTAAAATGACATTCCCATTATCTGTCACTACACCTTCGCGGTAACTCGGGTCTCCACCTAGTTTCACTAATTCGCGTGCAACATAGCTGCGAGCCATAGGAATAACTTCTACTGGAAGTGGAAAGTTACCCATAGTTTCAACTTGTTTTGTACTATCAACGATACAAACGAATTTTTTAGCAACTGCAGCAACTATTTTTTCGCGAGTCAGTGCCGCACCACCACCTTTAATCATGTCATTATGATGATTAATCTCATCAGCACCATCGATATAAATACTTAAGTTATCTACATGATTTAAGTCAAAAATCTCAATACCAAGGGCTTTTAATTTTTGAGTTGAAGCTTCAGAGCTAGATACGGCACCAACAATTGAATCTTTTATTGTTCCTAAAGCATCTATAAAATGATTTACAGTAGAACCCGTACCTACACCAACTATGGTGTCTTTTTCAACGTACTCTAGTGCAGCCCATGCAGCGGCTTTTTTCATTTCATCTTGTGTCATGTATCTCTCCGGTTTTGGGTTTAAAAATAAACCTCAGAGGTTAAAAGTGGTGTGGCGGATTTTCCGCGCATTAATTATAAATTTTTTACGCTACCAGCGGTAGAGTTTTTCAGGAGTAATTATGGTTTTAAGGGGAACATCCCAACTTTCAATCGGGAGTTTATCTACCTTTTGACAATTGTGTGCTATGCCTATTAATTGGGGTTTTTGCCAATTTTCACGATAAAACTTGGCTAGAGTTCTATCATAGAAACCACCTCCCATACCTAATCTGTTACCTGAATCGTCAAATGCAACTAAGGGCGTAAATATTATATCAAGTTCACTAACTGGACATACATGACTGCAATTTAATTCGGGTTCAAAGATACCATAGCGATTAGCTTTCATGGGTGAGTTTTTTTCATACTTCTGAAATAGTAAGTTACCACTTTTGAAAGGGTGTAATACAGGTAAGTAGATTTCGTGATTATCTTTTTGTATTAACTCAATTAATTTGGCTGTATTTAGCTCACCATCATTGCTTAAATAAAGGGCTATTTTTGCATTTTTGTACCCGTTAACTACTTGAGATAAATTCAACTTTATGGTTTCTGCTGCTAATTTTTGTTCTTTTTGGGTTAATGCGTTGCGCTTTTTTCGAACTAAATCTCTAATTTCAGATCTTTTCAAGGGTCACCTGTATCATAAGGATTTATGGCTTTAGTAATTCTGGATAAGTTAAACTGATGCCAAGGGCAATCAGTAATATCACTAAAATAGAAGATACAATTACTAAAAATAAACGACTTTGTCTTTTTTTGATTGGCAAGCCAAAGTCTTCATCAAAGTCTAAAGGTTCTGGTTGCTCTGATAATTCATTTTCGTCATCTAATGAAGGGAGTTGTTCTGATGTATTTTGAGATAATTCATCAACTTTTTCTTCTAACCGAATCAAACTCGTTGTGATGTAGTCAAGTGCACTAATTATTTTAGCATCCTTTTCGGCTTGACTAATTAAATTGGTTGGATTTTTTTCTTGAGGGGAATTGTTAGCTGAAATGTCAGTTATTTTGACTTTAATGCCCATTGAAGCAAATATTTTTTGTTGTTTGAGTGCTTTTTCTTGGCTTATAGGGTTAAAAACTTCGCCACCTTGTAAAAATTTTTGAGCAACATTAGCATTTAATTTTAATTTTGTTTGTAGAATATCTATTGCTTGGATTTCAGTTAGCTCATTTGACAATGATGCAAAGGTGATTCTAAAGCTTAAACTCATGTGTATTCTCTCTGAGAATAAATATTAATGTTATAGAAATTATATAGTGTTTCAGTCAGTTATCAATTTTAAAAACGAAAGCTGACAAATTATCAGCTTTAGCTTGGTTTAAATTGAAATCCGGTTATCTATTTTTATTGGTATTTAGCAGAGGCTCCATTTTTAGGTAAAGATGACTCTATAAACTCTCTTAGATCTTGATTTGAGCTTTTTAAATCGGCGCGGCGTAAATACATCATATGTCCACTTCTATAACCTTTAAAGCTAAGTCTGTCTTTCATTTTTCCGCTAGGGTCTAGCTGCCATAAAGTATATTTAGCATCAAAATAATTTGTTGCACCATCGTAATACCCTGATTGAATCATGACATTTAAATATGGATTCTGTGCCATAGCTTGGCGTAGGTTTTCACCTGTCTTATTTCGAGTGCGATCCCATGGATGTACAGAACCAAACATATTGTATTTAAGATCAGTTTTGTAATTTAACTCTTCTCGTAAGTAATAATTAATGGCTGGTGTAAATGAATGTAACCAAGATGTCAGCTCTGCTGAATAGTCAGGGCTTTCCCCCGAATCTCGTTTATCTATCCCAAGATATCGGGAATCTAATCTGCCTATCGTTATGCCTTTATCTCGTAGTAGTTCTTTCCAGAAAAATGAAGCTGGGATATCTAAGTTATTTTGGGCTACAAATTTTTCTGAAAGCCCTGAGTAATATGCCATTTTAGAAATCACTTTTTCTTTTTCATCAGCAGAAATAAAACCACCTTTAGCAATCGCGGGGATCAGTTTATTAATTGTAAACGCTTCAACTTCAGGTAAAAGTTTTTCTAAATCTTTATTTTGTAAATCATTTGAAAGTGCTTTGTGATACCACGCAGCAGCCGTAAAATAAGGCAGTCGATTAGCGGCTTTAACTGGTCCGTCGCGTTTTATGCCTATATCAGTAGGGGAAACTAATATGACACCATTAAGATACATCCATTGATTGTTCTGTAATTCGAGTGCTAAACCGGAAACGCGTGTTGTACCATAGCTTTCACCTATTAAAAACTTTGGTGATAACCAAAGATCATGACGACTCACAAAGGTATTGATCCATTGTGCTAAGTATTTCACATCGGCGT
Organism: Pseudoalteromonas denitrificans DSM 6059; assembly: GCF_900112265.1. Taxonomy (GTDB): domain Bacteria; phylum Pseudomonadota; class Gammaproteobacteria; order Enterobacterales; family Alteromonadaceae; genus Pseudoalteromonas; species Pseudoalteromonas denitrificans. The sequence goes on along the minus strand of NZ_FOLO01000017.1, from coordinate 63,585 downwards.
TTATACCAAAAAATAATTCTTTTTGTTTTTCTTTTGAAGGTAATTCACCTTTTTCATTTTCTAAAACACGTGAAAACCCCGTGTTGACTGGATTGACATATAAAATATCTGCAATATCTAATACAGAAAAAGGGTTGTCTTGTACGCCATATGGTTGCACAGGATACCCTTCATTATCGATGTTTAAAACGCGAGGGCCTGTATAAGCCAAATGCATCCAAACAGAAGCTGAACCTGGACCTCCATTAAATGAAATTAAAAGGGGGCGCTTAGCTTTATCTTTAACTCCTTTTTTTTGGTAATAGCTATAATGTAAACTTGCAATTGCTTTGCCTTTATCATCCCAAACGGGTTGTGTTCCTGTTGTGGTTTTATAAGTTATTTTTTTGTCTAAAATTTTAACTTTATGTTCGGTCACAATTGAGTTGTCGACTTCAATATATCTGTTGTTATTTTCTTTATCATTTTCAGTCGCTGCATAAGCTGAATTTATTATGCATAAAACTAAAAAACTGATGCCTGTAACCAGTTTCATGGTATTTCCTAATTGATTTTAATATTTCATAGCATGCTAGATTTGGCTCATAACCGCAAAACCCTTGAGACCGACAACCAATAAATACGTTAAACTTAGAGTTCAACTTATTGTTTAATAAATTGTGTTACAACAAAATAGAGTTAACTTATGGTGATTGTTTTTTTTTTGATTTTTTATTTTGAAATGGCTTGAGTGTAATACAGAAAAAATATGATTTTCTCTGTATTACACATTTAAAACTTTTTGCGGGCCTAAGATTAAAGCTGAGTAAACTCTAAAAGTTGTTTTAGTTTTGTTGCTTGGCGACGAGAAATTTCAATAGTTTGGCCATTGGTAAGTTTTGCTTCTAAGCCATAACTAATAGCTTGCTCCATGCTTTCAATGGCATCTAAACGAATTATATCTGATCTGCTGGCTCTAAAGTAATGATTTGTATCTAACTTAGCTTCGATCTTATTTAAAGAGCTGTGTAAAAAAGCCTTGCCGTGAGGTGTGTAAATAGCAGCATGATTACCTATAGACTCAAAACGAATAATATCGCTTAATGGAATAATGCGCATTGTTTCCCCATATTTAACCATTAATTTATGATCATCTGGTAAGCCTGTTTGCTTTTTAGCTTGCTCAAGGCGGGTCTCTAATTTAATTAAGCTTTCAGCTAACCTTTGTGGGTTTACGGGTTTTACTAAATAATCCATGGCATTTAATGAAAATGCATCCACTGCAAACTGATCATAAGCCGTACAAAATATGATGTTAACGTCATCACCAAGAGATTCGGCTAATTCTAACCCTGTGGAGCCTGGCATATGAATATCTAAAAAAATAGCATCAGGGGTGTGCTCTTTTATTTTAATTGCGGCTTCGTCAGCATTTTTAGCTTCATCAATAATTTCGATATTTGTGTGTTTTGATAATAGGCGTTTTAGTTCATTTCGGGCTAAACGTTCATCATCTACAATGATTACTTTTATTGTGGTCATGTTTTATTTAAAGCTTATCTAGCTTTAACTCCATCTTGTAGCTGTTAGGGGTTAATTCTTGGTTTAATTGGTATTTAACAATGCCATCTAATGGAGTCAGTTCATTGCTAAAATTAATGTTACCTTGTTTTAATTTTGGTGATTGTTCTAAGCATAACGAAAATAATAAACCTGAATCTATTTTAGTACAGACTAAACTTAGTGTATTTTCAAAGACTGAGTACACATCTTTTTCATGCAATAATTTTTCAACTATTGGTAATAAGATAGAGCAGGGAAGTTTAAAGTCATTTCCAATTTCAGTGCCTTTCAGTGTGATATTTATTCTTTCTTCTAATCTGAGTTTTTCAAGGCTTAAATATTGTGTGATATGACTTAGTTCTTCTGCGATAGATGTGGCTATTTTCCCATCAGATAATTTGTATCGTAATAGATGCGCGAGTTCACTAAGTAGTTCACTGGCTTTTTCTTGATCTTCAAAAATAGTATAGCGAATAGCATTCATACTATTAAATATGAAATGTGGATTAAGTGCAGAGTCAGGTTGTTTATTGAACATAAATAGCTTTATCCATATTTTCTCAAAATTGTACTGCGAATGCGTTTTTTATTTAAAACTCAGTCTAAATTTAAAATTGCTAATTTCCAAATGTTAAATGATAAATGGCTAATATCGGTGTTTAATGGTTTTGTCATATTAAAGGTAATAACAAAATGAGTTTATGGCTTTGCCTATCTTTTTTCACTAATAATGTTGCTTTGTTTTGGTACATTTGCTTTAACCTAAGACGTAAGTTCTTTAAATAACTGATATCTGTTTGATATTTTTTTGCTGATGTATGTAACATTTCAATTTGATAATGTTTATCTATGATACCCCCTTGAATGGTTAATGCATGTGTTTGGCTTTTTGCATTGTTTAAAATATGAGATAACATAAAAATCATGCTCATAGCCGGTAAATTAGGAATATCTTCTTGGTTATTGAGTGAAATATGTATGTCATTGGGTGAGCGTTTTTGTTCTTTTAATAAATTTAAGTAGTTATTCAAGCTATTTAATTCTTGCTCAATATTGGCATGATTTGCCTTACTTGATATTAAGTTATATCTAAATAGCTCAGATGCCTGAGTGACTATATTTGCTGCTAGTTCTGTATCTTTATCGATCGCTATTTTAATTGCGTCCATCGTTGCATATAAAAACTCTGGATTGATTTGATTGAGTAACAGTTTTAATTCTTGGCTATCGTTTTGTTCCTTTAGTTTTTTGTAGAATCGGCTGGAAGAGATAAAACTATAAATTATAAGCCAAGTAGAAAATGCAACCCAGTAGGAAATCCAGACATTTAATAACTTTATTGATAATGACATACCCTGTGTATGTTTAAAAAAAACGAGTTCAAAAATGTCATTAAAGCTATAAGGTGTTGGGCCAAAAAGGAAGTATCCTGCATCAATTAATAAATAAACCGCAGTTGAAGCGAATGAGTTTATTATTAACCACAAAATATTTTTGAAAAGATTATTATTTTTCTGTTCTGCGTATTTGTAAATACCTCTAGCAATAAAATGACAGCTAAAAAACAAACCAAAAACACTGATGCCAGTGTAAGAAATAATATATGCATGATCTGCTATGGGCGATAGCATTTTTAAATTAGAAAAGGTTTGGCTAATAGCATAAAACAATATGAATAAGCCTTGGTATTTCCAGTAGTTTTTACCAACACTTGTGATATAAGTGAACTTCATGCAGTTAGCCTTTTAATGGCAAAGTAAGTATTGCAGAGAAAGAGTCAGGTGTTTTATTGATATCTATACTGGCATTTTCACCATACATAAGATTTAACCTTTGTTTTAAATTTGTCAGGCCAGTTCCTGTTCCAGGTGCTTTATAACTACCGTGGTAAAGCGGATTTGTTACAGCTAAATGCCAATATGTATCGGTTTGATATGTTTTTATCGTGAGTAAGCTTTGCTCTACCCTAGGCGCTATGCCATGTTTTATGGCATTTTCTAATAATGTAAGCAATCCCATGGTAGGCACTTGTAAAGTTAAAGTATCAGGTTCAATAAATATTTCGATTAAAAGGCGTTCTTCTAATCTGGTTTGTTCTATATCTAGATAGAACTCACAAACTCGCAGCTCGTCTTCTAATGATTCTGTGATCTTTTGATTTGAGCTTAAATTATATCTAAATAGCTCTGTAAGTTTATCAACAAGTTCTTTTGCTAACTGTTTATCTTCAAAAATCATTCCACGAATACTATTCATTGAATTAAATAAAAAATGTGGATTTAGTTGGCTCATAAGTAAAGCAAGCTGGCCAGATTTCACCTTTTCTTTTATTTGTATTCGGCTTCTCATGCTTGTTAAGAAGAAATAAAATGTGCTCCAGCTGCCATATAAAAAGGTAACACCTAATAAAGATGCGAGTATTTGTGTAAATCTCCATCTAGGTGTATCAGCGCCTAACTCATTTAAATAGTATTTATATTCTGTTCCTAAGCGTAGTGCTTTAGTTGTTTCATCTAGTGCAGGAGTAAGCCAAGCTTGTAAATTGACTGTTAAAGCAACGTCTATTAAACATGACAGTAAAATACAGATAACAACAGTCGCAAATAGCTTTTTTCCTGCTATCGCTGCGTGTTGTTGATATTTTACCGCTGCTCGGATCACAAAATGTGTTAAACATATGAATATGGCTGCATTTATAATAAAAAGTGTGAATACAGCCCACTCAGGATAAAGAGAAAATTTGTAATGTCTTGCTGGCGTAAATTGAACTGCAAATAACAAACATGCTGCTATTGCCTGAATGATCCAGTAACTCATTAAAAATTAGAATCCTTTTATTTTTATTATCAGGTGTATTTGAAACCCAAATGCTATTCATTGCTAATGAAATGTTTTGCTAAATAATGCCATATCCCACCTTGTTTGTATCTGAATTCCTAATTTCATTATCAATTTATTGCACCAATGGTGTTTTTTTATGCATCTAATTGGTGCAACTTAAAGTTTTTAAGTATTCAACTACATCTTAACCGGTTGAAAATATACTGCTTTTAGTTGTGGCATAAAGGTTGGATTAGTTAAATCAATAATACAGTTAGTTACAAAATAATTAAAAGTTAATAACTAAAACTCAAGTGCAGGTAAGTGATGCTCATTGAGAATAAGGGGATTTATCATGAAAATGATCAGTGCAATTATTAAGCCTTTCAAACTTGATGATGTTAGAGAGGCGCTTTCAGATTTAGGTATAGAGGGCATGACAGTTGTTGATGTTAAGGGATTTGGGCGTCAACGTGGTCATACTGAACTTTACCGTGGAGCAGAATATCAAGTTGATTTTATTCCAAAAATAAAACTAGAAATAGCAACTCGCAGTGAAAATGTTGAACGTGTTATTGAGGTTATAACGAGTGTTGCTTCAACTGGAAAAATTGGTGATGGCAAAATATTTGTTTATGACTTAGAGCAAATTGTACGTATTCGCACTGGTGAATTAGATGATGAAGCGATTTAGGGGATAAGATAATGGAAAACACAGTATTAGAACTCAAATTTGCCTTAGATACTTTTTACTTTTTAATATCAGGGATCTTAGTGATGTGGATGGCAGCAGGTTTTGCCATGTTAGAGGCGGGTTTAGTTCGCTCTAAAAACACCACTGAAATATTAACAAAAAATATTGTTTTATATGCGATAGCCTGCACTATGTTTTTATTGGTGGGTTATAACATTATGTATGTTGATAATATGAGTGGCGGTATTATTCCTAGTTTTGGTGGTTTGATGGGAACACAAGCTAAGGATGCAACACACTCTCTCGAATCTGACTTTTTCTTTCAAGTTGTTTTTGTAGCAACAGCTATGTCAATTGTCTCGGGTGCTGTGGCTGAGCGTATGAAATTGTGGTCATTCTTGGTTTTTACTGTTGTATTAACGGGTTTTATATATCCGCTAGAAGGTTACTGGACTTGGGGGGGCGGTTTTTTATCAACATTAAGTTCTGAGTCAGGCACTGGTTTTGTTGATTTTGCAGGTTCTGGCATAGTACATATGGCAGGTGCAGCTGCTGCATTATCGGGGGTTATTTTATTAGGCGCTCGTAGAGGTAAATACGGTAAAAATGGTGCTATCTATCCGATCCCAGGTTCTAATTTGCCGCTTGCTACTTTAGGCACATTTATTTTGTGGATGGGTTGGTTTGGTTTTAATGGTGGTTCACAATTACTTTTATCTGATATGGAAAATGCATCTGCAATTGGTAAAATTATGGTTAATACCAATGCAGCAGCTGCTGCAGGCGCAATTGCAGCATTACTTGTATGTAAATTACAGTGGGGTAAAGCTGATTTAACTATGGTACTTAATGGTGCATTAGCAGGTTTAGTTGTTATTACAGCCGATCCAGCATCCCCTTCACCTGTTTTATCACTATTATTAGGTGCTTTAGGGGGATCTCTCGTTGTATTGAGTATTGTAATGTTAGACAAAATCAAAATTGATGACCCTGTTGGTGCAATTTCAGTTCACGGTGTATGTGGTATTTTAGGTTTATTATTAGTGCCCGTGTCAAATGCGGATGCCACGCTAGTAAATCAGTTAATTGGCATTGTATGTATATTTAGTTTTGTATTTGTGACTTCATTTATTACTTGGATGATTATTAAAAAAACGATGGGAATACGTGTTGGTGAAGAGGAAGAGCTTAATGGTATGGATCAACATGATTGTGGTATTGATGCCTATCCCGAATTTGTAACTATGCGATAAAAAGTTTCACGTTTAAAAAATCCCTGCAATGTATTGTAGGGATTTTTTTATACTTGTATTTTGAAAGACTCTGAAGATATAACTAAAAAATAAAATAACGACTAAACTGAATGTGGTGCTCTCGTCACATGTATTGGTCAAAGGCAAAATGAATTTTAAATGTTACTTTTCTTCTTTTCCTACCATTAGCTTTATTTTGCTAACGTATTTTTTGTATTTTATATCCTTCTCACTGCATGCTCAATCTAATGAAAAGCAACAAATAGCTTCATTTATGGTAGTTGATTGTTTATTACCTAGCCAAGTGAGACGCTTAGGATCAATGACCTATGCTGCTGCTCGTAAAGCAATTAAAACCAGTGCCAGTGAATGTGAAATAAGAGGTGGTGAATATGTTGCTTTTGATAGAGCCAATAATGCAAGTACATTAAAAGTTTGGTTACCGTTAGCTAAAGAAGGAGATGCCAAAGCACAAACTTATTTAGGAGAAATGTATGAGAAAGGCTTAGGCATAGAACCTGATTTTATCAGTGCTGCTCACTGGTATTTAAAAGCTGCAGAGCAAGGTTTTTCACGTGCGCAGATTAACCTAGGTCATTTATTTGAGCAAGGCCTTGGCTTAATGCAAGATAAAAAAATGGCACTATTTTGGTATCAGCAAGCATCAAATATTAAAGGCGTATCACCGCAATTAAAATCTAAAATAAAACCTCATAATGCAAATGCGACAATATTAATTATAGAGCCTGAATTAGATCAAAGAGGTATTAGAATTGTTACTTCAAAACCAAATGAACCAGCAAAAGAAACTTTAATTATAGGGCAAGTGCAGTCTCCTCATGCTATTAAGCAAGTTTTGATCAATCAAAAGCCAGTAAAGTTAATGGGTTCAATGTTTAAAGGGTACGTTTTATCAAATTTAGTTGATATAAAAATTACAGCGATTGATGAATTTAACAATAAAAGCATGCTGACATTTCCTTTAAACCAGTCTAGTCAAAATATAGCGTTACAAGAGTACAAAGAATTGGGCATGATATTTAATCAAAAAAACTATAACCAAAAAAAATATCATGCTTTGATCATAGGCAATAATAATTATAAAAGTTTACCTATTTTAAATACTGCGACTAAAGATGCCAAAGCTATCAATCAGGTATTAAAAAGCTTATATGGTTTCTCTACAACCATGATGATAGATGTTGACAGGTACCAAATAGTGTCGGCATTAAATGATCTTAAACAGAACTTTTCAGATGATACACATTTATTAATTTATTATGCGGGACACGGACAGTTAGACAATATTAATAGAAGGGGCTATTGGTTACCCATAGACGCAGAGCTAAACAGCCCTGCTAATTGGATTTCAAACATTATGGTGACGGATATGTTAAATATCATGCCTGCTAAACAACTATTGATCATTGCTGACTCGTGTTATTCCGGCATGATGTCGCGTTCAGCTCTTGGTGTGATTGATAATGCAACTAAAATAAATAATAAACTTGAGCTGCTTAATTCTTTATCGGATGCCAAAAGTCGTATTGCTTTTACTTCGGGTGGTATTGCGCCTGTACTAGATAGTATAAATGGTGAAAATTCTGTTTTTGCTGCTGAACTTATTCAAGCCCTAAAAAATAATAAAGGTGTTTTGACTGGCTATGCGCTTTTTCAAGCTATTTTACCTCATGTAAAGTCGAATGTGAGCAAAGTTGGTTTTGAGCAAGTACCTGAATATGCACCTTTAAAATTTGCAGGCCATGAAACAGGTGATTTTGTATTTTATAAGTTAATAAATTGATGCATCAAAAATTTTAGGAGAATTATTATGATTGTTAAAAAACAAGATGTAATGGCTTTTATGTTTATTGGTTTTTCGAGTATGTATTTCATACCAGTACAAGCTGCATCGCCTGAATTTCAAGATTTTTTATTTGTAGCTTGTAACACAGCGCAAACGGGATCAGATCTTGATAAACGTTGTAATGTAGATTCTCAAAATGGTGATTTGTCAGGAGATAGTGAAGACTCTTTAAATCCAACTCAGTCTTTAAGTAACATGGCAAATGCACTGGCTCAAACACGCTCCAGAATAAAAGCTTTGCAAGAAAAGATGAAACAGCAAAGAGATAAAAATAAAACAAGTATGAAACAGGCGCAACACTCTCAAAGTACAATGGATAGATTTCAATTAGCTGGTATCAGTTTATTATTCGGTGGTGGAAACTCAGATTTAGAGCATGAATTAACGGAGTTAGAGAGAGGTTACAATACCGACTCTATTAAGTTTCAAGCAGGTGTTGATTATCGTTTAGCTGATGATTGGATTGTCGGTTCTATGCTCAGTTTTGAAAATGATGATACAAAATTTGACGCCGATTTAGCGGGACGTAATTTTGATCCTGGTAATACCGAGGGAGAAAGTTCGGCAGATACCATCAGCTTAAATTTGTTCACTACAAAAAATATAAATGAATCTTTTTATTTTGATGCGCTGATCTCTTATTCGTGGAGTGATTATAATTTTTCAAGAGTGGCATTATTTCAAGAAAGTACTAGAACAATTCCGACCTTAGATGTTGTCACTGACGCAGACTCCTCAGGTAAGCAGCTCGCTTTAGGGTTAGGTATTGGGTGGGACTATTCAATAAGTGGGCATAACTATCAAGCATATAGCAGAATTAATTACCAAAAGTCTAAAATAGATGCTTATTCAGAGACTGGCGGTTCAGGATTTGCGATGCAAGTAGCAGGTAAAAAAGAAAATGAAACACTCTTAACTTTAGGTTTAAAGTATTCTTACGCTATCAATACAAGTAGTGCTGTTATTGTACCTCAAATTTTTGCTGAATATGAAAACCTGCTTGAGTCTAAAAAGCAATCAACTCAATCTCGTTTTATTTCTGATACCAGTGGCGCTGAATTTACTGTTTTGGGTGATGAAATAGATAAACAATATGGTAGGGCTGGAATTGGGCTTGTCGCCGTTTTACCTAATGGTTGGACTATTTTTGCCAGTATTGATGAGGAGTTTAATAAAAACTTAATAGAGCAAATGCAATTTAATGCGGGTTTAAGATTGGAGTTTTAATAAAATGCGACCACAAATATTTATTTTAAAAAAGGAGCTTAACTTTTTTTTAATCAGACTTAACTGCTTGTGTATGCTTGTTTTATTTTTTCTATCTGTTGAAGTTATGTCCGCACAGTCATCTATCACAAAAGCACAAGGTGAGGCTTGTAAAACAGCAAAACACACTAAATTGCAGATAGAATCACAAGCCTTGTTAAATGCGAAAAGACAAGCTGTTGAATTTGCAAAAACATATGTAAAAGTTCAAACCCAAGTTACTAACTTTGAACTAGAAAAAGATATCATTAAATCATTTTCTGAGGCGGAGGTGAAAGTTTTATCTGTAAATAATAAAACTTGGGATGATAAACAAAGGTGTTATTCAATTTCAATTATGGCTGAAATTTTTCCTGTTTTATTATCTCAAGGTCAAGGTGACTTGTTAATGACCAATCCAACGGCACCTCTTACGGTGAAGGTTTGGACCGACCAGGCACAATACCACTTAGGCCAATATATGAAGATATATATAAAGGGAAATAAACCTTTTTACGGACGCTTAACCTATAAAGATGCCAGTGGTAATTTACTGCAAATACTCCCTAATGTAAATCGCAGTTCACATCACTTTAATGGCTCTGTTACATATCAAGTACCCGATATAAAAGATAACTTCGAGTTGCTAGTTGAGCCGCCTTTAGGTTTGGAGAAGTTGACGCTTTACGCAAGTACTGCGCCATTGGGGAAAATAGAAAAACAAGATATTGGTGGTATATATAAAATATCTCAAAGCCCTGAACAAGTCGGGTTTAAAACCCGAGGCATACGACTTATCACATCAAATAACAATAATAAAACTGGAAAGGCCAATATCGTTGCTGAATTTGATGAGGCATGGGTGAAAACTGAAATCATCAAAAATTAGTGTTTATGTCTTTTATCAAAATAAATATTATTCGTAGTCACGTTCAACTTTAGAGATTCTTGTTTTATAACTAGCGTACCATTTTTCGTAACCTAATTTTTGCGCTTTTAAATGTTCTATATTATTCTTCCAATTTTTTATTGATTCTAAATCTTGCCAATATGACACCGTAATGCCTAATGCTTCCCTTGCAGACTCTACTCCTAAAAAACCAGGTTGCTGTAGAGCAAGTTCCATCATTTTGTCGGCCATATCTGCATAACCTTCATGTGTTTTGGTGAGCGTTGAGCTAAAAATTACAGCGTAATAAGGCGGCTTTGGCGTCGTTGCAATTAATGTCATATTAAAAACTTAAGATTTTAATTAAATATATTTAAAAATAGTAATTGCAGTAATAAATATTTTCAATAGAATAACTGTATATTTGCTTATCCGTATATACAGATGTTGGAAAAAATATCACAATTTTATAAAACGTGCAGTGAGCCCGTTCGGCTTAGAATTTTAAATATATTGTTAAATAATCAAAAAGTATGTGTATGTGACCTAGTTTCTAGTTTGGCATTACAGCAAAGCATGATCAGTCGGCATTTAACGTATTTAAAAAATGCAGAAGTGGTGACTGTAAGCCGTTCAGGTACCTGGCGTTATTATGAAATAAACAATCAGTTGCCAGCTGATAAACTTGCAGTTCTCGATATATTGAAAAAACAACTAGTAAATGATGAGCTATGTTGTGCTGATATTAATCAATTTAAAATAAGTTGTTGTGAATAAGGATTTAAAATGAAAGTTGCTATTAATGGTTTTGGTCGTATGGGGAAGTTACTTGCGCGTTTATTAATATCACAAGGCGCACATGAAATTGTATATATTAATGATCCTGCTTGTGATGCTAAAACAGTTGCGCATTTATTAGCTTTTGATTCAGTGCAAGGGCGCTTTAAAGACAATGAAGTTACAGCGTCTGACTCTGAGGTGTTAATAAAAGATCAGAGTATTAAAATCATGACCTTATCCGAATTAAGTGATTTACCAGTCGATAATATAGACTTATTAATTGAGTGTTCTGGTAAATATCGAAAATCTGCATTATTTCAAAACTTATTAAATAAAGGCTTAAAAAAAGTATTGGTTTCATGCCCAGTTAAAGATGATGGGGCAATTAATTTAGTTTATGGCGTAAATCATCAAGATTATGATACTCACTTACATAATGTGATCACTGCGGCTTCTTGTACTACCAATTGTTTGGCTCCTGTGATTAAAGTATTAAAAGAATCTGTAGGTATAAAGCATGGTTCTATGACAACGATTCACGATATTACTAATACTCAAACAATTGTTGATAAAGCACACAAAGATTTACGCAGAGCCCGTGCATGCGGGGAGTCGTTAATTCCAACTAGTTCAGGATCAACAACTGCAATTATGACAATATTTCCAGAGCTTCAAGGTAAACTTGATGGGTTAGCTGTACGTGTGCCTTTACTCAGTGGTTCGTTAGTTGATTTAGTAATAGAAACTGAAAAAGAAACTTCAATTGAACAAATTAATCAATTATTTGATGATGCAAAAAAAGGCGAGTTAAAAGGTATTTTAGATATTGAATATCGTCCACTTGTTTCTGTTGATTTTGTTGGCGATCAGCATAGTGCGATTGTTGATGGTTTATCTACTCAAGTAATTAATAAAACGATGGTTAAAGTTTTAGCATGGTACGACAATGAAATGAACTATGTGAGTCGTATGCAAGATATTGTTGATTTAATTGAGCAACAAACTCATTAGTTAAAGAGTCGGTATGAAACAAAGTATTAAAGATTATATGTGGATCACATCAGCTGTATCTTGAAAGGTTTATTTTAGTAAAGTTCCGTTGTTTAATTTTAAAGAGTCGGTACGAAACAAAGCATTAAAGATTATATATGAGTCATGTCTGTTGTATTTGTAAAAGTTTATTTTATTAAAGTTCCGTTGTTTAATTTTAAAGAGTCGGTATGAAACAAAGTATTAAAGATTATATGTGGATCACAACAGCGTACTGGGGATTCACACTAACGGATGGTGCACTTCGCATGCTGGTGGTTTTGTATTTTCATCAGCTAGGTTATAGCCCTTTAGAAGTTGCCTCGTTATTTTTATTTTATGAATTTTTTGGCATCATCACCAATTTATTTGGCGGCTGGTTAGGTGCTCGTTTTGGTTTAAAGAGCACTTTATTTAGTGGTTTAGCACTACAAATTTTGGCCCTTAGTTTATTAGCACAAACACAATGGCTGAGTGTTGCTTTTGTTATGATTATGCAAGCAATATCGGGTATTGCTAAAGACTTAAATAAAATGAGTGCTAAAACAGCGATTAAGCAATTAGTGCCTGAAGAAGATGGTTCAACTTTATTTAAATGGGTGAGTTTATTAACTGGCTCTAAAAATGCGTTAAAGGGAGTTGGTTTCTTTTTAGGCGGGTTATTATTAAGTGTATTTGGTTATCAAAACTCACTTTATTTAATGGTTTTAGGATTATCCTTAGTCACGCTACTGTGTGTTTTAAATTTAAAATCTAGCTTAAAAGCTAAAAAGTATAAGGCTAAATTCAATGAACTTTTTTCTAAAAGTAGTTCAATAAATCTACTGTCAGCTGCAAGGTTTTTTTTATTTAGTGCACGAGATGTATGGTTTGTTGTCGCTTTACCGGTATTTTTAATTTCAGAGCTTAAATGGCAGCATGGCTCAGTGGGTATTTTAATGGCAGCCTGGGTCATTTTATATGGCATAGTGCAATCACTTTCACCAAAACTGCTTGGATTTAAAATCCAGCACCCGAATGCTAAAACAGCGGTTAAAAGTGCCACTGCCTTATTGGTTGCGCCCCTGAGCATGATAGTTGCGAGTTACTTGGGGTTGTCGGCACAAAATGTTGTTGTCATAGGTCTACTGTTTTTTGCAATTGTTTTTGCGATTAACTCAGCGGTACATTCTTTTTTGATAGTACATTATGCAAATAATGAGAATGCCTCATTAGATGTCGGTTTTTATTATATGGCAAATGCAGGTGGTAGATTATTTGGCACTATTTTGTCTGGATTATTGTATCAAAAGTTTGGTTTTCAAAGCACGATTTGGACAAGTTTATTGCTCATTGCCATGTGTGTATCGATCAGCTTTAAATTAGCCCGTAAAAAATAAATATCTAAAATTCAGTGATGGCTTTTTGGCAAGCGAGTAAAAGGTCATCACTTAATGTTTTGTCACTTAATGCCCTTGAAATGGCTAAACCTCCAACCATTAATACCGCACTTTGCAATGCTTTTTGTTGATCTTTTGTATGAATATTGGCTTGTTTAACAAAGCCCTTAAATAGTTGGGTATAAGTATCTTGGATTGTTTTGTCTTGTTGTGAAATATCAGATACTAAAGAAGCCAATGGACAAGGTTGTTTATCTTGCTCATCCCTGTGAGATTGACTTAAATAATATTGTGCGATATGAGTTAAATTAATATTGCTATTAAGTGGTTTTCTAATTTGTGCCGCATCAGCACCTTTAATAATTGACTGAGAATATAAGTCACTTTTTGATTTGAAATGACTATAAAAAGCGCCGCGCGTTAATTGCGCTTCTTTCATTATTTGGTCTATTGAAACTCTATCAAAGCTATTGTTAGCAAATAGCTTTGCAGCGCTGAGCAGAATTTTTTCTTTTGTTTTTTGCTTATGTTGCTTGCTCCAAGCCATGATTTTTACTCTGAATTTTAATATAAGAAAAGTATGTCATATTTTTAAAATATGTTCTTGAACATATTCTGTTTCAGTTTAAATTAATGGTAATTAATAACACAGGAAAGAGAAAATGAACGCAAATATTAATAAACAAACTGTGCATATTTTTGGTTTAGAAAGATCTAATTTTGTACGTACGGTAATGTTGATTTGTGAAGAAAAAAATATCCCATATACCTTTGGTTTTGAATATAAAAATAAGTCAGTAGCGTTTAAAAGTGATCAACATTTTAAATTACACCCCTATGGCAAAATTCCTGTTTTATTGCATAATGACTTTGAATTATCTGAAACCGCTTCTATATGTCGTTATTTAGATAACAACTTTGAAGGGAATTCAGTTCAATTTGATGAAGCGAAAAAATCAGCTTATCACGATGCATTTTGTGCCATTGCTTCTATTGATATAGATAAAGCAATCTTAAGACACTTTCTAATTGAATTTGCTTTCCCTAAAGGTGAAAATGGTGAAGTTCGACTTGATGTTGCAAAAGCAGCATTACCCGAAGTTCGAAATGCGCTAAATGTGATATCTAATGAGCTGGCAAGTCACAATGGTATTTTGAATAATGAGCAATTATCTATTGCAGATGCATTAGTTGCACCTATGATCCATTATTTAACGACACTTCCTGAAGGATTTAACTTAGTGCCTGAATTCCCAAGGATCACAGCTTATTTAGCTGACTTATTTAAACATGAATCTTGTCAAAAGATTTTGATAAAAAAGGCTAAATAGATATAAAAAATTTTTATTGATGTTCTTTCTAATGTAAAAATAAGACGTTTTAACTCCATCATTGGAGGCGTTAAACTAGCCATTAATGATGGAAAACTCATTTTTACATTTTTAAGTTTTAAATATTTTTACTCTGAGTATAAATCAGTTAAAAATCTGTCTTCACGTGGAATATAATAGTCATCATAATCCAGGGAGAATGCAATTGTGGTCGCCTTACCTTTAAGTTCATGCCTTGGAACAAAGCCATAAACACGAGAATCAGCACTATTTCTTCTGTTATCACCCATTACTAAATAGTGATCTTCAGGCACTATTATTTCAGAAAAGTTACTTAGACGATCACTGGCATTTTTTTCGATACGAATTTTATGTGTGAGGCCACTGATGGTTTCATTTGCAAATATTTCTTGGTTGTTTTGTATTGTGACTGTGTAACTGAGTTTATTGCCATTGATAAATAACGCTTCATTTTGCAGGCTTATTTTATCTCCAGGTAAACCGATAATACGTTTGATTAATCTGTTTTGTGCCGCTTTTGATTCAAATACGATTATTTCTCCTCGATGGGGCTCTCCAGTTTTGATTAAAGATGTTTGGCTAAAAGGCACTCTTAAGTCATAAGCCATTTTATTTACAACAATACGGTCACCTTCTTTAATAGTTGGTTGCATTGATCCCGTTGGCACTGTGTACCAATCGGCAACAGCACTTCTAAATACTGACATTAAAATAATAAAAACAACAAACTGCCTGTTATTCTTCCAAAATACTTTTATTTTATTCATAGAATTAATACTCCACTTTTTATTTGTTTTCCTAACACCTTAACCTTAGTAGGCCATATAACTGTTAAAAAGTTCAGGCTTGAAGTGTTTCAAAATATGTATATTGATGATTTGGTCAAATTCATAATGAACTCACTTATCTATCTGGTTACAATAGTTAAATACTCTTATATCATGTTGAAGAACCTTGTTACCTGTTGAAGAAATTTATCCCTCATTAGTTGAAACACTAAGCAATAATTCTATGGCGCTTTTACAGGCACCTCCTGGAGCCGGTAAATCAACTTGGTTACCACTGCAACTTATAAGAGATAATCACTTTAAACATATCATAATGTTAGAGCCAAGGCGTTTAGCAGCGCGTAACATTGCGAGTTATTTAGCTCAATGTCAAAATGAGAATGTGGGGCAAAGTATCGGCCTCAGAATACGTCAGGAAAAACAGGTAAGCCCCCAGACTAAATTAGAAATTGTCACAGAAGGCATGCTAACACGCATGTTGCAAAATGATCCCGAGCTAACAGGCATAGATTTAATTATATTTGACGAGTTTCATGAGCGATCAATTGCAGCTGATATGGCACTTGCCTTTGCACTTGAAACACAATCAGCACTACGTGAAGACTTAAAAATACTTATAATGTCTGCGACCTTAGATGCAACACATATCACAGAAAAGCTATTATCTTTTGATCATATCTGCCCTGTACTTACCAGTGAGGGACGAAGCTTTCCAATTAATGAAGTTTATATCCCATTAAAGGATGAAACACGTTGGTTAGCGCAAATTCCTCGTATTATTAAACAGGCACTCGCAGAGCAAACTGGTAGTCTTTTGGTATTTTTACCTGGGCAAAAAGAAATTAACTTTGTCGCACGTAACCTTACTGATTTAGATGAAACAGTATCGGTATTTAGCTTGTTTGGTGAGCAAAATAAACACATCCAGCAGCAGGCAATAAAACCAGCAGAAATCGGTAAACGAAAAGTTGTATTAACAACTAATGTGGCAGAAACCAGTTTAACGATTTCAGGTATTCGCATTGTGATTGATAGTGGTAAAAAGCGTGCCGCAAAATTTAATTTAAAAACAGGTGTTACTGAGCTAATTACAAGTAATATTTCGCAATCATCTGCGGTGCAAAGAGCAGGACGAGCAGGGAGAATTGAAGCAGGTATCGTATATAGGTTAGGCTCAAGGCAAACGTTTGAGCGTCGAAATACTCATGATATACCTGAAGTTTTAAGTTCTGATATCAGTAATTTTGTATTAGAAGCAAAACAATGGGGGGCTAATATAAATGAGTTGTGCTTGCTTGATATGCCAAGCTCAGGGCAAGTAGTACAAGCTGAAAAATTATTGCTGATGCTTGAAGCAACAGACATAAAATGTAAGTTAACCAACACAGGTCAAAAAATACTTAACTTTGGCACTGATATTCGATTAGCGCATATGTTAATAAAAGCAGAGGTATTAGAGTCAAGCCACCCTGGCATTAGCTTGTTAGCGGTGTATTTAATTTCTTTAATTGAAAGTAGAGTAAAAACCAGTGATGAGTTGTCAGTGGCACTTAATAGCCAAATGACAAACCCGCACCCTGTATTTAAAAAGCAATTAACTTATTGGTTATCAAGGTTAAAACTAAAACCAGTACATGAATTAGCGTTATCACATTTAAATATATTATTAGCTTTGGCTTATCCTGACAGAGTTGCAAAAAAACGTGGCCAAGGATATTTACTTGCAAATGGTGCCGGAGCTGATTTATCTGATAATTATTGGCATGATGATGAATTTATTGCTATTGCACAAATGGGTGGCGCAAAAGGTAGTCGAATTTTTAGCGCAACTCCCTGTGACATGATTTCACTTGAATTAGCTTTACCCCATTTATTTAATGAAAAAGAAGTATGTGAATTTGATGAAAAAGCAGGGCGATTTATTCATGAAAACCGTATTATGCTTGGTGCAATCACTGTTGAAGCAAAACAAAATCATGCAGGCATAGATCAAAGATTGAGAACATCAGCCTGGTTAGATTTAATTGAAAAACGAGGATTAGATTTATTTGTAGAAAATAAAGAGGCTGAACAGTTATTTATACGAATGTTTTTGGCCGCTAAATTTTATCCTGATCAGTATTGTGAGATCAATAAAGACTGTTTATTAGCGAGTTTAGATATTTGGCTTGCGCCATATTTAACGGATATTAAAAAGTTAGAGCAGTTAAAAAAATTCAATTATTATGAGGCATTAAAAAATATTTTTGATTGGCAAATGCAAAGTGCATTAGATATTTTATTGCCTTTTAGAATTAAAGTACCCAGTGGTTCTAATGTTCGAATTAACTATCAACTAGATGGTCCTGCAAAGTTAGCCGTTCGCATGCAGGAGGTATTTGGTTTAGCAAACACTCCTATGTTAGCACAAGGAAAGCTACCTTTATTGATGGAACTGTTATCCCCCGCAAAACGTCCTTTGCAACTTACACAAGATTTATCCACCTTTTGGCAAGGAAGCTATAAAGAAATTCAAAAAGAAATGAAGGGGAGATATCCAAAGCATTTTTGGCCTGATGACCCTTCAACGGCTCAAGCAACAAATCGTGTTAAGAGTAAAATGTAACTTAAACTAAATTTAAACTTTGTAGCCATTGTTGTTCGTATTCGGACATTTTTTTATGACGTTTAGAATGCGAATGTTCTACTTTATCTTGATCCGAAAAAAACGGCCCTACACGGCAATAAGTACAATATTTGTCTGATAAATCAGGGTTTATATAATCAGGAATTGTTAGCTTTTCATTTAAAGTTTCATAGTTTTTGTTACTCCAGACATAGGTATTCCCCTGTGTATCTTTAACATGTTTATCTCTGTCTACGTTGCGAATACGGTAACCTGGAAAATTATTGATATCAAACTTCATTTGTCCCAAATAATTAATCGGCATATCACTTGGCTTAAGCCCAATTAATAACGCGTTTTCAATATCCCACTCTCTATAAGGTTTCACATCTTTAGAGGTGATATAACATAAGTTTTCACCTTTTGGGTCTAAAAAATAGCGAAAAGAATAAACTAAAAAATGACGTAATAAATGTCTATTTAAAGTATTAACAGAAATATGATGGTTAACATCTTTACATTGCTTTTGAAAATCTTCTTTAGATGAAAAAGCAGGAATTAATGGAAACTGAAATATAACTAAATCATAATTTTGAGGTTTTAAATGTGACCAAGTATTTTTATTTGTCACATCAAAATTGGTCAGTACATCACAACCTTGCTTTTGCAAAACTTGAAAAAACTCATCGCCATATTTTTGATTTAACACTTTATGAGAATCAAAAATAGTCGCCGTCAATTTTTTAGGTTTGTAATAATTTAATAAAGAAGCTGAAAATGATAAATCACCATCACCTACGGTTAAAATTCTCCAGTTAGGATTGATGTACATTGTTAATCGTTTTAAATGTGAATATTGTGCGAGATTATATCTGAACGCTATTAAATCGAGCAACTTAATATCAACTACTTTTTCAATCACCTCTTAATATCTTAAAGTTATTTATTTAAAAAGATCATAAAAAATGGCAGGGATCATAGATCGCCTAAATTCATAAATAATTATGTTTGCAATCTTTTATTAAATAAGTAGAATGCGCTCGAAACAATAATCGATCTCATTCGCAATTGCGTTAATGTTAATTTAATGGAAACGAAAAATGTCATATTTAAAATCATTTATTAAAGATCAACGTGGTGTATCTTCTATAGAGTATGCTGTTTTAGCTGCAATAATTGTTGGTTTGTTAGTTGCCTCTTTTGGTGGCGCTGATGGTTTAAGTGCCATTATTGAGCAAACTTTTGAATCTATCAAAACTAAAATCACAGCATTAACTTCAGGTAATTAAAGTTATTTCATTTAAATAATGCGCTACAGAAGATAAATCTTGATTGAATTAATTGCGAGCATAACTTATTGGTCATTGCTCCTTCTTTTGTGTTTGTGCTGCTATAGCGATATTCGTTATAGAAAATTACCTAACTGTTTCTGTTTATTGATATTAGCACTAGGTTTTTTGAATTTAATTATCCAACCAATGGAGTATAAACCGGAAATTGTATTATTACGTATATTTTATGTATTTCTGGTTTTTATTCTGGGTTGCTTTATTTATAGGTTGGGTTGTTTAGGTGGTGGAGATATTAAATTAATCGCTTCTCTATCTATATGGTTTACACCAAATAATTTAGTTACTTTTTTAATCTTAATGACCATGTTTGGTGGTTTTTTAGCTGGGTTAAGTATTTTGTATAACCAAATTGTTGTTTTATTTACTTCTAAGCTTTTAGCGCATAAAAAAATAACGACCTTGCCTTATGGAATTGCCATAACTGCAAGCGCCACAATTTTATTGATATAGGAATATTGTTTCTAGATGTTATCAACAAAACACATAATATATTTGACCTTTTGTTTAACTTTGACCGGGTTAGTCGGGATTTATTGGCAGATGACAAATGTAAATTCCCCTAAGGTTGAAGAGAAAATAATTGAGCCTCAAGTTTCTGTGCTAACAATAAACAGTGATATTGAAATTGGCCAAGCATTAAAAAGTAATCAAGTTAGCTGGAAGTTAATATCGCAATCTCATGCTAATAGTCTCGTTGGCGTAATAATAAAAAAAGATTTTAAACTTAACAGTTTTGAGACCAGCATAACGCGCCATGCATTAAAAAGCGGTAACTATTTACATTTCGACGATATGGTTTCACCTAATGACAGTGATTTTTTAACCAGTGTTTTAGATCATGATAAACGTGCAATCGCTATTAAAGTTGATGCAAAAGCGGCGATCGCAGGCTTAATTCGACCAGGGGATCGTGTTGATGTGATGTTTTATCATCATCTTAAAAAACGCGCTGATCAGGATAACTGGTTGATTGCCTCAAGTGGTTCTGCCAGACAATTAGTGAGTAATGTTAGGTTACTGGCTGTTGACCGTAAAATTGAACGCCAAGATCAAATCAAAGAAGGTAAACATCAGGCTGAAAAATTTAATGAGCAAAGTACAGTAACGCTTGAAGTGAGCACCCTTGAAGCTGAGCAATTAGCGTTAGCCCAGGAATTAGGACAACTCAGTTTGTTACTGCGAAGTGTGAATAAAAAAAACCTATTAAGAGAACAACAAATAAAACCAAAAGCAACTACTTTTTCAGATGTATTAACTCAATTCAATAGCCGAACAGATCGTGCAAATATGGTTTTAATGAAAGGTAAATATCAGTTAGTGACAAATTATAAATATAAGGAAGAGAACTAAAATGGCGAAGTATTTTCAGGCGTTCTTGTTCTTGTTTACTGGTATAAGTTATTGCGTAAGCGCGTTAGATATAACTGTAAGTGAAGGGTATTTAATTCAGTTACCGAGTAATGCAAAAACCATTTTTGTTGCAAATCCTGATATAGCAAATTATCAGGTTCCCGCCAGTGATAAAATTTTTGTTTTTGGACTAAAACCAGGTAGTACTAATTTATATGCGCTTGATGCTGCGGGTAGCGTCATTTTTGAAGATAAAATAAAAGTTCAGCACGATACTATAGAGCTGAATGAACAAATTACTACGCTTTACCCCGAAGCAAGAGTTAAAGCAGTATCAAATAATGGGCAGCTATTATTACAAGGAACTGCGCCTACAGCGTTAGTTGCTGCAAACATTGTTGCATTATCTCGAAGTTACATGATGTTTTCATCAGAGGAAGGTGAGCCGCCAGAACCTATTAACCAATTGGCGGTAACTTTACCTAATCAAGTTAATATTAGAGTAAGAATTGCCGAAGTATCACGTAGTGTTACAACAAAACTTGGACTGCATCCTGGCGATGATATGCTAGGTTTAAAAAATGTAGGTTGGGTTAATCATACAAGTAATACTTCTGAATTAGACCTTAATCAGATGATGGATAAAGTGGTCGGTGTTGATATTGCGGGTAGCTTGAATAAAATATTTGGTCTTAAACTTAACTCACACTCAATAATGCTCGATGCTTTGGCTAAAGAAGGTGCAGCCAAACTATTAGCTGAACCAAACTTAACATCCTTATCTGGTGAAACGGCATCATTCTTAGCCGGTGGGGAATATCCGCTTCCTGTCAGTCAAAACCAAAATGGTCAAATATTAGTTCAATATAAAAAATATGGTGTTTTATTAAATATCACTCCCACAGTACTCAGTGATCAACGTATTAGCCTTAAAATTCAACCAGAGGTGAGTAGTTTAGATGTTAACACGGGTTTAGCTGTTGGCGGTTTAGCAGTCCCTGGAATTAAGGTTAATCGTGCAGATACCACAGTGGAGCTGGCCAGTGGCGAAAGTTTTATGTTGGCTGGTTTATTAATGCATGACGAAAACAATACAGTGAGTAAGTTTCCATTTTTAGGTGATATTCCTGTGTTGGGGGCATTGTTTCGCTCTACAGGTTTTGAACGTAAAGAAACTGAATTAGTGATTATCGCAGAAGCTTATGTGGTGCAGCCATCCAGAGATAAAAATCTAACTTTACCTACTGATAACTATAAGCCTTATAGTGATTTAGAGCGTTTATTTAATATGACATGGCAGCAAGAAACAGTAATGCCTGCATTACAAATAGATGAAGACCAGCCTCGCTTACTTGGTGACAACGGCTTTTATTATTAAGGAGAGTGTTATGAAAATTAAACTTTTAACATTACTTGTTGCCGCCATGATATCACTATCCGGTTGTACCAATATTGAGAGTTATACTAATTCACCGTCTAATACAGGTTTGAAAGCTATTGGATTAGAGTTACTCAATAGCCAAATATCATTCACTGATGTTAAATATTCAGGTTTAGATGATAAGCAAAAACAAGCCCTCAATTTATTTATATTTAATCAGGGAACAAGCTATAAACAGCGTATTTTAGTTACTGCGACGCAATCTACTTTGACTTTGCATCAGGCTCAGCTAAGTAAATTATTACTTGGTTTTGGTATCGCATCAGATAAGTTGGTTTTTAAGATTTCAAATGATGCTAAACCAGAAGTTGTTGAAATTATTAGTGAATATTTCAGAGCAGTAGCGCCAAGTTGTAAGTCTGATCCGCGTGCTGATTTAGGGTGCGCAACCACTCGAAATTTAGCCATGATGATTTCAGATCCAGCTCAATTAATTCGTGGCGCTGCACTGGCACCTGCCGATGGTGTTAAAAATGTCAATGATGTTGTGAAGTACCGTGAAGGCACAGAACAAAATAATAAGATTTCACTTACTGATGTTACGCAGGGAATCGAATGAGTTATCAAACAACACAGAGCAATATAGGTCTATCTGAATCAAGTGAACAGTCAGGTTTAACAGCTTTTGTAAGTGATAAGGCCAGTGAGTTATTGGTTGATAAAGTATTTACGCATTTTCCTGCAACAGAGTTGCAAAAAATTATAATCGGTGGGGTACAAAAAGCGATAGAGCATTTACGCAACCATGTATCTCCACACGTTTTAATTGTTGATATTCAAACAGAAGATGAGCCTTTAGCTGCGATCACTACGTTAGCAACTGTATGTGAACCTGGAACCCGAGTCATAGTGATTGGCAATGATGTGTCGGTTGATTTATATCGTGAACTTAAAGAAATGGGCGTGGATGATTATTTATGTAAACCGCTAAATCAGGAGCAGTTAGTTCATGCAATAGGGCGTGCTAGCGGTCAAATTAAACATCAAAATACACGTAATGCTAAACAAATTGCAATTACAGGCTGTAGTGGTGGCGTTGGCGTATCAACCCTTATTGCAAATATTGGTCGAGCGCTCGCGCTACATGGTGCACAAACATTGATCACAGATCTTGATTGTTATGGCGGTGATTTAGATTTATTACTTGATTCTAACGCTGGCTTTGGCTTGATGAACTTGCTCAGTGAGCAAAATAGCATAGATAAAATATTTATAGAAAGAGCATGCCAGCAAATTTCAGAACGATTATTTTTATTAAAATCTATGGGTCAGAGGCAAGACTTTGATGCGGCCAGTTATCAAAAATTACGTCATGTACTGAGTGAAGAATATAACTATTTATTATGGGATTTACCTTCGCACTTATTAAACCAGCAAGGAATATCAGATACTTTAATTGGCGCTGATATTCAAATTTTAGTCTGTGCTCCTACTATGGCAGGGCTTAGGCAATGTAAGGCGTTATTGTCACAACTAGGTGAACGACAGTATGGTCAACGAACATTATTGGTCTTAAATCAAATTTATGCGCCTCGTGATGTGATGTTAGATCAAATGCAAATGGAACAAAGCTTAGGTAGAAAGTTTGATCATGTATTGCCTTATGCACCTAAAGTTGCACTAAAAGCTGCTGAGTTAGGTCAGTCATTATTAAGTGACCGCCATGCAATTGGCCGTAGCTTAAACTTACTCAGTGAAGATATTTTAGGAATAAGCAAACCTAAAAAAAATGGTTTATTTAAATATTTATCGATATTGACTAAAAAAACGTCATCTAAATCACTTAGTCGAGGTTATTAATGTTTGGCCGTAAAGTAGCAGAACATGAAACTGTGGTAAAAAATACCCGTCTTAATAATGCGATTGTGAGCGACCTTGATATAGATGAGCAAGCCTATGATATTGTTCGTGAACAAATATTTAATAGTATAGATCCTGGAGTTGCTACTAAGTTAAGTCAGGATGAATTGGCACAGCGTATTTTAGAGGCTGTTACAGCAATTGCGAATCAACAGCGATTGCCACTCACTTACCAGGCTCAACAGCAAGTTGCCGAATTGCTACTTGCAGATATGTTGGGTTTAGGGCCATTGCAAACCTTACTTGATGATCCCACAATTAATGATATTTTAATTAATGGTTATCAAAAAATATATGTGGAACGAGATGGAAAGCTAAGTCTAAGCAGCTTTAAGTTTCGTGATGAAAATCACTTGTTACATGTTGCAAGACGTATCGCTTCGGCAATAGGACGTCGTATTGATGAAACAAATCCTATGGTTGACGCACGTTTAAGTGATGGTAGCCGAGTAAATATTGTTATCCCCCCATTGAGCTTATCAGGTACCAGCATTTCAATCCGTAAATTTTCAAAAGTAAGTTTGCAGCTGGCGCATTTAGCGCAACGCGGGGCTATGTCAGATGACATGATGACATTTTTAAAAATAGCCAGTCATTGTCGTTTAAATATTCTTGTTTCAGGGGGGACTGGTGCTGGTAAAACAACCTTACTCAATGCTTTATCACACCAAATAGATTCACAAGAGCGTATTGTAACGATAGAAGATGCCGCAGAGCTTAAATTACAACAAGGGCATGTGGTGACATTAGAAAGTCGCCCTAAAAGTATCGAAGGCAATAGTGAAGTGACCTTACGAGACTTGTTGAAAAATGCACTTAGAATGCGACCTGACCGCATTATCGTTGGTGAGGTCCGAGGTGAAGAAGCATTTGAAATGATGCAGGCTATGAATACAGGTCATGACGGCTCTATGTCAACCTTACATGCTAATTCATCACGAGATGCTTTGACTCGATTAGAGAACATGTTACTGATGGGACAAGTCAATATGCCATCTCTTGCCCTTAAGCGACAAATGAACTCGGCGATAGATATTATAGTGCACGTTAGCAGAATGCGTGATGGTAAACGTCGTATTACGAGTATTAGTGAACTTGTTGGTCTAGAAGGGGAAACATTATTAGTACAAGACTTATTTAGTTATCAATATCAGGGCGAAAATAATAAAGGAAAACTAACAGGCTCTTTTATTAATCATAAAATTCAACCTCATTGTTTAGATAAAATACGTTATTACGGTTTAGAGCAATCGATTTTGCAGCTACTGGAGGCTGCATGATCTTTTTATTTATAGCATTAGTTTTGATTTTAGTTTTTACGACTTTTGCAATGAAAAATTTGTCTCGTCAAAAAGGATTATTGGAGTCACGATTAAATCGCTACCTGACTTTAACACCCTCATCTGACAGTGAAACGGATCAAACTCAACTATTTAATGTTAATAAATATCAAAAAGGGTGGCAACTTTGGTTGTATTTAAGTCAGCAAAAGTTGGCTTCAGTTATAAGTACTCAGTTTGCAATAAAACTAATAGCCATTGCATTAGTGAGTATTTTCCCTGCTGTATATTTGACAAGCTCATTTGCTCTGGGCTGGCAAATAGTCATCATTATATTAAGTTATTTGTTTTTTAGTTTTTTAATTTTTAATTCTTTGCTAAAACGCCAACGCGCTGTATTTGAAGAAGACTTTCCAGTTGCAATTGCAACTATCAGCCGTGCAATTAGTGCTGGTGTAACAGTATCTGCTGCTATGGCACATGTAACTAAGGATATGCAAGGACCTGTTCCAGATGTTTTTAAACGCATTACAGACTTGTTAGCCATAGGCATAACCTTAGAAGATGCATTAACAGATGCATCATTACGAGTAGATTTACCCAGTTTTAAATTTTTCACTGTGACATTACTGTTGAATCAAAACTCAGGCGGGCAATTAACTTTTGTCTTGCATCAATTAATGGCAAACCTACATGAACGAAAAGCAATGCAACAAAAGCTTATGTCTATGACAGCTGAGCCTAGAGTATCAGCAAAAATTATCGCCTTGCTGCCTCCTTTATTTTTATTACTCTTTTGGTTTCAGGCACCGCATATTTTTGATTATTTATTTTATCAAGAAGCCGGACAACTGGTATCGGCCTATGCTGCTATCAGTATCACTATTGGCCTGTTGTTGATAAACAAAATGACCAAAATTGATTATTAGCGGAGTTAATAAAATGGAAATGGGTAATGCAATGAGTCATATCTGGAGTGATCCATGGTGGTGGTTTAGTTTAGCGCTTTTTATAGGCGGTTCTATTTCGGCGATATTTTTATCTCGTAAAGGATTACAGCAACAGCGACAGCAAGAAAGAATTACTCGGTACTTAAATGAAGATATACACAATAAAAATAAAAAACAAAATCAGTTATTTGATAAAGAAAATGAAAATAAATGGTTTGCGAAAGAAATTGAAAAAATACGTAATAACTTACAAGCCGCTGGTTTTTATCACACCAAGGCCATACGTTATTTTTTATTAATCAAATTCAGTATTGCAGCAGTCGCTTTTATTAGCGCAGGTATCTTTTTTTTAATGAACAATAACTTTGATATGAAGTCATTTTGGATGTGCGCAGGCATTGCTTTTGTAATTAATATCATGCCCGATAACTTTCTTATTTATCGAAAGAAAAAACAAACTACAGGGATTATTAAAGCACTTCCAGATAGCTTGGAATTATTGGTCATTTGTTTAGAGTCAGGCGCTACTTTGGAGCGTTCTTTAGATATGGTTAGTGAACAATTAGATGATATTTATCCCCAACTGTGTCGTCAATGGCAACTAACAGTAGATCATATGAAAGTAAATCCAGATCGCCAAGCGGCACTGCATGCTTTAGCGAACCGCACCCAAATTACAGAAATGACTGCACTTGTTACGGTATTACAACAAGCCGAAAAATTTGGTTCTCCATTAGCGCAAACACTTCGTAATTTCTCAAGTGAAATGAGAGAGCTAAGAAAGTTTTCAATTGAAGAGCGTATTGGAAAACTATCTTCAAAAATTACCTTACCTATGTTGGTTTTGGTATTTATGCCATTACTGGTGATTATACTTGCGCCGCAAATATCTATGTTAACTATGGCATTAAAGGGAATGCAATAAATATGTTTATGAGTGTTTTTAAAGCAATGATGCAGTTCTTATTATCAAGAGTGGGGGCATTTAAATGGGCATTGATATGTGTTTTTTTGAGTGCTTGCCAAACACCCCCAGATAAAATTAAGCATAAGTTATCTGACAATACGTTAGCGGATATTGCACTGCAAAGTGGTGATATGCGCAGTGCAATTGGTCTTTATCAGAATTTGTTAGCTAATTATGATAAAAATCAACCTGATAACTTAACGGATAAGGTTTCGTTATTAGTACCATTAGCACAGGCTTATAGGGCTTTGGGTCAATCTGAGTTAGCAATTCATTATCTTAAACAAGCAAATATGATATCACCTGATAGCTTGTTAAGCTGGCGTGAGCTGGGTTTTAATTATATGGACCAACAACAATATGATGCGGCAAAAGACGCTTTTGGTTTTGCCATTAATATAAATAATATGGATATTTCCAGTCTAAATGGCATGGGTATTGTTTGTAGTTGGTTAAAAGATTATCACAGTGCACACAAATACCTAATTCAAGCTCTGGCATTAAAGCCGGGCAATATTGAATATAAAAATAATCTTGCGCTTAATTATATTTTGCAACATGAATATCGTAGCGCAATTAGTCTGTTATTACCTTTATATCAGCAGCAACGTAGTACAGCTAAAATGCGTAATAATTTAGCATTGGCATTAACTTTAAATGGTAATGAAGATTATGCTAGACAAGTACTGGCAAAAGACTTTAATCAACAGCAAATAGAACAAAATATTAATTACTATCAATTCAGTCACAAAGAGCAAGTATTACCCGCTAAGGTAGACTCTTAATGGCATCAATAAAAAAACAACGAGGCAGCATGGTTATTGAAACTGCTTTTGTTCTTCCAATATTAATTTTTATTGTATTTAGTGGATTAGAGTTAGCTCGAGGATTAATGATCCGAGCGAGTTTAAATCAGGTTGTGGCTGAAGCCGCAAGAGAAATAAAGTTAACTGCTACAGCAAGTGGCAGTTATCAGGCTCAAATAATTGAAATTATAGGGCGTAATAAAGCTTCACTATTGAATAAGAATAAAATTAAAGTAATACAAGTGAGCTATTTCAAAAATCCTGAACAATTAGCGTTAAATAATGCCAGTTCAGATCGTGCGGGCTTGACTGCACCAATAGCAAAATATCAGGTGGAATATTCACTTTCAACTTTTAGCCCCTGGTTAAAAAGCTTAAATTTTAATACTGAAATATTGGTCAAATATGAAGCTTAATTTGAATCACCAACGCCCAATAATATTGCAGCAAGGTGTGATTGCCCTTGAGTTTGCTTTTGTATTACCCATATTAATTTTAGTGATTTTACTGAGCTTTGATTTAAGTCGCTATTTTCAACAGCAAGGACAATTAGACCGTTTGAGCTACAGTTTAGCGACGATTATAAGTCATAGGCAGCAGTATTATTTAGATATAAAAAGTAATCAGCCTAAACCCTTAAACCAACAACAAGTAACAGAGTTGGCCCTCATTGCTAGATCACAATTAAAAGACTCAGGTATCGCTATTAATGTGCATTCATTAATTCGAAATGTCGAACCATTAAAGACAGCGCAATTTAGTGATGGTTCAGCAAGTTGTCAGTGGCGTGTTACTGCAGACATTAATCAAGCTTTGCCTCTTGTTTTAAGTTACCAACTAGAAAATGAACCCGGAATATATGTTGTTGAATTATGCCAACCATTAGGTCGTTTTAGTTTATTTGCGCTTTTTAGTGGTGCAAGTAGCTTTTCTAGCCTTTATTCTCGCAGTTTAACTGTTCAAAGGTAATGCATGAAATTAGCTAGACAAACTTACCCTAAAATTAAGCGCCAACAAGGTATTAGCGTGATAGCTGCATTGTTTGTAATACCCGTATTATTACTTATAGGGGGTATCGGCGTAACTTTATCAAATACTTTAGCGGCGCAAACACACCTTGGTAATGCAAGTGAAGCCGCAGCGATGTATATAGCAAAACGTAACTTAGATAATAATACGGAAAACCTAAGTGCTGCAACTGCTTTTATTAATCAATATAGTGGGTTAGCAGATGTAAATGATGTCAGCATATCAAAAGAAGTTAATGGTTATCGTGTAAAGTCTAGGTTTGATACTGCTTATATTTTACTACCCGGAAATAATAGCAATGTGATTAAAGTTGCGAATCAGGGAGCAGCAGGAACAGGAAAGCAATTGCAATTCGATATTGCATTAGTGATTGATTTATCAGGGTCACAAAAAAGCTCAATTGAAACTTTAAAAAATACTTTAAGCAATATCATTGAACAATTAGATCAGCGTTTTGAATCTGGCAATATTAGAATAGCTTTAGTGCCTTTCAGCTTTTTAGTTTCAGTAGAAGATGCCAATTGGTTACCTGAGTCTCATAATCGGCTGCAATGTGTAGATGCCATATCTTTCAAATCTAGTATAAACGGAGAGTTAGTCTCTAGTGCTGATAAAACCGCAGAAGATGTATTTACCCATTACCAAGATTTATTGCATATTCGCTATCAACCCCGACCAGAGGATACAACTTGGATAGAAGAAGGTTGTCCGGATATAGCAACTTTACCGTTAAGTGAAGATTTATCTAAGGTGAGTAAGCGGATACAAGAACATATAGAGCCATCTAATGTAGGTATGACTATCTATTACCATAGCATTATTATGGGGGCACGTATGCTCTCTGAACAATGGGCTGGTGAATGGAATAATAATACTCAATACCGTGCTAAAGCTAACAAAGCAATTATAGTTTTTGGTGATGGCAAAGGTGGAGGTTCTTACTCTTATGATTTTAAAGCCATGATTGAACAAGGGATATGTGAAAATATTCGAAATGAAGGCATTGAAATATATGGCATTGAATATGGTGATTTTGCAAATAATTCAAATATAGAAAGCTGTATAGGTTCTGACAAAATGTCACCTCTGAACAATTTAAGCACTCTTATCGACTTGATGTTAGAGCAAGCCGGTATCGATACTAACAATCAAAAATTACAGCTCATACGTTAAGGCAAAGGTATATGAATAAAAAATATTGGTTAATTTCACTGTTACTTATGGTTAATTTTAATACGAATGCATTACAGCGAGGAGATGTTATTTCGTCGCAATTAAGTCAGCAGTTGCAATTAGATCCAAATAAAATCACTTTGGTCGACTTTTTTGCTTCCTGGTGTGTGTCTTGCCGCATTGAATTACCTGAAGTTGATGCACTTTCAAGTCAACTTTCGCAACAACCAAAAGGAAAAGGTGTTGAATTTATTGGTATTCAAGTTGATGAAGATCCAAAAGTTGCGGCAGACTTTCTTAAAGAAATGAATTTGAGCTTTCGAGTCGTTGATGATCAAAGTCAGCAAGTTATCGGCGCTTTTGAACCCATAGGCATGCCTGCACTATATTATATTCGCAATAATAAAATATTAGGTATTCGATATGGCGCGATCCCGCATATCGGAAAGGTTATAAGTAACGATTTAAAGCAGTTGGGATTGAAATAATGAAGCAAAAACTGTTAATGAAGGGGGCTATTTTTTGTTTGTTAATAAACAGTTTGTCTATATACGCAACTGAAAAAGATCAAACAAAGGGTTTGGTTAAGTCAAATGTATCGGTCACAACAACTAAAGTTGTAAAAAAATTTACCACAAAAGGGCGAAGCCAGTCGGTAACTCAATATCATAATAAACGGATATACCCAGAAAAAACACCAACACTACCGGTAGAGACTCAACAAACATTGCTCGTTTCTGATCAAATATTGCCCGCTATATCAGATGGTTTTTCTCAATTGAATAATATTAATAAACCGATAGCAGCAACAGTGAGTCCTTTAGGTGAGTGGTTTAATGAAAGATTTAGCTGGATTGATTCTTTGTTAAACAATAAAACAGTAAAACCTTGGCAAAAAGCGACCTTAGCAGAGCCTGCGATGTCACCTGGTGGCGTAGCGCCTGTACTAGGTAAGTTTGCCAATAAAGTTTTTATTTCTAAAGAAGCAAGTTTAGGTGGCAATGGTGTTGCTGGTGGCGGTTGTGGTTGTAAATAATAGGTATTATCGATGAAAAAAAATATAAATCTAAGTGTAATTGGCTGTTCGGTATTTGCTTCTGGTGTTACCAGTGCAGAACAAACTTTGTCGTTACACCATATGGATTATCGTGAAGATGACAAAAGAATCAATGTTGGTGATACATCACTTGGTTTGAAATTAGATTTAGGTGTTGATTATAGTTTAGATTTATCATTAGGTTATGACAGTGTTTCGGGAGCATCTCCTGCATGGCAAGTTGACCCAGGTGCAAGCTCACCTGGCTTAGACGCTGCTCAGGAATTAACAAGTCAAACGCTTTTAGGTTATGCCTATGATGTGAGTCGGTATAATATTAGACGTGTTGATCTTGTTGATACCAGAAAGTCTTTTACTGGGGCTTTAACGATACGAGACAGATACCGTAATGAGTGGACTTATGGTGTATCTCATTCAAAAGAAAATGATTATAAAAGCAATAGTATTTCAGCTTCATATTTATTATATCTCGATAAATTTAAAAATCGTTCATTAAATATAGGCTTGGCTTATCTTGATGATGAAACTTTAGTATTTGGAAGTGGTTATCAAACTCGTACCGAAGAATCCTTGAATAGCTTTAACTTTGAAACTGGATTTACTCAGGTACTATCGCCCAAATCTACATTTGATATAAAACTGTTTATTAATCGTGATAGTGGCTACTTAAGTAATCATTATTTAACTGTTTTACGACAAATTGATTTAGATAATAGCGAGTCTATAGAAAATAATGAATATTTTCTTGCGGCGGATAGCAGACCAGACTCAAGAAATGCTGCGGGCGCAAAAATGAGTTTAGCCTATCAACCGTGGCATTGGTTGACAGGGCAATCAAGTTATCGTTATTACTCTGATAACTGGGCAATTGATTCTCATACTTTAACTAATTCACTTAATTTTGAAGTGATAAATGGCTTATTTATTAAACCTGAATTTATTTATTACGAACAAAATGGGGCTGATTTTTACCTTAATCCAAATGATGTGGGAACTGATGAACCAGTCGTTAGCTTTGCTGCTACAGGTTATGGCAGTAATGATGTAAGACTTGGAGATTATCATGCAACAACATTCTCTTTGACTATGAGTTATCAACTTACACAACATTGGCAAATAGACATATCAGCAAATAGGTATAAGCAAAGTAATGAATTTGCTGCAACTTGGGCTGTATTAGGCATTAATTATCATTTTTAATCGCCCTAAATCAAATTTGCCATTAACTGTATGCCATGAGTTTTGTGCGATGACAGTTAATTGCCAGTTAATGCTGATTGGTGAAGATCAAAAAGTGCTTATTGATGCAGCAAGCGCGATAGAACTGCAAACTTTAGCGCTTGAAAAAAAATATAATTTTTATGCTAAAAATTCTTGGCTTAATTACCATATTAATAATCGCGGCTTATCGCAAGTTGTATTAGATACACAAAGTGCAGCCGTTTTTTCTTGCGTGAGGGAGCTGTCAGTTGCAACGCAAGGTTTGTTTGATATAACAACCGGTACACTTAAAAGGGCAGCTCAATCTAATAAGTTACAGAGTTTAGATTTATTGTTTGAAAAGTATCAGCATGCGATAGGATTGGATAGTTGGTCAATTAATGGACCCATATTAACCTTTAAAAGCCCTGAAACACAATTTGATTTAGGGGGGGTTATTAAAGAATATGCGGTTGATCAGGCTATGACGTTATGCCGAAAATTAGATATAAATTCCGGGCTTATTAATTTTGGCGGTGATGTGATCTCTTGGGGTTGTAAACCGGATGGCAGTCCCTTTAGGGTTGCGATACAAAACCCACTAGAGCCGAGTAAAGTGTGTGGCAGTATATGTTTGAAAAATCAGGCCATGGCAACTTCTGGTCATTACGAACGACAATTTAAATATGGCTCACAAGCGTATTCTCATATTTTGACAAACAAACAGATCAATCAAAAAGTAATATCGGTTTCAGTGATCAGTAATAGCGTTTTAACCAGTGGTATTTTCAGTACTGCACTTTGTATTAAGCCAAGCCTATCAAATAAAGTTAAGTCTATCATTGCACCATTATTTATTGATGATCAATTAAAATTCCATCGTGATCCAAGCAGTTTAACGTAACATTTTTTAAATATATTAGGAAGCTTATAAATGAATAAGGGAACCAAGGTATTAGCCTTGGCATCATTAATTGTAACAAACACAGCCTGCGCACAATCAATTGAAAATCAGTTAAGATCAACACCTACTTACTCATTATTTGCAGGTATGACAAATGGCGGTGATATCATTGCAAGAGGTGGTAAAAAGGTCTCCGAAGCAACAAGCCCTGAAGCGGAGCCTGATGTGAGTTATAGTGAAAAGCTCAAAGCTGGAGGTTTTTTTGCTGTGGGAGGTGGGGTTAATTTTGCCTTGTCAGATCAGATTAATATTCAACTTAATACTAGCTATCACTGGGATCAAGTAAATGATCCGGATATAAAGTTTAGTCGATTTGAATTTGAAATAATCCCTTATTATCAAGTGAATCATCAAATACGTCTTGGACTCGGTGTGACGCACCACTTTAATATAAAATCAACTGGCAAGGCTCTAGATTTTGCTGAATTTAATAATAAAGTTAGTGATATTATGATTGAAAATACATCGCAAGATATTAAGACTGACTTTAGTAATGCAACAGGCTTAATTGCATCTGTTGGTTATCAATTTGAGGGATTTAATAGCTTAGTAGAATTACGCGCAGTCAAAATAAATTATGACGCTAATATGAATGTGATGAATCAATCTCTATCAGAACCCAGCTCACAAAGGGTAAAAGCGAAAGGCGATCATATAGGTGTTTATTTTCACTGGTTATTTTAACTGACTATAAATTATAAAAAACGCTCATTTTTCAATGAGCGTTTTTTTATGTGTTGAAAACATTTATTTTTAATACTATTTAGACCAATGAGCAGCCCAAAATATTAATTTTGGGCTTATAGTGAATGTAAGATTATTTAACACATATAAATGGTTGTGAAGTTGAGATGTTAATTGATGCGTAATCGGCTCCCCATCCACTACTATCCCGTAGTGAATAACCATAACCCCATGAATCAATTTCTTTTAACCAGTATTTATTTTTACTTTCTAAAGATAAGTAATTTGCTATTTGAGTAAAGTCAACTGTTGCATCTTTAGAAACCATACCAGCACCTTCAGCAAGGCAATGGTTACTGGCATCTGTGTGGTTTTTAGGGGGAGTTGCTAAAGTATAACAATTGCCATTTTCAAAATACCCAGTGCAATTTTTTAAAGATGAGAATTTTTGAGTTGATTTTAGTATTTCACCAGCAGGTAAATACTCTTGTGGTTTTGCCTTTACGCGTACCTGAACATCCCCTATTTCTAAATTTATATCACTTAAGCTTTGAGGATTCGTAGTAACATCTATCCAATTTTTGCCTGTATTAATACTATATTCATAATCTATGGGGGTTATATAGCCTGAAACATAATCCCAGCCAAAGGTATTTATATCTGTTGTATCAACAACAGTACCATTACTTGGTGCATCAGCTACTGCTTTTAGTTTAATGCAAACAAAGGGGTAGGTCTTATTTCGATCCTCGGGGAAGTTATCTACTTTCCACTTGTCATTACTATAATGAAAAGTATAAGCATCTTCATTTCTAGTCTCATTTAGCCAATAGTTTTTACTGTTGTCTAATGATAAACCATTTGTAATTACTGAAAATAAATCAGTGTCTGTTTCTTTTGTAAGTAAACCTGATCCCAATTCAGTACAGTGTGTTAAGGCATCGATATGGCTCTTTTCATCTGCGACTAAGTTATAACAAAACCCATTGTTAAAATAACCACTACATGCTATGGAAGGGGTGAATGCTTTCGTTGACTTTAAGGCTTTTCCTGTAGGTAAAAATATTTCTGCGCGGCCTTTGACACGTACCTGAACATCACCTTCGGCTAAGTCGTTATCATTTATATTTTGCGGGTTATCTGTAACCTCTTTCCATGATAAGCCAGCATTTATACTATATTCGTACTGATTATTTTGGTTAAAACCAGTAGCATAATCCCAGCCAAAGGTATTTAGTTCAATACCATCATTTACAACGCCATTGATTGGTGCGTCAGGTACATCTTTTGTAGGCTCACTTATCATTATGTATAAATATCGATTAATAAGTGCGCCGTTGTATGCTTTTCTATTACAATCAGCAGCATCTCCATTAAGCGCTAAACAGCGATAACTTGAGCTAGACTTAATATCACGGCTCAGATAAAAATTATGATCATTATTTTCAGTGCTGTCAGTATGCCAATATTGGAAATAAGTTTTATTTAGTGGATAAAAGTATAGGTCAGATAACTGTGCCAAAGTCGGTAACTGCCAGTTGGTTTTACCACATAATGGTGCACTTGCTGTATTCATCAAATGTGGAATGTTATCTGTTTCAATGCCACCATTCTCAGCTATTCCTGTTAATTTTGCGATTGTTTGATAACGTGTATTAATTTCACCTGTTTTTGGCAAATGCCATATAGCTCCTGAACTCTCTTTTACACACGTAGCTGTATCCCAATCTGTGGTGACATTACCTGTTGAATCTAGCAATTGTTGTTTCTGTTGCCTATATACTCGTGCAAAAGTGAAATAGTTATCCTCCCCTATATTGGCTAAATCTTGTTCATTAGAGAAACTTGTTTTAACTGGGCTGTTGTATTGATAAGCTCTATGTTGAGTTGAATTAGGTGCCTGAACACTCCAATAATAGTAGCTATCTAAGTTAGTACCTTGATGATTTGGAAATACTGCAGGGTCTATGGATAACTTTTCTTTACTGATATTTGTGGTAGCCAGTGAGCCTAATAAATGAATTGTTGGTATTTGCCAGTCAGTATAATTACAAATGGCATCACTATTATATTGCGCTAATAAACCACCTGCTTCCATTAGGTTTTTATCACTGCCTCCTGAATAAGCGACATTATCTATGCTACCAAGAGTTCCTTTATTTAATAATGCCCATACTCTTTGCCTTTCTTGATATCTTAAATCAGTAAGGCATCGCCAGCCCTGATAAAATGTGGTATCGGCTTCAATGTAATGGCCTGCGATATCGAGCTTGGCAAAGTGAGTTCCGATCACAGCATTATCTATAGTGATTTGATAGCCAGATTGATATGCATCTTCAAATGCTTGTTTTACCGTTTGGTAATCTGTGGTTAAATCATTCAGATTAAAGTGAGTTTTAGCTGTATTTAGGGTATTGCGAACAAGGAGTAATTCAGCAAGTGCATCAGCATGTAAATTTGATGGTAAAGCATCGAGCAAAACTTGATATTGATTAAGTTTATCTATGGCAGTTTGATATTTATCCATTAATTGATGCCATTCATTCAGTAATAACTTTGCTTGTTTATGTTGTTCACTACCAGTTTGCGCAGAATTAAGTGCAGTTAATAGAGCTGGGTAGCTAGTGGCAAAATGCGTTAAGCTAGTTGTTAATGCATTTAGCTCAGTTTGTGCTGTGTGTATTGCTTCAACATTAGCTAAAACTTGTGCCAAACTTTCTATTTGTACAATTAAAGCTGCAAGTTCAGTTATTCTTTCATTTTGTATTGTTACCGCTGTTGTGATAGTGCTTATTGCGTCAGTTGAATTTTGCTTTTGTATTTCATCCGCTAAGGGGTCATGTGTTACAAAGTTTGCTAAAACTTGTGCAAATTCAAAGTCTTTTTCAATAATAAGTTGATGCTGTTTTATTAATTCAAGACTTGTTTCTAGCACTGTTTTGCTGCTAGTTAGGTTATCATTAATCAACAGATAGTTATTAATACTCTTAGCGTTTTGATAATCAGTTAATAAATTATCAGCTGGAGTACGGGCATTTTTGTATTTGGGCTCATCATTTGTGACTTGAGTTTGTATTTTAGTCACAATTGCCGTTATTGTATTTAAGGTTGAAGTCACACCCGGATATTGCCATTGAAGTAATGCTGTGCCATCGGAATAACTTGAAAGTTGAGCTCCATTTTGTACAAAAACAGTTTCTCCAGCATCACTTTTTGTAATGAATTGATTATATGTGTGACTGAAATCGGCTAACTCTGACTTTATTCCAGCTTGTGATTTAGAGATTAATTCATTGAGGGGAATGAGTGACCAGTCAAGAGTGCCACAGGGTTTTTTGGCTAAAAGTGCATTCATTTTTTCATCTAACTTATTGGCAGTGGTCGAATCAATCTTAATCCAAAAACTGGGTATAGCCTGATTATGATCTAACATGCAGCTAGTTTCTGTTTTATCCCAAGAAGCATTGGTGTTTAAAGCTTCTGTTTGATGATTTTTATTTAGCCAGGTGTATGGGTAAAATTCAAATTGGTAGTTTTCATCTTCATGACTTGATGCCCATGCAACGCTACCTGCTGCAATAGCTTCTTCTTTTTCTTGCGCTTTTACTCTGATCCCGACCTCTTCTTTACTGTAAGCTAAATGTCCTATATGTTGTGGATTACTAATCGTTGGGTACCAAGTCAGGCCTTTATCATTGGTGTACTCGTAATGCTTTAGCTCGGTATAATCGGTTAGCATTTTCCATGAAATACCATTATTTTTTCTAAGGTAAGTAATGACAGGTGCAATTGGTCCAGTTGCTAAATTGGTTGTATAAGCAATTTGATTGCTTAAAATAGCGCCTGCTTTATTGTTACCCGGATTTAAGTTTTCAGAGACACGTACTTGTATTTGGCCAATAGCATAAATTTCATTGGTTAGGCT
>NZ_FOLO01000017.1:0-24667 GCF_900112265.1 Pseudoalteromonas denitrificans DSM 6059 | reverse complement strand
ACGTTAACAGGAGAAGTTGAAACAGTATAAGCAATATGGTTACTTAAAATAGCACCTGCTTTATTGTTACCCGGATTTAAGTTTTCAGCAACCCGTACTTGTAGCCTGTTGATAGCCAGCGAAATATTACCTATGTTAATTGTTAAGTTATTATCGACAGTTCGCCATGTTTGTCCTGCATTTAAAGAGTATTCATAGTCATTTGCAGTGATAAACCCTGGTACTGGGCTCCAACTAAAAGTATTTTGATTATCATCAACGACGCCATTTGTTGGCGCATTAACGGATAATGCTTTTATAGTAAAAGCGACAGAATTACTTAAAATATTACCGGCCGGACGTTGCGTTGTTTCATCTGCTTTGACCCTTACTTTAATACTGCCGGGGCCATAATATTCTTCCTCTAATTGGATCTCTTGACTATTTGCTGTTTCCCATGAAGCTTGATTTATCTGTGTTTCGTAATGAGATATTTCAGGAAACTGATTGTTTATTCTAAAAATAAAAAGATTATTGATATCATCTAATTCAATTAAACCTGGTGCATCAGGGGCGTTGGGAATAATATATTTAGTGAAAGCGTGTGAAATAATTAAAGGCTCGCCTGCATCTCGATGAACACCTGCTTTTACACGTATATATATCTGGTTGATATCAAGGTTTATATTACCTATTTGAATAGGAGAGGTTGCAGCTATCCAAGAATTATTGCCGTTAAGGCTCATTTCATAGTCACTGATTTTGTTAAAACCAGATGTAAAATCCCATTGAACATTGTCTAAATTGTATTCATCATTTATTGCTATTAGTATAGGAGCGGCTGGAGCTGCATATTGTTTGTAAAAGGCGATGGAGTTGTTTAAGACTTCACCTGCATCACGCTGGCCTTTTGCTTTAACTCTAACGTGTACTTTATTTATGCCAATGTCTATATTTCCTATATTAATAACTAAATTACCAGTAACGTCTTGCCATGTTAGTCCTGCATTTAGGCTATATTCATAATCCGTGGCTGAGTTGAAATTAGGCACAGGCGTCCAGCTGAAGGTATTTTGGTTATCATCAACTACGCCATTAGTTGGAGGTTCTGCTGGCAAAGGCTTCACAGTAAAGGCTATCGGGTTAGTTAAAGTATTACCAGCTGGGCGTAGGCTGGCTTCATCACCTTTAACTCTCACTTTAATACTGCCTATAGCGTACTCTTTATCTTCTAATTGGATTATATTATTTGTTGCATTGAACCATAGCTCAGAATTAATTTTCACTTCATAATTTGAAATATGTGGGAAGTCGCTAATGAGTGCAAATGTAAATGTATTATTGATATCATCAGAAGCAATATACGTTGGAGCAAAAGCGGCATCTGGTATTATATATTTGGTAAATGCTTGCGAAATAATTAAGGATTGACCTACATCTCGATGAACGCCTGCTTTTACACGAACATGAATTTGATTTATACCAAGGTTTATATCACCAATAATAATTGGAGTGGTTGCTGCTTGCCATGAGTTTGCGCCATCAAGGCTCATTTCATAGTCATTAATATTGTCAAAGTTTTCGACAAACTGCCACTGAACATTGTCATGATTGAGTTGATCATTTACAGCAATTAGTTTTGGAGTTCCTGCACCTTCATGTTGTTTATAAAAGGCTGAATTATTGCTTAAAACCTTACCGGCTTGCATTTGATTTTTTGCTTTAACGCGAACTTGTAATTTGTTAACTCCAAGGTCAATATTTCCAATGTTTATTTTGAAATTATCAGCTACACTTTGCCATATTTGGCCTTCATCAAGGCTATATTCATAATCATTTATATCAATAAACCCGGGAACGATAGCCCAAGAAAATGTATTTTGATTATCATCAACAATGCCATTTGTTGGAGCGGGTGTTTGCTCTATAAAACCTTGTTCTATTTCTATAGTTGAAACAATTAATTGGGGATTATTGTCGATTATATCATCTGCAATATTGCTTGCTTCAGTAATACCTAAAGAGATGG
The DNA here is from genome assembly GCF_900112265.1 of Pseudoalteromonas denitrificans DSM 6059. Classification (GTDB taxonomy): domain Bacteria; phylum Pseudomonadota; class Gammaproteobacteria; order Enterobacterales; family Alteromonadaceae; genus Pseudoalteromonas; species Pseudoalteromonas denitrificans. The sequence goes on along the minus strand of NZ_FOLO01000017.1, from coordinate 22,659 downwards.
CGTTGTCTATTTTTTTTGCGACTAATTCGATTGAATTTTCAGTAAATTTTTGTAAAAACAGTTTAGCTGCTTGAGTATCTTTGCCATATGCCGCATTGTTTTTAGATGCTTCAAGCCCTTTTGCCATGACGTCAGCTATTACTTGAGCTTGCATTTTTGTTCTTTGATTCGCTTTTTGTTGTTCTTGCGTTAAATTACTTTGTACTGCTGCTTTTATAAAATCACCATATAACTGTTCGGCAGAGGTTAATTTTAATTGGCTTAATATTTGTTTTTCTGCTGCATCTAAAGCTTGATCCGGTGATAACTGGTCGGATTGTGCTTGCAGTTTTGCATAAATGAGAGTGGTTAATGGTGAAATTACTTTAGGTTCAGCTATTGCGTTTAAAGTACTAGGGGCGAGTAAAAAATAGGGTTTGGTGATCGTTTGTTCAGGGTGATCACTATCAATCGTAATACCTGCTGAAGTGGTTATAAGCAAAGGCCCTGCGGTTACATTTATTTCGGGCATTGATAAGGTGAATTTTCCTTCACTATCTGTGATTGTTTGGTACTCACTGGCACCATCACATTGATAATTATTATTAAGATCGATACAAACTTTTGCCATGCTCAAATAACCATCAATCGCAATACCGTTAATATTAATAATGGCTATAGTTTCGGTTGTAGGTTTTTCAATTATTTGATCTGGTTTATTACCAGAACCACCGCAAGCTATCAAACTAAACATGAGCTGTGTAACCAGTAATGCCCTAAATAGTGAGGTATTCATTTAAATTTCCCATAGTTAAAGTGCGCAGCATTCTAAATTAAAGTAAATACTGTATCAATAACTATTCTCATTATCATTGCTATTTCAGGTAAATGCTGGAATAATTGCCCGAAATCGACTACTGGTATTTACAATGGTAATAAAGCGACATTCTAAGATGATGCTAATCTTATGTTTTCTATTTCTTTATGGGTGTGGAGGGTCTAGTAATGATGCTGTGATCCCTGATATAAAAAAGCAGCGATATAATGCAAATGTACAAGATTGCATTGATAATAATTTAAATGGTTTATGTGATGAAGGTGAGTTGAAAATTAATAGCTCTGAAGACTCAGAGCTTAATATTACACAATACAACCCTGTGATAACTGACTATGATGATTTTATTTTAACAGGGGTAGGTGGCAGCAAGGTTGTTACGCCATTTACAACCTTAATTAATAATGAAGTGATGTACAATCCGCTTGTGGAAGGAAGCATTGATAAAGCAAAACATTATTTAACTGAAAAACTTGGACTTGATTTTACTTTGCTAGATAAAGTGGATGGCCCTGTTGATGTTGCTGAAGAGATAATTAACTCTTTGGTTTATACAAATAAACTAAATAGTAACAATCCATATCTTAATATTACCGCAACCATTGATCTTATGATTTATAGTAATAGTTTTTCTGTTAAAACAACTCAGAGTCATTTAGACGACCTTACAAATTCAGGTTTAATCATCAGTGATTTTTATCCACTTGATGCTGAAGGAACAACCAGTGTTAGTAAATTTGATCTTCACCCTGTGACTGGTAGAGCAATTATTGTTACCAATGATAATCAATTAATCAGCCTTAATGCGAATAATGGTGCTTACACGGCAATTGAATCAAATGCGCCATCAGAACAACCATTAGTTAGCTTTCGTCAATCTATAGTTGCAACATCTGATGATGATGATGATGATGATGATGATGATGATGATGATGATGATGATGATGATGATTGGGATTATTCAACACAAACTCGTACTATAGATATTGCAGAAATAAAGCAGCACCTTAATGAAAATAACTTTTATTTATTAACAACTGAGCAGGCAACTTCAGCTCCTGATGTATGTCAGGCAAGTGGAAACTTTGGTTTGTTTTTATCATCAATAATTAATAAAGAGACTGAAACACCAGTTAAAATTAAAGTTAAAACTAAAAACTCTCTCACTCAAAATAAATCAGCTATGGTGATTGATGCTTATAGTTCAGCTTCAACACCAGTTGTTGATGAGCCAACGATAATACCACCGATTAATACAAGTGAAGCTTCATGTTATAACAATGCTTTAGTCACTATGAGCACGACAGAAGATGCTAAATTTGTTGCCGTTGTTTTGAAAGGCAGCTTAGGACAAGAGATTTATCGGTTATCTGGACATGAACTCACTTTAAGTATTGATACAGGGTATAGACTAAAAGATTTTGAAAGTGTCAGTCATATCAGTATTTCCAATGATGGTAAATTACTTGCGTATACTGAAAAAAATAGTGGAAAATTAATCGTTATAGATTTAGAAAAAATGAGTTTATTGTCAAGTTATCAAGATGCAAACCGAAAACTAGAACAAGTATACTTTATGAGTAATCAAGAGTTGGTGGTAATGGAAAGCGGCCAGCAAGATGTTTTATTTTTAGACTTTAATTCAAATAACCTGACGTTATCTCAAATTGTATCACTTGATCATGAGCTGCAATATTTAACAATTAATGTAAATGCAAAATTAGTTGCGGCTGCTGGTATGAATGATATCAGTATTTTAACTCATAAAAATAAGGCTTATGAATCTAAAAAGTTATTAGCTGATGTTAAAAGTGATATTAGCCAAATTGGGATATTATCGGATAAAGTTGTTTATACAAGTGGATTTAATACTTCAATGGTATTTTCTGGCGCTAATCAAATAAACTATGTCACTCTACTTGGCGCTGTCGGTTCCCCCTTGAGGTTAGCCCAACGTTATTTAACCCATGGCATAGTGATGGCTAATCGAAGTGGACCTCATTTTTATCGTTCAGGCTCTTTATATTTACCACAAAATTTGGAAGCTGAAGGAATTGAAAACATAAAAATTGAATGGTCAACTAATATGCCAGATGCAATAAACCTGCAAACTGGGGATGTCTCTAATATATTATTTGGTGATGCTTTGCTTACAGCCAAAATTAGTGGAGAGTTTCGATTTGAAACAATTTCTATTGAAAAAACCTTTAGAGTATTCTAGATTTTGATCTAACTTAATATTTATTATGTTATTCAATGCCTTAAATAGAAACCTGCTACATGGCGTATGCTTAGAAGGGTTTCTATTTTATAACAATAATAAGTTTATAATAATTTAAAGACTTTTAGATGCTTTATGACAAAGGTTACGGCCACCATTTTTTGCTTGATATAATGCGGTATCTGCTTTTTTTAATAGTAAATCACCATTAATTTCCTCAGCCTTTAAAGAAGCAATACCTATGCTTATTGTTAATATATTTAAACAAGAAGAAAACTCATGTTTAATTAGTAAGTCTTGAACATTATTTCTAATTGTTTCAGCGACTTCAAATGCACCTTGTTCATTAGTTGAAGGCAATAATACAACAAACTCCTCACCTCCAAATCGTGCTGTAAAGTCTACCTCTCTTGATAATGAACTTTCTATTGTTTTAGCTACTTTTGATAATGCAATATCTCCAACATCATGCCCGTAGTGATCGTTGTATTCTTTAAAATGATCAATATCTATCATTAATAAGGAGAGGTACTGTTGTGCACGTTTAGCCAAGGCTATATTCTCAAGAAGCTTACGTTCATATACTCTGCGGTTGGCTATTTTTGTTAATGGATCTGTTTCACTTATGTATTTTAATTGTTGATTAGCAAGCTCTAATTGCTTTGTTCTTTGTATTACTCTCGCTTCTAGTTCTTTATTTAACTGTTTTAGCTCTTGTTCTGCATTTTTTTGTTCTGAAATATCAATAGATACAATAATAATATAATCAAGATCATTCATTTTATTGAGTACGGGAACGAGTGTAGAGTGAAACCAAATTTCATTTGAATTTAAGTCAATAACCTGCGCTTCTAATTTTGTGATTGTTTTTGTATTTATTACCTGATTTAAACAAACGAGCATTTTTTGTTTAAAATTTGATGGGTAAAATTCGAATGGATAGGGTTTGTTATAGAAAGTATTAATATCTTTTATTTTTAAAGATTTAACTCCAGCAGAGCTCATGTATCTTAAGTTGAAATTAAGGTCTACAATTTTGGTACAAATAGGTGAGTTTTCAAGCCAAGCATGGCTCTTTCTTTCGGAGTCATTTAATAGTGCTGCTGTTTGTTTCTGTTGCGTAATTTGTCTTGCTTCAACGACTAACTGAGTAATTTCACCTGTATTATCAATTGAAGCTTGCATGCTAAAATCTATCCATACAAGCTCATTATTTACGCTAATTTGTATTTCTCTTTTAACTGAGCTCCCTAATGCACAAGCCTCGCAGTCTTGTTTAATTAAGTTTATTAAATTACTGTCGTACTGAAACCAAGAAGATTCCCAAAATGCTTTACCAATAATATCAGACTCAATCAGACCCGTTTGAATTGTTGGGGACTGATTAGCAAAAATTAATATGCCAGCCGTATCAAGAATAGATACAAAAGTTTGCATATTATCTAATAAATGGTGTAAGTCCAAACTTGACTTCAATGTCATGCTTTAAATCCAAATCTATTTTATATCAATTATAAATAGGTCTGTTAATTGTAGCTTAAACTCGTGAAACGAAAGTATTTAATGCATGATTATTAAAGAATGTAAGTTTAATTCAATTTTATTCGAATGAGTCAAAGCTTATCAGAGCACAACACAAACTGATAAGCGACTAGAGTTAAGAAATTATTGGTTTTTTAACTTAAGCAATTTAGCTTCAATGATACTCATTTGCCATTGATTTGCATTTTGTTTTTTTGCTAATGAAAGAGCTTTTTTAAAATAAATAATCGCTGAATTTTTATCTTTTAACTGCTCATAACCTGTTGCTATGTTTTTCATGTATTCAATCGAGTATTCAAATTTGTTTTCATTTGATTTTAATAAATTAAGAGCTGCTTTTGGAGAATCAAAATGACTGATATAGCTTGCTTGCATGATAATAAAACCTTGCTCGGAAGCGGGCAGTGCTTGTTTTACTTTAGACATAAAAGTATTGATATCCTTTGATTCTTTATTGATATAAAAATACCGTATTGCAGCTTTTATGCTTGGTGTTGGAATAGCTTGGTTAATTTTTAATTTATGGATTAAATTTTTATAATGCGTAAGAATTGTGTCTGCTGAGTGACTTCTCCTAAGTTCAGTTTCACTTATAAACCAACCTTTAAATATCATTTTTAAATTATTACGAAGTGAAATTAAACCAACAGAATTATGGTTTTCATCTGGGTAATGTTTGAATTGCCAGTTGATATTTTTAGGCTGTAAATCATCTAATACATTAATGAAACCGTATTGATTCATTCTTGTTTCATCACCCAGGGATAAATATAGTGAAACACCTTTGTGTGTATTTTTATTGATTTTATCCTTCGCTGTTTTTGTGAGTGCTTGGTTATTTAACCAAAGGGACGGGCTACTCGATATGTAATTATGAAAAGAGCTAGGTGATTCTAGCAAAGCATTTAATACAAATAATCCACCAATAGAGTGCCCTACAAGCGTTGAATGATTAGCAGCGCGATAGTGTGTTTTTATATATGTTTTGACTTCTTTATCTAAAAAGGCGAGAAACAGGTTTGCTTTACCTTTATCCGTATCTTTTAATGGGGAAGTTAAACCTTCAGGTGTCATATATTGTCGGTATTTATCAGTTCCTTTATCTGCGATCCCCACCAAAATAACATCAGGGATCATCTGTGCTTTGTTGGCTAATAAATCTAAGATACCCGATGCACCATGAATATTATAATCACCATCTAACAGGTAAATGACAGGGAAAGTTGCATTTGGGTTGGCATAATAGTTTTCAGGTAATATTATTTGTAAGGTACGATCTTCATTTAAAATTGTTGAGTTTATATTGACTCTTTCACCTAGGTTGAAACTTGATGCGATGGCTATTTTACTTGTCAAAAGTAGCACAAGTGAAAAGGCAGAGATAAGTATTTTTATCATGTAATTATTCCGTATTTTATGATTAGTTATAGAGGACTTATAAAACTATGTTTTCATATAAAACTCATGTTCGTTTTCTTTAAAAATTTTAAAACCAAGTTTTTCATATAGATTTTTTGCAGGGTTATTCTTTAATACAATTAGCTCAACAGGTTTTTCTTTTGCATCATTAAGAATCGTTAATATCATCTTTTTACCTAAGCCTTTACCTTGATGATCTGGATGAATTTGTATTTGTATAATTTCAATGACATGTTCTAATTCTCGGTATTTAAGAGTACCCACTTTGGCATCCTTATAATAGATAATATATGAACACTCATAAAAATCTTTAAGACGAAATAAATGCTCGTCATCTGATAAAAATAAACCCGCTTGTTCAAAATGCTCAGCCATAGTGCGTTTTCTTAAATCAAATAAATAGGGGATATCTGTTTGAGTTGCTTGAATAAGTTTAAACTCCATATTTTACTTTTTTAAAATGAGATAAGACCAAGATTGATGCACAGCGCTTTTAAAGTGATTAACTGTATAAGAGCAAAGATGCCATAAATAATGTAAGCCATTAATTTATTTGGTTTATGGGTAAATTTAATTAACATAAGTAGCATCAAAGCATAAATACATATTTCACAGAAAAACTTAATATTTGTTAATAAAGAATATCGATCTTGGCTCCAGTTTTTAGATAATATTTGAGTGAAAACTTGTGACCAAATTAACTGATAAACAATAGCAAAAGGCAGGCAAATTAATGTGAAGGCTTTATATATAGATATTTTATGATTCATAAGCTTCTATTTTGTATCTACGCTGTATTTTATTGTTTTTATGATTAAAATTGATGATAAAACATTTATTCTTATTTAAATACTGAAATGTTAATATGAGTTAAGCTTTTAAAAAGAGAAACCTCCTTTGAAATTTGAAAATAAAAATGTACTGCTTTTTGATTTAGATGGCACTTTAGTTGATAGTGCCCCTGATTTAGCACTAGCGGTTAATCAAACATTAGCAGAGCTAGGATTAGCCAGTTTTGATCAAAAGATTATTAGAGGTTGGGTGGGAAATGGTGCTCAAGTATTAATACAACGTGCTTTATCCGGTAGTACTGAAATTTCAAAGTCATTGGATGTTGAGTTGAGTGATAAAGCACTTAAAATATTTTTAGCCTCTTATGAGGCAAATGTATGCTGTGAAACCAAGCCTTATAGTGGTGTTGTTGATACATTAAAGTCTTTGAAAGAAAAAGGTTTTAGGCTCGCTATAATCACAAATAAGCCTGAACGATTTATATCACCTATTCTAATTGGATTAGGGATGGATGGTTTATTTGAGCTAATAATTGGCGGGGATACGTTAGCTAAGCGTAAACCAGACCCATTACCACTTAATTATGCATGTGAAAAGTTATCAGTGACAGCAGAACGATGCATTATGATCGGTGATTCTAAAAATGATATCTTGGCTGCTAAAGCTGCAAAGATGCAAAGCATAGGGCTCACTTATGGTTATAACTATGGTGAAGATATTGCAGTACATCAGCCTGAGTTAGTCTTGTCAGACTTTACTGATTTATTAAGTGCTATTACTTAAAGGTAATGAATTCGTGTTTAGTTAAAAAGCATGTTGTATACGAACACTTTATTCCATTGAATTTACTAAAATTAAATGCATAAAACTATGTTTTGATATAAATCATGCTTCCTGAGCTCTCGTCTCATCTTATTTTCAAAAACTAAAAGTGATATCTACCAAATTTTCATAACAGTTTTCATATAAAAAATTTGTTTAGAACGTTATTTTTATTGACCTAGGTTGGCAATATTGATCGCCATAATAATTGTTTGAGTAGTTACAATCAGCATCCTTTTGTTCACTTACATTGTTTTTAATAGTTGAATTTAAGATTGATTTGAGCTTGTTTAAAATACTTTCCATATTGATCACCTTGCTTGTTTAAGATGAAACCAGTGTGATGTATTTTTATAGTTCAGTATATTAAGTTAAATGAAAGATATTATTCTAGAAAATAGAATATATTACTTTAAGCGCACTTTTTAGTCAGTTGCTTGGTAAAAATATCCTGAAGCATGGTTAACTCATTGGTTCTGACATAGTTGGGTCTAATTATTAATGCAATAGTTCTGTGAGGACCTGGCTCATTCAAATGTATCGCTCGCAGTTCAGATTCATTATAAGTTAATTGATCTAATGCCATTTGTGGCACTAAAGTTGTGCCAAGCTTACCCGCAACCATTTGGATTAATGTATGTAAGCTTGCGGAATCAAAATATGAATCTTGCTTTTTGTTTTGTAATTGACAGGCTGCTAATGCATGCTCCTTTAAACAATGACCATCTTTTAATAGCATCAACTTTTCTATTTCTAACTCTTCACTGGTAATTTCTTGCACTTTACTTGGGCACTCATCTTTATGACACACCAAATAAAAATCCTCCTGCCAAAAGTCAAAATTCATCAGACCTTCGATAGGATAAGGCAAAGCTAATATAGCAGCATCTATTTCACCGCTTCGAACCATATCAACGAGAGTATGAGATTGTTCTTCAACTATTTTCAATTTGAAATCAGGGTACTGTGATCGTACTTCAGGTAATACTTTAGGTAATAGATAAGGCCCTATGGTAGGGATCACACCTATACTCATAGGCGCTGTAAAAGCTTGTTTATTTAATTGTGATATTTGTAATAACTCATCAAGTTCTAACTTTACTTTTTTAGCTTTATTGAGGATTAACTGACCATCATTAGTGATTAAAACTTGTTTATTATTTCGCTCAAAAATTGTGATATCTAACTGTTTTTCAAGCTCATTGATTGCTGTACTTAAAGCCGATTGTGATACATTGCACGCTTCGGCCGCTTTTTTAAAGTGTAGCGTTTTTTCAATCGCCAGTGCATAGTGTAATTGTTTTAATGAAATCATATTTTTATGGTGTTTCTTAATACCGTTTCATAGATTCTAATCAGTAAGTCATCACAGTGCACGAATAAAAAATCGAACGTTATCTTCTATTTTATCAATTATAAAAGCGAAACCTTTACTTCTAAGATTTATATCAATCGAAATTAATGATGTATCTGAAGGTAAAACAATGTTTAAAAAATCATTCCCTATTGCAGCTACTATCTCTGTAGCGATGTCATCTATGATGATGTCTTCTACAGCTTTAGCGACAAATGAAGCAAAAACCAATCAATTTTGGTGGCCTGAGCAGTTAAATTTAAGCCCACTTCGCCAACATAGTGTCGAATCCAACCCTTATGGCGAACAATTCAATTATGCAAAAGAGTTTGCGAGTCTTGATTTAGCAATACTTAAAAAAGATATTCAAACGACACTTACAGATTCAAAGATTTGGTGGCCTGCGGACTGGGGGCATTACGGTCCGTTGATGATTAGAATGGCGTGGCATAGTGCTGGCGTTTATCGCGTACATGATGGACGTGGTGGTGCATCTGGCGGACAGCAAAGATTCGACCCACTTAATAGCTGGCCAGATAATGCTAACTTAGACAAAGCGCGTCGATTATTATGGCCAGTTAAACAAAAATATGGACGTAAAATATCTTGGGCTGATTTAATGGTACTGTCAGGCAATGTCGCCCTTGAATCTATGGGTTTTAAAACTTTAGGTTTTGCCGGTGGTAGAACTGATGACTGGGAACCAGATTTAGTTTATTGGGGACCTGAAACAAAAATGCTTTCGGATAAACGCCGTGATAAAAAGGGAAAATTAAAAGGGCCACTAGCAGCTGTTGAAATGGGTTTAATTTACGTTAACCCTGAAGGGCCACATGGTAAACCAGATCCGTTATTAGCAGCTAATGACATCAGAATGTCATTTGGTCGTATGGCTATGAATGATGAAGAAATAGTCGCTTTAATTGCTGGTGGCCATACTTTAGGTAAAGCACATGGTGCTAAAAAGCCCAATAAATGTGTTGGTGCTGAGCCCGCTGCAGCCAATATTGAATCTCAAGGCTTAGGCTGGAAAAATAAATGTGGAACAGGTGTTGGTGCAGATACCATAACAAGTGGTTTAGAAGGTGCTTGGACAGTCACACCAACACAATGGTCATCTAATTATTTAGATAACCTAATGAACTTTAATTGGATATTAACTAAAAGCCCAGCTGGCGCTAAACAGTGGACTCCTGATAACAAAGCCGCAGCCAACTTAGTGCCTGATGCGCATATTCCAAACAAGCGTAATGCACCTATTATGTTTACTACCGATATTGCATTAAAAGAAGACTCGGAATTTAGAAAAATCGTTTTACGTTTTCAAAAAGACCCTTCAGAATTTGATAAAGCATTTGCTAAAGCATGGTTTAAATTAACCCATCGCGATATGGGTCCACGTGCGAGATATGTTGGCACTGACGTACCAAATGAAGTTTTATCATGGCAAGACCCTATTCCAAGCATTGATCATAAACTTATTGCCAAAAATGATATTAGCAATCTTAAAAAGCAAATTTTAAACTTAGGATTAGATAATTCAGAGCTTATAAAAACAGCGTGGGCTGCCGCTTCTAGCCATCGTATAACCGATATGCGCGGTGGTGCAAATGGTGCCCGTATAAACCTTGCTCCGCAAAGTACTTGGGCTGTGAATAACCCTAAACAGTTAAAAACAGTATTAACAAAACTAAAATCAATCCAAGAGAGGTTTAATAGTAAATCCTCAAGTAAACAGGTTTCACTCGCTGATTTAATTGTGTTAAGTGGCGCTGCTGCAATTGAAAATGCAGCAAAACAAGTTGGCCATAACATTACAGTACCATTTACACCGGGGCGTGCTGATGCGACACAAGCTCAAACTAACGTTCAGTCATTTAACTATTTAAAACCGACAGCCGATGGTTTTAGAAATTACTATTCTGACGAAAGTGATATGTCACCAGCAGAAATGTTAATTGATAAAGCCAATACGCTTGGCTTAAATGTACCCGAAATGACAGTGCTTGTAGGTGGTATGCGCGTGTTAAATGCAAACTATGATGGTTCGGCATTAGGTGTATTTACTAACAAACCGGGTGTGTTAACCAATGATTTTTTTGTCAACTTATTAGACATGTCTACCGTATGGACTAAAGATAGCAAGCCAGGTATATATTTAGGACATGATCGTGCTTCAGGTAAATTAAAATATCAAGCAACCCCTGTTGATCTCATATTCGGTTCTAATACAGAACTAAGAGCCATAGCTGAAGTATATGCATCAGATGATGCCAACAAAAAGTTTGTAAATGACTTTATATCTGCTTGGGTTAAAGTCATGCAATTAGATAGATTTGATTTGAAATAAAAAGTAATTTAATCAAAGGGAATACTTTACACCCAGAGTATTCCCTTTTTTAGTTTTTATATTATAACTTTAATGCCGTCTTTATTCCCGCGCCATAGCTGGGATCAGCCGCAGTACAATGTTTGATATGCCTTAGTTTTATTTTGTCGGGAACACTATCCATTGACCCTGCTGTATTCGCAAATAATGCTTGTTGTTGCTGCGCAGTCATGAGTCTAAATAAATCACCCGCTTGAGAAAAGTAATCATCATCCTCACGATGATCCCAATGATCTGCATACCCTTGTAAATCTAATGGTGGTTCCGAAAAACCAGGCTGCTCAGACCACTCCCCATTATTGTTTGGCTCATAACCAATTGTAGATCCCTGATTACCATCAGTTCTCATTTGTCCATCTCTGTGGTAGCTATTCACCGGACATTTCGGTGCATTTACTGGAATATGATTATGGTTTACACCCAAACGATAACGTTGTGCATCACCATATGAAAACAATCGTCCTTGTAGCATTTTATCTGGTGAAAAACCAATACCAGGTACCACACTAGCTGGATTAAAAGCGGATTGTTCTACATCCGCAAAAAAGTTCTCAGGATTATGATTTAACTCCATAATGCCAACATCAATTAAAGGGTAATCTTTATGAGGCCATATTTTAGTTAAATCAAAAGGGTTATACCTTACTTTCTTAGCATCTGCTTCTGGCATAATTTGTACTTTTAATGCCCATTTTGGAAATTCATTATTTTCAATGGCTTCAAATAAATCTTTTTGATGGCTTTCCCTGTCTTTACCTACAATGGCTTCAGCCTCTGCATCGGTTAAGTTTTTAATACCTTGCTGAGATTTTAAGTGAAACTTAACCCAAAACCGTTCGTTATCAGCATTGATAAAACTAAAAGTATGGCTGCCAAAACCATGCATATGACGATAAGTTGCAGGAATGCCCCTATCACTCATAACAATAGTGATTTGGTGTAATGCTTCAGGTAAAGAGGTCCAAAAATCCCAGTTATTGGTCGCACTGCGCATATTGGTTTTAGGATCGCGTTTTACCGCATGATTCAAATCAGGAAATTTCAAAGGATCTCTTAAAAAGAACACCGGGGTATTATTGCCAACCAAATCCCAATTGCCTTCTTCGGTATAAAACTTAACAGCAAAGCCACGAATATCTCGCTCGGCATCTGCCGCGCCTCTTTCGCCTGCAACCGTAGTAAAACGCGTGAAAAGCTCGGTTGTTTTACCTATTTCAGAAAATATCTTGGCCCGTGTATATTTTGTAATGTCATTCGTTACTGTAAATTTACCAAATGCACCTGAGCCTTTGGCATGCATACGCCTTTCAGGTATGACTTCACGATCAAAGTGAGCCAACTTTTCTAAAAACCATACATCTTGTAAAAGCTGTGGTCCGCGCTCCCCTGCAGTCATCACATTTTGATTATCTGCCACTGGGCAGCCCACCGCAGTTGTTAACTTTTTATTAGACATATGCCTTAACCTCGATTGAGAAATAACGAATTAAGTGAATAAACGCTCATTAACTTTAGTCCATGTTTATTTATTCTTCATTGCAATTATGAGTCGTTCAGTTTTTTAGAACATTAATATCAGTTTAATCAAATTTATTAATCTCTAGGTTAATTCTAATATACATCCATCGAAAGCAAACATGCTTTTAAACAAAACGAAATACATCAATTTCAAATTAAAATTACGAGGAATTACTCATGGCTCAAATAGGCAAAACTATCCCAGAATTTAAAGCGCAAGCATTTCACAATGGCGAATTTGTTGAAGTAACAACAGATAGCGTAAAAGGTAAATGGTCAATCTTTTTATTCTACCCAGCTGATTTCACATTTGTATGTCCAACTGAATTAGAAGACATGGCTAATCAATATCAAGAGTTACAAGAATTAGGTGTGGAAGTATATGCAGTATCAACAGATACACATTTCTCACACAAAGCATGGCACGATTCGTCTGATGCGATAGGCAAAATTAAATTCCCTATGATTGGCGACCAAACAGGCACTATCACTCGCGGTTTTGATGTGATGATTGAAGAAGACCACATGGCACATCGCGGCACATTTTTAGCTGACCCTGATGGCGTAATTCAAGTTGCACATATTCATGCAGGTGGCATCGGCCGAAGTGCAAAAGACATGGTTCGTAACGTAAAAGCGGCACAATATGTTCGTGATAACGATGGTGAGGTATGTCCTGCAGCTTGGGAGCAAGGCGAAGCAACATTAACACCTAGCTTGGATTTAGTAGGTAAAATTTAAGACAACATATAAAAAATTTACGGAAGATAATTCTTCCGTCTTTAGTTCACCAGTTCAGTTCTCTTTGATTTAAACAAGCGAGTTCAGTTATAAGGTTGCCCCTATGTTAAGTAACGATATTTTAAATGCATTAAAAAATTACACCCAAAATATGACTAACAAGGTGTCACTAGTTTTACAAACTGGTGAACATACTAAACGACAAGAATTAAAAGAATTTTTATCACACATAACGTCTGTATCAGATAATTTAGAATTAGTAGAACGTGATGATAATTTACGTAGTCCAATCACCTTTTATTTAGAAGTTGAAGGTAAAAATAACGGCATTCATTTTTCAGGTATACCCAGCGGACACGAATTTAACTCGCTTATTTTAGCTATTTTGCAATCATCTGGCACTGAGCTAAAGCTAGATAAAACCCTAACGAATATGGTTAAAAATATTTCTGATAAATTACATTTCGAAGTATTTATATCATTAAGCTGTCATAACTGTCCTGATGTTGTGCAATCACTCAATCAATTTGCCTTATTAAATGATTTTATCAGTAGTGAAATGATAGATGGCGGTTTATTTAAAGAGTTAATTGATGAGCGTAATATTCAAGGCGTGCCTAGTGTTTATTTAAACGGCGAGTTATTTGCAAACGGTAAAATAGATACAGCTCAGTTAATTGATAAACTGATCAAACGCTTTCCCAATATAGTAGAAAGTAAAAAAACAGAACAATTACCACTGCAAGATGTCACTGTGATAGGTGCAGGCCCTGCTGGTGTGGCAGCTGCAATTTATGCAGCACGTAAAGGTTTAAATGTCACTATGATTGCCGATCGTATTGGTGGTCAAGTAAAAGATACCGTTGGCATTGAAAACCTGATCTCAGTACCAAAAACCACAGGCTCTGAACTCACTGGTAATATGCAAGCACATTTAAGTGATTACGATATCACCATTAAAGAGTTTTTACGTGTTGATAAAGTTGAAAAAGATGGCTCAAATACAAAAGCACCAAAAAAGCTTTTTCTTTCAAGTGGTGAAGTAATAGACACTAAAACGGTGATTGTTGCCACAGGAGCAAAATGGCGTGAGCTAGGTGTACCAGGCGAAAAAGAAAATATCGGTTCGGGGGTCGCTTATTGTCCTCATTGTGATGGACCATTTTTTAAAGGCAAAGATGTCGCTGTTGTTGGTGGTGGTAACTCAGGAATAGAAGCCGCGCTTGATTTAGCAGGCATGGTAAATCATGTGACTGTATTTGAATTTTTACCTGAACTAAAAGCTGATCAAGTACTGATAGAAAAAGCCATGAAACATGACAAAATTACGATTATAAAAAGTGCAGCTGTAAAAGAAGTGATAGCTGTAAATGGTAAAGTTGCAGCCCTTGATTATCAAGACAGAATAACAGGCGAGCTTAAACGACAAGATTTATCGGGTATTTTTGTACAGATAGGCTTAATACCTAATAGTGATTTTTTAAATGGTGTCGTTGAGCGCACACAACATGGCGAAGTGATTATTGACGAAAAATGTCATACCACAGAGCCGGGTATATTTGCCGCAGGCGATGTTTCAACTGTGCCATATAAGCAAATTGTAATTGCGATGGGCGAAGGCGCAAAAGCATCACTTTCAGCATTCGATTATATTATTAGAGAAAGTTAATTTAATTAACCTGAACTAATTAAATGATAGTTAGTTCAGGTTTTTATATCAATAAAATATTTTAATAACGTCTTAACGATAATATTGAGACTGCAAACCACTGATTAAATTTTCTTGGCCTTTAATAATATCTATTAAAAATGTTCTACAAGCCCGTACTCTTGCTGTCGCTCTTAAATCTACATGGCTAAGTACCCAAACACTCCACTTTGAAGGAGATAAGGGGATATCGATTCGACGTAATTCAGGTGATGAGTCACCTAAATAGCATGGGATTCTTGCAATACCCATATGATTATTCAAGCAAGCTAATATTGTGGTCACATCATTGGCTCTCACTGTCACGTTACATGATGAAAAATGTTGGTTTAACCAATCAGGTATTTGTTCATCTTGCCAAAGAACAGCATCTTTGGGGTGGTTTATATCATCAAGACTATCAAGATACTTTTTACTAGCATAAATACCTAATGTTAAAGGTAATACACGCTTACCAATTAAATTATCAGGTGGCTTTGCCGTGAGCCTTAATGCAATGTCAGCTTGACGAGCAGATAAATCAGCTAAACCTGTGGCACCTAATAATTGTAAATCTATTTTAGGATAAGCACGCTTAAAAAGGCCTAAATGTGGAATAACTAAGCGGCTAAAAACATCATGAGCAGCGGTCAGTTTTAATCTCCCCTCTAATTGAGAGTCCAAACCGAGTATATTTCGGTCAAGTGAATGCGCTTGTTCTTCCATAATCACAGCGTGTGGATATAAGTTTTCACCAGCTTGCGTTAAGGCATAACCGTAATGTAATTGATCAAAAAGCCGAGTCTTTAATTGTTGTTCAAGTGCTTTTATGCGCCTTGAAACAGTTGTATGCTTTACACCTAGATCTCGACCAGCTGCGCTTACAGTATTTAACCTCGCAAGCGCTAAAAAATACCTTAAATCGTCCCAATTCATATATTTTTGGTCACAAGTCGTTTTGATTATCTCTTGTTTATTTTTGCACACTGAAAGTGCAGAATCGAGTGTTTAATAACTTATTTGCACACAATATAATAGTTTCATTAACAATAAACCCTCATACTTCACGGAGACTATTATGATTGAACTACAGAATAAGCAACTGACTTTAATTAGCCATAAGTTGTGTCCTTATGTACAACGCGCAGTGGCAGCGTTAGAAGAGTTAAATATTGATTACAAACGAATTGATATTGATTTAAATAATAAACCTAGCTGGTTTAAAAAATTATCTCCAACATCGAAAGTACCGATTTTAGTTGTTGATGATAATAGTGTATTGTTTGAGTCTGCGGTGATCGCTGAATACATTAATGATATTGCAGGCAATGCATTATTGTCATCAAAACCTTTAGCGAAAGCGAAACAGCGTGCATGG
This sequence comes from Pseudoalteromonas denitrificans DSM 6059, assembly GCF_900112265.1. Classification (GTDB taxonomy): domain Bacteria; phylum Pseudomonadota; class Gammaproteobacteria; order Enterobacterales; family Alteromonadaceae; genus Pseudoalteromonas; species Pseudoalteromonas denitrificans. The sequence continues at coordinate 5,982 of NZ_FOLO01000017.1, read as the reverse complement.
ATTGAGTTTGCTTCAAACATGCTGCAGAACATTGGCAAATTATATAGTGCGGGTAACAAAACTTTATATTTAGAAGTATTTAATCAATTAGATGCGCAATTTAAAATACTTGAACAAAATATCTCTTCTCAAGGCTATTTTGATGATTCAGGGTTCACATTGGTTGATATTGCCTTTGCACCCATATTTAGGTATGCCTCTGTATTTAATGATATTCTCAGCCTGGAATTATTGGGTGAATATAAAAAAGTGGTAATTTGGTCAGAAAACTTAATAAAACGAAAGAGTATTGAAAGTGCAGTTACTCCGGAATACTCAAAGTTATTATTCGCATTTTTGTGTAAAAAAGATTCCTACCTTGGTGAATTATCCAAGCAATATCAAAGCCGGTTAATTGAAGCTTAGATCTTTTATAAAACCTGATACTATTCGTTAAGTATTTGTTACTTTGGCTAAATCGGTAGGGTAATTTCTTTGTTTTGCTAAGCTTAATGCTTTTTTAGTTACTTCAGCTTGTGTGAGTGAATGAGTGACTGAAAATTGAAGCTTAATATCAGATTTATTTAATTGTATTAAACCCTTTTCAATGAGTTTATTTATAATCAAGTTCGCACTATCTAAAGCTGATGAAGCTTTTACAATTTCGGCTCTGGCATAATTATTATCATTAAAAGTCACGTCGGCAGCTCGTAAGTCGGGATCATTACCAGGAATTTGTTGTGCGCCAAATAAAGGATTTCCACCCATTTGAGCTGAACAGAATTTAGGAATGAATTGTGTCATATGTTCTATTGATTTTTTGGTTCTGGCAAATACATTTTGAGCCTGCCAAGCATTATCTATTTTATTTATAAACTTTTGCTCAAGTTGAGGTTGGGCACTAGTTTCACTTGTAGAGACTAATCCATCCTTAAATAAGGTGATATCTTGTGTCATACCATGGAGCTGAAAATAGCCATTTGCATAAGGGGTTAATTGTGCCATGCCTTGAGGTGTGCCGCGTTCTCCATGAACTATCACTTCAGGCCACTGGCCTTTGCACTCGTGCCAATGTGTAATATATGCTGCTTTAAATTCCACCATACGATGACGTTTAAGCATTAACATATCGTCAATTTCACCTGTTTTAAAACCGCATGCATTAACCAAATAGTCAACTGCAATAATTGGACTGTTCATGTTGTTTGTTTTTATTTTCCATGAATTTTTTGTTTTAGTAATATTTATGGCTTTAGTGTTGGTAAGAACTTGGCAGGTATTTAACTTGTCAGTGGCTAATATCGTTGTAGCAGCAAGGCGAAAAGCGCTTAACCCATATTCTTGTACTAAAATTAACGGAAACTTCACAGTATCAAAGTCTAAATTCTTAGCAACCGGGATCATCCAATCATCCGAGTTTTGCGCTTTAAGTGGTAATGCTTTTTTAGCCAGTTTAATTAATTTACTTTTACTATAAAGTCTAAAATAATTATCTGAAGGACCTAAAACTTGATTACTAGAGTCTTGTTCAATTAATTGTTGATATTCGGCTTGAAGTATATTCAGTCTGGGAATTAAATCTTCAGGCTGGCTTTTATCATGCTGGGGCAGCGCGATTACGGTTGGACGAATATTCGCACTGTGTTTATATACTTTTAAGGTATCAATTGATTGGCGCAACAGCGTAAGGCATTGTTGTTCTGATATTTCACGATATAAATTTCCGCCAGCATGTAAATGACAAATTGGCGGGCCATTGACTAAAGAGGAACCTTTTTCAATCAAAGTCACTTTAATGCCGAGCTCAGCTAAACGTAATGCGATTGTTGAACCCGCAATCCCACCGCCAATGATGCCTATATGGGGCGATTCAGGTTGTGAATTTAGCTGATGATTGTCAGGCATAACGAACTTTTAGCTCTTAATAATAAATAAACACGCGCATTTTACGCATCAATGAATGACTTTTATAGTCATAAATAAGAAATTAAACATTAAATTTTTTATTCTGAGTTGTTACTAAAGCCCTATAAATACTAGGGTTATAATAAAATACATAAAAAATTTTTAACAAAACGTAATATAAACTGCATAAATGGACTTCAGCTTGTATTTTATTTATAGAAACTTAAAAGCATTGTTAATATAAAAAGCGAGTTTCAAAACCATTGTAGGGCTATGTGTTTCGCTTTAATCAATAATGCTTAATAATAGATAAGCTTGGTGGCATCAATTAAATCAAATAATGTTTGATTAAAAAGGCATGGGGTATTGCTTTAATACAGCTTGTATATCAGATAAAACAGCTTGAATTAAAGGTTCTCTAAAGGCATCTATATTTTGTTCAAGCTGTGCCATAGTGGTAGCACCTATGATGGTCGAAGTTACGCCATTGATTTGGTTACACCAGCCTAGGGCTAATTTAGCTGGGGAAATATTGTGCTGTTTTGCAATATCTAAATATGCATCAACTGCTTTACTTGAATTAACTGTATCTCTAAATAAACCATTGCGTTGCATAAAGGTCCAGCGACTGCCTTCAGGGCGAGCGCCATTTTGATATTTACCAGTTAATAACCCCGTAGCCAAAGGTGACCAAGGTAAATAAGCAATATCTTCATTAATACAATTTTCAATTAAATAGGGCCAATCTTTAGCATGCAATAAGCTAAATTCATTTTGAATTGATACCATTCTTGGTAAATTGTGTTGCTCACTTAAGCGTAGGTATTGGTTTATGCCCCAAGGTGTATCGTCTGATAAACCACAATAGCCAATTTTACCTGCTTTAATACATTTATCTAAACCTTGCAAAATATCTAACATTTGTTCGGTTTGCTCTGTTGCATTTACATCTGTGTAATTTATAGTGTTAGGCCATTGGTTCCCAAAATGTGGTGAAGTACGATTAGGCCAATGTAATTGATATAAATCGATATAATCTGTTTGTAAACGCTTTAAAGATGCTTCAACGGCTTGAACCACTGTTTTACCACTTATATTACTTCCTTCACGAATATATGAAAAACCAGGGCCTGCTATTTTTGATGCTAATATAATTTCTTTGCGTCTTGATGGGTTAGCAGCCAACCAATTGCCTATAATGCTTTCGGTTTGACCATAGGTGTCTGCCGATGGTGGTACTGCGTACATTTCTGCGGTATCAATGAAGTTAATACCTTGCTCTTGGGCATAATCAAGTTGTGCATTGGCATCGGTTTGATTATTTTGCAATCCCCATGTCATGCTACCTAAACAAATGCGGGATACTTCTAATGGGCTACTACCTAACCTAACGTATTTCATGAATATTCCTTAATTTTTTATTGAGCAGCGAAGCAAATCTATTCTATCTGCTAAAACATCTGTATCCTAGACGCTATTAGTAAATATAAATGTAAAATAAGACGTAATTTTTGTTTCAAATTATTTATACATTTAACCTAAAAGCAAATAAAAGACGTAATATAAAATCAATGGCAACAAAAAAAACACCAGAATCAAATAGCCCAGCTAAAGACAAAATATCAAAAAAAACAGCTGGAAAAAAAGAGCCTGTTAAAAAATCTGCAGCTAAAAAAGTGACAGCTAAAAAAGCAGTATCTAAAAAATCACCAACTAAAAAAAAATCAGCCTCAAAAAAACAGAGTAACAAAGCTAATAAATCACTTAAAGCACGTATATTTAGCTGGTTATTCTCAGTGTTTTGGAAGTCTACGTTAGCTTTTTCTTTATGTGCCATTTTATATTTCATTTATTTAGACTCAAAAATCACTCGTCAGTTTGAAGGGAATAAATGGCAATTACCGGCACAAATTTATGCGCGTGCGATGACATTTTATCCTGGTCAATACTTATCAAGTGATGAGGTCATTTGGGAGTTAAATCGTCTTAATTATTCACAAGTCAACCATATTACAAATACAGGTCAATATGTTATTGATAAGAATAAAGCCAATCAAAATATTAGAATATACAGGCGTGCGTTTGAGTTTTATACAGGTCCGGAGTCGGACTCTATTATTGAACTTGTATTTGGTGGTAAACGCTTAGTTGCAATAAAAGATAATAGAGGGCGTTTACTTAGCGGTGAAAAATTAGAGCCTGTGCAAATTGCTCGCTTAAGCAATGCTACAGGACAAGACCGTGAATTTGTGCCGCTTGAGCGTATGCCTGATATGTTAAAAGACACATTACAAGTGGTAGAAGATAAAGATTTTTATACCCATCACGGAGTTTCACCTTTATCTATTTTACGTGCTTTGTATTCCAATATTAAAGCGGGTCGTACAGTACAAGGAGGCAGTACATTAACGCAACAATTAGCTAAAAACTTTTATTTAAGTCGAGAGCGCACTCTAACACGTAAAGTGAATGAGGCATTTATTGCATTGATTTTAGATTACCGATATAGCAAAGATCAGATTTTAGAAGCGTATTTAAATGAGGTCTATCTAGGTCAGGCTTATAATCAAGGTGTACATGGTATGGGTCTGGCAAGTGAGTTTTATTTTGCCAAACCGATAGATGAGCTAGAATTTGATCAAATAGCGCTATTGGTTGGATTGGTTAAAGGGCCCTCATTTTATAACCCTAGACGTTATCCTGAACGAGCAATGAAAAGGCGAGACTTAGTGCTTCGTTTAATGGCTCAAAGTCAGTTGATCAGTCCTAGAGAATATAAACAAGCCTTAAATCGTCCTTTGTCTATTGTATCCTTAAAACGCAGTACTAAAGTGGCACATCCTGGTTATTTAGATTTAGTTAGCCGACATTTAAAAACGTTATTGCCTGATATGGATACCATAGATGCAGGCGTGCGTGTATTTACTTATTTTGACTTGCAAAAACAAACTGCAATGGAACATTCAGTTGTAAATAGTTTATATTATTTAGAAAAGCGAAAAACCGCAGATAAACTGCAAGCGGCGATGATTTCAGTGAATTTACAATCAGCTGGCGTTTCAGCTTTAGTCGCTGATAGAAATACAGCCTATTCTGGATTTAATCGTGTATTAGATGCTAAACGCAATATTGGTTCATTAGTTAAACCTGCAGTGTATTTAACAGCACTATCTGAGCCTGAATATAGCCTTGGCACTCTTTTGTCTGACGAACCTATCACACTTAATGATGAACTAGGACGTAACTGGCAACCTGTAAATTATGACAGAAAATATCGTGGCAATATGCCACTTTATAAGGCATTTAGTAATAGCATCAATTTACCCGCGGTTCATTTAGGTTTAGAGCTTGGCGTTGAAAATGTTGCTAAAACGCTAAATAAATTAGGCATAAATCAAGAAATTCAAACTTATCCCTCATTGCTACTAGGTGCAGTTGAACTATCAAGTTTTCAAGTTGCTCAAATGTATACTACATTGGCGTTGTCAGGACATTATCAAAAATTAACCACTGTTGCGGCTATAACAGATTCTGTTGGCAATATTTTGCATCAACATAATGCACAATCTAAAGCTGTATTTTCAAAAGAGTCTACTTACTTAACGCGCTATGCAATGAAAAAAGTCACCCGAGAAGGTACTGCAAAACGTTTAAAGTCACACTTTCCAACTATTCAATTAGCGGGTAAAACAGGAACAACTAATAACTTAAGAGACAGTTGGTTTGCAGGTTTTGATCAAAATACAGCAACCGTTATTTGGGTTGGCCGAGACGATAATAAACCAACATCTTTAACGGGTAGTAGTGGCGCGCTAGAACTCTATATTCGTTATTTAAAACAGTTAAATCCAGAGTCAATTGCAGATACAAGGCCAAGCTCTATTAAATGGGCTTTTGTAAATGAGGAGACAGGTAAGCAAGCTCCACCAGGTTGTGGCACAGTCGTTAATTTACCCGTAAGAGTGAGTGAGTTTAATCCCAAACCTAAATGTGAGAATTAAATATGTTTGATAAAAAAACTTTTTTGAATAAAACGCTTATGGTGCAAGGTACAACTTCAGATGCAGGTAAAACGACTTTGGTCTGTGGTCTAGGTCG
>NZ_FOLO01000050.1 GCF_900112265.1 Pseudoalteromonas denitrificans DSM 6059 | reverse complement strand
AAGCCAATCCATTATGCCTTGAATCAATGGGAAAAACTGATCCGCTATGTTGAAAACGGTCACCTGGATATTGATAACAATCGTGCCGAACGTGCGGTTAAACCATTTGTTATCGGGAGAAAGAATTGGATGTTCAGTAATACACGCAATGGTGCACAAGCCAGTGCGGTACTTTACAGCATAGTCCAAACAGCCAAAGCAAACGGATTGGTGCCATATGACTACATCAGTCATTGCCTTGAGCATCTTATCCATGCTCCTGAAAACTTGGATGCCATTCTGCCCTGGAATGTAAAACTGGGCTAGGTGTATTTGCCCAGTCGTTTACAATTAAAGCGGCAAGAAACACCAAATATACGGCATAAAAACTGTGTAGATATGGCAATCGAAGAAGCGGTTATTCAATTCTCAATCGAACATCCTCATCTTGGTCAGCAGAAAGTCGCCATGAAGCTGACTGAAGCGCTTGGTATTGATATCAGCCCAAATGGAGTTCGCAGTGTATGGTTAAGAAACGGTATGAATACCATTTCTCTGAGAGTTGAAAAATCACAATCCTTACAAAAGTCAGCATAAACAATAGCCAGTTTAGTAACTGGCTGATATGCTACTTACGACAAAGTCGCTCGGTAATTAGTCCGACAGTTTCCCTTGCTAATGACACTACTACAGTGCAAGGTGCGGTAAACCTCATACTACAATACCCCTACTTTCATATAATTCTAGTTTAATGAAGTGCGATTTAGACCTAACCCTATTTACTTAACCCCGGAGGTTCTCTGGTTCGAGCTTTAATTAAAATACAACTTTTAGTAATGAATTGGCCCCCTCTCCCCCAATAGAGGTATAACGATATCTTTCCCAAATAGATTCATCCTGTCGTAAATAATCTTGAAAGTTTGAAGGCCACTCCCCTACATCTAATGCATTAATACTTATTAAGAAGTCAGGGTTTATATATATTTTTCGATCCCAAATATTTAATTGTTCAAATTTAGAGTTACTTATTACGCCACCCAATCCGCCATTAACATTAACTATATTACCAAAATATGTCGCTTCTCCAGACTCTCCATTAGGTGACCTTACAGTCCCACCACTTCCCCCTTTTCCTATCGATATGGGAATTTTTGTTTCAGGTAGAACTTTTAATTTAACTTCAATATAATGTCCACCAAATCCACCCATCCCATCCATTTTCGATTGAGTCCTATCATCATAAGCACTTAGCGCTCCACCACCGCCTGCACCATTGATCATTAGATTAATTTGAGTAACTCCTTTGGGTACAAACCAAGATCCTTTAGTCGGTTGAGAAAATTCTATACTACGCAACATGAGATTTACCCACCTTGATGTTCATCGTCAATTGAACCCATAGCTAAATGCTCAAGGAACGCTTCATCGCGTAGTTCGACTATTACCATACCAGCTTTCTTCTGTAAAAAAGTTTTATAATTGTCATTGAAAGTAGCGTAGGTATCACCTCGACACCATTGAAATTTTTTGTGGTCTCCCTTCGCATATTCAGAATAGTGCGTTAATGCAAATATAGCTTGTGCTAATACATGGGTTGTTTGTTTTAAGCCTGAAGATTTAAAAAGGCTTTTTGCAAACTCTAATGGGGCTACTGAATTTCCTGTATCCAAGTTTTTAGGAGCCTGGAGAGTTACAGATAAATTGTATTGATACTTTTTATAAATATCAGAACGTAACTTATTCCCCATAGATAACTTATTTAAAACAGTATTTATAAAGCGTTTACTGTCCATATCATATTCCATTTTATTGGCCAGTTCTTCTAATGGGGCGCCAATATCACCATTTTTTAATAACGTTTCAACAGAATTTGTGAGGTTATTATCTGTTGTTGGAAAATCAAAATTAAGCGTATTCCAGTCTCTGCTAAATAATAAAAAAGTAAAGGCTTTTCGGTATATTCGAATACTCTGATATGCACCGTTATCCTGCCCCGCATTTGCCTCATTTATATCCACCCTACACAGTAACCTTATAAACTCGATGGGGTCGCACTTAAACCAGACATGAGCAACATCTTTGATCCAACTATGCGTATAACACCAGCACTTTAATTCGGTATCAGGGTAAACATCCCTGTAATTATTTAAGGCCTGTATTAGTGCATCTCCTTTCAACCCAGCGAACTTAGTTTCACGTCTTATTTCCGCTGAAACTTCTGCAGGTTTACCACAAACTGTGGTCAGAAAATAAGATAGGATAGTGATTGCTTGCCTCGCTACTATTTTTGCTTTTGTAACTCCTAATGTTCCACCTTTATACTCGCATAACATTTTTTCAAGCTGCGGCTCTTTACTCGTAAAGTACTTTCTAAAACCAAGATGAAGCTCGTTTAAACGCTCTAAATACGGAGAATTGAATTGTTGACCAACATTTACACCTTCCTCAATTAACTCAAGCGCCACCTCTGCAGGCACTGTCATAGTGTATTGAGGTGCCCTTAACCGTACTCCATTTTTGATAAACCCCCGGCTTAATATTGTGTTCTCAATTAGACCTTTAGAAATATACTTTTCATTACAGCCTTCTTTTGTTAAATACAGTGGCACCTCCTCGGGGTTCAATGTCATATGTTTCGCCTTAATAACACTTTCGTCTACTGTACTAAAGCTAGCTCCACTTTTTTCCTCTAACGAACCGTTAAAAAGTGTTTTAGTAAAAACATCTCGGAGTAAACCAAACGTTTTAGCGGGTGACTTGCGTGCATCACCTGGCAATTTTTTATGAGGAGCATTATGGCTTTTAAGTTTATTACTTTCTCGATTACCTTTTACGGTACCGAGCTGAGCTGAGTTTGTAGTTAAAGGTGTTTGGAAGGCCTCGACATTACCTACCCTATTCAACAACAGCTCGTTGCCTTTTATTGAAACCAATGAAGATAAGTATTTATCAAAAATTAAGCTAATATAGTACATTCGTTTAAATGCTTCGCCACTACAGACTAACTCCAGGTCAGCATTCCAGACTCTATCCCACTTTAGAGCTGGTGTACCCAACTCAATTACATTTTCATAGTCACTGCCTAAGTCCCACATTCCCACATACTTTGTACCGATGCTTTGCTTAGCTAAATCAGCATGAAATAGATTAACAGTACCTGAATTCAATCTAACATCCGGTGCGTTATGTTCATAATGCCTCATGACATCTTCATTAGAAAAAGCGACTTGCGCAAATTCACACTCATAGCCAAAAGTTGTGTGATCGCTATCAAATCTAAGATCATTACTATCACTTTTGGTTATACGCCAGTCCTGATCAGAGTAAATCTCTTTCAAACTATCTAATATATAGTCTAGATATTCAATATTCGCAGGGTTGTTTAAAATTTCAGGGGTGATTTCCTTAAACTCCTTAATCGCATCATTTAGTTCAATATAAGTCATTTTTATGGGTGATTTTAACTGAGGCATAGTTCAATCCTATTGTTTATTAAACTCCATAAATCAGGGTCACGTACATCAGATCTTGTATCGTGCAACCCGAAATATCATCAGTCTAAAATTTTTTAAACTGAGTAGTTTGCTTTATCTTGTTAACTTAACTACCAATCTATCTATTAACGAAAATAAAAACTCGGGTAAACCTTCCACTTTTAACTTCCGTAATTTTGACCGGTACAAATTTGCTACATAGCGCTGACAACTAGGGTTTAGTCTGGTACAAAGCTCTCTCAGGCTTAGTTCCACAACATTGCAAAAATAACACTTCCAACTAAGCTCAAAATATCAATCTCTATTGAAAATATATTATGAGCCGACCACTTAGGCTTGAATTCAATGGTGCCCTTTATTACATCACAGCACGCGGTAACGAACGCAAAACTATCTACCAAAATGATGATGATTTTGAGCTGTTCCTTAATACTCTGGAACAAGTATGTGAGCGCTATAATTGGGTGGTCCAAGAAAAAAAGGGGTCAAGTCCTGACGAATCCCCACATTTAGGTTAATTAAATCAAGTAATTAACTAAATAGTGGATTGAAGTGTATAGCCATTTATGATCTTATGTGTATTTTCCAATCAAAGAATTTACCCGAAAAGAAAACTACGATGCATATAAATGGTTTATTACACAAAACTTTTAACAAAACATCTGGCTTTATTGATAAACGAAATCATAAAACATTATTATTTACCGCTGAGACGCTTTGTCAAAATAAACACTTATCTATTGCAGCGTTAGGGCGAAGCTTAAAAAGCAAAGCTAAAGTTAAACATAACATTAAACGAATAGACCGTTTATTTGGCAATCCTCGCGTTCAAAGTGCTCGTATTCATTATTATCGAGAAGTTTCCAACATAACCCTTAGTAATATAGAACGTCCAGCAATCTCCATTGATTGGTCTGGTTTAACGCCATGTGGGGAATTTCATTTACTGCGAGCATCTGCGCCAGTTAAAGGTCGGGCTATGACTATTTTTGAACAAAGTTATCGTGAAAGAGAATATATGAAACAGAGTGTCCATGAAGGCTTTCTTAAAACACTTAAGTCAATTTTACCGCAAAACTGCAAACCTATTGTAGTGACGGATGCCGGATTTCGAAATACCTGGTTTCAGCTAATACTCAAATTTGGCTGGGATTTTGTTGGTAGAGTAAGACATAGCACACAATATAAAATACCTAATGAAAACAGTTGGGAGCCAATAAAAATACTGTATCCAAAGGCAACCGCTAAGCCGCGTTATTTATTTGAATCATCACTAGCTAAAGCAAACTCTTTACAAGGGCACTTCTATTTATTTAAAGAGCGACCTAAAAATCGCAAGCATAAGAATTTACGAGGCAAACCTATACGTTGTAGTGCAAGTTTAAAGCATGCCAAAGGTGCAACGGAGCCATGGTTACTGTTTACCTCTTTATGCCAAATTACGTTTCCTGCACAAAGTATTGTTAAAATTTACAAGCAACGCATGCAAATAGAAGAAGCTTTTAGAGACTTAAAAATTACCAATAATGGTTTGAATATGCGCCATTGCCGTAGTTATGAAAAAGGACGATTGAATGTCGCATTGTTGATCGCTTTATTAGCTAATTTTATCCTGTGGATTGCAGGTCTGAGTGCAAAAATAGCAAATGTACACTACGAGTTTCAGGCAAATACAATCAAAAATCGGACTGTATTTTCTTGTTTTACATTAGGAACTCAATACTTTCAAAGGTTCGGATTTAAAATCCATTTACGCATTTTTGCAAAGGAAGTCAGGCAATTGAATATCGATTGCCAAGAGTGCCTATAAACATAAATAATTGTGGGGATCCCTCAGGACTTGACCCCTTTTGACTCCACCTGTCGGTTCGTTGATCGGAGAGTCATAATAGGTGACCCTGTCAGTCTTTTATTTAATTGATATAAGCGTAAGAGGATGAACCGGTGCCCCTTTCTCTATTATGAACGTGCTGCCTGATTTTAGATCAACATCTATACCATCAAATTTTACAGCATATTTTTTTTCGACGGCTATCATTATCGTCACCCCAGGCCATTCATATACTAATTCTTCATCAAAATATTCATAGTATGTTCTTTTGTCGTAAATGGATGAGTAATCTTGCCAAGCAGCGAGGTAAGTTTCATCAGTTAGCTTATCGTATGGTGTATTCCTTGGATCTGTTTTTTTAAAAGCGCTTTCATTATTTGCTTTTTGTTTAGTATATTCAGTTTGATTTATTTGCCCATTCAACACTGTAGACTCTTTTTCAACTGGCCATCCGCCAGCGCCTTGTCCTTCTTTTAAAATCATATAGGCTTCTATTGGATGACACAGTCTTTTGATAACAAAGTATTTATCGTTAAATTCTTCCTTAGTGGTGACACCGAAGGCTGTTAGAGGGTTTTGCTGATCCATAAAATTATCTCATTTAATTATCTTAAAAATATTTTATTTCAATACAATAACCACAACTTGGTTATTTATCTTATTAAATCAGGTGAATATAGCATGTTGAATTCGGGTGGGTTCTCAAAAAGGGAAGAGTCCATATATATCCTATTTTTTCCTTTCCTATTTATTTTGTGTTTATCTTAATGACCTAAATTAGACTGTGCTTTAAGTAAGAGCTCCCGGGTTTTGGTTATTAGTGTTGATATAGTAATTACGTATTTCAAATGTGAGGAGATTTTATATGGAAGGTAATAGTTTCAATGAACAACAACCAGACAAGAGTATCCGCTGTGGTGCATACTCTACATGTAAGTATATTATTGAATATGACCAAAAGAGTTTTCAAGCCTTATCCAGACAGTTATTAACTAATTACAATGCAAAGGGTAATTTAGGACAAAAAACAGTTTTAACTAACCAAGAAATAGCGTCAGGCATGTATGATCTTGTAGCTTCTCAAGCGTTGGCTGGTTATTGCGATCCTTATAAAATGCTATTGCAAATAAATATGTACACTCAAAAAACACACAAAATTATGTGTAATAAAGATCATGAGCAATGGCTTAAACCTGATTTAATTTCTAAATTAAATATACCAGCCAATAATTTTAATGATTTTGTGGAATTTAAAGATCCAACTTATTTTGATAACTTGCAACCAAAATTAAGAGTTAGAACTGCTGAGCTTAAGATGAAATCAACAGCTGTATATCAATCTTGGCATTTTGTATGTGAACTGGCAAATGGGGATGTATATGATCCTGGCGCTAACTTTAATCAGCCTTGGAACGCATATAGCAGAGAATTTCCTTCGGTTTATAAAAAATGGGTTGATTTAATAATTGAACCTACATGATTTATGAGAGAGGGGCAGCTCTTGCTTTTTGCTACTATGCGGCTGATGCGTGAAGCGTGTATGCCAAAATAATCACCAATTTCCTTAAGCGTATAACCTCGGCTGCTACATTCTGTCTGAATCGCTTGATCACGATCAGAAAAAAGGAGGGGTCAAAATAAATAGGGTGCAAGTCACTTGCTTCACAATACGCGGTTACTTTATTTTTTTAATGTTTAAACATGTTTTAGGGTGAGACACTTCCATTAACAATAAAGCCGCCAATATTAAGGCGGCTTTTATCTCTTCTTTATCTCTTTTCTTTTTTACTTACCACTGCATAGCCATAACCATAGCCAGAATCAAAACCATACAGCTCTGGCTAGTCAGGATAAAAGCTTTTGAGTACCCCAACACTCACTTTAAGTTCATGGCTGGTTTGCAATGCGGTTAGTAAGTTTTCATCGTTTTGTTCCATTTGCGTATATTGAATGTAATTTCTATAAGAGCTATCAATATGTACATCTTTAATGAGTTGTTTTTCTTGTTGTGAATGACTTTTCAAAAAGTTATCTGCGCATATAAATGCAGCCAAACTACTTGATGGGCCAAACTTGCCTGAGTTACTACTGGTTGTTAGGCGTTGGCGATTCTTTGCAAAAAGTACCTGTTTCCAAAGCTTGGCATCACTGGCTTGTTTTCTATAAGTTGCGTTAATCGTTGTTAGTCCTAAAATAGGGAGCGATGAATTTTCTTTGTAACTCGCTGCTTGCTGCTGTGCTTTGGTTAATATGTTGTCTTTAATTGCACCATTAAGGCGGCTTTCTTTTGCAACAATGACTAACTGATTTTGAGCCAATAGGTTCCATAGCCCTTTAGATAAATTTTGATCGTGTGTTAGTACTTCCTTACTGTTTTCAAGCAGTGTTTCAGCCATGATTACGGCAAACAATCTTGACTTAGATAATCTCGGAATTGTATTGTTAGCAATAGTCGACAAATAAGTAAGGTAGCCATGCACGTTCATTCTGGTTAAGCGTTGCTTAATTGTTGTGATAACGGGGTCTAAGTCTGATTTATTGGCTAAATTTAATGACGGTTTATTTATTTTTGCTTGTGAAATTTCATGAAATACAACGCCATTAATAAGTTGGTCAACCATGTCTAGGCGAAGCTTTAATATTTCTAATGGGAGTAATAATCTCACTAAAGCAGACTCATGAGACGAGGTTGATACCGGGCGGCCATTTTTTGAGTTACTAATGACTTTATTAAGATTACTTAATAATGATTCACTCATTAATCCATCGGCATCTTTAATCAAAATGTCACCAAAATCACTGGTGATTTGTTTTAAAAATTGCTCGCCAGTAATGGTTCTGCCCCAATCCGTTTCACATCTCACGGCTACATTACCTGAAGTGCCGTTGTTGCCTGTGACATTTATCATTTGTTTGTTTAATTCGAAAGGGGATGAACCATGTGTATCGAGTGCTGAGTGTAAAGAGTCTAATAAAATACCGCCCACACCTTGAGAGACCATATTTAGGCCCACTTTAAGTAATGTTTCGGCTACATACCAGCCGATTTTTGCAGATGTATTCGCTTCGGTTAAACGAATTTATCCTAAGTCAGCATTCACACTTGTTGTGACACATTCTGCAATTTGCTGTGTTAATTCACTACGCAGATTAATAATGCTGTGAGACATTAAGTTTTCAAATACCTCTGGTATTTGTTGAAATAGCGCTGTTTGAACAAATTTTTGCCCATAAATGCTCTGGTCAACTTCGCTTTGGTAATCATTGGGGTTAAAAGCATTAGGTATGCGCCCCGTAAGTAATTGAATGTTTGGTGTAGTTGATTGCGTCGTAGATTTTGTTTTTGCACCCGATGGACCATGTGTGAGAGGGTTTTGTTCCATTAGCCTTCCTTAATTGATGTATTAAGCCTGATTGTTTATTCATGTTGATAAATTTATTCATGAAAATGGTAATTTACAGGCAATACGTCATATAAACTCGGCAAGACTGAGGGTTTTGCATTTTAATTCTAAAGCTAAATAGCAGCTTAGCATGAGAGCTAATTTATAATCAGAAAGTTGTTTAAGTTGTCGAGCTAAAAATAAAAACATCACAAAGAGATAAAAATTGTGATGTTTTAATATCGGAAAATGCTTAAATTAACAGACTAAATTAATTATCAGCTTAATATTCTTCCCATTTACATGGTTCCATACTACAAGCTGTACCTGCTGTGTAACAAGGTGTATTAGCATTAGCTCCGCCAGCAACTTTAGCCGTCATTTTGGCTGGTAATGCTTTGTGATCTTCTGATAAGTTCTTCATTTTCTTTTTATTGAGTTTAAGTTTCATTTTATAACCTTATTAGTATTTAAAAGTAGTTAATATATAGAAAAACTTTAGCATCGGTAGTGAATTTTAAGACAGCTTGTATCTGTTTTTGAGACGCTATTAATGGTATTAGTAAAATACAAATTTTTATGATGGTTTCCTTTGTTGATTTATAAGCATGCTTATTACATTTGAACTTTTCAGTATTCCTTGCTGAAAAAACATATGGCTGGCATATTAGATATTGAAAACATTAATAATTATTAAAATGAAGGAATACTGAATGCCACGATATCACCAACTCGTATCTTTTATGGCAGATGTTAGACGCGCGAATCCGGGGTTTACTTTAAAAAGAAGTTCATTAAAAAGTTTGATTGCATTGTTAAACGACTCAACCAGTACTGCAATGCAAATAACGATGGCAATGCAGAAAATACCAGTATTAAAAGCAGCAAAATACCGTGATGCATTATGGTATTTACAAGTAACTTATCCTGGGTTTCATCCTTTAAATTTACCTATCGGTATTCATAGCCAAGGAAAAACCAATGCAGCGCGTTATTCTAGAACCCCTCTTACGCAGGCTTATGATCCAAGCAGCATGCCTCCTACAAGAAATATACCGCCTAGCGCTTGGTTAAATCAAACGGTAGAGCAGTGGTTACTCACAGAAAATGGCTCTGTAGGTGTTGTTATTATTCACCTATCTGGATTACAAGATCCGATGAAAGACCTTTTTAATGGACGTGCTAGTGTTGATCATATGAATTCGGTATTACGCATTGCGCGTTTAAAAGGTGCTGATTTATTGTGTTTGCATATGAAAGGCAACCCCGTATGCCCAGAATTAAGCGATGCAGCAAATGCTTATGGAGATCGTAAAACAGATATTCTTATTTCAAAGTATCATATGGGGGGTCACTCTGCCGATTTCATTAACTTTGCCAATACACATGACCATGTTGTGGTTATTGGTTTTGATGCCGACATATGTGTTAATGCTAATTTATTTGGTGCCAATGAAAAGTCGCCTAATGGGCAGTATATTCCACCATTAACCAGTTTAACAAATGTGGTCACTTCGAGGGCATTACTTGTGACTACTGGGCTTATTTACCCTATAGGTAATCGTAATGAGTATGGTGTAATAAATGCAACTTAAACTTATTAATTTTTGAAGTTGGAAGTTTAAGTGCAACCTCTGAGCCTTGTCTTGGCATCTAACTTTAACCTTAAAAATTAAGCCTTTAGAAAAAGCCTTTAAATTTAACCTAAACAAATTATTTTAGGCTGAGTTTAAAGGCTTGTTTTAAATTTTTATATTATTTAAGTACACACAGTGACATGTTTAGATGCGTCACAACCAATAGGTGCTTGTGAAGGTCCACATACATATACATGCGTCCAGCGGCAAGGGCTTTGTGCTGATTCTCTAAAACCTGCACCAACTTGTGGTGTCATATCGTTAGGCAAAATCTGCGCATCTTTAGAAAGATTTTTTAGCTTTTTTTTGTTCAGATTCAGTTTCATTTTTTTACCTTTTATTATCGTTAATAGTATTGTTTATAGAATCGTTTGTGTTTTACCCGATAAAGGTAAAACTAAAGTGCTATGAAGTCAATGTGTTTGTTATTTAAACATTTTATTAGTATGGAAATATAAGTATTGTTACAGAGTTTCACTATTTTAGTGAACAAGCATTGACCATGCTTGTAAGTGAGTCTTGCGTGAATATGTGTCGGTAAACCGCGTATTTACTTGGTTTATTTTCACTAAAATAAGAATGCAACAGATCCCATTTTAGCGTCAATAAAGGCGTTATTTGTCTGAGTTTTACAGCCTAGCTTCATAGAAACTAGTGCAATCAATGTTATTTAATTTTGATTTTTATGCTTTTAAAAAGGTTTACACATCTTTTTTAAGTGCTTTTAAATTCATTTTTAAATCTTATATAAAACAATGCTTTCACATTAAGTTGCGATATAACGTGGTAACTAGAATCACAGTTATTTTTTGCTGGGTGCTTTCATCTGGTGAATAACTTTGTTGCTTAATAGGTGAGCATATAATCCAATAAGGACAAAGCATGACAACTTTTACTGTTAGCTTTTGTGGCACTGGCTGTACCCGTGACGAAGGCGAGCAAACACGTCAGTGGAAAAGTAAAATATGGCAATTTTGGAAAGAAGATACTTATACAAAAAGTGATGCAAGGATCTACAACCCCAAAACGGGATATATCCCTGTGCGCATTCATAAAGATATTTCTTCTGTATTAACCAATACCACTAAAAGTGCTTCGGTACGTGGTGTAGGAGAAAACGACTGGTTTGATCAAACAAAAACTTCAGACCTATTGCTTACCCAGCCTAATAATCATTTACTGACTCCGCCGAGTGATTTACTTGATTATGTAAAAAGTTACACCAGTGGGAACCAACGTACATCTACAGGGCAAATTATTGGTTGGAGCGCTACGGCGTTAGCCCTTCATGGTGCTAACTTAGCTGTTGACAGTGGCGCAAGTCAATTAAATTTTATTGGTCATAGCCGTGGTGCAATGGAAGCGATAATGGCAGCATGGTTTATTTATGCCTATGGCGATGAAAGTGTTAAAAATATTCCCATTAATATTTTTGCCATTGACCCAGTTCCAGGCCCAGGTGAGTGGTATAGCATTTTAACGCAGCTACCGCCCAATGTTGCCAGTTATGTGGGTGTATACGCTTGGGATCACTTAGATTCAGGGTTTTCTGCTTTAGTCCCCCGACCAAATAGCGCTATGACAGGTGAAAAAAAAGAAATTAAACTTGGTACAAGTTGGAAAACTTTAGCTGATGACTATCAATTAAAAGACCCTTTGGAAGAAGGACCTATCCGTACTTTAGCCAATTATAAACTTTATGCTTGCAGGGGAAAACACAGCACAGTTGCTGGCAATGTAACAAAAGATGCAGGATATAATTTCGATAATGTAGAAGTTACCGAGCAGTACTTAAAACCCGAAGTGCCTGCGGTTCCTGAGCTGGTTTATCGACTGGCTCGCAGTTATCTCACTCAATGGGGCACGGTTTTTAATGCGCCTAGTGGTGTTGATACTGGGCTACAAGCATTAAGGCAACATATTCATACACATCACCGTTATTTTGATGCCATGGGAGAGGGCGAAACTCGCACCAGTAGTATTCCTAATCGTCAAAAAGTGCGCCGTGTATCATCAATTAGTGGCCGTAACCCAGTGCAAAAATATTATATAGACGATGTGGCAGGTGACCCGCCTTATGAGCTGGCTTACCCCGTTACTTATGAACGTAAAAAAGCGGGCTGGGTAAAGTGGGATTTTTTATAACAGCTTTGGGCTACTAAGGGTAAAGTCACAGGAGAAAACGACAATGAGTCATATAGATAGCGTAATAAAAAAAACAAAAGGGTATTTTAGCCATTGCAGTAAAGCAAGTTATGTAAGAGTGCTAGATACGCCTAATATTTGGGGGCTACCTTTTGGTAAAGCCATCATGCCAAATGCCATCGCCAGACAAAAACAATTTGCCAGAGCGGTAGAAGAGGTGATCCAAACAACGGATCATCGTTGTGATATTGCATCGCTTAATACACCTGATCCCGATTGGGCTCGTATTATTATGGGTGCAATCGATACTGCTATGTCGGAACATAGAGGACGAAAAAAAGCACCGCAAATACGCTTTTTATTTGGCCAAACACCTATGAATGCAATGTGGGAGCCTGCACATTACATTGACTTTAAAGGTGCGTTATTGCGCTTGTTTCGACAGCGGTGTGATCACTGGGAAGTCATACCTGAGGTTTGGTGCGGTCGTTTTTATCGATTAGAAGAAGGGGTTAAATCTGGAGTGTTAAATCAATTTAGTTCTCAAGGGATGAAACCGAGCCCAGATTTGGATATTACAAAAATGACTTGGAATCATGCCAAAATTATTGCCTCAGATGGTGTGCAAGCATTAACGGGTGGACATAACTTAAATATGGATTTATTTACCAGTTATCCACCTGTTCATGATGTATCGGTTGTGGTTCATGGGGATGCAGCTGTTGGGGCACAGCAATTTTTAAACCAAATGTGGCAGTGTAAAAATGATTTACTCACTAAAGAGTATTTAGATACAAAATCACTTACAGCGTTAAACTGGAAAGCGTTAAAAGACGATAAAGCGCTTATTCGTAAACCTCTGGACCCACTTGAAGACTCTGATGTACAGGGCGATATCAAGAAAAAAGTGGCTCGTATTATTAGCTATCATGAAACACAAGAAGAGGGGGATATTGCAGATGAACCTATACCAAATAAGCCTAAACCCGTTAGCCCAGAGCAAATTAAAGCCGATGACTTAGCTGCATTTTCAGAGATTGACAAAGGTGTTTTTCCTATTCGTATTAAACATACTGACTATGAAGATGCTGCAAAATATAAATTAGCAACTCGTATGTTATCTATAGGCAAATATTGGACTGGGCCGAGTATGACAACTGAGTATCAAAAAGCGGCTGAAATTATGAAAGCGCATTTAATTAAAAATGCCAAACATAGTATTTGCATGTCACAAATGGATTTGATCAGTGCGTGGAAAAAACGTTGGTCTGATCATGTGGTTTGTCATTGGTTAATGGACGCATTGCTTGCTAATCCAGACTTGGTGGTTAAGGTTGTTGTATCGCCTTTAGATGCAGGCGCAGGTGCACAAGGGGATCAATATTCATTTGGTTCAGGGGCTTGTCGTACTTACGAACTAATTGATTATTATATGAAGCATCAGGTTGATACCGACGCCCCAATTAGTGACACTACAGGGGAGCGGGCAAAAGCGCTGGAGCGTTTGCATATTTCTCCCTTCTTTTATACAGATCAAGTACCAGATATGATGACTACAGAAGGAGAAACATATAAGTGGCCAGGACTCAGTGCTGAGGGTAAAACAGCCTCAATAAAGCAACCACCCTTATCTAAAGTGCCACCAAAAAAAGGCATCATTGGCAGTGCTTATCAGGCTGTGTTGAAAGCAGGTGGATTTAAAGGTAAACCGGTGGACTCAGCACCTGGTAATCATGCCAAAATTATGATCATAGATAATGAAACTTATGTTGTAGGCTCTGATAACCTTTACCCTGGTTTTTTATCTGAGTTTAGTTATCTTATTGAAGGGCAAGCAGCCGTTGATGATATGGTAAAAAGCTATTGGACAAAACTCTGGCACTATTCAGGCCCACATTGCGCTAATACACACTGCAAAAAAGCAAATCCAGCACATAAAGCTTAATGTGCTATACATCTGCGTTAATGTCTAGGTGTCATGCTTAAGCATTGACGCAGATATTTAAAAACTTCTGCTTAGTTAACACTAAGCTCTAGATAAATGTATACACTAATTATTTGATAAAAAATGATGTTATGAACATAAGTTTATAACTGCTTTTATGAGTTTACTGATACCTGTATCTACTTCAAGGATATCAGTCGCTACCATATAAGCTGGGGTACTAACGACTTTATTAACTTCATCTATAACAATGTTTTTTGCATTACACTGAACATGTTTGCCACCTAAGCTTTCAATTGCAGATGCTGTATCAGGGTCATGACCTATTGTTGCGATAGAATCAGCACCATAAACAATAGGAATGAGGGCTGGGGAAATACAAATGTAACCTGCTGGTTTTTTAGATACAGCAAATGATTTACATATACTTAATATATCTGGATTCATATTCGCTTTTGGGCCTTTGGTTGCAAAATCAGATAAATTCTTAGCAGCTCCGAAACCTCCAGGTAAAATTAATGCGTCAAAATCTTCGACATTTAGTTCTTTTATTTCTTTTATTTCTCCTCGAGCAATTCGAGCTGATTCAACTAAAACATTGCGATTTGGCTGCATTTCTTCACCAGTTAAATGATTAATTGTATGAAGTTGGTCAATGTTTGGTGCAAAACATTGATATTGAGCGCCTGCTTTAGCGACATGTAATAAAGTTAATATTGACTCTGTTATTTCTGTGCCATCAAATACACCTGAACCAGATAGGATAATTGCAATTTTTTTCATGTTTTTCCTTATATTTGTTAAAATAATCTTATTGAGTAAGCCATTCAATTATAAATTTTTAAGTTCAGAGCTTGTTAAAAATGCCCGCTAGCTTGTTCATCTTATTAAACCCCTATTTAATTATGTTTTCGGGTCGTAGTAAATTATCGTCTTTTTTTGAGGCAAACAAATTGCTGCCGCGATGGAAAGGCAGCTTTGCATCTTAATGCAGATAAAGTACTTTTTATGACGATAACATTTTGAAATAAATGGTAAGCCAGAGTCTACCTAACTTTAATGTAGGTGTTTGTATGATTCTCTAAAAAAAACCTAACGGACTTGTATCGTAGCTTACTAACAAGTTTTTAGTTTGCTGGTAATGCTCTAGTGCGACCTTATGGGTTTCTCTCCCCACACCAGATTTTTTATAACCGCCAAATGCAGCATGCGCAGGGTACATATGATAACAATTTGTCCACACGCGACCTGCTTGAATTTTACGACCCATGCGATAAGCGATATTCATATCTCGACTCCAAACACCTGCTCCCAAACCAAATTCAGAGTCATTGGCTATCTCTAAAGCTTCAGCTTCAGTTTTAAAAGTCGTAACAGAGATCACAGGGCCAAAAATCTCCTCCTGAAAAGTGCGCATTTTATTATTGCCTTTAAGCAAAGTCGGTTGAATATAATATCCACTAGCATATTCATCACCAAGTTTTTCTTTATCTCCACCAATCAATATTTGCGCACCTTCCTCTTTACCGATATTTATATATTGTAATATTTTATCAAACTGCTCCTGTGAAGCTTGTGCTCCTACCATAGTGTCAGTATCGAGTGGATTTCCGCGTTTAATCAATTTGGTACGCTCAATAACTTTAGCGACAAATTCCTCATAAATATCTTCATGAATTAATAAACGTGAAGGGCAAGTGCATACTTCACCTTGATTAAAATATGCAAGCACAACACCTTCAATGCACTTACTTAAATAATCATCTTCATGAGCCATTACATCAGGAAAAAAGATATTTGGAGACTTACCACCTAACTCTACTGTTGAAGGTATAATATTTTCAGCGGCACACTTTAAAATATGTGAGCCAACTGGCGTAGAACCCGTAAATGCAATTTTTGCTATACGTGTACTGGTTGCTAGGGCTTGTCCGGCTTCAGGACCAAAACCATTTACAATATTAACTACACCTGGTGGTAATAAGTCTTCAATTAATTCCATTAATACTAATATAGATGCAGGAGTTTGCTCTGCTGGTTTTAATACAATACAGTTACCAGCCGCTAATGCTGGCGCTAATTTCCAAGCAGCCATTAATATAGGAAAATTCCACGGAATAATTTGGCCAACAACGCCTAAAGGTTCATGGAAATGATAAGACACAGTATTTTCATCAATATCACCAATGCTGCCTTCCTGTGCACGTAAACAGCCTGCAAAATATCTAAAGTGATCGATAGCTAAAGGAATATCTGCTGCTAAAGTTTCACGTATAGGTTTACCATTATCCCAAGTTTCAGTAACAGCCAATAAAGTTAAATTTTGCTCTAAACGGTCGGCTATCTTAAGCAAAATATTTGAACGTACTGTCACTGAACTGCCGCCCCAAGCATCTTTTGCTGTGTGAGCGGCATCAAGTGCAAGTTCAATATCTTTGGTATTTGACCTTGGGATCTCACAAATCTTGTTGCCATTTACTGGGCTTAAGTTATCAAAATATTGCCCATCTTGTGGTTCAACCCATTGACCCCCAATATAGTTTTGATATCTTGGTTTAAAACTGGTTACTGAATTATCCGTTCCTGGTACTGCATAAATCATTTAATAATCCTTGTGTGTATTATTCATTTTATAATTAGGAGTGAGTTGTTTTTACTCAAATTTTTTCTATATTAAAAAGCGTTTGATAATACGTTTAATATCGTTGTTGAGATAAAATAGCTTTAACTTGAAAGCCGCTAGGGTGTTGTTACGCTCACTTGTGTGGGAAGTGCTAAAGTGTTTATCTTACGACGTAACTAAGCTGGTTTTTGATTAATTGCGCACGAGTCTTAATATCAATTGTTATTGATGGAAATATAATTATTGCGCCTCACTAAGCGGTTTAACTATATAATAAACACAGTAAAAAACCGTAATATGATGTGTGAAATTGAAATCAACAATTACAAGTATTGATGGTTTGTTAACTTGTTGATATAAGCTAATAAATAGTTTCTAGTGAAGAGGGGGGATACTATGTTATAGGCTGTTTTATAGTGTTCCAAGATGCGATAAATCATTAAAATGAGACTTGAACTCTATAATGAAAAAGTTTGGATATGATTAATTCAGACCTTATTTCAACTGATGTAGATGACTTCAGTTTCAGATTTTATTGTTTATCTGGCTTATAAACCCTTAATAATTATGTTCCCCGGTTCTGTGAACAATCGACTTTTTATTGTTCTTATTCTTTCATGTTATATGGTTGAGGCTTGTTGTAATGAGCAGATTTGATTCAACTAAATTGTCTTTTAGATGAAAGTGTATCTATTTTTACAACAAGTTCTTTTAAAGTATTGATATACATTTTTTTAACATATAACCTTGTTTAAAACTTTAAAATCATCATATTTAGGGAAAATAAGGTGAAAAAATCATATAAATCAAATATTCAATTGGCCGTTTTAGGATGTGTGCTAAGTGGTTGTGTTTCATCTCCTCATACTAAATATGCGTCTGAACAACACCTTTTAGGTGTATCTGAAGATAGTGATGGATATTTTGTTCAGTATAAAAACTCTTTTGATGACCCGAGTAATTCAGGTTTAGCTTCGTTGTATTTACAAAGAGGTATGAGCTTATCTAGAGCTGCGTGTGATAACTATTTAGATAGTTTAACTTCAAAAGATAAAAACCATAACTGGATGAAAGGTCAGTTTCTCACTGCAACTGTTTTAGGTACTGGTATGCTAGTATTGAATAAAGCAAGTACTGAAAGTATAGAAAAGCTAGTATTAGGTACGGCATTTGTAACTTCTTCGATGGATTTATATCAAAATTATTATTTATTAGGCCCTGGTGGTGTGTCTGTTGCAAAGCTCGTTAGAAGAGCTATGGATAGTGCAAAACACGTTATAGATAGTACTCCTGGAAGCGATTTTGATACCGTTCATAATCAGCTAAAAAGCTATTCTGCAATTTGCTCATCATCTGAGATTGATATTATGGTTTCGGCTTCTGTTGAGGCGGCTAAAGTTACTGCTGTAGTGGAACCTGAGAAACAGACTTCAGAAACACACAAAAGTTTGCAAGTTATTGCTGAAATGTTTAATAAAATTACTTTAACAGGACCACAATACACAGGATTGTACTGGGCAACTGTTCGAGGTTTTGCTAATCAAAATGAGAAGTTACTAATTACGCAAGTATTAGGCAATGAAGTACCTTTAGCTGCTATCTCTGATGCTAATATTGAATATGGCCGCAACATTGCTGGGCATTTTAGAAAAATGAATAAATCATTTTTGCAAAAATATGAAGCAAACATAGAGCAATTAATCATGGATGCAAACAAGGTGGCGACTGAAGCTGCTGAAAAACATGCATTGAGTTTAGTTGAAAGTGAATTAGATAAAAATGCGCAAGAAACAGCAATCGATAAAGTATTTTATGAAACCTATGATAAAGCGTTTTTAAATAGATTGATGAAGATGAAATCATTTTCATATACAGCTAAACCTGGACCTATTTCAATTAAGATTGATTAGTATCTAAGATAGCCGTATGGCCTTTAATTAATTTTTGAACTGAGTGAAATACTGAATAATTTATATATGGATAATGTAAAACGAACTGCAAAAAATTATATTCGCTCTTTATTAGATGAAGCTCATACGAAAGGCGAAACAACCCAATTTAATTTTGCACGAAATTCAATTAAACAAAGTAAGTTAAATAAATTGATGTGTGACGTTTTGGGATCAGGGCAAGTATTTGATCCTCTTTTTCAAAATGGGAGCGTAAAAGAGCAAACTGAGATATTAATAAATAGTTTATGTTCTGATCTTAAGCTGGATCTGAGTGAGAGGGTTTCAGAGCAATATCAATCTTTGGTAAATAATACCGAAATAGGTTTATTACCGCTAATGGACCAATGTGCATACTGTTTAGCGCAAACCGACGATAATAAAACACACAATAGTTACTATATTATTTTGCATGAATATGTGTACATTCTTATATTGTTTCTTTCAAAGTCTATCGTATTAGAAAATGTAGAGGGCAGCTTATCTCAATTTAAGGCGTGTGGTTTTCAAAGTTTTAAACAGGCGTCATGTTTATTTTCAAAAACCAGTAATTTTGATATTAAAAATATTAATTTTGACAATATTAATAACATAGATGTTGTTGCTGAACTCACAGCCTGTCAGCATAACTTAGCCACAATAACATTAAAGTTTATTGTGCTTCACGAGTTTGCGCATATTGCACATAAGGACTTGAATGTGATGGATAGCCATAAGCGTTTTTTAATTTCTGAAAGTGAAAGCACAAGTGAGCAATATTGGGATTCAGAATTTAAGGCCGATGCATTTGCGCTACATTATCTTTGTTCTACTTGTGTAACGCCTATTTCAGCATGGGCTAATTTTACCCAAGTTTATATGTTTTTTAGTTTACTCGCGTTTTTGGAAACAAAATCAGGTTTTCGCAGTGCAAATACGCACCCGCCGGCAAAGATCAGAGTCGAAAAAATGTTAACTTGGATGAAAGAAAACATAGGGTCTTATGATGAGTCTTCGAATAATATTCACTGGGTTGACTCTAAAGTTGCACAATGGATTAGCATGTTAGATTAATGTCGATTGTATTTACAAAAATATCTTCACTTTCATTAAAGTGCTCTAAATTATAAGCGATTAGATTTAGATCACTTTCAAACACTTCCCTGAAAGAGTCACTTTTTTTTATTGAATACTGTTTTACTTTAATCACAATGATTTGTCTCCAGCCTGCTCCATCTTTTTCTGAAAATGAAAGAAAGCCTGTATTTGGAAAGTCAATTCCTTTCATATTTTCTGTTATTTCACTTGAGTATTGGCTATTACTTATCGGAGCTAATTTAAAAAACTGTTTTGAAGAGCGTATAAATATAACAAACCTGTCATTTTCCTCACCCGATAATTTAAGCCACCAATCACTATTTATAGGTATATCAAATCCTCTGTTAGCATTTTCAACTGAAGCGGGCTCAATTAAACGTCGTTTATTTTTATCAGCAATACAAAACTGTGAAAACTGGCTTTTTGATTGGTATTGTTGAATAAAATCTTCCCAAAATGGCGGTGTTGATTCTGGTAATAACGCTAGGTGGCTCATGCATTTTAAAAATACGGCTATTTTTTCAGATTGATTAATACAAATTGAACTTCCGGACCAAGCTTGTTTAGGAGCACTTCCAGCTGCATTTATTGATGAAAATAACTCAAACTCTCGAATAAATTCTCTTTCGGTTTTTATGCCATAAAGGGCTTCTGCTTTTCCTCTCACTTTTGCAGGGTCTAACTTGGTTGACCTGTTTCTCGTTTTTATTTTATCCAATTTCTTAACTTCCTTAAGTTTTGCTTAAAGTTACGTTTTTAAAAAAGTGTATTTGTAATACTAAATACGTGCTCAAGAAGCACATAACCTATTATATTTTATACTTAAAAGGAACAAATTATGAAAAATGTATTAAAGTCAATTTCACTATCTTGCGCTCTAGGGGCTTTACTCGTATCTTCAACGTCATTTGCTGCAGATATAGGAACTGTTAATTGTAATAGCTACTCAGGAGCAACAGAAATTGATATTAGTGTTGGGTCAATTTCATACAATGATTGGTGGAATTATAATTCTGTCGCTGTGCATGGGATCACATCTGATAATAAACTTGTTCAAGTCGGTTTGAAAAGATTGAACCTGCTTACTCAATCATACTCATTTTCGTATGATGGTGATGAGCAATTTAATAAAGTCGATGTTTTTTTAACTGGTGATAGTAAAAGTAGAGTTGTCACTTGTAATAATTAATTAGAATAAAGTTTTTTTATTAGCCGAGCTATTCTTATGCTCGGCTATTTTTGATAAGTATATGCACATCCTTTTGCTATAAATAAACTGCAAAGTTTATTAAGCTAATCAGTTAATGCGATTGTTATCTAACAATCAAATGTTGGGCATATCTCACATTGTGAGTAGTCAGACTCTCTTGGTGCGCATTTTACTTCATTTGTACAACCAAAAGAGCGACCATGACACGCACCATTCCAAGAGCCACACGCAACTTTTGATAAAGTTTGTTCATCGCCGCCAGCAATAAATGGAGTCATTATTTCAGGAAGCATTTTTTTATCAGCCGATAAATTTTTAAGTTTCTTTTTATTTAATTTAAGTTTCATTTTTTTTCCTTCATTTTGAGAAATAGAATCATTTTTAAATGATTACTGAATTTTTAGAGGTTTACACGACTTCAGGATCATATTGATTACCAAATACCAAAGATATTTGTCTTCGTGTATTGAGGTAGGCTTCTTCAAGGTATTCACATCCTTCATCAAATGTTTTTCTTTTTACTAAACCTTTTTGGATGCTTTCTGTTCTTTCTCCTGGAGTATGGTGTAAGTAATGACCAAAAATTTTTTCGCTATCTGCATAATACATTTTTGTATATAACAAATGCTCATGCCAAAACTCATCCATAGGTATGCTAGGTGCATGATTATCATTGGGATATAACCTAAATATATAGAGCATCATGCAATATTGTATTTGGTATTTTTCTAAGCAGGCTTTTGTCCATGTCGGGTTGTTATATGCAACTCTGCGATTGACAGCTGAAAAGTCTATATTTTGGATATAGTGCCATGCTGCTTCGTTGCTTTTTATTTTATTCAACCTAAACTCCTCCAATACGAGCTGGGCTGTTAGTAGTACTAATTTTTTTGAGTGCTTTATTACACTTAAGATCAAGGGGAGGTTTATCTGCGATAAGTTTTGGTTTTATGTTCTTTAACGTTTCCACTTACTTTCCTGTTGTAATAATTCTTTATAAACATCCATTTTGATAAATACTGAAGAATATTTATTTTACAAAGTACTATAATGTCAAAGTATCGGGTACATCAAGACCAAATATAAGCCAAAATTAAAGGGGGAGGCTTATTTTTTACTGTTAGAAGGTTTAATTAAAATAAACTTATATTTTTAAGGTTAGAAAAGTTTAAGAATCAAATAACTACAACTAATATAGTTAAATTGATATGTTGATTTTGTTTTTATTTTCATCCTTGTTATCATCTTTTAAGTGCTCTCTTCCCTTTTGATATTCTTTATCTAGTTGTTCATACAAGTTTTCTAGTTGCTTTTCCAGTTCAGAAGTCGGTTCACCACGACTTTTTAATTTTGCAATCTCACGTTGTAGCTCTTCTATCTTTACTTTAATTTCTTCAATTTTTTCTCGGTCAATGCCTAGCCTCTGATCAAGCAAACCTTGCCGCAAGTCGGCAAACATTGCCTTTATTTCATTATCCGTCATAGGTTGGACTTTTTCTTTTTCACTATTTTGATTCGGCTTTTGTGCTTTGTTTGCTAAATGTTCGTAGGTATTTTCATTGTTAGGCTTTTGGTTGCTAGGCGTATATCTATCTACCTGTGGGGTTGTGTCATTTGATATTGCATTACTGGCTGGAAAATTAGTTTTTTGTAATGTTAGAGCCTGAGCTGCGCTGTTTAATGCGTTTATATTCATTTAAAATTACACGTTATTTAGCATGCTTTTAAAAAGCAAAATGAATGCCAATATAAATTAAAAAAGATCAAGGTATGACCATGAATATTAAAAGTTGAATCGTAAATTTAAATACGTTATTTAGTTTGGTTGTTGAAAACAGAGACTCGTGAATAAAAATAATATCAATTAAA
Source organism: Pseudoalteromonas denitrificans DSM 6059 (assembly GCF_900112265.1). GTDB lineage: Bacteria > Pseudomonadota > Gammaproteobacteria > Enterobacterales > Alteromonadaceae > Pseudoalteromonas > Pseudoalteromonas denitrificans. The sequence continues at coordinate 18,989 of NZ_FOLO01000050.1, read as the reverse complement.
TGTTGCTTTTATTTTGGAAACATCTGGTTACAAATATCACCTGTTAATTGTAGTGATAAAGTTATAGTTTTTAAAGTGGGTACAAAATAAACTATTAATAAGGAAATAAAATGAAACTTAAATTAAATAAAAAGAAACTTAAAAACTTATCTAAAGATAGCAATTCACTTCCATTAGGAATGACACCTCATGTTGGCGGCGGTAAAAACTACTCTGACAACTGTGAATCTGATCTTTACTGCCAGTCGGTAGATATTTGTTACACTCAAAAATCTCCTAATGGCCCATGTATTATTTGGTAGTCGTTTAAATAAGATAATATTTATTAAGTAGAATAAAAATGAAACTCAAAATAAATAAAAAGCAGCTTAAAAATTTATCAGAAGATAAAAGGTCACTCCCTAGAGAAATGACACCTCAAGTTGTTGGCGGATGTGTTCACTGTCGTAAGCATAGTATGTGGGCTTGTTAAGTTCGCTTTATATAAAAGGTCAACTTAGTTGACCTTTTTAAAGTTTATAAACTTAATTTAGCTCTTTATCTTTCCAAAATTTAATACCTTTTACCGTAGCTTGCAAGGCCAAACCACTTTGCGTAAAGTTATAAACAGTTACTTCTCCATAGTGAGCTTCACCTTCTATTGATGCTCCTTAATCGGCTGTTTTTGCTGCTGCATCGGCATTACCAGCAAAAGTCCAGCCACGATTAATAAACTCATTAATCGCATTGTCGGTATGAAATACCATCACAATACGATAGTCTTTTACGCCAAGGCCCAGCCCAACGCCACCTTCTGCCATATTCATATAAATATGTTGTTTTGTGTGCATATTTTTCACTACCCCATATCCTGTACCTGCAGATACTAAAAACAGATTAATACTGGCATTGCTAAATACGGTATACCCTGTGGCTGCATTAATTTGTGCACGAGTATCAGGTTTTTTGCTAAAAAGCTGAGTGAGCACTTTATCTTTCATATTGAGGGTTTCGTGTTGTTTTTTATATGTCTAATCAATATTAAAAGCACAAAGTGGGTGTAGGTGCTGACTGTGGTTGCTGGTGTTTTATAAACAGATTTTCATATCACTATGACATTTATAAATTGAGAATGGTGTTTTAAATACGTTTGTTTGATTCAATAGCCAAAGCTTTACTTGGGTGATTAATATGGATCATTAAATTATAAATCTGTGATATAGCGTGCTTGAACACCTGCATCGAGGTTTTCAACAAACTCAGAGTTTTCATCTATGTTTTGGGCTATTTCTTGACCAAATGAAATTTTAACTTTTTCGGCCCAAGTATCAGGTTGCCAAGTTTTGCTTCTTAAAAAAGCCTTTCCACAGTGAAAATAAGCATTGGTCACTGTAATTTCCATAACTAATAAAGCATTGTGAGATTTCGAAGCGAATGATTTACAAATATCATCTGCTTTTATTAATCGACACCTACCATGAACTCTCAAAGATTCGACTGTTCCGGGAACTAAAAAAATTAAAGCGACTTTGTTATGCTCAAGAATATTGTGTAAGGAAAATGCAAGTTTATTACCCCGTAATTCAGGAACTAATAAGGTCTTATTATTTTCAACGTGCACAAAACCTGGAACGTCACCTTTGGGTGATATAGTTGGAAAACCTTGGCTATCTAAAGTCGAAATCATCATTAATGGGGATAAGGTAATAAAATGAGTCATTCGATCATTTAAAAAGTCATATATTTTTTTACTTGCAACTGGATTGGGTTCACCGACGGCTTTTCTGACATCTTTAAAACTTTTTAATTCTTCCATTCGAATATGACCTTAATTATTTTATATATTGGATGTTTATTTATTTTTAATTATTTTTCCTGATTTCATTACAAAATCAACATCTAATAGTGCTTCTATATTTTTAATCGGGCTATTATTTACGGCGATGATATCCGCTATTTTACCAACCTCTAATGAACCTAATGATTTACTTTTACCAATTAAATCAGCTGCATTTATGGTGGCAGATTTGATAATTTCATTTGGTGTCATGCCTATTTGGTACATTAAAATGGCTTCTCGGGCATTATTACCATGGGGGGATACACCACTATCTGTGCCATAAGCGATTTTTACACCTGATTTAAAAGCATGCTTAAAGTTTGCAATCATGTCAGAGCCAACACGGATCGCTTTAGCAGCAATGGCAGGCGACATAAAATTACTATTTTTTGCCATATCAACCACAGTATCACCGGCCATGAGAGTGGGTACTAAATATGCGCCTGTTTGTTTAAATAACTGAATGCTTTCATCGTTGGCATAACTGCCATGTTCAATACTGTCAACACCAGCGCGAAGAGCTGCATTTATTCCGGCTGCTGCATGGGCATGACTTGCAACTTTTCGACCTAAGGCATGAGCTGCATTGACAACTTCACGTAATTCATCATCAGCCATTTGTTGACCTGTACCAGTATCTGTATCTGATAATACACCACCAGTTGATGTGATTTTAATGACATCAGCGCCATACTTTATGGCACGTCGTGTTGCACGACGACAATCATATGGGCCATCACAAATAGTTTCTGCGGTATGTATATCTAATAAGTCTGGACTCATACCATCTACATCGCCATGACCACCTGTGACTGCAACATTACTCCCTGCAGCTATAATACGAGGGCCATCAAGAAAACCTTTTTGAATACCATCACGTAATGCAAAACTTTGCTCGGGGCTGCCACCTAAATCTCTTACTGTGGTAAAACCGGCCATTAAGGTTTTTTTTGCAAAATATGCGCTTTTTACCAGTTTGTCAGCATCAGACATTCTGAGCTTTTCACTGTCATTTTTTGGGCTGAATTCACCTTGTAAATGAACATGCATATCCATTAAACCGGGTAAAACAAAGCGAGATGATAAATCTATTAAAGTAGCAGTTTGTGAAATGTCGCTAGGTTTTATAAAACCTTTTTTTACATCCGTAATAATATTATTTGTCACAATGAGGCTATATTTTTTTAAGGTTGGGGAACCTGGTACAGCCAGTAATTCACCAGCATGGATCACCTGAATTTGCGCTAATAACTGCATTGGTACAATGCTTGATAGAGATAAAGCAGTAATACATGCAGCTTTGATAAATAATTTCATTGTTTTACCTGTTAAGACAAAAATATAGAGAGGTTCTTTTACCTTAGCAATCGTAAAAAAACATAATTTAATGTGTGTTTACCTCAGTATATTGATCGTGTTTTATTTAATAAATAAAAAAATATAAATAAATGTGAACCCATTTGGTGATTTGACGCCTCTTCATTAAAGAGGAGAAATTGTTTTCCTTAAATTATACTAAGAGGATAGTTATGTTATACGTTAAAAATTTGCCGACATGGAAACGCATTATCAGAGTTGTTGCAGGACTTGCTATGGTTACTTGCGGGGCTCATTATGGTTTGCAAGGATTGCCATTAGGTTACTTAATTGGTGGTGTGGGTATTATAACTGCGCTTACGGGTTTTATTGGCTTTTGCCCTATGTGTTCATTTGCAGTGAGAAAACAGAAAAAATAAATGAAAAGTTTCATTAGGTATGACAAAAATGTATTTGAAAAGGCAAGAGCTGGTGATGCAGAAGCATTAAAAGCATTACTTATCGCGACTCAGCCTGATATTAAACGTTATGCCAGACGTAGTTGCTCTGCTGCAGATATTGATGATGCTGTGCAAGAAACACTGTGGGTTTTAGCGCGCAGAATCGGCACAGTAAAAATGCTCACATCACTTCCTGCATGGTTATTTACTGTAGCACGTAGGGAATGTTATCGGGTTGCGCAACGCACAATTGGTGATTCATTTTTTAAAGGTATGGAAGATATTGATGATTATCAAGATGATATTCAGCTATCTAATAAACCCTCAAATGAATTAAGAATTGATCTTATTAAGGCTATTCAGTCATTGCCTGAGAATTATCGATATGTGGTATTATTACGCGATATTGAAGGCATGAGCATTGAAGAAATCGCAAATAAACTTAATCGTTCACGAGAAAGTATCAAAGCACAATTATACCGCGCTAGGTTATTAGTGCGTGAACTTTTAGTTTAAAGCAAGGTTATTGTAATGAAAGAAAAGTCGATGTTTGCCAGTAACTCTTTAATTGAACATGTTTTAAGGGGTGGGCTGGGAATTTGTTTATTATGGTTTGCAATAGATCTGGCTTACACAGATCCCTTTATATCTTTGGGGCTTGGTATTGTAACGTTATTTTTATTTAGAGGGTGTCCTATTTGTTGGACCATTGGTTTATTTGAGACTGTATATCTTCAGTATCACAAATTCAAAAACCGTCATATCAACTGAATATCTATTATACCTCAAGATGTTACAATTTGAATTTACATCTTGAGGCATAGCAATACGTAATGAGCTTTCTTTGGACTTAGCTCAAACCTCAACTCCTGCATATTTTAGCACTTCAAAACAGGCACCTAAGGTATGATAATCACACTTAGCGCCAGCGGTACTTTTTTCATTTGAGTCTTTTTCATTGTTACGTTTTAAAACGCGAAACCAAGCGCCAAATTGATGATCTACCATATTATCCCAACTGTATTGCCATATTTGTTGATATTTATCTAAATACGTTTGTTCACCGGTTGTTTTATAAAGTAGGGCTGCTGCGGCAAAGCTTTCGGCTTGCACCCAAAAATACTTGTCATCATCGCACCAAATACCACCTAAATCGAAGCCATAAATAAGACCGCCATAGTGACTATCCCATGCATTTTTAAATGCGCTATCAAATAAAAATTTTGCTGTATCGACTAACCAAAGCTCTGGTGCATGTCGGTTAAGTTGTAATAATAATTTAGCCCATTCGGTTTGATGTCCAGGTTGAAAGCCCCAAGGGCGATACAAATTTTTAGCATCGTTTTTATTATATTCCCAATCAGGTTTAAAATCTGTTGTGAAATGCTCCCAAACAAGTCCTTTACTAAGAGCAGCTTGGCGTTTACAAATATTAGTGGCAATGAGTTGGGCACGATTTAAAAACTTAATATCTTGGCTTGCCTCATATGCGGCGATCATGGCCTCACATAAATGCATATTGGCATTTTGACCGCGATAATCACTTAAAATACCATTTTCATCTAGCGTATCGGCATATAAACCATAATCAGCTTGCCAAAACCTTTGTTCTAGTAAATCATACACAAAGCTAAGTTTATCATTTGAATTAGAATCAATAATGCCTGATTTTTTCGCCGCAGCATAAGCTAATAAAACAAATGCATATCCATATGCTTGTTGTGTCATATCATCCGCTTGATTATTTTTTAAAGTCCAAGCATAACCTTGTTTATCTGCCTGCCAATGATTTTGTTCAATAAAATTTAGGCCATGTTTCGCTATTTTTAAATATTCAGGTTTATTTAATAGGCTTGCTGCCAGAGCGTAATTTACAACCAGGCGCGTACTACTTACTAACTGTTTATGTGTTTGGTTAAATACTACACCGTTGTCATAGAAATTTTGAAAATATCCGCCACTGCTATCAATAATATTTTCATCATAAAATTTAAAAATACTATGACAGTGCGCAGTTAAAAAATTGCGGTCGAAAAAATTCATTTAGTGCTCCAAGAATAGATCTGAAAATGCTTTAGATATATCTGTTTTAGTTGGTAATGCGGGAAAAGCGCCGGGTTTTGTCACGGCAAAAGCGCCGCATTGTGCGGCAAAAGAAATAATTTGATTGAGCTTGTTAGTATCTTTGAATATGTGTTTTATATTTACATTTTTTAAGTTTAAATACTGACTTAAAGCAAATAAAACACCACCTATAAATCCATCACCGCCAGCGGTCGTATCGATAGCATTTACTTGAGGGGGTGTGATATTACCTTTTGTTGTTTTGGTGTAATAACAAATGTCTTTGGCACCATTTGTAATAATGATGAGTTGGCAGTTCGCCTTTAAGCATTGGTTTATATAACCTGAAAAATCACCTTGCGCTAAATATTCAAATTCTTCTTTGGCAAATTTTATGATATGTGATTTAAATACTAATTGATTAACAACATCGATATCAACGCGATTATCAGGCCATAAATTATGTCTGAGATTGACATCAAAACTGATGGCGCAATTGAACTGCAATGCTTTTTTAACAGCAAAATTGGTGCATTGTGCAATATGATCATCCGTTAAGGTATTACTGCAAAAGTGAAATAGTGGCTCATGAATGAACCAAGTTTCGCTGATTTGATCTTGATTAAATAAAATATCAGCTGTTTGATGACGATGAAAAATAAAGCTTCTTTCCCCCTTATCATCCAAGGAAACAAAAGCAAGTGGGGTTTTAGCATTGGGGTGCTGCGCCACAAAATCGGTATTAACGTGATATTTTTTGAGTGCTGTCATTAAAAAATCACCAAATATGTCTTTACCTACCTGACCTGCAAAATAGGCCTTACCGCCTAACTTTGCGACTGCAACCGCAGCATTGGCTGGTGCGCCACCAGGATATTGTCGATAATTATTTAATACCAGCAAATCTTCAGTTTGTTTGCTGGTATTTAAAAAATCGACTAAGGCTTCCCCAAAGCAAATCACAGATTTCATTGTTTAGCTCCTGAAATTGCCTTGTTATTTGTTGCCAATTTTGTTGTGGCATACGAAGGAGGCCGATTAGTCAAAGATTTACCCCATTGAGTATTAGGTGAATTTGATAATTCAAAGTCTAAGGTTAGCGGTTCTTTAATATAGCTTTCATCTATCCAGCTACGCTCAGTTAATTCATCATTTATTTTTAGAGATTTGATGTATCTGTTGATATTTGAGGTTTCTGGGGCATTTATCGTTAGGTTTGCTATCTTTGCATGTGGAAAAATAGGGCTTGTTAATACTAAGTCGGCTCTGCCAGGCATTAATGGATATAAACCTAAAGCTGAAAATACATACCAAGACGACATCTGACCTAAGTCATCTTGTCCAGGTATGCCTTTAGTACTGGTATTCCATAATTGATTAAGCGTTTCGCGAATAGTGTCTTGCGTTTTATAGGCATTGCCAGTAAATAAATACATCCACGGGGATGCAATTGAAGGTTGATTAGAAACATCGGCATAAGAGGCCTCATCTCTAAATAATACCCAGCTACCATCGGGTTTATGAAAATGCTGATCTAAACGCTTTGTCATGACGTCATCGCCACCAATAAGTGCATTGAGTCCTTTACCATCAAATGGCACCATCCATAAATATTGTGCAGGGCTGCCTTCTACAAATAAATGTTCGCTATTTGCATCAAATTTACTTTTCCAGCTACCATCTTTGTTACGGCCCTGAATATAACCTTGGTTTTCAGTTGCCAGAGGATTAAATAGGTTTTTCCAATACCCTGAGCGAGCTAATAAAGTTAAAGCATCTTGTTTTTTATCGAGCCTTTTTGCTAACTGCGATAATGCAAAATCAGCAGAAGCTTGCTCTAATGTTTCAGAAGCACCTTCCCAGCTATTTGATTCATCAGCGATATAGTTAATATCTAGCCATTGATCTAAAGAAGGGTGCTGGCCACGGCAAAATACTGGGCAACCTTCATCACTTAAGTCCAATTTTGTGGGCACAGTTGCGGCATTGGTCAGCGAGTTATAGGCAGTTTTAACATCAAATTCATTGGCGCCAAAAGCAACAAAATTAGCAATGGCTATACTTGATGGGTCGCCACTCATAACGCCTGTTGGTCCTGAATTATGAGTCCAACGATCCCAAATGCCATTGTACTGAATTGCTTGATTTAACAAAGATTGTGCTATATCACTCCCACGTTTAGGGTTTAATAATGTGATAAGTTGAAGTTGTGAGCGATATACATCCCAGCCAGAAAAGTTAGCATATTGTGCTTCTTGCATTGCATTTATTTTTTGTAGTTTTTGATCAAAACCTAAGTATTCACCATTTACATCACTGAATATATTCGGATGAAATTGAGAGTGAAATAATGCGGTATAAAATGTGGTTAGTTGTGACTTATTGGTTGAAACGACCTTAACTTTATTAAGTGCTTGCCCCCAAGCTTCATAAGCACTTTTTCGAACTTGAACAAAAGAGTAATTTTGACTCTGTTCATGTGCTAAATTTTCACGGGCATTGGCTAAACTGACATAGGAAATACCAACCTTCATCGTCACTACTTTTTGTTGGCTTAAATCTAAATTAACCCAAACCCCTGAGCCACTTCCTAATTTGGGCACTCCATTTTTACCATAACCCATGCCTCCAAAGCTTGCTTGGCTATTGTAAGTCACTTTATCGTTTCTCCAGCTACCAGAGCCTGATAGTGGGACATCTAATTGGGCCACAAAATGCAGCGTGTAATAATCACGACGATTATACTCTCCTAAGTAGCCACAAAAATTACCGCTGGTGACTGATCCTGTGATCTCTCCTGTTTTAAGATTTACTTGCGTTTGTGCATCGCCACTACCAAGTTGAGAATGTGATGTTTTAAATAATAATTTAGCGTTTTCTTTATTATCAAAGGCAAATTTGGCGATACCAGTTCGTGTAGTTGCACTGAGTTCTACATTTACACCGTTATGCATTTTAACCTGATAATAACCTGGGATTGCTGTTTCGTTATCATGGCTAAAACCAGCACTATAATAAGCATCAAGCATATCTGTTTCAGGAGAACCTTTAATATCTGAAGTAAAAGGTAAAACAGGAATATCACCCGAGGCACCTAAACAGCCAGTGCCCGATAAACGCGTAAATGAAAATCCTTTGATACGGCTGGCGGCATAATTATAACCTCCAGGAGAGACAGGAATGCGTTTGTGCTCTGTAAGAACTTTTTTACTGATCTCTTTACTTTCATCTAATAAGTCTTGGGTATAAGCATGTTCAGGTCCAAAATTGAACATGCCATGGGGTAATACCGCGCCAGGCACAACATTAGCTGCTTGGCGATGATTATAAACGCCTTCGGTTCCGATGAATGGGTCAACTAAAGACGCAGGGTCTTTTATCCAGTTTTTAGCGTGTTTTTCAGTTATTGTTTGATGTTGATGCTTTTCACTTTCAGTATTATTGCCAGTATCTTTATTACAGGCTGTAAGCCCAGAACAGATCATTAAAGTAAGTACTTTCATGGCTTGATATTTTGACATTATTAATCCTTAACCTCGTGCTAGGTGGGGGTTACTATTGATTGAACTTGTTAGGGTTTAAACGAATTTAAAAATGATAATAAGCTGGCGCTGCGTATTTTTATCGTATACAGATCTCATATCTTAAATAAACTCCCGTAATAACGATTCGGGAGTTTATTGAAAGCACTAGTTCATATTCATGGAAGGTGGGCGGTCGTACATTTTATTGGCCCATGACTTATTGGGTTTATCAGACATGTTAATCTTTAATTCACCACCATTAATAATATCGTTGTGGGTGATATAACTGCGTTTTAGTGGTTTACCATTTAAGAGTGCAGTTTTGATGTATTTATTTTTAATGGATAAGCCAGATGCTTTGACAGTAAATACATTGCCGTTGCTAAGTTTTAATGCAATATATGGTAGCTGCGGCGCTCCAATAGCATAGGTTAAGTCAGCAGGTGAAACCGGATAAAAACCCATTGCTGAAAATATATACCAAGCCGACATTTGCCCTACGTCATCATTACCGGCTAAGCCATCGGGTTTATCGGATGACAAGGTATCCATTATTTGACGAATACGCTCTTGAGTACGCCAAGGTTTACCTGCGTAGTTATATAAATAAGCAATATGGTGGCTGGGTTCATTACCATGGGCATATTGACCAATTAATCCGGCAATATCTTCATGCTCTTTTATTTTCTCATGGCTCAACTCTTTGTTGAATAATGTATCTAATCGATTTTCGAAGGCTTTATCACCACCAATTAAACTAATTAAACCAGTGACATCATGGGGTACATAAAAAGTATATTGAAAACTATTTCCTTCGGTAAAGGGCCCCATTAACTTTGCATCTTCGGGGTCAAAGTCAGGATCCCAAACACCTTTACTGGTTTTTCCTCGCATAAACTTTACATCATGATCAAATAGGTTTTTATAAGATGAAGCACGTTGATAAAAGGTTTTTGCAACGTCCTGATTGCCCATGGCGTCAGCCATTTTTGCTATGGTGAAATCGTTATAGGCATATTCTAAGGTAATGGAGACGGACTCGCTGAGTTTATCCATAGGCACAAAACCATATTTTTTATAATCAGAAATGGCGTCATAACTGGCATGGTTAGCGGTATCTAACATGGCTTTCATGGCAAGTTCAGTGTCAAAATTTGTAATGCCTTTTAGGTAAGCATCTGCGATAACGGAAACAGCATGATAACCTATCATAGTCCATGTTTCATGGGCTTGAAATGACCAAATTGGCAAAATATTATCATAGCTTTGCTGGTAATGAGCCAACATAGATTGAATCATGTCAGGTACTTTATCCGGTGCAATATAAGTTAATAATGGATGTAGTGCCCGATAAGTGTCCCACAATGAAAATAGCGTATAATTAGTAAAATCAGCTGATTGGTGAATTTCGCCGTCAACACCACGGTATTGCCCATTGACATCTTGGTAAATCGAAGGGGCTTGTAACGTATGATACAGCGCAGTATATAGTTGGCGTTTTTGTGATTTTGAACCTTTTGCATCAATAACACTGAGCTGCTTTTGCCATTGTTTTTGTGCTTGTTTTTTTGTTAATTCAAAATCCCAGTGGTTTATTTCTGTATTGAGGTTTTCAAGTGCATTTGAGCGGCTGACTGCCGATAAACCCACTTTTATCATTAATGGTGCTTCGTTCGGATTATTATAATGTGCCATGACTTTTATGGCTTTACCCGCTGTAAATTGAATCGCTGAATTTACAATTGTTGAAGGTTTTGTTTTATTATTTGAATTTTTGTGATCTAAACAACCATGACAGCGGTAGCGATTGTTATCTAAGTTTATTAAATCAATAGAATCAAATGGGCGAGAAAACTTAATCGCAAAATACATTTCTCTTTGTTTAGCCCAACCGTTGGTTGAACGATAAGCTAGCAAAGTTTGTTTATCAATGACTCTTACATCACTCCAAATCACTTTATTGCTAAAATTATAAATAGAGGATGTTAAATCAAGCATGACTTGGCCGGGTTGGTTATTTTTAAAGGTATATTTATGAAAACCCGCTCTTTGTGTCGCACTGAGTTCTGCTGTGATATTGTAATCTTCTAACTCTACAAAATAATAACCCGGCTTTGATTGTTCATTGTTATGACTAAAACGAGAGCGGTAGCCTGAATCTGGATTTTCAACCGTTCCAACATCTAAATGTGCTTTTCCGGTAAATGGCATGATCAACAAATCGCCTAAGTCGGAATGGCCTGTTCCACTAAAATGTGTATGTGAAAATCCGGTAATGCTTGTATCGTCATAATGATAGCCAGCACTATGTTTATAAATTTCAGCTTGAGGGTCGATACCCCGATTAACAGCTGCTGTATCTGGGCTCAGCTGAACCATACCAAATGGCACAACAGCACCTGGAAAAGTATGACCATCACCACCAGTACCAATAAAAGTGTCAACCCATTGGGTCTTATCTGTATCTACTTCTAACTTTTCTGATGCTGAAATGCTGATGGCATTGAATAAAATGATTAAACCAGCAATAGAAATGGTACATACTTTTATTGTATGACTAAAAGCATTAATTATTGAGCTTTTATAGCTTTTCATTAATTTTTTCATATGGTTAATATTCCACTTTATGTGTAAAGTTTATTTGTTTTAATGTTGGAACGTTCCAATAAATTCCAATGTAACCTATGCTTAGTTATAATTCAATCAATAAATATCCAAATACTTTAAATTTTACATACTGTTTAAAGTAAAAATGCTTGGATAAAAAGGTATTTTAATCAGGAAATAAATCTATGGGTGACAAACCAACTTCGAAAAGTGTGACTGTATTTGATGTAGCCCGAGAAGCTGGTGTATCAAAATCAACCGTATCCTTGGTTTTAACACAAAGCGATAAAGTCAGCGATAAAGCAAAATTAAAAGTTGAAAAAGCCATAGAGAAAACCGGCTATGTTTACAATCGTGATGCTGCATCGCTTAGGAGCCGACGTTCTAACTTAGTTGCTATTGTGATCAATGACTTAACCAACCCCTATTCGGCACAACTTGCCGTTGGTTTAGAGGCACAAATTAGAAAAATGGGCATGTTTTCTATGTTAGTAAACAGTGCTGAAAGTGTTGAAACACAAACTCAATTAGTCAAAAACTTAAAAGAATATAATGTGGCTGCCTTTATAATTTGTCCTGCGCCTGGCACTACATCTGATTGGATGAATAAACTAGTAGACCAAGGCTTCCCTGTTGTGAATATTATGCGTGAAATATCAGGTGCTAAAGTCGCGACAGTATTGCCAGATAATTTCACAGGCACTAAGTTGGCGACAGAGCATTTATTAGCTAAAGGCTATAAAAAACTTGCTTTTATAGGCGGTTTAGAATCAATTTCAGATTACCACCAAAGGCTTTCTGGTTTTACAGAAGCTATGGTATTAGCCGACAAAAGCGTTGCAAAAAAATTGTGCATTCAATCTGAAACCAACCGAAATGGTGGTCGTAATGCCATGCTTGAAGTTTTAGATGTTGAGCCAGATATTGAAGCCATAGTCTGTTTTAACGATGTTATTGCTTATGGGGCCGTAGAACAAATGCGTGCCAGTGGAAAGATACCTGGAAAAGATATTGCTGTTGTTGGCTTTGATGATTTAGAAGACTCAAAATTGATGTCTCCTTCACTTTCCACTGTGCATGTTGATGCAAATAAAATAGGCATCGCAGTATGTCAAATTTTAAGTAATATTAAAGACGGCAACCGCAATAAGATTCTTGTAGGTGTTGATTTAATAGAAAGAGAAACAAGCTAGGTGAATAGGAAAGTTTGAATGTTTAAAAGCATTCAAACTGAGTCATTATGAAGGTATTTTTGTACTTTATTTTTTAGTCGCTATAACATCACTTCTAGTCTTAATGTAGGTATGAAGTATGTTTTTTGGTTAAAGCGATTATCTTCAGGAATATTAACTTCATTTGTCCATTGTAGTGCTGCTGTTAAGTAGCAAGTTTCTTGCAATTTGAAACGATAATAAACTTCAGTATTTTTACCTAAATCGTTCTGTTCAGAAGAAGAACGAGTAAAACTAATACCTGAGCCCAATACTCCCTCATAAAATGGCATTTGAAAACTACCGCCAATAAAATTAATTGAAGTTTGTTCATCAGTTTCATTTATATCGGAGTGACCATATCGAAGATTAAGGTCTATTTCATTAATACTATAATCTACTCCTGCATAATAGCCTTTACTTGTGCCTATTAAGTTTCCATCATCTTCTATGATACCTGTATTTTTCCATAGCCCAAAATTAGCTTGAATGTTGTTTTGAGTATTTGTATACACTAATTCGGCTGCTTTAAAAAAACCTTTTTTTTCTCCCTCATGCTTATTTTTTAAAGTAAGTAGTTGATGATAGTTGCCATTATTTTCACCTAAACCATGGCTACTTGCCAAGACAATACGGTAGCCAAACTGCTGCCAGGCAGCTAAATTTTGTATACGGGAAGATAGTGCATAATCAGGAAAGTTAATTGATTTGTTATTAACAAGTCCAGCAGATAAAAATTGACTTACCTCATCGTTTGCAAAATTGCTGGTATCAATTAAAGTTGAAACTTCTGTTAATCCAAATTGCCAACTTGGATGTTCAATATCAGTACCGGAATAAATATAAAAAGCAGATATTTGAGCATTATTATGTGACACAGTACCTGCATCTGAATTAACGTCGCCAAAATAATTGCTAATTTCATTATAGTTTGTATTTTTTGCATGTTCTAACCAAGCAAAAATACCCCACTTTTTTCTTTGGTGAGTTAATTCTATATCTAAAGAATAAAGAAATTCTGAATTTGCCATGTTTAAATTACTTTGTTGCTGTGTCACAACAAGTATTGAATCTATATTTGTTTGAACTTCTTGTGCTTTTAAATAACCACTGAATAAATAAGATATGAATAGCGCAAGGTAAATCGTTTTAAGCATTTTAGCTTCCTCATTTTATTAATGAGTAAACTATTCACTAAAATGAAAAATGTGACTTGGTTGTATTAACGAATTACAAGCGTTATTCGACCATAAATCAAAGCCCACAGCGAATATCTGTTTTATAAACCTTAAATATTCATTTACGAGGTTTTGCGCAATCTAAGCGAGATTTGCAAGAGTTTATACAAGAATTGTCTGTCAATATTTCTATGTAAATACTTAATATATAGGAATCAAAATGACAGTAATATTAGATCCCCTACAACTCAAAGAGATTATGCCTAATGCTAAAGATGAAGATATCGATTTTTATCTTGATGCATTAAACAGGCAGTTAAATCTATATGAAATTAATACACCACTCAGGCAGGCTCATTTTATAGCACAAATTGCACATGAAAGCGGTGCTTTTAGATATAAGTCTGAAAATTTAAATTACAGTGCTAAAGCGCTTAAAGCTGTTTTTGGTAAATATTTTCCAACCGAAGAATTAGCACAGGAATGTGCTAGAAAACCAGAGAAAATAGCAAACTCTGTTTATGCAAACCGCATGGGAAATAGTGATACTGAAAGCGGAGATGGTTGGAAGTATAGAGGCCGAGGGTTAATTCAATTAACAGGGTGTGAAAATTATGAAAAATGCTCACAAGTCATCGGAAAAGACCTGATTGAAGAGCCTGATTTATTAATTCATGACCCAGATATTGCTGTGGGAGCTGCATGTTGGTTTTGGGACATGAAAAAGCTTAATCGACATGCAGATGAAGATGATTTAAAAACCATCACTAAAAAAATTAATGGTGGCTATCATGGCTTAGAAGACCGTGCCAGTTACTTAGACAGAGCTAAAAAAATATTTAATGTTTAAAAAACAAAGGAAAAAAAGTGAATACATTCAACCTACAAAAATTTATAGATAAAATACCTGAGATTAAATTTTCAACCGATGTTCAAAATACTTGGGATCAAATGGATAAAGCTGTTTTGGCTAATGCACAATTATTACATCAAGACAGAATCAATTGCAGTGAGTCAGGCTCTGCGTTTAATGATTGGTGGCTAAGTTGTTGTGAATTGTTTTCAGCGCGCCAAATTATCATCAATAAATTAAATTTTGATAGCTCTGAAAGTGAAGATGGTGAGTATATTGAACTCTTTAACACTGGGCCTATGATAGTTGATTTAACCGATTGGAAAATTAATGCAGGAAATGAAGGTCAAGATATGATCTTTCCAAAAGGAACGTTAATTCATCCAAAATCTAAGCTTCGTATTTATACAAATAAAGATCAGAGTTACAGCTTTAATAGTAAGCAATCTGTTTGGAATAATAAAGGCGATAAAGCTTTTTTATTCGATAAAAGTCAGCAACTTATTTGTACTTGGGCGTATGGTGAAAAAGCGCATAAAGATGTATTTATTAATCATATCTACTTTGATGGTCAGGAAAAGTATACCGAATCAGATGAATACGTTGAAATTGAGAACTTAAGTTCAAATTATATTGATATTTCAAACTGGTTATTGAGTGCAGGTAAAAATCAAGAGTTCATTTTTCCCCAAAATGCAACTTTGAAACCGAACGCAAAAATAAAAGTATATACAAACCATCTAGATATAAATTCAGGCGGTTACTCTTTTAACAGTAAAAAAGCTGTATGGAATAACAAAAGTGATATTGGCATCTTGTTTGATTATAAACGTAAACAAGTCTGTGAATATAAATATGGTTAATTAGTTTTATTTCGATCACTAAAAACTTAACAGCAGAAATAAAGAAGTTCACTGAGAAAGAAGTCGGTGGGGGCAAACTGAAACTTTCTCAGTGTAATGTGCACGACATCTCTGCGCTAGGCGGTAAATATTTTTATTACTTTGGTGATAATAAATAAGTTTAGCCAGAGGTTCACAGAGAAAGAAGAGTGAAATTTATTGGTGTAGTGCGCAGCACCTCTGCGGCCTCGATGGTAAAGACTTTTGTTACTTTGGTGATAATAAATAAGTTTAGCCAGAGGTTCACAGAAAAAGAAGAGTGAAATTTATTGGTGTAGTGCGCAGCACCTCTGCGCCCTCGGTGGTGAAGACTTTTGTTACTTTGGTGATAATAAATAAGTTTAGCCAGAGGTTCACAGAGAAAGAAGAGTGAAATTTATTGGTGTAGTGGGCAGCACCTCTGCGCCCTCGGTGGTGAATACTTTAGTTAACCAAGTTGTAATAAGTTTAGTTACAAGGTCGGGTTAGGACTTACCAATACTTTATAGGATTTATATATATATGACTGTCAGTAAAAAAGAAATAGTTAAAGCATTTCAGGTATCGCCCGAAATAGAGCAAGTCATAAATGATGGGCAAAGGCTCATTACCTATATTGCACGAAATGGTGATGCTGAATTAGACCCTCAAGTTACTCACATTATTATTAATGCAAAATATAAAATCTCTAATGAAGAATGGACTGTAGAAGATGAGCAAGAATATCTAATTAATTATGATAAATTGGCAAAAATTGTTTATCCAGTCACAGTTGAAAGCATCAACTCAGTGATCCCAGATAAGTCTGGGAAAAAACCTAAACTTACAAAAGCTGAGCGTTCAGTTGCTTGGTACAGACGCTATACTATGCTGGCCTTATTTATTTTATTAGCAATGCAAATTTATTATATTTTTGGCAATGGACTAAGTAGTAACTTACGTGATTTCTTTGATCAACGCCAAATACTAATTACAAAGATGAATAGCGAAGAAAAAGATGCACAAAACCTTAAATATCAAAATGAAGTGCAATTGTTAAATCAAAAAATTGATGCTAACTACAAGCTGCTCATGTTATGGAATCAGGTTTGGTCACTTGGCGGACATTTCAGTGATGTTATGCCGCAATATACACAAAAGAAGTTCGAACTGAATAAAAAAATTCTACTACGTGAAAATCAAAATGATAAATTAGATAAGCTCACATTAGAACAAAGTTTGTATCAGGCAAGAATTGTTTATTTTGGTAATTTATTATCCGCAGAAGCGGTTTTAAAAGTACTTCAAGGGTATATTTTACCTTTATTATACGGCTTATTAGGTGCATTTATTTTTGTATTAAGAAGCTTGTTAGGCGAAATAAAGTCCATAACGTACACCTATGATTGTGAAATAAGGTACAGGTTAAGGCTGACTTTAGGTGCATTGGGTGGCATGATCATAGGTTGGTTTTTAAAACCTGAAGATGTGCAAATGTCAGCATCTGTTTCATCTATGGCGCTTGCATTTTTAATGGGATATAACGTAGATGTATTATTTACACTGATGGATAAAATTATTGATAATTTAAGACAAAGTATAGATAAAACACCTGCAAATACATCTCAATCTAGTACGGCTAGTTTAAATTCTCAGTCAAAGCCATCAAATGGCTAAAGTTTAAATGTTTCACTCAAAGATGCATTTAATTTATTAAGTGCATCAATTAACTTATCTAACGTGACAGTGCCACTTTGCACACCTTTGAGTGTGACTTTTACTTTAGTGATTAATTGAAATTGTTTTGCGGTCATTTTAGGTTTATTACCCATTTCATCTAACAAGGTGAGCGCTTGTTTTAAGGCTTTAACCTTTTGCTTTTGTGCTTTTTCTTTATTTTTCATTTTTAACTCCTCAAACTTGCATTGTTTAATAATAAAGCAATCAGAGAAATCAACTTGGGTTTATTAAGGATGTTATGCCATTTTTTTTATTTAACCACAGCGACTAAGTGCATCATAAAAATGCTAAAACTCTCAAGCATGCATTGATACATATAAGGCAGTATTAATTAAAATGTAACCTTAAGGTTTCTTTTTGTGGTGTTTGTGTTACATTTTAGTCTGATTCGATGTAAATAAGGATATATTTATGAAAAATGATACATTTTCAATTATTTCTAGGTTTCATATTTCAAGCATGTCTCTTGCGCTGTTTGTAGTGTTAAACTTGGGCATAAGCCTGCTCTACTCAATTTTATTGCAGCAAAAAGAGCTCAATATACACAGTTGGATGATAGTGACATTATGCATTGCTTTTATTTGGTTTGTTATTTTTAGTAAAGACTGGCTCAGTTATTACAAGTTGTATAAAAATGAAAATCAGTTGATAAATGATGAGCGCTTTAAAAGTCACTCGTACAGGGCATCAAAAGTTAGTTTTGTTGCTTTAATCATGAGTAACTTTCTATTATTATTTATAGACTTGTTATTATTTCCTCTAAGTGGTGCTTTTATAAGCATTTTCTCTTTGTTTTTTGGAGTCTCTATTTATTTGTTAGTGCATATTCGATTAGAGTTAGGGGCGTAAAGAGTTAAATTGGAATTATCTAATACATTAAAAATACATCGTGCAACTCATAATTTAACTCAAGCTGATTTGGCTATGGAGGTAGGTGTGAGTAGAAAGACAATTAATACGGTTGAAAATGGAAAATTTATTCCATCAACCGTTCTCGCGCTAAAGATAGCGAGTGTACTAAACGTAACTGTGGAAGAGATATTTTACTTGAAGTAAAAGTTAGTACTTAGATAACCTGAGATCTGGTTAAGCATCGCCATTTATTAGTCTGGCATCATACCAAATACATCTGCTGATAGTTTTATACACGGCTTCTGTTTCTTTAAGCAATAAGCCACTATTCCAGATATCAAGTTGAGCATGAAACTTGTTTCACTGCGATGGCGGCTATGTTCTATTTGAGATATATTTTTCAACTGGTCATTGATAGTTTCAATGATGTATCTCTTTGATAACATGGCTCTATCGAAGGCTGACATGGCTTTCGACTTCATGTTTTTTCGAACTGTTGTAATCAAATCTACATCGAGTTCCTT
>NZ_FOLO01000018.1 GCF_900112265.1 Pseudoalteromonas denitrificans DSM 6059 | reverse complement strand
CAGGCTCTATTATTAATAGCTTTAATTGCTCAGTACACATTGTATCTTATTGGAAAGGCAGCAGAAATATTAAAATATCATTACCACTTCCAAGCAAACACAATAAAGAAAAGACGAGTATTATCTTATTGTTATTTGGGAAAAAGAATTCTGGTACATAAAAATTATCATATACCAGAATGTATCATTAAAAAGGCTCAAAGAAGCCTCATAAATGAGATTAAATAAAATGGAAAAGATATGGGGAGCCCTAAGGCTAAAGCCTCACCTACATAAATATGGTTAAATTTTTTTGTAGATTGGCCTTAGGCTAATGATTTGATTAAAGTTATAAAATTGTTGGCTAGTAGTTATGTGCTCTTGTATTGCTCGTTACTCCGTAAGGCTAAAGTCTCACCTACATAAATATGTAGGGTGAGCTTTAGAAAATAGTTATCAAAATTAATAAAACGCTTAATTAAATACCTTCTACCATCAAGCGTGTATCAGGTAAGTTTGCTAAATGCGCTATTTCTAAATCAGGGCGGGCAATTCGACTTACAACATTTAATGCTGCTGCAATTGCACCTTCTTGCCATCCCGGTAATGACGATATTTGATCTCCAACAATGAAAAAACAGGCATCACTTATTGAGCCATCGTTATTATAAACACCTGTTCCTTGTGCTATCACGTTGAATTGTTTTGTTGCGAAATTAGCGTCACCTACTGCTTGCCAATAAGCCCATCCGCCTTTTATGTAAGGCATGTTTTGCCATGCGATAGCCAAACCATCACCTAAGCCAAGCGCAAATTTTTCATTGAATTTACTGGCATCTGATCGTGCTTTTTCTAATCTTTCACTTACAGGTAACTTGCCCCATTCATGAGCGATTTTATCAAAATTATAAGCGCCTGTGAGCACTCCTTTTTGATCTTGATAAGCACTAGAGGGGTACCAAATTTGTTGTATTTCATTATCTGTCCAAGAAATTCCACCAAAAATAGGTACTACACCGACTTCAGAATCTTCAATACCAGAGACATGGGCCGACAATTCTACTTTATGTGTTGTACATACTTGGCTACCTTGCCATAAATATCTATCTGCTTGCCAACCAACTTTTGAAGTCGATGCTAAAAATTTAGGCGTATATCCATCTTCACTCGCTTGGAATCCAGGTGCGTTAGTTGGATCAAATTGTGCGACATATACGGCATCCAGGGCATTTTTGAATTTATTTTCGAACCCTGATTGAGTCGATTTTTTTTGAAGTTTATCTGACAATATTTTACTTAAGAATGGCATTGCTAAATTACAGATACAATAATCAGCCTCGTACTCTATTAAGTCTTCGGTACCTACTTGGCTAACATATATTTTAAATTTTTTGTTTGCTTCATCCCAGTCTATGGTTTTTACTGGGCTGTTTAAATGAATATCTCCACCTAATGCTGCAACTTGTTGAGAAAAAGCATGTTGCACCTGATCCATGCCTCCAACGGGTTGAAATAATGTCGGTTGCCATAGAAAATCAACGGGTTGATAGAATTTAGTGCCTTCCCAAAACTTAGACTCTAATAAGCTATCAAAACTTAAAGCTTCAGCAACTTTGCCTGTTGCAACACCTGGTAATACTGTATAACCAGCCCTAGTTTTACCATTTTCAAATCCTTCAGTGCCAGCACTTACTTGATAGTTTCCTTCGCTGTCTAGTTCTCCAAAACTTATCATTAAACTACGTAACGCGTTTATGCGTTCAGTCATTACTTTTTTATCGATACAAAAACTTGGGTTATCTAGTAATTCCTCTGCATTACTAAATACCATTTGAGCTAACCAGCCACGGGTATTGTGATCTAAACGGCGATATGTAACGGCATTGCCACCAAAGCTTTCATTTTTCTGAACTAAGTTTGATTCACTGTTCATCATATATACTTCTATTTCTACAGAGAACTTTTTCAAATATGATAACAAACGTTTATGGCTACTTGGAATTCTTCCAGGTCCTGCATTTAAATAGGGTTGGCTGTCACCAGATGGGCGTTTAAAACGTACAACCTGAGGCTTAGAAGGTTTAGAATTGAATAAATTACTATTTATATCTTCTGTTAATGTATCACCTGTTCTTAAGCTTAAGCAACGACCACCGGTGCGATTTTGAGCTTCTAATATGGTGACTTGTGCACCGGATTGTTGCTCTAATATTTCATAGGCTGTAGTAAGGCCTCCCACACCAGAGCCTATGATGACAACTTTTTTATCTTCAAGTTGGCCCTGTTTCAATTTTATTGCGCCATCAGTAATTGTTTGTTGCTGTAGAGTTGCATTTGCTAATGCTGCAAAAGCACTTGCTTTAGGGTTTTTATTCAGAAAATCGGACCGACTTTTGTAATGAGACATGTGGATTTACCTTATTGTATTAAAAGTTACATTCCTTTATCGGTACAAATGTAGTTCATTTTTACTTAAAGTAAATTAATTGGTAAATAATCACAGTGTGTAATGGTGCTCTTTTAACTTGCCTATATAAATGTATCTTTGATGTTTTATACAGAAATTGTTAACTTAAAGTGTGATTTAACGATAAGGATATTCTGATGAAACATTATTACTTTTTATTAATTGTTATGATTTTAACGGGGTGTAATAAAAAGTCTCAGCCTCAAGCCAGCAATACTGAAAAAGTTGATACAAATGATTTTTCATTAAGCATGTGCATCAGTAGTGCGAAAAGAAAAGTGAATGGAGATGCAAGTAAAGTAATACGTTTAGTATGTCAAACAGGTGGTGTTAAAACACTTAAAGGCATATCTGAGTTGGTTAATCTTGAGCAGTTATATTTGCAGAATAATAAAATAAATACCTTAATTGACTTAGGTAAAATGCCATCCTTAAAAATTATTTCGCTTGCTGGTAATCATGAATTAACCTCTTTGGCGGGATTAGAAGGTGCGATTAATTTAGAAGAGTTACAAGCGACTAAAAGCAAAAATTTAAAAAATATATCAGCCATAAAAGGATTAACAAAATTAAAAACAATTGCAATTATGATGGCAGATATTAGCGATATATCAGCTTTGAAAAATTTAAATGAGCTTGAAGAAGTCAATTTTAATTATAATAAGGTTCAAAATATTTCATCTTTAAGTAACAAGCCCAAACTCACATCTTTACATCTTTATAATAACCAAATAGATTCACTTGAACCTCTAGTAAATAATAAAAAAATGAAACTTGTAGGAATAGGAACTAAAAATATGGCGCACTGCGAAGTACTGATTGAGCTTGATAAAACATTAGCCAATGATGCCAGAATTTTTGGCCCTAAAGAGTGTGGCGTTAACCCTGAATAGTTTTGTGTTTGTAGATTGATCTTTAGGTTAATGATTTTACTTTAATGTTTTATGAACAAATGTATGGTTACCGGAAATTTAACTTAGGGTTATGAATTCATAACACTTAATTCGAATTAAAATATCACTAATTTATTATTGGTTTTTACTGAAATCTTATAATTAGCAAAGTCAGATAATTTTTTAATAATACTCAGCCCCTAGACCGTGATGTCCCGTATGAGGTCTTGCTTTATCTATCTGATAAAAAGGTTATTTAGTTCTGAATCATTCAGCATACTAACTTCCTCATTTATGATACTGATATTAATGTGAAACAAGCCAATTGCGAGAGGGCAATTTTTATAAACCTATTGTAATTTATAGAATAAACAATATTAGTTTCCATTTAATAAAACTAATTAACATGTGAAGTCTTGTTCTATCCATGTACTTTATATGAACTATAATTTTGATTAGTGATATAAATATCACTCTCAACGCTTGGATATAAGACAAAATTTGTAAAAGTAGCAGAGTATTTCTTTAACAAAGAGGCAAAATGAACAAGTATATTATTTTCTTTTTGATTATAAATTTTTCATGGCTAAATTGTAGCTTTGCTACGCCTCTCACAATGGCACATACACAGAGGCCCCCTTATCACTACAAAGAAGGTGAGCAATCGATTCCAAAAGGAATCATGGCTGATATTGTGTTAAAGGTCTTATATGACGCTGGGATTGAGGTAGAGTTTCAAGTGATGTCTGCAAATCGAATTATGTTAGAAACTAAAAGAAAATCCTCATTTTGTTCATTCACCTGGTTTAAAAATTCTGAACGTTCTAAGTTTGCAAAATTTACCGAGGCGCTTTGGCAGGATCAACCTTTTGTGGTTGTTACCAGTAGAGAGAAAATAGAACTTTTCGAGCAACATAGAACATTAGCTGAAGTGTTCATGAGGATGAACTTGTCGTTCGGAACAAGAGATAAAATGTCCTATGGTACATATATTGATGAATTATTAAGTCATCCAGATGTTAAGTTAAATATAATCAAAGTTGTCAATACACAAAAAAATACGGCAAGGATGTTAAAGAGTCGAAGAGTCGAAGATTCGATTTTATGATTCTTTCTCCTGAAGAGATTGAAGAAATATTTAAAATTGCCGGAATCGAGTCATCAAATTACGTTTCAATACAATTTGATGACATTCCTAAAGGTAATAAAAGGCGAATTATGTGTAGTAAAGGAGTGAGCGATAGCTTGATAAAAAGCATGAATAATTCAATCCGAAAATTTATTCCTTCTGCTATTCTTTATTAAATGGTAAAGGTACAATTCAGCCCAAATTAGAGTTCAAGGTTTTCGAAAAGAGAGAAAGAGGTCACATCACTTTCTTCATACATATTAAAAAATAATTATAGATAAATATCATGTTGACATTTAGTTGAAAATACAAAAAAGGTCATCGTGTGCTGTAATGCCAGTCAGTTAAGCTGATTGGCATTTTTGTTTTTATTCGCAGTACAACACTAAGGGTTATGGTTAATTCATTTTCAAAAAACATAAAAAATCCGGTACCATTCAATGACATCGTATTCTGAATGATTAAAAAGCTCGGTAAAATTTCTTAACTGAGCAGCATTATATAGTGCGTGGCCTTTTTCTATATATTTGGCCCTTAGATTGATTTGAATAAATATGAATTTAAGTATTGAGCGGTGAGTTGTTCTTACTTAATTCAGTCTGATATTAATAATATAATACTTTGCTTATTATAGAGTATTGCCCATATTATTCTTAATAATATGGGCAATACTAGCCAGTGGTTAGGCTGTAATACCGGTTACATAGGCAAACTAGTGAAGCCTCATTGAGTGGTGACACCAGTTATATTATGTGATTCTTGTGTGAAAAAGTAATATTAGGGTGTTTCAGTGTTTACAAGTCGAAGTTTGAAATGATTAAAATTCTGAGGCCGTCAATGAAAATATACTCTAACTTTGCAATAACTATTTTTGCCAGCCGCGGCATAATCAAATGGTCTCAATATGAAAGGGGTAGAAAAAAGAATAACAAAACCAAAATGAAAAGCTTCAAGTTTGAAAATAACATTTGTAACACCCTCTAAAAAAAATTAAACAAAGCAGTAAAAAGAAGTGATAAATAATGAATTGGTTGCTACTACATTGAAAATGTGTTGTTTTATAATTTTGTATCGCAAACATGCTTTAAACCATCTAATCAAAGAGGTTTAGTGAAAAATTTGATACTTAAGAAGCGCTGAAAGAATACTATGCGTTTACTTAAGATTTTAATAGCCCGTATATTCAAACGCATAAGTTGTAAATTAAATACAAGCATATATTTAAAAATTATTGCAATTAAAACAAAGCCGATCAATTATTGTAATAGGATAATAATGAGTCTTTTTTATGCATTTTATTTTTAATAATATAAAACATTATTATGTGTGTTTTTTATTGTTAGTACTCCCTTTGTTTGCCCATACAAAGACATTTGATGTTCTACTTTATAACGATGGTAACCCTCCATATAGTATGTTCAATAGTGGGCAAAAATCAGGCATATTCATTGATATTTTCAAAAGATTAAGTGAGTTAACTGGTCATAAATTTAATTTTAGGCAGTTACCTGTTGCACGTGGTTTAAGAGAATTTGATATGGGTAATATAGATATAGAGCCTGGAATAAATATTAGTTGGCGAAAAAGTAGGGCCGAGGTTGGGTTATATACCATAGCTTATGCATCATCAACGGAAGTTTTATTTGGAAAAAAAATAAAAAAAATCGGCTCAGCAACTGATATTTATCACAGCATGGTTGGTATTGTTAGAGGTTACAAATATGCTGTTTTAGAAAATCACTTTAGTAAAGATAAAATAATAAAAATTGAAAATCGCTCAGAGAAAGAATTATTAAAACAACTGGTTAGAAATCATATCGATTATGTTTGCATAGGATATATCACTGCAAAATACTACCAATTACAAAACCCGCAATATCGCATTTTTGAAAATGTATTTGAACTAGGAAATGCTGATGTTTCTATGCGATTACATCCTAAAAATGAAAAGTACCTTAGTGAATTTAATAAAGCTTTGGCGTTCATGATAAAAAATAAAGAAATTGACGCTATCTATCAAAAGTATACTTTTTCAAAGTTAAAATAAACTTATAAACTAGTTGGAAATTTTGATTGTATTATCTTAATTCATGACCCAGGCATCTTCTTTTAATAACTCGGATTTATTATCAATTATTTGATTAATCATATCTCTTAACCAAGCTAGTCCTAAATCTTGATTATTTCTATTATGCCAGGCCATTGAAATTTCAGCTGGCGCTAAATTAAAGGGTAATATTTTGGCAATTAATGTACCGGATTTAATATCATTAGAAACAATAGAATAAGGCAAAACAGAAATTAAATTACTGTACTTTAGTAAATAAGTCGCATTTGCAAAACTATTCACTGTCATAGCAATACGGCGTTTTAATTTGAGCTCATTGAGTTTTATATCAACAGCACCAGATGCATTGCCTGATAATGAAACCAATACATGTTCAGCTTGAACGAATTGTGCTAAAGAAAGGGTTTCATTGGCTAATGGATGATTTGCAGACATAACCGCAACAAAATAGTTATTACATAAAAATTGGCGCTGGATTGGTTCTCCTAAATTTGGTACATAATCAGCCACTAAATCAACGTGTGCATTTTGCAATAATGATTGTGCATTCATAGTATAAGGCACTGCATGTATATCTATATTTGGCGCTTGGCGTTCAATGATTTTCCTAATATCTAGCCATAATAATGTTGCCATACCATCTGTTAATGCAATTCTAAAGCATCGGTTAGCTGTTTCAGGTATAAACTTGTCAGGATTCACTGCTTGTGAAATGGTATGTAGTGACGATGAAATATGCAGCCATAATTGCTCTGCATAAGGCGTTGCTTTTATACCTCGTCCTGATTTTACAAATAAAGGATCGCGCCAAGCATAACGCATCCTAGAAACGGCATTTGATACAGATGGTTGTGTCATAGCTAAACGTTCAGCAGCGATACTTATGGATTGTTCTTGCATTATAGCGTCAAAAATTACCACTAAATTTAAATCAGGTTTGTTCATATTTAACTCATCATATAAATCAATGTATAGTATATTAACTATCAATTATTCAATATCAATATTTTTTAGCATACTGGTTTCATCAAAAAAAAATACCAAATTTAATACGAGGATTAATATAATGAAAGCAGCATATATAAAACAATACGGCGCAGTAGATAATTTAGTTGTTGGTCAATTAAGTAAGCCTAGTATTTCTGAAACACAAGTACTGATAAAAGTAGTTGCAGCGGGAGTTAATCCTGTAGATTTTCATATCAGAAATGGTATGTTGCAAGACACTGGAACACATAAATTACCACTTGTAATTGGCTGGGATGCATCAGGCATAATTGAAGAAATAGGCTCTCAAGTTACTGATTTAAGCATAGGCGATGAAGTATATGTTTATACACCTTTGACAGAGCAAGGAACGCAAGCCGAATATGTCGCAGTCAATGCAAATATTGTTGCCCATAAACCTAATGCATTAACATATATTCAAAGTGCAGCAGTTCCTCTTGCGGCATTAACTGCTTTACAAGCTTTAACTGATGAAGGGCAAGTTAAAGCGGGTAATAAAGTGTTGATACATAATGGTGCGGGTGGAGTAGGGAGTTTTGCGATTCAAATT
This sequence comes from Pseudoalteromonas denitrificans DSM 6059, assembly GCF_900112265.1. Taxonomy (GTDB): domain Bacteria; phylum Pseudomonadota; class Gammaproteobacteria; order Enterobacterales; family Alteromonadaceae; genus Pseudoalteromonas; species Pseudoalteromonas denitrificans. The sequence goes on along the minus strand of NZ_FOLO01000018.1, from coordinate 91,966 downwards.
GCTAAACACTTAGGTGCTTATGTAATTGCAACTGGTTCAGAGGCAAAAAAAGACTTTATTATGCAACTTGGCGCTGATGAATTTATTGATTATAAACAAGATAACTTTGAACAAAAGGTATCAAATGTTGACTTAGTTTTTGCTGCCGTAGGCGGCAATAATATTGTTGAACGTTCGCTTGATATTATTAAAGAAAACGGACGGTTAATATCAGTTTTAGATGAAATTTCAGTTGAAAAATATGAGAATAAAAATATTCATTTTAATCGCATGCTCGTTAATCCATCTCGTGAAGGGTTACGTAAATTAACAGATTTAATTGAAAATAAAGAAATCAAAATTACGATAGATTCAGTATTTAGCTTAGATGAAGCAAAGCAAGCAATGGTTCGCAGTGAAAGTGCAAGAGCAACTGGAAAGATAGTCATCGAAGTAATAGACGAGAACTTATTATAAGTATTGAGTTTTAGATATTTACAATAAACTCATTAATTAAAACAAGACTCATATGTCACTAAAAAAGTATCTATGAGTCTTAATTAAATATGGCATGTTTTTAATAAAACACATTAGTACTTTATATTTGAATTCACTGCGTTAAGTTTTGTTTTTAAGTAAGTTTATAATTTCCTGAGCAACTAAAACCGATGATAAATGATTTTGTCCTGTTATTATTCGGCCATCCACTTCAACATGAGGTTCACCTTTGGCTGATGTTTTAAAAATGCCTTTTCTATCTTCAATGGTTCTTTGAATTAAAAATGGAAATTGTTTGAAGTATTCTGCATTTTGGTTTTCATAAGCTTCGGGGTAACCACTTATCTGTTTATTATTAACTAAATACTGACCATCTTTGGTTTTCAAATTAACGATACCCGCAGTGCCATGGCAGACGGAAGAAATGATGCCATGATGTTTTTCATAAATATCCATAGCGATTTTTTGAATTTGAACATTTTCAGGCACACCATAAATTGCACTACTACCACCTATGTAATGTATCGCTTTATAATTTTTAGATATTATTTCAGTAGGCTGTTTAGTATGTTTAATAGCATACATAAAATCACTATTATATAGGTATTGTTTATGTAAAGTGTTAGACGTATTAATATAAGCAAGTGTTATAGCACCACCTTGGGGGCTTACAAAGTCAACTATATAGCCGGCTTTAACAAATGTATCGTAGGCTTTAATGATTTCTGAAAAACTGCTGCCAGCAGGTTTTGTTGAAGTACCATGAAATTGGGCGTTGGAGACAACAAATAAAATACGCTCACCTGTTGCATTTGATTTTTTACTTGCAGCTGTTTTACTTATTATTTTCCACTTACTCGCAATTTTACGTAATAAAAACAAATCCGTATATATGAGTTCATATTCAGGAATAGTGATATTTACTTTTGCTGTTGCGACATCATCCTCTATTTGAATATTCGTTATATGACCGTATCGACCATTAAAGGTGTCTTTATTTTTGTTATACCAATTTGCATATTCGGTAGAAGGTACAATCCAGAGATCTTTATCTTGTTTTCTAGGTGATAAAAATAAGTTTGATTTAGGGTGAAATGCATGTTTGATTTGTTCTGTACGATTATATGAAGTACCTTCGATATAGTTATTTAATGTATGTTTAATTAAATAATGATCTGACTGTGCAAATAATGAATTGTTCATTAAAAAAAACATAATTAAAACTAGTAAATTAATCTTCATAGCTGACCTCTTTTATTAATAGAAAGGCCAGCATAAAAATATACTTTAAAGAATGCTTTAATGAATGATAATTCCGTTCTCCTAAATTATAAAACAGGAATCATTATATTTTACTATCTCTATATTTTGCGGGCGTTGTATGGGATATTTTCTTAAATGCAGTATAAAAAGTAGATTGAGAGTTAAAACCACTTTGCTGTGCTATATCGTCCATTTTCATTGCTTTTTCACCCGTTAACAACTGCTTTGCAGCTTGGATCCTAAATTCATTAACATAAAATGAGAATGATTTTTTTAGGTTGTCATTTAATAATTGAGACAAATGCTGTGTACTGATAGTTAATTTTTTAGCAAGTATTGGCAAGGTTAAATTAGCATCTTTATAAAGCTGTTGTTCAGTCATAATATAATTTAACTGGCTGATTAAAGGCTGTGCATTAGGTTCAATTATTTTTTTATCAAGATATTTTATTGGCAATTTTTGTACGTTTTTTTGATGTTTAAAAAAAGCAATAAGTGCCATTATATAAAAAATAAAAGAGAATGAAATCGCACCAAGTATGTAAGAGGTATAGGCTGATGTATAAAAAGCAAACCAAATAGCAAAGTTACCAGCAAATATGCTTAATTGCCAAATAGTTTCTTCATCGGTTTTAAGTTTTAATTGCATTACATTTTTAAATTTAGGTGCTAAAACAAAGCTTGATAAAACAATATAAAAGAGCCAAACGTAATTGATAATTTTATAGAGAACGTTTCCCCATAACTGGCTATTGTTTTGGTATGGGTATATTAGACCTAATATAAGAGTTATTAATATTAGGCCACCAAGATGAATTGGCCATTTGATTAGTTGCTCTTTTAATTGGTCTGTTTTACTTAGGCAATAAAAATATAATAAGGGGCCAATTAAAAAACATGCAGATAAGCCTATTTGTAATATTGTTTTTGTGATCTCTGAATTAAAATAATAGAGGACTGATTTTAAAACACGAATACTGATCATTAAGACCATTGCACCTAAAAATTTATTAGACAGATCCTTTGGTTTTGAAATAAAAAAATATATGGCAATAAACAATCCATTAAATGCACCAAAAGCACTTAATAGCAATAGAATTTGACTATCTAAAGGCATTATAAAAATATCAATCCTAATAAGTAATACATGTGATAATAACGTTTAATTTGAAATAGAGAAATGTAATTTTACTTTGTCCATAAGTAAAATAAAAAACACAGCATAAACTGTGTTTTAAATATTAACTTTGTTTTTTAATCCACATTTTAAGTGATATTATATTGGTACTACTTTTAATGATACTAATACCCACTAAATAGTGTTTATCATTTTTAGTTGTTGTCCAATGTCCACCTGCTGTTGTTGCTCCTAACCAATTTGAATCATTTGACCAACCTTGTTGCATTAATTGTGGTACAAAATGTTGATAAATATCTCCAATAGACATTTTGCTTGAAATACTTGTATGTGTTGTTCGCTCTCCTCGGCCACTTGAGCTTCCTGAAAGCCCCATGAGTGCTTGGTTGTGTGTCATCTCATTATCATGTGTAATATTTTGATCCGGTAGTTCAAGTTCTGGCATAGGAAGTTGTTCTTTTGTCATCAAAAATGGGTTTTGATTTACATCTGGTAAATTGCATCTCATGCTATGCTTTTGATGTGGTGAGTACGACAATTTAGCAAAACTACCTGACTTAAGTTCACTAATCGTAAGCGTAATATTACCAAACTTTTCATGACAGTACGGCAGTAGTGATTTATAAATGTTTTTTTCATTTTTAACTCTAAAACCATTATTAAAATTCCCTGGGTAATTATGGGGAACACGCCAGTTATTTGCGTTTAATTGTTGTTTTATTTTCTCTCCAAGTACTGTTTTACTTAAGCGTGTTATATAAAAATTAGTTTCAGATTTATGGCCAAATGAACTGGCTGTGCTACTACCATATAAGGTTATTTTTTTGTCAAAATTCAGTTCCGGAAACTTTTTATTTGCAGTGCCAAGTTGTAGATGTGTTTTGCCTGTATGGCTAAGCAAGGCTTCTACTATCTCAATTGGAATTTTCTCTTGTGTGGCAAAGGTTAACGAAGGGGTTAGTATTAATAATAAAAAGGGTAGAACGCGTTTCTTATTGAATTGATTCATAGCTATCCATAGTTTATGTGCATTAAATTTAATATAGAACAAAAATCTGTCAATGAAATATGCAAAGACCATAAATAAGGGAACTTTTGAAAAGCCCCTCATATTCATTTTTTCAGGCTCAATGAATTATATCAGAGCGAGTCGCAATGAGACCACTTGTGTTTACATTGACCTGATAGGGTGTTGCATAAATGTCATAAGCTTTAAAAATAATATTATCTATATCAAAAATAAGAGGAAGGTTAAGCGCAAATTTTTTAGCAAAGGTCTTTGCTATATTTTGATCCACATAAAATGAACTTATCACTCCAATCCAGTTTCTAGAATGATCACTTTTAACTAATTTATTTACCTTAGCCAGTTTTTCTTCGCATAAAGGGTAATGTGGCATAGGGCAAAGTGAGTCCATAAATATAATACTGATGGGTTTATTATTTTTTAGTGATTTCATCAATGAAACAGTGCCTCCATTTAGTGTTTTTTGAGAAAAAACAGGAGCCAAATCGCCTATCAAAGGTTTAATTGGGCCCTTTGATGATAATTTAATTGAGGTGTTTTCTGATTTTATATACTCTTCCATTTTTTCTTTTTTAGATAATAACTTATCACTATTTTTATAATCATTATGCTTAGTTTCAGGTTCATAAAGCTTTCCAACATATTTTTGTAACGATTGCCCATCTCCTGAAAAAATCACATCATCCTCTTTTAATAAAACATGATAGGGAGACTGCCATACATTGAATGCACGCATTATTTTGGAACCTTTATCTAATATTAATGGTGAAGCATTTGGAAAAAATTGTTGGAACTGTGATAATTGTGTCTCAGTTACATTAAACTCTCCCTGAAGCCATATTTTTTGGCTTGTTTGTAAAAAACTCTTAGGTAATTTGTCTAACATAGCCTCATCACCTGCGCCGTTATAACTACGCCAAATATCAATAAAAACCAAATGCGTTACTTTAGATTTATCTAATATAACATTCGAAGGTAATTCACTTTTAAGTTGCACTATTACTTTACTAGGTGTCGCTAAAACTATGGTAGGCAAGCTTGTTAAAATAAGTAGTAATATTGAAATTAATTTCATTTTTGTATCCCCACCTTTGAGTTAGTCGCAGTGTTTTGTTTTAAAGAATGATCCGACCAGTCTTTAATTTGATTATCTAAATGATCGGTAGATAAAAATGTGCGATAAGCAATTTTGCCATTAGTGTCTATTAATATGTGATGGGGTGTACCTACTACACCAAAACTGTTGGTGAGTTGTCCTTTTTTATCAAAAACGGTAGGCAGTGCATAATTATTTTTATCGTAGAGTTTTTTTATATTATTTATTGAATCATTCATGCCAATATTTATTGCAACAACCTGAATATCTTCACCAAATTCATTATATATGCTTTGTAGATGCGCAAATTCATATTTACAATAACTACACCATGTAGCCCAAAATTTAAGATAAATAGGCTTTTTTCCTTTTAATTCACTTAATGAAATAGACTCCCCTGAAAGTGTTGTTACATTAAAGTCGGGTGCAATATCACCAATTTTTAATGTTTTTGCATTTATGTTGATTGAAAAAAATGTTAGTGAGATAGCAGCAAGACTGCTATAAATTTTAACTTTGGTTTTCATGTTATTTCCATATTAAAGTAAATTGTTTTAAGAAACGGCTGTAAAAATCAAATAAATACTTGCGCCAAACATAGACAGAGCCATTAACCATTTAGTGATGTTCAACCAATTACCTGAGCGGGGTAATGAAGTTAAAAACCCACTAAAACAGCCTGCAATTATAAGCAATGCACTCATGCCAAATGCAAAAGTAAACATTAATAAAGCAGCCCAAATTTGGCTTCCTTCACCAGCGACATACATCAAAAGCATTCCCAAAACTGGAGAAGTACAAGGTGCCATGATTAAGCCTGACAACCCTCCGGTGATGAAAATATTAATCGGAACGTACTGGGTTTTTATTTGATGAGATAAAGTGATATTAGGTAATTTTAACCAGCCTAAAATCCACATCGCCATTAATGAACAGAATGCGGCAACTAAACTTAGCGTGATAGGGTGGCTAGCAATGGCACCAAATAACTGTCCGGTACTTGCTGCTAGCATACCCAAAGAGGCATAAACAAGCGCTAAACCTGATACATAAATAAGTGAATAACCAATGCTTTGAGATTTATTTTTTGCCTGACTGCCTATCACAGAAACTGTTATCGGTAGCATGGGATAGATACAAGGGGTTAAGCTGGTTAAAAGTCCTGTAGCAAATATTGCAGCTACAATAAACACTGATTCTTGTCCGTTTTGTAATGCGGACTGAATAATAAATTCCATTATTTATATCCATTTCATTTTTGGTATTTGAGTTATAACTAAAAAATTGAAATAGGTTATGAAATGGAAGTAAAATCTATATAAAATCTTTGTGATATTTTTATTTTATAAATAAAATCATGAGGATAGTTCTTTTGTTTGTGCTTAATAAAAATGTTTTTTGAAGTGCTTTATTGTAGAATATGCCGATAAATTAGTAATGAATATACAATAGAGAAGTATGCCATATTATCAATTTGCACAATTTTGTTTTGATGTTAATAAAGGAAGCCTCATTAATCATCAGCAAATTGGAACTGAACAAGAAATACAGCTAAGGCATAAAGTTGCCAATTTACTTGCATATTTAATTGAAAATAGAGATCGCATTGTAAGTAAAGAAGAGCTTCTAAATGAATTATGGCAACATGGTGACTATAGAGAAAACTCTCTAATACAAAGTATTAGAGAGTTACGCTTAGCATTAGGAGATAAAGCAAAAGATGCTACTTTTGTAAAAACCTATCCACAACGGGGTTATCAATGGATTTGCGAAATAGAAGATACAGATAATAAACCTGAACATATTCAAGCTGATTATGAAACACAAAAAATAGCAGTTACAGATCCTGATAAAAAATATAAAGCACCATTAATGAATTATTATTTTATTATTTTATTTGTGTTGATGTTTATAGCGCTTTCATATTGGTTTATTTTTAACAAAACTGACTATTTTCAACAAACTGAATCGAAGCAATACAGAGCAATAGAATCGGTTTTAGTATTGCCATTTATAAATGATACTGAGCAGTCTAATATGGCGTGGTTAGAACTTGGTCTTGCAGATATGCTCGCAATTGATATTCAAAGACACATTCAGCTGAAAGTCACGCCACCTGCGATTGCAAACGCGCTTATGCTTGATGCGCAAATGCAATGGCCAAGTTTGCCCGTACATATCCGAAGCCTGTTAAAAGAACATCAAATACACGTGGCCTTATTTGCAAGTGTTAGATTACATAATAAACAACAAGTACTCGATTTTCAGTTGATTTACGCAGATGGTAAAACAAAGCAGGGTAGTATCAGTTATCCTTCTTTACCCAGTGCCGCGCAATCTATTACACAACAACTTCTATATTTATTATTGCCAGACGAAAAAAATAGGCTTCCTATTAAGGATGAAAATCCAATAGCTGCTTTGGCTTTAGTTGAAGGGATGCAGGCTTTGCAAAAAGAAGGCCCGCTAAAAGCGCAAAAATATTTTAAAGCCTCTCTGACATTAAATGAAACGAGCCACTGGACTCGTGCTTATTTAGCTAGAAGCTTGTATTCACTGGGGGATTGGCAAAGGGCTGAATCGCTATTTGATGAAATCTCAAATGAAATACTCATCAAAGATCCCAGTTTAGATGCTTTTGTTCAATATTGGCGAGCTGAACTGGCTTTTCGACGTGGTGATAAAAATGTCAGTGAACGCATTGATATTGCGTTGAATAAAGCTGAAATAGCCGTAGATACACAACAAATGGCACTCAGTTATAGGTTAAAAGCTAAGATAGCATGGGATAAAATGCAGTGGTCTGAATATAAGATATGGTCAACAAAAGCAAAAAGGTTATTTGGTAATAAAAATGCGTTAAATATTGAAGCCCAAAAACAATTTTACTTAGGTAACCCGAGTAATATCGGGCTGGAGAAATCTCCTGATATCGATTTAAAGTTAAACCAAGTTAGATTACTCAAAGCACTCAATTTTTATCAGCAATTAGGTGATTTAAGCATGGTAGCTGCAAGCCAGTTAGCAATTGCACAAAACTACACATTTGAGCTTGAAATACGTGAAAAAGCGCTAAAGCAGGCTTTGTCTTTATATGAAAAATTAGAACATCCATATGAGCTAGCATTAACACTTGTTTATGCAGGTTTTTACCATATGCAGCTTCATGATGGCCTCACTGCAAGTCAGTATTTTTATAAGGCTAAAAACATAGCCGTTAAAATTGGCGCAAAGCCATTAATTATCAATATCGATTTTTATTTGGCATTTGCGAACTTAGATTTAGGGTTAGATCAAAGCACAATTGGTGGGCATGACAAAAATGAAGCTAAATTACTTGAATCGATAAAACAGTTTGAACATTTTATTGCTAAAAGCCCATCTGAGGTACTTAAAGCGAATGCCTTGGTTTTTTTAGGATGGGCAAATACAGATTTAGGTAATTTTGATATTGCACTTGAACAGTTAAAACAAGCAAAAAAATTAAATGTAAAATTGAAAATGCCAACAAGTTTTGGTTATAGCAGTTATTCAATTATGCGAATTCATTTAGAACGACAAGATTATGATTCGGTGACTAATATGTTGGATGATACAATTACAACAAGACTACAGGCAAACTTTTTAGCGCGCGCTTTTTATGAAAAGGGGCAAGTTCAGCAAGCTATAAATGTATTGAATGATTTTAAACATAAATTACCACAATTATGGCAACCAGATGATACACAGCGTTTAGGTTTATATGAAAATGCGATAACGGGTGATAAACCTATTTTATTACCAGAGCCAAAAGCACATTTAGTATATTGTGAGTCAGATTGGATACAATAAATGAGCATAGTTGAGGTGAAAATAAAGAAGTTTGAACAATTAAAATCATTAGACTCGTAAACTTTTTTAAAAAATATAGCCTGAAATCACTTTAATTTTTAAAGATAGATTTACAAATTAAATTTTTAAGCTGCAAAGTGATATGGTACCCCCATTTTGTGTACTAACCGTTGTAAATGAGCTAAAGGTTGTCTGAAACTCCTCTGAGTTTATAGTGCAGTATGGCACGGGATTAATTTGTTTTTTTGAAATTAACCTATGTGTTTGATAATGCACAAACCTGTAAATGAGGTTGTAAAATAATAAAACTTGGTAAAGAAGATATAAGGAAATGAATGAATAAAAAAGTGGCTATAATAACGGGAGCAAGTCGTGGTATTGGCGCTGCGACTGCCAAACTTTTTGCTAAAAATGGTTTTACTGTATGTATAAATTATAAATCTAACTTTAAAGCTGCAAATTTAGTGGCAGGTGAAATTAAAAGTGATGGTGGTAATTGTATTATCGTTCAGGCGGATGTTTCTAATGAAAATGATGTTATTAGATTATTTGAAACGGTAGATAAAAAACTGGGGGCTATTACTGTACTGGTTAATAATGCAGGTATTTTAAAAAAGCAGTCTCGTTTACAAGATATGACAGCACATAGAATAAATGAAATTTTAACAACTAATGTCACGAGTTATTTTTTATGTGCACGTGAGGCAGTTAAAAAAATGTCAACTAAACAACAAGGTTTAGGTGGTGTCATCGTGAATGTTTCATCGGGTGCTGCAAAGTCAGGTTCGCCTAATGAATATATCGATTATGCCGCCTCAAAAGGTGCGATTGATACATTAACACTGGGTTTATCACGAGAAGTAGCCGATGAAGGGATACGTGTTAATTGTGTACGTCCGGGATTAATTTATACTGATATGCATGCCGATGGCGGCGAATCTGAACGAGTTGAGAGACTTAAAAATATCATCCCAATGCAACGAGGTGGTAAGGCCTCTGAGGTTGCTGAAGCGATATTTTGGCTAGCGTCAGATAAAGCCTCTTTCTCTACTGGTAATTTTTTAGATTTAGCGGGTGGATTGTAGTTTTAAGCCCATTTTTTTAGTTTATTATAATTGCTTTTCTAAAACATAATTTTTTAGAACTTGGCCTCGCACATTGTTCTGATTTTCACGTGAAAGGGTAAAACAAAAATGTTCAAAAAAAGGTTTTGCTGTAATGCTCACATGGCTATACAGGTGTGATATCTTTTTGTCAGTTGCATCTTGTAAAATTTTGTTTATTAAAGTTTTTCCAATTCCCTTTCCTTGAAATTGTGTATGACAAAAAAAATGATCAATTAGACCATCATCTTGTAAGTCAGCATACCCTACAATTTGTTCATTAATGGTGGCAATATATGGATTCATTTTTTGCATACGTTGCTCCCATAAAGCATGGTCATATTGTTCAGGCGCCCAAGCTTCAACTTGTTGTTGTGTATAGTCTTTAATATTAATATTTCTGACGGTATTAAAAAAAATAGTGTGTAGTTTAACTGCATCACTTATTTTAAAAGCACGAATTTTAATCATAAATAAACCTAAAAGTTAGAAAGATATTTTATTGAAAAGGAATGTATGTGAAACCATTAAAACAAATCATAAGTCGTATTGCGCTTGTTGATGATAATTATGATGATGCAATTTAATTTTACACTAAAAAATTACAATTCACCTTAGTTGAGGATACAAATTTAGGTCAAGGTAAGCGTTGGGTATTAATTTTTCCTCCTAATAGTAACGGTACTAACTTATTATTGGCGTAAGCTGCATCGGGTGAACAAACAAAATCCGTAGGGTATCAAACCGGTGGGCGCGTTTTTTTATTTTTGCAAACAAATGACTTTTGGCGTGATTATGAAAAAATGATTTTAAATGGTGTTAAATTTAATGAAAAACCAAGAGAAGAGAGCTACGGTACAGTCGTTGTATTTGAAGATTTATATGGTAATAAATGGGACCTTTTAGAGTTAACACAGAGCGAACTTAAAACATTTTTGATGTCCAAGCTTAACCTATAACTACAAAAAAACCTATCAAATGATAGGCTTTTATTTTTAATTTTATTTTATCAATAAATTAATGATTTGCATCTGCATATTCTGAACATGCTTTCGTATCACTACACTCACCATATAAATATAATGAATGATTTGTTAAACGCACACCATTTTTTTCAGCAATGCTTTCTTGACGATCTTCAATAATTTCGTCATGAAATTCAATAACTTTACCACACTTTAAACACACAAGATGATCATGGTGTGTGGTACCAGATAATTCAAAAACGGACTTTCCGCCTTCAAAGTGATGACGCGAAACAATGCCTGCATCATCAAACTGGTTTAGTACACGATATACAGTGGCTAAACCAATTTCTTCATCTTTATCTAAAAGAATTTTGTAAACGTCTTCAGCACTGATATGTTGATTTTCAGGTAATTGTAAAATCTCAAGAATTTTAATTCTTGGCAGTGTTACTTTTAAGCCTGCTTTTTTTAATTCTAAATTATGATCAGTCATTAAATTTTTTCTCAAATATCATTATTGTTTACTGTGTTTTAAGACAATGTTTATTATATCTTAATATACACGATATAATTGAAATAAACAGGAATTTACTGTTTTACTAATCGGCTAATTCAGCTAAACACATTTCTTCAAAAATTTGTGCACACCATTGCTTAACACGATCATTTGTTAATTCAGGTTGTCGGTCTTCATCTATACCTAAACCAACAAAGTGTGAATCATCAGCCATGCCTTTTGATGCTTCAAAATCGTACCCTTGACTAGACCAATGTCCAACAACAATGGCGCCACGTTCAGTTACAATATCATTAACCATTCCCATCGCATCAAGGAAGTATTCTGCGTAATCTTCTTGATCTCCACAGCCAAATATAGCAACTAACTTTTCGTTAAAATCAATTTCTTCTAATTCAGGGAAAAAATCATCCCAATCACACTGTGCTTCGCCGTAATACCAAGTCGGAATACCAAATAATATTAAATCAAACTCAGCTATGTCTTCTTTACTGCTTTTTGCAATATCAAAAACATCAACCATTTTTTTACCAAGCTCTTTTTGAATAAGCTTAGAAACATGCTCTGTATTACCGGTATCACTACCAAAAAATATACCTACACTTGCCATGATGAAATAACCTTCTATCTATCAAAATCGTATTATTCAATTCTATATGCTAATTTTTCTTGCAGTATCATCTCTACAAGCGCACTTCTGCTAATATCTTGTGCATCAGCCATATCATTTAATGCCTGATAAAGTTCTGCAGAAACTTTAAATTCAACTCTTTTTAATCCACGTGCTTTATCCCGTTTCAACTGATTTCTTTTATTTACTTTCAGTTGTAGCTCTCGCGATAACGGATTCGTTTTTGGTCTACCTGGACGTTTCTCATTTTCAAATAAGTCAATCGTCGTTCTATCTGTTTGTGCTTTTGCCATATTAGCTGACACCCGCGCCTTGCCAAAAGACTTGGATCAAGCCTTTAGCGATAAAACCAGAACATCCTAAAAAGAGTACTAACCAAACAACTGCACGACCAAAGAAAGGCACATTTCCTTTTTTTAAAACATCTTGAATCGCCATTCCAATAAAGAAAAATAAAGCTGCAAGGCCAAAATATAACCCTAAGGTTTCAAATTCATTGATTAATTTACTGATCATTTGTTGACCTATTTAAGATGACCTATGAAATAAACGGCGGCACTATAGCATAATTTTAACGAATTAATTAGCAAATATTGTATTAAGATAAAATAAAGTCAGTGATTGATTTATTCACTGCGGTTGGTTTCTCTGCATGGAGCCAATGGCCTGTACCGTGAATGACTTTAGCTTTACAGTTTGGGAATAGCTTTAAAAAAGTATTACGCATTGCAGATGTAATGTATTGTGAGTTACCCCCTTTTATAAATAGCGTATCCCCCTCAAAAGGGTGCCCTGAAGGAGCTGCTAAAATTTGGTGATATTTATTTTCTATTATTGGTAAATTGAAACGCCATTGAAATCCAGCCTCTGATTTTACAAAACTTTTAAGTAAAAACTGCCTAACGCCCATTTCTTTAACAAATTCACTCATTAAATTGTCCGCATCTTGTCTGTTTGAAGTGGGGGAATTATTCACGGCGTTTAATGCTTTGAACACATCATCATGTCGCGCGTCATATGCTACAGGGGCAATATCTAATACAACTAATTTATTTACTTTTTCAGGGTGAGTCAAAGCCATTTGCATCGCAACTTTACCTCCCATGGAATGCCCAACAAATATCGCTTCTATAATATTTAATTGAGACATCAAATGAACAACATCTTGACACATATCAGGATATGTCATTTCTGTCTTGTGCATTGAGCGGCCATGGTTTCTCAAATCAATCGCTGTAACGGTGAAAAACTCAGATAAAGGTCGCGCAATTACATTTAGATTTTCAAAAGAACCAAATAAACCATGAATTAAAATAAGGTGAGGACCTTGACCTGTTTGTTTGTAATGTAATTGCATTTTTGCTCCGAATACTGCCCATGTTTAGAAAAATAATTTTAACATACAAGATTTAGGCATTATATAATGTTCAATTGAAAATTTTGTATTCAAAGCATTTGAATTTAATTTACAAATTCAAATGTGCCCATAGAGTATGAAGTTAAAAAAAGATATAATGCGCTCGAAACGCTATCCCAAAGCAGTTAAGACAGGAAAATCATGAAAAAAATAGAAATAGATGACGAGTTATATCACTACATTGCAAGTAATACGCAAAGCATAGGTGAAAATGCCACTCAAATTTTACGTCGTTTATTAAACTTGTCTCCTATTACTTCTTCGGCTCAAGATGTTACTTCTGTACAAGTCGAAACTATACAAGATGATTTAAAAACTGATGTTGCATCAGAAAAAACAAATACAAAAAATAGCAAAAAAGCAAAAAAGCTACCAAGTGCAAAATCAAAAGGTGACGTATTCAATCTTCTAAACAAAGAAGAGCTAGCAATTCAAAAAGGTGTTGTCGGAAGGTTTTTATTTATTTTAAGCGCACTGCATAGAACACATAAAGATGCTTTTGATAAAGTACTCGAAGTGAAAGGAAAGCACCGTATTTATTTTGCAACCAGTAAAGAAGCCTTATTAGATTGCGGTAGCAGTATGAATCCTAAAAACATACCAGAATCAGACTATTGGGTTATGACCAACTCTAATACAACTCGTAAAAAGTTGATGCTTCACGAAGTTGCAACAATTTTAGATTATAGTGAGTCTCAAGCTGAAAAATTAAGAGATTATTTATAATTAAATATATTATTAAAAAAGGAAATTAAATGGCTATTCATGACAACGCAGGAAAGCGCGCTACCCAAGCTGACCTAGTTAATATTCCAAAATTAATGTCAGCATATTATTTAAATGAACCAGATATTGAACAATTTCCAGAACACAGAGTGGCATTTGGTACATCAGGGCATCGTGGTTGTTCATACAATACGCAATTTAATGAATCACATATTTTAGCAATCACACAGGCAATTTGTGATTACAGAAAAAATAATAATATATTTGGGCCTTTATTTTTAGGTAAAGATACTCACGCTTTATCAGAAGCTGCATTTAATTCAGCAATAGAAGTACTTGTTGCAAATGAAGTACAAGTAATAACACAAGAAAATGGTGACTTTACGCCTACACCTGTTATTAGTCATGCCATTGTTACTCACAATGCTAAAAATCCTCATGAACTAGCCGATGGCATTGTTGTTACGCCTTCTCATAACCCACCCCAAGATGGCGGTTTTAAATATAATCCACCCAATGGTGGTCCAGCTGATAAAGACGTAACAGATTGGATTGAACAAAGGGCTAATCAGCTACTCATTGAGGATTTAGTTGAAGTTGAACTATATCCATTTGTAAAAGCATCACGTTCGGGTTTTACAAAATATATTGATATGATCACCCCTTATGTTGAAGACTTAGGTAATATCATTGATTTTGAGTCTATTGCAAAATCGGGAGTTCATATTGGTATTGACCCTTTAGGGGGGTCAGGTATTAATTTTTGGCCTGTGATCGCACGTCACTATGGACTTAACATTACAATAGTGAATGATGAAGTCGATCCGCGCTTTGGTTTTATGCCGTTGGATAAAGATGGCAAAATCAGAATGGATTGTTCGTCTAAATATGCCATGACAAACTTAGTTGCCCTTAAAGATAAGTTTGATATTAGTATCGGAAATGATCCTGATTACGATCGACATGGCATAGTAACACCTGATGGATTAATGAACCCTAATCATTTCTTAGCAGTGTCAATTGATTATTTATGTAATCATCGTGAACATTGGCGCAAAGATTTAAAAATAGGTAAAACTTTGGTATCAAGCGGCATGATAGATAAAGTGGCACAAAAAAATGCCCGTGACGTATATGAAGTACCTGTTGGATTTAAATGGTTTGTTGAAGGGTTAAGCAATGCAACATTAGCATTTGGTGGTGAAGAGAGTGCTGGGGCATCATTTTTACGCTTAGATGGTTCTGTATGGTGTACAGACAAAGATGGTTTTATAATGGGGTTATTAGCAGCAGAAATATTAGCTGTTACCGGAAAGTCTCCCTCAACGATATATCAAGATTTTGAGCATGAATTTGGAGCGCCAATATATAAGCGAATCGATGCGCCAGCAACAAGTCTGCAAAAAGAAAAATTATCTAAACTTCAATCGTCTGATGTTACTGCAACTGAGCTTGCTGGTGAAGCAATTATTACCAAACTGACACATGCACCTGGTAATAATGCCGCAATTGGTGGTTTAAAAGTGGTAACTAAAAATGGCTGGTTTGCGGCCCGACCTTCTGGTACAGAAGATATTTATAAAATTTATTTAGAGTCATTTAAAGGTGAAGAACACCTGGCTTTATTAGAGGTTGAGGCTAAAAAATTAGTTAACTCGGTCATTAAATAATCGAAAAATGATAAAAAAGGCGAATTTATTCGTCTTTTTTTATGTTTACAGTAAAACAATTGTGGGTTGGGCTTTAGCCTAATAATAAAAGTTTTTAAAAATATAACGTTAGGTCAAACAATGTATATCGAAACATTAAAGAAAACAGGCGATTTTTTATCTATAAGTCGTAAAAATGAATGGTCTTTAAACCCGTGCTCTTTTGAACTTTCAAATGGTACTTTAGTTGAAGTACTCGACACTGGCGTGATCCAATTCACACCTAAAACTGCCACCCAAAAAGACATCGTTTTATCCAGCGCTGTGCATGGTAACGAAACGGCTCCAATTGAAATATGTGATGAACTTATTCAAAATATTATTACACAAAAAATCACATTGAAACAAAGAGCTTTGTTTATTTTTGGTAACCCAGCATCAATCAATATTGGCAAACGTTTTGTTACTGAAAACTTAAATAGATTATTTAGTGGTGAACATTCTAAAGGTGAGGGTTTAGTTAACTTAGAGCGTAAACATGCTAAGAAATTAGAGCAATATGTGACGCAGTTTTTTACCTCCCAAGAAACGGGGCGTTATAGATGTCACTATGATCTTCACACTGCCATTAGAGGCTCAAAAAATGAAAAGTTTGCTGTTTATCCCTATTTAAATGGTAAACCTTGGAAAAAGCACCAACTTAATTTTTTACTCGCTTGCGGTGTAAATACGGTTCTAATGATGAAATCAGCCGCCACCACCTTTAGTTATTTTGCATCAAATGAATTAGGGGCCGATGCATTTACAATAGAACTTGGTCAGGTACGTCCTTTTGGTGAAAATAATATGGCGAGTTTTGATAAAGTAAAAAATACTTTAACTGCGCTTTTAACACTCGAAGAACTTGTTTTACCTGAGTATAAATCAGAAAATTTTGAGCTTTTTGAAGTATATCGTGCAATAAACCGCACTAAAGAGGATTTTTCTTTCTCATTTTCTGATGATGTAGAAAATTTTACAGGTTTTGAAAAAGGTGCACTTATGGCAACTGATGGCGATAAACATTATGTTGCAGAAGTGGATGGTGAAGCGATAATTTTTCCAAATGCCCAAGTTGCATTAGGTCAAAGAGCACTATTGACTGTGATCCCATTACTTTCAAAAAATATTGTATAGATAACTTTCCACCTTTTTAATAAACCATGCTTATAAATCACGGATATTCATCTAAACTTAGTTGAATATCCGTTTACGTTAACGTAAAGTCTTAACAGTTTTAATTTAAACTAAGCAAGTTTGATGACCAATTATTACCAAACACCTGAAAAAATTAGAAATAAAATCTAAATATTATCTTTTTAATGAATAAAAAAGCTGTATTTAGATAAGGTAATGGTAAAAATGAATATAACAGTTCATCAACTTAGCTTTAACAACAAGAGTTGACAGGTTATGAGTAATCCAAATAACGTATCGATGAATGTAAAGCATGATTTAGAATTTATAGATGGTCATGCTTTAAATATTCCGACACTAAAAGTTTTAAATGCCAATGGGGAAATTTACCCCGGCGCAGTTGAGCCAAATATGAGTCAAGACACTGCATTGCATTTATACCGCACAATGCGCTTTATTCGCGCTTTAGATGAACGCATGCAAGCAGCTCAAAGGCAGGGACGTGTTAGTTTTTACATGCAATGTCTTGGTGAAGAAGCGGCAATTACAGCAAGTGCGGCCGCTTTAGATAAAAATGATATGATAATGGCGCAATATAGAGAACAAGCAGCGTTACGTTATCGTGGTTTTACTTTAGATCAATTTATGAATCAGATGTTTTCAAATGAATTGGATCCGGCCAAAGGTCGTCAAATGCCAATTCATTATGGTTCTAAAGAATTGAACTATATGACAATTTCTTCTCCACTTGCAACGCAGATCCCACAAGCTACGGGATATGCATATGGTCAAAAAATTAAACACGTAGACAAAGATACCAATACGCTTTCAAGTCAAATAGATAATATTACTTTATGTTATTTTGGTGAAGGTGCAGCCTCTGAAGGTGACTTTCATGCGGGTTTAAATATGGCCGCTGTATTAAAAGCGCCAGTAATATTTTTTGCTCGTAATAATGGTTATGCAATTTCAACACCTGCAGAAGAGCAGTTTGCAGGAGATGGCATTGCAAGTCGTGGTGTTGGTTATGGCATAAAAACTATTCGAGTTGATGGTACCGATGCTTTAGCAGTATATGCTGCAACACAAAAAGCACGTGAAATGTGTACAATGACAGGCGAACCAATTTTAATTGAATCAATTGCTTACCGCGTTGGTGCACATTCAACATCTGATGATCCATCTGGGTATCGTTCTAAACAAGAAGAAGCAGATAATAGTGAAACGTGCCCAATTAAGCGTTTTGAATCTTGGTTACTCAAAAAAGAATGGTTAGATTTAGAAGCTGAAAATAAATTAGATGAACAAGTAAGAGAGCAAGTACTCGAAGCATTAAAAGTGGCAGAAAAAGTAGCAAAACCTGAGCTAATGGATTTGATCACTGATGTTTATGATACACCTATCCCAGCTTTAACTAAGCAGTTTGATGAATTAGAGTCTCATATTAAACAGCATCCTCACGCGTACCCGACAACGTCAGGGAGATTGAAATAATGGCTAAAGTGAATATGTTAAAAGCGATTAACTCCGCTTTAGAAATTTCAATGATTGAAAACCCAATGGCGTGTATCTTTGGTGAAGATGTGGGCGTTTTTGGTGGTGTATTTCGTGCAACTTCTGGATTACAAGAACAGTTTGGTCGTCATCGTGTATTTAATACACCATTAACTGAGCAAGGTATCTTAGGATTTGCCAATGGATTGGCCGCATTTGGTGCACCAACAATAGCTGAAATTCAATTTGCAGATTATATTTTTCCTGCATTTGACCAAATCGTAAATGAAACTGCAAAATTCAGATATCGTAGTGGTAATGAATTTAATGTGGGGAACTTAACAATTCGTACCCCATACGGTGGTGGTATTGCAGGTGGTTTGTATCACTCTCAATCACCAGAAGCGTATTTTGCACATACACCCGGTCTTAAAATTGTTGTTCCAAGAAACCCATATGAAGCTAAAGGTTTATTAAGAGCAGCGATAAAAGATCAGAACCCCGTTTTATTTTTTGAACCTAAACGTTTATATCGTGCTTCAATTGGTGAAGTACCTGAAGATGATTACATTATTCCATTAGGCAAAGCACAAGTTGTAAAAGAGGGCTCAGATGTCACTTTATTAGCTTGGGGTGCGCAAATGGAAATTATTGAAGATGCAGCTAAACAAGCCGAGGAAGCAGGGATCAGTTGTGAAGTTATTGACTTACGTTCAATTATTCCTTGGGATGTTGAAACAATTGCTAAATCAGTGACTAAAACAGGCAGATTGATAGTGAGTCATGAAGCACCTGTGACAAATGGTTTTGGTAGCGAAATAGCAGCTACGATAGGTGAAGAATGTTTCTTACATTTAGAGTCTCCTATTATGCGTGTATGTGGCTTAGATACGCCATATCCACTGGCTTTAGAAAAAGAATATGTGCCAGATGCTTTAAAAGTATTGGCAGCAATAAAGAAATCAGTTTCATTTTAAAGAGCCATTATCAGGGAATATAAACTTATAAGGTTTTATATTCCCTGTTATTGATTAAATAAGTGATTGCATGCTGAATATACAATAATATTTTGAGGTGATTTTAATGTTACAAGATTTTATTTTACCTGTTATTGATAAAAATAGAGAAGGCATGTTTAAGTTTACAATAATTTTTCGAGGTGATTTTAATGATACAAGATTTTATTTTACCTGTTATTGATAATAGTAGTGAAGGCATGTTTAAGTTTACAATAATTTTTCGAGGTGATTTTTAATGTCACAGGATTTTATTTTACCAGATATTGGTGAAGGCATTGTTGAATGCGAAGTTGTAGAATGGCTTGTAGTTGAAGGCGATACAGTTAATGAAGATCAGCCTATTTGTGATGTAATGACAGATAAAGCTTTGGTACAAATCCCGGCTGTACATAATGGTGTGATCAGTAAGCTTTATTATGCAAAAGGCGATATAGCAAAAGTACATGCCCCTTTATTTGCTATGAATGTTAATGGTGATACATCTGTAGCGCCTATTTCAATTTCTGAGCAAACTGCAGAGCAGGTTGTTGAAGTTGAAGCACCACTAGAGAACTCTGGTGATCCGCATTTAGATGATTTTATTTTACCAGATATTGGTGAAGGCATCGTTGAATGTGAAATTGTGGAATGGTTAGTCGAAGAAGGCCAACACATTGTTGAAGATCAAGCTGTCTGTGATGTGATGACAGATAAAGCTTTGGTTCAAATCCCTGCTAAATATTCAGGGATAGTTGAAAAGCTTTATTATGCTAAAGGTGATGTGGCACAAGTGCACAGTCCTTTATTTCAAATGCGCTTACAAAGTGGTGCAAGCTCAAGCCAAGTTCCCGCACCGACAGTTATAGCAGCATCAAAATCTTTAGAGCTTGAAAAGTCAGCTCCCGTCATTAAAAAGGCCCAAAGCGCTATACAGACTATTATTAATGATAAAGCGGTTGCTTCACCAGCAGTTCGACGTCGTGCACGTGAAATGGACTTAGACATAAAGTGTGTGCCTGGTTCTGGAAAAAATGGCCGTATTTATAAAGAAGATTTAGCACGTTTTATAGAAGAAAAAACAAGTATAACAACGCCTGATAATGTAACACCAAGATCTATTGCCATGAGTGAAAATTCCTCGGATCATGTTGAACCAATTCGTGGCATCAAAGCTGTTATGGCAAAATTAATGACGGAATCAGTTTCAACTATTCCACACTTTACTTACAGTGATGAAATTGATTTAACACAATTAATAGCCTTGCGTGGTGATATTAAAGAAGAGTATAAAAAGCAAGGTATTAAAGTCACTATGATGCCATTCTTTATCAAAGCTTTGTCTTTAGCGATTAAAGAGTATCCAGTACTTAATTCAAAAGTAAATGATGATTGCACTGAGCTTAAATATTTTGGCGATCATAATATTGGTATGGCTGTAGACTCAAAAGTAGGCTTATTAGTGCCAAATATTAAACAATGTCAAAATAAAAACATTGTTGATATTGCACAAGAGGTCTCGCGTTTATCAGACTCTGCCAGAACTGGCCGTGTATCACCTGAAGACTTAAAAGGCGGTACCATTACAATTTCGAATATTGGTGCAATTGGTGGCACAATTGCAACACCTATCATTAATAAACCTGAAGTTGCGATTGTTGCACTTGGTAAATTACAACATTTACCACGTTTTGATGATCAAGGTAATGTGGTATCCCGGGCAATTATGCAAGTTAGTTGGTCTGGCGATCATCGTGTAATAGACGGTGGTACAATTGCGCGATTTAATAACTTATGGAAAGATTATTTGGAAAATCCATCTAAAATGATCATGGCAATGAGCTAAACCCTGTGAGATTTTAACCAAAAGTAATGTAATTAATTATTAAAGTCAGTGTATTATTACACTGACTTTTTATTTATTTTTGGACCATTCTATTTTGCTTCAATATCCTTTGCTTTTAATTGCACATTTAATTGGATGGGCTTTATATGGATTATTTGAACATATAAGTCATCTGGTTTATGGCTCTAACCATTGGTTCGGAAGCTTTTTTAGTGCATTAATTGGTTGTTTATTAACAGGTGTTTTAGGGATCATTTTTGATAAAATAAAAGAATTCCAGCAAATACTTCGTACTCTTTTACTTATTTCTTTTGCACTTGTTATTTCTCTTTTTTGGCATAATATAAGCCGAATATTACATGATCGCATTTCATATCAGAGCTTAATTAATTCATCGTTAGATGTTTGGTTTAGTGGTGGTTCTTATTCCGTATTGCTTATTGCAGCATGGTGTGGACTGTCTTTTTCCCTTTTATTTTATTTACAAAATCAGCAAAAACAAAAAGAACTTTTATTATTAAGTGTCCAAACTAAAGAGGCGCAGCTTCAAAGTTTAAGGTATCAACTTAATCCACATTTTTTATTTAATGTTCTTAATAGTATCGATGTGGCTGTACAGGAAAAAAATACTGATATTGCACATAGTATGTTATTAAAATTAAGCCGCTTTTTAAGAACAACGCTTGAACTTGATTACTCAGATAAGGTGCGCCTATCAGATGAAATGTCTTTATTAAGCGACTTTATTGAAATTGAACAGCAAAGGTATCAAGGGAAAATCAGTATAAACAAACAGGTTGACTTGCAATGTGAAAATGCATTTATACCGCCATTAATTTTGCAACCTTTAATCGAAAATGCAATTAAATTTTCATGGCAAAATAAATATGAAAAATACATTGAATTAAGCTGTCACAAAGTATCTGAAAAATTAATAATAAAAATTACAAATCCAATAAGTCGTGAAAAATATAATGTAAAAAATAAAGGGGTAGGAATAGGATTGAAAAACACGGCCTCACGACTTTCTATGTTATATGGGACTAAGGCACATGTAACAAGTATTACCGAATCAGAAAGATTTATTGTTACTTTAGAACTTCCTTGGGAAGAAGGTTTTTGATGAAATATAGATGCTGGGTGGTGGATGATGAAATTGCAGCCCATAAAGGGCTATCTATGGCATTTTCTGATTATAAAGATTTTATAATGTGTGCGCATTATTATTCAATTGATGAATTACCGGAACAGCAGCCTAAAAATGTAGATGTTATATTTTTGGATATTGAAATGCCAAGAGCTGATGGCTTTTCGTTATTCGAATTATGGCAAAACCCTTTACCTTTGGTTGTATTTGTCACAGCGTACAATCGTTATGCGCTTAAAGCATTTAAGTACAATGCTTTTGATTATTTGCTCAAGCCGTTAGAAAAAGACATGGTTGAGCAACTCGTTGAAAACTTGAGACAGAGATTACTCGAAAAACAGGCGTTCACGCAACAAACTAAATTTAAATCTATGATTGAACAATTTAATATTACGCCTAACTCGCAAGCAATCAGTTTACAAACTGATGAAGGCTTGTTTAGGGTAAAGATCAAAGATATTTTTTATTTAGAAGCCGTTGGAGATTTTGTTGCTGTATATTTTAATGATAAAAGCCTGTTAACGCGTAGCACCTTAAAAGGGCTAGTATTAGAACTCAATAATGAGATATTTGTACAAATTCATCGTTCATTTGTTATTAATACAACAAAAATAATTAAAATTGAAAAAGGGCGTTTTGGTGATGGGCAAGTTCGTCTGAATAATGAACAGGTTTTAAAAGTAAGCCGTAGATATAAGCATCAAATTTTAAATGTAATTACAAAATAATAGCCTCTTAACTTATTCTATTAGCCGCCTAACTTATGCACTCTTTTTCATTATTTTAGTTTCGATACACTCCATTTTACTTTAATTTTAGGAGTTCCCAATGAAACATATTTTAATCGCCTTTTCATTATTGACCATCTCATCTGCAAGTCATGCATTAAAACCAAGTCCTTACTTTGTTGTTGCCGATGACTATATTGCACCAGCACTTGTAAAGGATCATGAAAAAGCGCTTGTTGATTTTAAAGTACAAGCGGATAAAAATGGATATAAGGGGAGTTGGCGGTTTTATGCCTTTGATGATGGGCGTCATGTTGCTTTTAATAAACAAAAAAATCACGATTATGAGGCACAAGATAGTGCGTTATGGGAACAAGTGTCAAGTAAGTTCTCAAAAGATTTTTTGAACTCTAATGATGCTGTTTATCGCAAAACTATCGTAAATCAAAATTTTTATTTGATGCGCCATTTAGTTGAATTATCAAATGAGCCCAAATCAATGCAATATGAAGCATCTCCTAATATGGTGTGGTTAGAGCTTCAATTATTGAGGGTTCCAGTAAAAAAGTATTTAGTACAATGGAGTAAAGATCTTAAAAAGCAAAACAGTCAGCTTCATTTCTCTGTTTATTCTAAGCAATATGGCGCAAATTTACCAAGCGTATTTATCGCCTTTCATACGACATCTATTGTTGATTTTTATCAGATGATGGCTAAAAAAGGAATTCATGATCCAATTAAATTATTACCCGAAAAGCTATTGGAAGGTGTTGAAAAATATAATGTGAGTTTGGCAAAATATATCCCAGAAATTAGTTATTAATATCTCAGTAGAATATGAAGTGAGTTTGTAAAAATGATAAATATCTTCTCTTATCATTTTTACAAACAAGATTATTCAAAAAAGCCATATACAAAATAACCAATTAATAATGCAGGAATAGTAGAGTAGAGGGTCGCCATTAGCGCTGCTTTTGGCGCAAGTGCAATAGCGGGGAACAAGGCATCTCCATCATTTGATATTGCATTTGCCATTAGCGCTGAAAAAGGAATAATGCCTTGAATATATAAAGTTGTTACCACTATTTGAGGACCACAGCCTGGCAATAGCCCAATTAGAACGCCAATTAATGGCGCAAATATACCATAGCTGGCAAACCAAGATTTTAAATCTAGACCTAAAAAAGTAATTGTAACTTCGTATAAGACAAATGCTGCAATAACCCAAGCAGTTACAAAGTGAGTATCTTGCATAACCTTATCAATAATTGAGGGTTGTGCGGTATTTGGTTCCTCGGCAGTAACTTCTTTATAAGTCACTCCTTTTGATGAAAAAGACCAAAATAATACCGTCAAAAAAGCACAAGCAGTACCAAAAAATTGAATTTGTGTATTCAAATATGTTGAAACAGTTGTAAAGTTAAATTGAAATGCCAGTAGAAATGCAATTATTAAACTTGGTATAAAGACGAGTTTCCAGAATGTTCTGCTTAAAAAGTGAATCGGATTATTAACTGATAGACTAGTATTGTTTTCAGATAAAGGTGTTTTGGGTATCAAATAATCACTGTGATGTATTTTATTAACAATATAGCCAGATAAAGTGCCCACTATTAGTCCACTCGATAAAACGATAAGCCCATCAAAAGGGCGTGTGGCTAATAATAAAAATGCAGCATCTCCCATAGTCGCCGTTAATACCGCAACAACAGAGCCAAAACTAGCTTGTCCTTTGGTAAATTGTGTTACAACTATGATAGCACCCCCACACCCAGGTAAAGCACCTAAAAAGGAAGCTAATGGTATTTCTAATGCAGGTGCATTCTGGCGTATATAACTCATTTCAAATTGCGGAAATTTTTCCGCAAGGTAATAATATAAAAATAAAGTAGCAGCAACAAAAATAGACACCTGCAAAAAAGCATCTGATAAGGATTGAATAATGATACTTTGAGTATGTTCATTGAAAAATAAGAGAGTTAAAATTAATGGTAGTAAAGCGCGCTTAAATGAAATTTTGCGTGTATTTAAGTATTGTTGAAATATTAATATTTGCTGAAAAGTCATAAAAGTTCTGGTTAAATTGTAAAGTATAATCACTTTAATTTAAATCTAAATGATATTCAATATCATTTAGATTTATTTTTTGTGTTTAATTCACTTTGTAAATAGCTTACCCCTAACAAGATATATTTCCTTGTTATTTCAATTGAATTATTTATTTATCTCGCTAATAGCACTTTTATTAAAACTATGATGTATTTTTACGGTAAAATACATTTATGAGTGATTGGCACTCAATTTTATTGAAAGGTACTTCTCAAGGTGAAAATAAGGTTTGAACCAGAGCAAAACTGGTCATTAGATTTTTTAAAGTTTGGCTTGTTTGATCAATTAAATAAGTTATTTGCACTAGATAATAACCCTCAGTGGCCTAATTGTGACTGGTTAAACTCACATGCACCAGAGTTAACTTTAGCCAGTGGTAATACTTTAAAGTTTGTTCCGGATCCTGAGGTTAAAGATGACCCTAGATATTATGAACAAATTATTTATGAAACAGGAAATGTGCCAACACGTATAGATAATTGGCATGATTTATTTGGTGGTTTAATTTGGGTTTTGTTTCCTAAAACAAAAACTTTATTAAATAAAATGCATATAGAACAAATAAATGAACATGGTTTAGTGAAGCGATCGACTTCAAGGAATGCGATTACTTTGTTAGATGAGTGCGGTGTATTATTACCCTATAATGTGGATGATAACATTGGTAAAGAAATTAAGTCGCAATTACAAAACCATCTATGGCATGAAGTATTTGTAACCAACCGAGCGTTATGGAATAAGCATATTTCAGCTTTTATGTTTGGCCATGCTAATTATGAAATGGCAACAAAACCGTATTTAGGTTTAACAGGAAAAGCCTTGTTTCTACCTGTGAGTGAAGATTTTTACCGCTTATCATTAAAAAGACAATATAAGTACCTCGACACTGTACTTTATAAGCAAATTATTGATAATCACTTATTAAAAAATAATAAGTCATTATCACCTATGCCATTTCTAGGTATTCCCGGCTGGTATGCCGATAATGAAAATGTTGAATTTTATAATAATGTTAACTATTTTCGGCCGAAGAACCATTCAAAACAAAGGAAAGTAATATGATTGAAGTTGTGGGACTTAAAAAACGTTTTAAGTTAACCAAAGATCATAAAATTGATAAACATGAAGATATCGATCCGCGTCAAGATTCAGATTATTTTAATTCTGTAAGAGATGTCAGTTTCCATTGTGAAAAGGGGGAAGTTCTAGGTTTGCTTGGCCCTAATGGTGCGGGTAAAACGACCACACTACGTATGCTTTCAACTGCTTTACTACCTGATAACGGCAAAATACATATAAACGGTGTTGATGTCGTTAAAAGTCCACTGTTAGCACGTAAAAAAATTGGTTTTTTGTCCGGTTCAACTGGTTTATACGGACGCTTGACAGCCAAAGAAAATATTGAGTATTTTGGTCGCTTGCATGGCATGAATAAAAAGACTTTAAAAAATCGTACTGAAGAGCTGTTTGAAATATTAGACATGAATAGCTTTGTACACAAACGTGCTGAACATTTATCGACGGGCATGAAGCAAAAAACGAATATTGCGCGTGCGGTTGTACATAGTCCGGAAGTTGTTGTGCTCGATGAGCCAACAACAGGGTTAGACATTATGACAACTCAAACCGTGATAAAATTTATTCAAGACCTAAAAGCCCAAGGAACCCCTGTCATTTTTTCAACCCATCATTTAGATGAAATCGATTTATTATGTGAACGTGTCTCGGTCATTAATGAAGGGCTTAGTTGTTTTAATGGTACTTTGGCAGAATTTAAAGAAACCGGTAAAAGCCAAGTTCTCAATCAAGCTTTTCTTAATATTTTGCAGGAGCAATCACATGTTTGAAGTCTTTAAGAAGGAAGTTAAAGAGCTTTTACGCGACAAAAAAACGTTATTATTTGTAGTTGCTTTGCCTGTATTAATTTTCCCTATTTTATTTGGTTTAATGGGGTTCTTAATGAGTCAGGCGAATTTAGAAGCAGAACAAAAAGTTCATATTTATGCGATAACCGGGAGTCAATATGCGCCCGAATTCTCTGAAAAAATTAAATTTCATAAAAGTTTTAAATTGAGCAAAATAAAATATGAAAGCATAGAAGAGATGAAAAATGCCGTACGTACAGGCGTTTTAGATGTTGGTATTTTTATCTCAAGTGATGCAAGAGCGTCTTTGACACAAGGCTTGCAAAGTAATTGGAAAGTTGTATTTAATGACGCATCAGCACTGAGCTTTATTTATAAGCGTGTTAATGATGCTATGAAATCGTTTAGTGAAATTCTTCAGGCTGAAAAGTTTGAGTCATTAGGGGTATCTAAAGAACAAAGCATTGCATTACTTAATCCAATTAAAATAGAAAAAATTGATACAGCCGATAAACGTGAAAACATAGGCGAAAAACTTGGCGCTTTTATTCCTTATTTATTGATACCTCTGGTACTTGCAGGAGCAAGTTATCCTGCTATTGATTTAGGTGCAGGTGAAAAAGAACGAGGTACATTAGAAACCTTATTATTAACACCTGTAACTCGTACTGAACTAGTGCTCGGTAAATTTTTTACTGTATTGGCTTCTTCCTTAATGACCGCACTCATCACAGTTGTCAGTATGGGATTTTGGGTCAGTATTGCGAGTAACTTTGTTGATGCAAAAATAATTACAGATGTAATGGGTACTATTGGCGTATTAGACTTAAGCTTAATTTTGCTTATGCTAGTGCCGCTTGCTGGTATATTTTCATCTTTAGTATTGGCAATCTCTATTTATGCGCGTACTTTTAAAGAAGCGCAAAATTACATGGGGCCGTTATCTATGGTGGCATTTATGCCTTTGGTTGTTGCTATGATGCCAAATATGGAGTTGACTATGAATACTGCAATGATCCCTATCACAAATGTGGCTTTAGCAATTAAAGAGTTAATTAAAGGTACTGTAGATTATTCAATGGTGGCTATGATATTTGTTGCAACATTTGCTCTTGCGGGAATATTAATGGGGTTTTGTGTTCACTGGTTCAAGAAAGAGTCTGTTTTATTTAGATAATCCTATTTTGTAAGATAAAAATAAACCCAGCATATGCTGGGTTTATTGATTCAAGGGAGGTTAATCGTTTTAAAACTCGTATGAAACGCTTAAAGTGAATGAGCGAGGCAATATATAACGGGCATTAGCAGCAAGTGGGTCTGTATTTCTTGGATCGCCTTCTGTAATACCTTCAGAGTCAGTTAAATTGTCGACTGAAGCTTGTATTTTTAAGTTATCAGTAGGAGAAAATATAACGCCAAAATCTATTTTTTCGTAACTTGATAATACGTTTTCTTTTATATTGGCATTGGTTGAATATCTATCATCAACAGCTGAAAGCGTACCGTATATAGAGGCCCACATACCATTTTCAAACTCCATATCATAACTTGGTGTAATACGAAGTTGCCAGCCAGGCTGACGTTGCGCTTGGTTTCCTATTAAATTTTCATCAGAATGCTCTGTAATTTCAGTTTCTTGTACAGTTGCATTGGTATTGACTGAAAACCCAGAGTCGTGAAAGTAATTAAAGTCAATTTCTACGCCATAAGCTTCGTTAGTGAAGCGCTCAGCAGGTGCACCAGGGCGGGGCACAAATACATCGCCTTTTACTTCATTGGCAAAAAATGTAGCGTATACACTGATATTTTCTTCAGCTAGTTTATATCCTAATTCAAATTGGCTAACATCTTTGATTAAGTCTTCACCAGATTTATATGCATCAAAATTATCTCTAAAATCATCAAAGAAAGGCATTTTGCTTCCCTTATTTACTCGAGTAAATATTCCTGACTTTTTATTGATGGTGTAATTTGCACCTGCGGTCCATGAAAATGTATTTTCATCATATTGCACTGATTGAGTGATTTTCCCGTCAAGTCCTTCATCGACGGTATAATTTATTTCATGGTCTTCACTACGTAAACCAAGATCTAATGTGAGATTTGATAAAACTTTAATTTCATAAGCAGTATAAAAAGCACGGGTATTACCATCACCAGTTGAATTTATATCGTAATTCCAGTCACAACTGTCTGCATTGTCATTGCAATCAATGCCTGTTAATGCTTCACCACCAGGTGTTACAACATGGTAGGCTTGATTACCTATTGACCACCAATCATTTGCTGAAAAATTTGCGTTATATAAACCAAAACTGGCCTTGCTATTTTGCCATTCTTTGGTGAAAGCCATATCATTGGTGAAAGATTCTATTTGTTTACGTACTACCCAACGGCCAATTTTTTGTACATAAGTATCGCCTGAATATGTATCACCCGTGACTTGTCCTATTGCGGAACTGCCATTATCTGCAACATTTGATAATAAAACGGGTCCGTCTTCTGGGACTAAACCTAGAGTATCTGCATCGCCTTGAGTGTAGTTGAATTTATCAAAAAATGACCAGCCATCATCTAATTCCAAATGTATACTGGCACCTGATATTGAACCTTTCCAACCACGACCTTCGCCAAAGTCGAAACTTTCACTTGTACCATCAGGTCCATATTGAATTGTTGCTTGGCGATTTAATGGGCCAATTTGAGTATATGTATTATCTACCCCATCAATTTTAATGGGAATAGGCAAATACCAAGTACCATGATCGTCAGTTTGACGAGTGTAAAAGTTTAGCTTTCCGTTATCTAACTCTTTTGTGATATTAATAGTGAACTGATTGCCTTTTTCCGCATTAAAGCCTGCGTCTCGAGCACCTGGCGAACTTTTTACATATCCACCTATCATATAATATAAACCATCAGAGAGGCTGCCGCTTAACACTGCATCAACTCTTTGTAAGCCAAAATCAGAGGTTGTAAATTTAAATAAACCTTCTGTATCTTCTGAACCTTCTTTAAGTTTAAAATTAGTTGTTAAACCGGGTTGACCATTTGACAAAATTGGATTTGGTCCGCCTCGGAGGCCTTCCATATAATCTATGGTTTCATCAAGTCGAAACATGGATGAATTTTCAAGGAAAGATAAGGTTGGTGGGGCATAAATAGGAGAATCTTGCAATTGAATTGTTAAAAATGGCGCATCACCTCCTGCTGGAAAACCACGAACAAATACATTGGCACCTGCAACACCACCGGAGCTTTCAGCCCAGACACCTGGAATGGCTTTAAAAAGATCAGCCGTACTTTTAGGGGCTAATTTTTTCATATCATCATCGCTTAAAGTTGATACAGCATAGCTGGCATCAACTTTTCTAATAGCCTTACCACTGGCATTACCAGTAATTATGATAGATTCCATTTGATTATTATCATTTGCTTGAGATTTTTCTTCTTCTGCTAAAACATTGTGTGATAATAAGGTTGAGATCAGTGATGCGACAAGTGTCAGTTTGTATTTTTTTGTACTCATAGTTGTATTCCCCAGTCTTGATGACTTCATCACTCTTTATTAGCGTAATGAAACACGGAACATAAAGCCAGTAGCTGTATGCAGAATTATCATGTTGTCAATAACTACAATTATTAATAAATTGTTGCAGTTTCATTTTTACAATAAGATGCTTTGCAATCGATTGCAATAAGTTTTTTGCATTCGATTGCAAAGTGCTTGTTGTGGATTGGTTTTAATTGAACTAACTTACAGATATAATTTGTTTTTATGATTTGATTAAGAGATAGATTTTGGTAAAAAATGAAATGAAAAAAGCAATAACAATTAAAGATATTGCCAAAATTGCTCAAGTGTCGGAATCTACAGTATCTCGAGCTCTGAGAAATAACGAAGTGATCAATAAAAAAACCAGAGAACGAGTGCAAGCAATCGCAAAAGAAAATAACTTTAAAATAAATGCCGCGGCTCGAAACTTAAGACTTCAAAAGACCAATACCATAGCTGTTATCATTTTATTTAATGAAAAGTCAGGGCAATCAATATCAGATCCATTTATGTTAGAACTGCTAGGAACAATTGCTGATGAGCTGACGATACAAGGTTACGATATGTTGTTAACAACCAGCAAAACGACACCTGGAGATTGGGGGAATTACTATTTTGAGTCAAAACGTGCAGACGGCCTAATTGTGATAGGTCAAGGCGAAAAAGATGAAAGAATAGGCTTACTTGCCGGTGAAAATACACCCTTTGTCGTATGGGGGTTACCTGACGAAACAAAAAACTATAGCACAGTAGGCAGTGATAATATTAAAGGCGGTTATCTCGCGGTATCACATTTAATTGCACAGGGTTGCAAACGCATTGCTTTTTTTGGGGATATTAAACACCCGGAAATTCTAGCCCGCTGGCAAGGGTATCAACAAGCACATAAAGAAGCTGGGCTGATAGTTGATGAAAATTTGAGAACAAATTTAGACTTCACTTCAGCTGATGGTTATAAACATGCAAAAAATGTTTTTTCTAAGAATGTTATTTCAGCTGATGCTACTTTTACTGGGAAAAATTGTCCTGATGCATTATTTGCAGTGAGCGATGCTATTGCACTGGGGGCAATGAAATACTTTAAAGAAAGTGACATTAGAATGCCTGAGCAAGTTTCAATTGTTGGTTTTGATGATATAGCCCAATCTGAATATGCTCATCCATCTTTAAGTACTATTAAACAAAATACCAAGCAAGGTGGCGTGATTTTAGTGCAGAATTTACTTAAAAAGTTAAAAGGTGAAGTGATTAAAACACAATTACTTGAAGTTGAATTGGTAAAAAGAGAGTCGAGTGCGAGTTAAAAGGGTTTTTGGAAAATTAAATCGGTACTGATAACTTTGCTTTGTTGTAAAAATAAGGTACAGATTTTCATTATCACTTGAAAACAGGACAAATTTAGAAATTGGGTTTTGACCAAGTTTAAATCACTGTTTTAAACAATTGATATATTGTATTTCTCATCTCATTTATAAATAAATAGATGAAGTCTTGGTAAAGTTATAACTGGTGCAGTTTCAGGGAGATGGTAGAATATTTTATAATTAAACGACTGACATTCAGTAAACAGATGAGTATGTTGACCGAAACTCAAAATGACTAACGGGGCTGTATGCGGTAGTTTTGTTTAATCTTCTTATATGGATTCTGCCTAATAAATGGAACCTGTTAATACTATTTTTACAATTATTTGTGGGAGAGCTTTAATGATTTCTCAATCAATTTTTAATATTATGTTTACTTTTCTAACTGGAGTTAACCCTTGAATAAGTATCTTTTTTATATATCGCAAGATTATAGCTTTGCTATTCTACGTCCACTTCAGGAAATACTGGTAGCAAGAGGAGATGAAGTTAAATGGTTTTTTGAAGGTAATAAAGTGACTAAAAGTTACCTGACCAAAAATGAGATACTAATTGATACTGTAGTTGATATTTTTAAGTATCAACCTGATGTCGTTGTTGCTCCAGCAAACAGTATTCCTAGCTTTTTACCTGGGTTGAAAGTAGCTGTTTTTCATGGTTTTGATGCTGGAAAACTTGATAATAGAGGGAATAATGATCATTTTAAAATTAGGGGGTGCTTTGATCTTTATTGTACACAGGGGCCTAGCACAACAAGTAAGTTTAAAGAATTACAGCAAAAACATAAATTTTTTAATGTAATAGAAACTGGTTGGCCAACCTTGGATAAACTCTTTAAAACAGTTGATGATACAAATAAAAACAAACAACCGACTATTTTCCTTGGTTCCACTTTTAGTAAGCGTTTGACCCAGGCGATGTATATATTTCCGCAAGTTAAAGAGTTATGTGAAACAATGGATTGGAAATGGATTGTATCACTACATCCTAAGTCAGACCCAAATGTTATTGAAATGTATCGTTCAATTGAAAACAAAAACTTAAGCTACGTAGCAACTGATGATCTTCTCCCTATATTGCAAGAAGCTGATATAATGGTTGGAGATACTTCTTCTTCCTTAACAATGTTCATCGTTCAGAATAAGCCAGCTGTAACCGTAAAAAATATAGACGCTAAGCCATATTTACTTAACATTGCAGATGCAAATGATTTAAAGTCAGCTCTAGAAAAAGCATTATCTTATCCTGATGAACTAATGCAAAAAATTTCAGATTATAATGAGGAAACACACCCTTACCGCGATGGTGATTCATCCAAAAGAGTTATCAAGGCCATAGATGATGTGCTAGCTGGTAAATACCCACTAATAAAATCAAAACCTTTTAATTTATTAAAGAATTTAAAATTTAGAAAACGCTTAAGTTATTGGCGACTGTAGCAAAATAATTTTGACTTTTATTTTTCTGAATTGAAATCTGTCTAGTGAAATTTGGGAAGTCCAAGGTGATAAAAAGTATTTCAGCCAGAGAGTTTTTCAAATTATATCCAGATATTAAAAGACGTTATTTCTGGGGTGGGAAACCTTGGACTCAAAGTTATTTTGTTGAAACAATAGGAAATGCAACAGAAGATACTATTCGTAAATATGTGCAAAACCAATTGATTGAATTAGATAAAAAAGAAGTTCACGGAAGTCAGCTGGGACTCTTTTAAACTCGGCCGCTTGCGGCCGATCCTTTGAGATTAAATATTATGACCCCCTAAAAGGCTTTTATTAAGAAGCCTTTTTTATTCCTTTGAAATAACTTTTTACATTTATAGAAAAATCTTTTTAAACCTTTTGTGAAATTCCTTCGACTTAATAAAGAAATAAAAGTCGGGGAAAATAAATGAACAAAATACCAGATACCAGTGCGCAAGACTTACAAATTGTGCCTGATAAATCATACAAAAAATTATATTTAACAGCGACTATTGTTGCAATGCTAGCTGCATCTAGTTTTTATATTACGCCAGCTTTAAGTAAATGGAGTAGTAGTGAATATACTGTTTCAAAAGAAAGATTAAGAACTGCAATTGTTGACAGAGGTTCATTCACAAGAGATGTTTCTGTACAAGCACGTGTTGTCGCAGCTGTTAGGCCTGTTTTATATAGTCCAGCACAGGGAACTGTCACATACTTGGTTGATGCAGGTGATGAGGTTAAAAAAAATCAAACCCTTTCAGTAATCGAAAGCCCTGAATTACAAAGTGAATATAACCAACAGCTAGCAAGTTTAGTTAGATTACAAACTCAGTTAGATAGACAAAAAATCCAGTCCAAAACAGCCATTCTCTCTAAAGAAAAAGATGCTGATAAAGCCAAGGTTCTGCTTAATGCTGCAACAAGAGAAATGCGCCGCTCTGATGTTGCTAATAATAAATCATTAATAAGTGACATCGATTTTCAAAAAGCAAAAGATGATTTAGAAAATGCACAACTTGAATATCAACATGTTCTTAAAGAAGCAAAATTATTAGATGAGAGTTTAAAATTTGAAGTGAAAAGCAAAGAGCTTGAGGCACAATCTCAGCAAGTTTTAGTTGATGAATTACAAAGACAAGTCAAAGCATTAAACATTATTTCTCCTGTATCAGGTTTAGTGGGGAATTTGTCTGCAGAACAAAAAAATGCAGTTGCAAAAAATCAAGCCTTGTTAAATGTCGTTGATCTATCTCGGTTTGAACTTGAATTAGGTATTCCTGAAAACTATGCAGATGATTTAGCTTTGGGTATGAAAGCTCAAATTTTATTTAATAATGACCACTACGAAGGCACTTTAGTTGCGATTGCACCAGAAATTATAAATAACCAGGTGCAAGGTAAAATTCGTTTTTCAAGCAGATCACCAATAGGGTTAAGACAAAACCAGAGATTAACTACCCGGATATTACTTGAGGAAAAAACGGATGTTTTATATCTCCCAAGAGGACAGTTTCTAGATAGCAATGGGGGAAGAGTTGCATATGTTGTTAACGATGATATTGCCCATAAAATGAAAATTACCACAGGTGCTCGCAGTCTATCTAAAGTTGAAATCTCAAATGGTTTAAATATAGGTGATGAAGTTGTGATCTCAAACACCGAACAGTTCCAAGGCGCAACTCAAGTCGTAATAACACAATAATAAGGAAAATAATCATGTTGAAAATGCATAATGTATCTAAAGCTTACATCACAGATTCAGTAAAAACTCAGGCATTACAATCATTTAGTTTAGAAGTGAAAGCAGGAGATTTTATTGCTGTTACTGGACCTTCTGGTTCAGGAAAAACAACATTTTTAAATATATCAGGACTGCTTGAAGGTTTTTGTGAAGGGCAATATTTATTAGATGGGCAAGATGTCAGTAAATTAAATGATAAAGACAGGTCGCGATTAAGAAATGAAAAAATAGGATTCGTATTTCAAAGCTTCAATTTAATTCCAGAGCTTAACTTATTTGATAATGTTGATGTGCCTTTACGTTATAGAGGCTTTAATAAAGCACAACGAAAACAAAGAATTGAAGAGGCATTAAATAAAGTCGGTTTAGCTGGAAGAATGAATCATTATCCTACTCAATTGTCTGGAGGGCAACAGCAAAGAGTTGCAATAGCACGTGCGCTAGCTGGCTCTCCCGCATTTTTATTAGCAGATGAACCAACAGGAAATTTAGATAGTCAGATGGCCGATGGTGTTATGGCGCTTTTAAAAGAAATTAATGCTTCAGGAACTACCATTGTTATGGTAACCCATGATCAAGAACAAGCCCTTCAAGCAAGCCGTATCATTCATGTACGTGATGGTCAGGTAGAAGAAGTGATACATGAACAAAAAGCAATTGCTTAGGAGCTTAGTATGTTTAGTTATTATATAAAACTGGCTTTAGTAAGTATGCGTAAAACCCCAGGGTTAGTGGCATTAATGGTACTTGCTATTGGGTTAGGGATAGGTGCTGCGATGACGACTGTAACAGTCAATTATTTGATGGGCACCAACCCGATACCACATAAAGGAGATGATCTTTTTGCGATTCAATTAGATAGCTGGGATCCTAATGAACCTCACAGTGAACCAAATTTACCACCAGATCAGGTAACTTATACGGATGCGATAAACTTGATTGATTCGGCGCCTGCATTTCGACAAACTGCACAATCTAGAACCGCTCAGGTAATTGAGTTAACTGGGGAGCAAGGAAAAGAACTTAAACCATATTTGGCAACTGCACGAACAAACTATGCTGATTTTTTTCCTATGTTTGATGTGCCATTTTTATATGGTAAAGGTTGGACAAAGCAAGAAGATTTAAATAGTGCATTTGTTGCTGTATTAAGTAAGCAGACAAATGAAAAACTATTTGGAGGTGAAAACTCCGTAGGTAAAACATTTTTATTTGGTGCAAAAGTAATGCAAGTTGTGGGCATTTTAGATACTTGGGCGCCTTTGCCAAAATTTTATGATTTAACAACGGGGGCATTTGATGAACCTGAAGCGCTATATATTCCGTTTACAACACAAGTTTCAAATGAATGGGGGCGCTCAGGTAATACTAATTGCTGGAAACCCGTTGATGGTGAAGGTTATCAAGGGTTTATACAATCAGAATGTGTTTGGATCCAATTTTGGGCAGAACTACCAAATGAAGAAGCAAAGCAAGATTACAAAAGCTTTATTGATAATTATGCTCGAGAGCAAAAAAAACTAGGGCGTTTTCCTCGTCCTTTAAATAATCGTTTGAATTCAGTTCCACAGTGGTTAGAAGTACAAAAAGTCGTAACAAATGATGCGCAAATTTTAATGTGGTTATCAGCTTTATTTTTACTTGTGTGTTTATTAAATACCATAGGTTTGATGTTGGCTAAGTTTATTGGTAAGTCTGGGGAAATTGGTTTAAGAAGAGCTGTAGGTGCCAGTAAACAAAGTATTTTTAATCAACATTTGATGGAAGCGACATGTGTTGGGTTATTAGGTGGTTTATTTGGTCTTTTTTTAACATGGCTTGGCTTACAAGGCATACAAAGTTTATACAGTAATTTAAATAACGCTTTAATGCAATTAGATATAAAGATGGCACTCAGTGCTGTATTACTTGCAATACTTGCAACGGTATTAGCGGGCTTATATCCAACAATAATGGCAAGTAAAGTTTTGCCTGCAACGCAACTTAAAAGCCAATAGGAAAGAATAATGAGAGATTTATTTCCAATACTTAAAATTATTAAAAAACAGAAAACGGCTCCTTTATTATTAGCCTTGCAAATGGCGGTGACATTAATGGTTATAGTTAATGCAGCATTTATTATTACAGACCGTAATCGCTTAATGGAACGCTCATCAGGTCTGGATGAAGATAATATATTTTATATCTCATCAACTGCTTATCAAGATGATTATGCGCTAGAAAATAATCTAAAAAATGATCTTGAGATGATCCGTAATACTTTAGGAGTGATCGATGCAACACCCATAAATGCCATTCCGTTGAGTGGAGGCGGTTGG
Organism: Pseudoalteromonas denitrificans DSM 6059; assembly: GCF_900112265.1. Taxonomy (GTDB): domain Bacteria; phylum Pseudomonadota; class Gammaproteobacteria; order Enterobacterales; family Alteromonadaceae; genus Pseudoalteromonas; species Pseudoalteromonas denitrificans. Next base: position 54,318 of record NZ_FOLO01000018.1, on the reverse strand, counting down.
TCAATGGGGCTGTCTCGTACAGCAGGAGCAAATAGTGATGGTGCTGGTAGTGCTATGTATATGGTTGACGAACATGCACTTGGTGCTTTGGGTATTTCATTAATTGCAGGTGAATTTTTTAATGCTTCTGATATTAAATTTAGAACTAGAACTAATAATAATTGGCCACCTGTTGTAGTGATCACAAAAGCATTGGCACTAGAATTATTCCCCGATGATTATAATGAGGCATTAGGAGAAACTATTTATATTGAGGATAACGATCCTATGGTGATTAAAGGGATAGTAGATACTCTGCAGGCTCCTTGGAATGGTTGGAGTGGTGTAGAACGCTCAGCCTTAATTCCTACTCCTTTATTGTTTAAATCTATTACTTATATGATTAGAACTGAACCTGGCCAAAGGGATCTCTTAATGGCTCAAATCGAAAATAAAATGTCGAAAACACCAGGACGCTTTATTCGCAGAGTTCGCGATATGAGTGAAGTTAGAAAACGCAGTTATTCATTTCATAGCGCAACTAATTCAGTTTTACTGGCTGTCATTACTGCACTAACAGTAGTAACAGGCTTAGGTATAGTGGGGCAGGCAAGCTTTTCTGTTAATAAACGAAAAAAACAAATCGGGACTCGCCGTGCGCTTGGGGCAAACAAAGGACAAATAGCCGGTTATTTTATGTTAGAAAATGCAGTAATAACCAGTTTTGGCATCGTCTTAGGTTTGATAGCAAGTATTGGTTTGAATATGGTCTTAGTCGAAGCGTTTTCCTTGCCGCGACTGCCTTGGCATTATTTAGTTATTGGTTCAGTTGTTTTATATATTTTAGGACAACTTGCCGTTGCGTATCCTGCACAACGTGCTTCAGCCGTTTCCCCGGCAATAGCAACACGCAGTGCATGATAATATATTTGATTAATTTTGCTAAAGTTAATTAAATATATTTAAAGCCTCCTCTTTGGAGGCTTTGTTTTGTTAACAACTTTCTCTGATTTCCAATATTTATTTGTTTCCTGATTATAAAATAGACTCAAATCTAAAAAGTTAAGTTATTATAACAAAAAGTTATAAGAAAATGTATTTAATGACTTAATGCCGATAAAACAGTAAGTTACCGATACAGGTCCGCTGTTGTTAATTATTAGTGTTTACATTGATATGATGACATCGTTGTCATTTCTAGCTGTTATAAAAGTCATTTAAAACAACCGGTTATAAATTATGGTATGGGCATGAAACTGCTCTTTGTCATTTTTTATTTACAGTAGGTGTTTTAGTTTAACCAATAAATAACATTTACTTCTTTTGATTAACACTATTTAATGCTGTGAGTTCCGAAAAGAGAACTACAAATAATAATGAGAAATTCAGGGGATATTATGACTTTCAAAAAAACGTTACTTGCTACAACAATTGCATTTATGAGTGCAAATGTTAGCGCAGATATAACGGATTCTACTTTTGTTCTAGCTGCGGGCGATCCGCTTGTATCTCAACAATGGCACTTACAAAATACAGGTCAAAGTGGATACTCTTTGTCATCTGGTGTGGCTGGTAATGATTTAGATATAGATTTTTCACATTTAATGGGCATTAAAGGTCGCGGGATCACAGTATCAGTTATTGATACTGGTGTAGAAATCGCGCATCCAGATTTAGCTGCGAACGTGGTGCCAGGTTCAATTAATTTATCAGATGGTACTGATTCACCAATTGATTTAAATGGTCATGGTACTTCTGTTGCAGGATTAATCGCAGCAGTAGAATCAAATGGTATTGGTGGTCGTGGTGTTGCACCACTTGCAAATTTAATTGGTTTCAATTATTTATCAAATCAGACGGTTGCGTCTTGGTTTGTATCTCATGGTTTGTCTGAGGATTTCCGTCAACTTGATCGTTTTACCGATCCCCGTGTATTTAACCAAAGTTATGGTAGTACACCTGCAGTACCTCAAGCACTTGATTATGTAGCGAATCCATTTACCGAAGTACAAGATTTGGTTTTACAGGATATTACACAAAATAGTCACTGGGGCAGAGGTGCGGTTTTTGTAAAATCGGCAGGCAATTCCTTTGGTTCATATAATACTTATTACAAAGGTTTACCAATTCAAGTTCTACCTTATGAGGATGGTGTTTTCTATAATAATAATGGGTTACCATTTCATAGTTCAAATATAAGTGCTGAAAATAATAATTATTGGAACTTGGTTGTTTCGGCAACTAACGCACAAGGTAAGCTTTCATCATATTCATCTGTAGGCTCTAGTGTATTTTTAACAGCCCCAGGTGGTGAATACGGTGTAAATGCACCCGCTATGGTCACAGTAGACTTGATGGGGTGTGACAATGGAATGAATCAAGAGGGTGAACATTCTAATAGTTTACATGGTGGTAGTGAATTAGATCCAAACTGTGATTATAATGGTGTCATGAATGGCACTTCATCAGCTGCGCCAAATACATCGGGCGCAATTGCTACTATTATGTCGGCTAATCATGCACTTGACTCAAGAACTGTTCGCCATTTACTTGCGACAACTGCACGTAAAACGGATGCAGACAATACGGGTGTTGATTTATCATTTGAAGATGCGGCAGGAGAGTTAGTAACTTATAACGCAATTCCAGCATGGCAAACAAATGCTGCGGGCTATAATTATCACCATTTTTATGGTTTAGGTGCAGTGGATGTTGATGCTGCCGTATATAAAGCACTTTTTACCGGCGTGTCTTTACCTAAGCAACAAATTACACAATGGAAAACAACGACTTCAAATGTTGAAATTCCAGATGCATCTTTGAATGGTGCACAAAGCACAATAACGAATGAAAGCGCGCTAATTGTTGAGTCTGTTCAAGTAAAATTGAATATAGATCATAGTCGTTTACGTGATTTGGCTATTGAGCTTGTTTCTCCATCAGGCACAAGAAGTGTACTAATGAGTGCCAGAACAGGTTTCTTAGGTGGTAATGAAGGTGGTTACACTGATGCCGTTATGCTTAATACCCATTTTTATGGCGAAGAAGCTAAGGGTGATTGGACTTTAAATGTATTTGACACAGATAAAGGTACTAGTTATACATTAGGCTACAATCCACAAATTGGATTAATTGGCTTCAATAGTCGAAATAATGAAATAGCAGGTGTATTAAAAGACTGGTCTATTCGTATATTTGGTCATTAATCAGGAGTTGTAACCATGAAATTATTAATTTTAGCAAGTAGTCTTTTAAGTATGAGTGTTTTTGCCGAAGATGTGAGCTCAGTTGATTTATCTAAACTGACAATCACCCCTGTTGAGTCACTAAAACTGTCACAAAAAAACGTCACGATAAACGGTACCATTTATCAACAAAATATAAGAACAATCTCAAAAAATGGCATTAAAAGCTTTACAGTTGATACACCGATTTTAGTTGTTGGTGAAATTGTTAATAGTGTCGACGGGTTTAGTTCATATGATGTGACGGGGGAAATTATTGTTAAGCTATCGGGTGATGCTGATTTAGAAAAGTTTACGCAAGATAATAACTTATCAATTAAACAAGCTTATAAGAGCTTCTATATATTAAAAGCAAGTGATAAAAATAACTTATTGCCAATTGTAGCGCAACTTAAAAGCTTGCCAAATGTTGTATCTGCGACCATTGACTTGGCTGATAAAAGCATAAATACACATTAAAACCTGTTATTAAATGATTTTAAGCCCCCTTTATGGGGGCTTTTTTATTACTTTAACCCTTCCTTAATAATGGTTAGTATTTTTAACTAATAAATAGCCTAGTGTGGTTTCTTTTAGAGAAGTCACACCTACAAAAAATTGATTTGAAGTGTTAAAAGTCAGTTTAAACTATTTTACATGTAAATAATTCGATACGTTTCTTAGTTTTATGAGCATATGTGAAAATATTTTAATATACCTAATTTTTGCATATATATTTATGTTTGCTACCATGCCTTTGTTAATGACGGAGAGATGGCAGAGTGGTCGAATGCACCGGTCTTGAAAACCGGCATGGGTTTATAGCCCATCTAGGGTTCAAATCCCTATCTCTCCGCCACCTCATTCCCTAAAGCCACCTTGCGTGGCTTTCTTCTTTTTTAAATATATAAAGTAAGGTTTATGAATCTTTAACTTCTTAAACTAGATTTTACCCCCGTCACCCATTTTTATCGGCTTTTTCCAGTAAGAGTATTGTGGTGTCCAATTTGTTGAATCAATACCAGCTAGTCTAAGTAAACTCCACCTTGAACAATAAAGCTATCCAGGACCAAATATACAACTGTTTCTGATAAATATTTGATCTAATTTGTGTTCATATAAAACAGCGCGGGGCATATTAGTCTGATCTTTTAATAACGACATGCTTGGCCCATATTGTGAATTAGCAAAAGTTTATCGTTTTGACCAAATAAATCTATTAAGTTAGTTTCACAACTTTGAGTTGAAAATGTATAGTTTGGTATGGCTTCTTGGGAAAGAGTGGATTTACGTAAAGCTATTAACTTAAGGTTTAAGTCATATATTTGTTTTTCTATTTTTTGTATTTCAGATTTTGCCATAACTTTATACCTATAATTCTGATTATTAAAACTATAGATAAGAATAAAAAAACCAGATCAGAGATCTGGTTTTTTTATTTAAACAGTAAGAACCTTTATGCCACAGTTAAAATTTTCATTGTATTACTCGCACCAACAGTTTCCATTGCATCACCATGGGTTAAAATGACTTTGTCACCTGAAGATAAAATACCTTTAGCAACTAAGGTTTTTAATGCTTCTTTTGTTAAATCAGTGGCATCAAATTGCGTTGAATCAAACTCAACAGGGTAAACACCACGATAAAGCGCTGTCTGGCCTAAGGTTAATGCGTGACGAGATAAGGAGTAAATAGGTAATGCAGATGTAATGCGTGACATTAGCTTTGCAGTGCTACCTGATTCAGTTAAAGCAACAATCGCTTTGATACTATCTAAATGGTTTGCAGCATACATAGCAGCAAGTGCAACTGTCTCTGATGTGTTTTCAAACATGCATTCTAGTCTGTGTTTAGATACATGTGCTTCCGGTTGTGATTCAGCACCTTTACATACGCGAGCCATAGTCGCAACCGTTTCTTCAGGGTAATCACCTGCAGCTGTCTCAGCCGATAGCATTACTGCATCTGTGCCATCTAAAACCGCGTTTGCAACGTCCATTACTTCAGCACGTGTTGGCATTGGATTATCTATCATCGACTCCATCATTTGTGTTGCTGTGATCACAACACGATTTAATGTACGGGCTCTTTGAATGATTAACTTTTGTTTACCTACCAGCTCCGCATCGCCAATTTCAACCCCTAAATCACCACGGGCAACCATAACGGCATCTGATGCAAGCACGATATCATCAATTGCTTCAACAGATTCTACCGCTTCAGCACGTTCAATTTTAGCTAAAAGTTGTGCTTTACTGCCTGCTTTATTTGCAAGGTTTCTAACGTGACGCATATCATCACCACTGCGCGGGAATGAAACTGCAATGTAATCAACACCAATTTGCGCTGCTGTAATTAAATCAGCTTCATCTTTTTCAGTAAAAGCAGGGGCCGTTAAACCACCACCTAGGCGGTTAATGCCTTTATTGTTAGATAAAACACCACCGACAGTAACAGTCGTAAATACTTTATTACCATCAATAGAGTCAACAGTTAATTGAATTAACCCATCGTTTAATAATAACAAATCATTTGGTAATACATCGTTAGGCAGCTCTTTATAATCTATGCCAACAGCGTTGATATCGCCTTCACCTAAACCTAGATCAGCATCAAGTATGAACTTTGCACCAACTTCTAATGTTACTTTAGAATCTTTGAATGTAGAAACTCGAATTTTAGGGCCTTGCAAATCAGCAAGAACAGCAATATGACAACCTAATTTTTTAGCAATTGCGCGAGTTTGATCTGCACGATCTTTATGGTCTTGAGCTACGCCATGAGAAAAGTTCAAGCGAACAACGTTTGCACCAGCTTTGATAATTTTTTCTAAATTGTTATCTCTATCTGTAGCGGGTCCAAGTGTAGCGACGATTTTAGTGCGTCTAGGCATCTTATGCTCCTGATTGTATATACTATATTACGGTCTAATCTGTTAGATATATTAGCATACTGACGGTCAAATGTGACAAGAGTATGACACCGGTGTCATCTTTCGTCAACAGAATTGTAAAAACGGTGAGTTATTTAATAAAAAACATGCTAATTTTAGCTTAATTTTAATCTAGCATTGAAAGGAATATATAATACCCTATAATGCGCGACTTTATCATTCTTATAAAACTGAATGGTATTTTGGTTGTAAATCAAACTCAAATTTGAAATTAATACTTTCGCTCTTCGGGAGATAATACATGCAAGTTGCATTAGTTGGTTTAGGTGTCATGGGTAAAAACCTTGCACTCAATTTGATTGAAAAAGGTGTCACTTTAGTTGCGTATGACAAAAATCCAGATGCAGGAGAAGATTTATTACGTTTAGCTAAGTCAGAAGGTACAGCCGAGCGTTTGCATATAGTCTCAGATATTGGTGACATGGTTCGTCGATTACAGGCACCACGTTCAATTTTATTATTGGTTCCAGCAGGTGAATTAGTTGACCGTGTATGTACTGAATTAGTTGATGCGGGTGTTGAAATTAACGACATGATCATAGATTGTGGTAATAGTAATTACAAAGATGGTATCTCCCGTAAACTTAAATATCAAAACAAATTTGAATTTGCCACTATGGGGATTTCTGGTGGAGCAGAAGGTGCGCGTCATGGCCCTGCAATGATGGCGAGTGGTTCTGAAGGTGGTTGGGAACGTATAGAGCCCTCTTTTGAAAAAATTGCTGCAAGCTTTAATAATGAATCATGTTTTGCACGTGTAGGTCATTCTGCGAGCGGCCATTTTGTAAAAATGGTTCATAACGGGATCGAATATGCATTAATGCAATTAATTGCTGAGGTATATCAGTTACTTCGTTTAGGTTGTGGTAAAACACCTAAAGAAATAGCTGCAATTTTTGAAACATGGTCAGAAGGTGACTTGCACAGTTATTTATTGTCAATTTCTAGCCATATTTTAAGATTAGAGACTAAAAGTAATGAAGCTCTAGTTGATCTAATTGATAACCGCGTTGGGGCAAAAGGTACTGGTTTATGGACGGCGCAAAATGCATTAGAGCTTGGCATTGCTGTACCATCTTTAGTTGCTGCTGTACAAGCACGTCATTTAACAAATACTAAAGAAACGCATGCTGCTAAAGAAATGAAATATGCGGCTAAAAGCACCAATAAAGTGAAAGTTGATTTGGAAGAGTTAAAAGATGCTTTCCATCTAGCAAGTTTGCTGGCATATCGCCAAGGTTTAGCCTTGATCAAAGGTGCATCTCGCTCTCATCAATGGAAAGTTGATTTAGCTAAAACACTACAAACTTGGCGTGCAGGTTGTATTATTCGTGCTGATTATTTAGATCAAATAGCAAAAAATGTTGAATTTGTAGATACATTAACGACTGAGTCTGATGCTTTACGTAAAGTATCTGGTTTGGCAATTGCATCAGGATTAGCATTTCCCGTTTTAACAGCAAGCCAAACTTATCTTGCAACACTTACAACACCTAGTAATGGTCACTTAGTACAAGCACAACGTGATTACTTTGGCGAACATGGCATTAAGACGCATAATGATGGTACTTGCCATTTAACTGATCTTGTCGAAATTGATGCTAAAGTAAGATAGTACTCATTTGGTTTAGAAAACAAGCTTAAATGAATTATCCCTGATATTATTATCAGGGATTTTTTTGTTATAAAATAAGAGTAAGTCATGAAAACGTGTTGGACAAAACATTTATCTGATGAACAAAAAGCTGTATGTGAAAATGGGGGGACAGAGTATCCATTTAGTGGAGAATATAACGACCATTTTGAGTCGGGAGTTTATGCCTGTGTCTGTTGTAAACAAGCTTTATTTGATGGTTCAAGTAAGTTTGAATCTGGCTGTGGTTGGCCTGCTTTTGCTACACCTATCGAAAATTCAGTGAGATATATAAGTGATGAATCGCATGGTATGAAACGTATTGAAGTTCGTTGTAATAAATGTGATGCACACTTGGGCCATGTATTTAATGATGGGCCTGCACCTAAAAACACAAGGTATTGTATTAACTCAATTTGTTTAAGCTTTGATTAAGGTGTGTTGCTGTGCTTTACAAGGATATAAACAAATTTTAAAACTTAATTAAATGAACCTTGGTGGTGCATATCTACTTATTGGATAAAGTATCAGTTCATGAGGCCTAATTTCCATCTACTTAGTTGCGAATATTTTTATTTTTTGGAAGTAGGGTGTGTGTAATACTTCTGCCTCAGCAGTATATTTTTTTGGTAAATATACAATTATACCTGAGATGCTAGCGTCTTAATTTATTACTTTTAGTACTTAAAAATGAAGGTTTGGTTTATTTTAGTCATTACACAGCAATTATAAACAAGATTTTAGTGTAAGGTTAATTGGTTTAGTTGGATTTTAAACAAAAAAATCCCTCTTTCGAGGGACTTTGGGGTTTCTCAACATCTGTGACGCTGGGAATGAGGTCGGTATATTTACAATGTTTCAATAACACATTGTGATCAATGTTTTGATGTTTAAATTAGCTTGCTTTAAGCAAAAGCCATTTCAGGTATATCGCCGTCAACAATTAATTTACCGGCTGTTTTTTCTATGATTTCATCAACAGGTACGCCTGGTGCGCGCTCTATTAAATGAAATGCACCATCTTTAACTTCTAATACAGCTAAATCGGTCACTATTTTTTTAACACAATTTACGCCTGTTAAAGGTAAAGTACAGCTCTCTAATAGTTTTGACTCGCCATGTTTATTTGCATGAGTCATAGTCACTATAATATTTTGTGCGCCAGCAACTAAGTCCATTGCACCGCCCATGCCTTTGATCAGCTTTTTTGGGATCATCCATGAAGCAATAGATCCATTTTGATCAACTTCAAATGCACCAAGAACTGTTAAATCTACGTGACCACCTCGGATCATTGCAAAGCTCTCAGCACTATTAAATATTGCAGCGCCAGTGGCTGCTGTAACGGTTTCTTTACCTGCATTGATCATATCAGCATCAACCTCATCCTCGGTTGGGAACTGGCCCATACCTAGAAGGCCATTTTCTGACTGTAGCATTACTTCAATATCGTTGGGCACATAATTTGCTACAAGTGTTGGAATACCTATGCCTAAATTAACGTAATAACCATCTTTCAACTCTTGTGCAACACGTTTAGCAACTTGTTCTCTAGATAAAGCCATGATATTTCTCCGAATTGCTTAAGATGAAGGACGTGTTGTCACACGTTCAATGCGTTTCTCAAATTGACCTAAAATCACACGATTTACATAAATCCCAGGTGTATGAATTTCACTTGGAGCAAGTTCACCTGGTTCAACAATTTCTTCAACTTCGACAACGGTAATTTTACCTGCTGTGGCTGCCATTGGATTAAAATTCATTGCCGTGTGACGGAAAACTAAGTTTCCGTATCTATCAGCTTTCCATGCTTTCACTATGGCAAATTCACCCGTGATCCCTTCTTCTAAAATATAGGGGCGGCCATTAAATTCTTTTACTTCTTTACCCTCAGCGATAGGAGTACCGTAGCCTGTTGCGGTATAAAAACCTGGAATACCAGCACCGCCAGCACGCATTTTTTCAGCTAGCGTGCCTTGAGGTGTTAATTCCACATCTATTTCACCGCTTAATAGCTGCTGTTCAAATAAAGCATTTTCACCAACATAAGACGCGATAATTTTTTTTATTTGTCTATCTTGTAATAAAATACCTAAGCCAAAATCGTCAACACCACAGTTATTTGAAACTACAGTTAAGTCTTTTGTGCCGAGTTTTTTAATTTGTGCAATTAAACCTTCTGGTATACCACATAAACCAAAACCACCGGCAATTACTGTATCGCCATTTTTAAGGCCTTGCATGGCCTCTTCATAACTTGAAACTACTTTATCGAAACCCGCCATTTAGCTTGCTCCCTTAATTTAATTGATGTTAGTGCTTATGTTCACTATGCTTCATTTGCTTGAAATGCGAGCGAAACTTTACTTGCAGGTGCTTTATTTAATACGCCTGATATTTGCCAGCCAGCTTTGCAGAGTCTTTTTATATCAATATTGGTGTTAATGCCAAGCCCATCAAGCATATAAATTAGGTCTTCAGTGGCAACATTTCCTGACGCACCTTTAGCATAAGGGCAGCCACCTAAACCCGCTACAGCCGCGTCAACAGTAGCTATACCGAGTTTCAGAGCAGCGTAAATATTTGTCAACGCCTGACCATATGTATCATGAAAATGTACAGCAAGCTTATTTGCTGGAATATCTTGTAATAGGGCTGTGACTAATTGTTCTGTTTTTCCTGGTGTGCCAACACCGACAGTATCGCCCAAACTGATTTCATAACAGCCGAGCTCAAGTAATAATTTAGACACTCTGACAACTTCAGAAATTTCAACATCACCCTGATATGGGCAACCCATGACACAGCTAACATAACCACGAACCTTGATGTTATTTTCATTTGCAAAGGTCATGATTTCTTTAAAGCGACTGATACTTTCGTCAATTGAACAATTGATATTTTTTTGACAAAAAGCTTCGCTTGCGGCTGTAAATATTGCAAATTCTTTAATGCCTGAGTCTAAAGCCAGTTGTGCACCTTTTAAGTTCGGCGTTAAAGCACTAAAGTGTGCAGTACTATGATCTAATGACTCAATTACAAGCTTAGAATCGGCCATTTGAGGCACCCATTTGGGTGATACAAATGCACCTGCTTCGATGTGTTTTACACCTGCGTCTACTAAGTTTTGTATTAAAGCTATTTTATCTTCAGTCGTAACCTTAGATTCATTCTGAAGGCCATCACGTGCACCCACTTCAACAACTTTAACAAAAGAAGGTAATAGGGATTGTGTCATGATTATGCGCCTTCCTGATCAACTATGGCTAATAGGTCGCCGTGTGATACTAATTCGCCTTCATCAAAGCAGAAACTTGTTAGTGTGCCATCATAAGGTGCAGTAAGTGTATATTCCATTTTCATGGCTTCAATCACAACAATCGCATCACCTTTTTCGACTTTGCTGCCAAGTTCTAAAAGATGTTTAACAACAGTGCCATTTAAAGGTGCAGCTAAAGATGCATCATCATTTTCTACATCACTGACATAATGTTTGTCTTTTAATTGGTATCTGTGTGTTGTTGCTAAATACATTAATTCAATTTGATTCTGATCTAATACATAATCAGCAGTGTATTTAATACCATCTATATTCGCGTTGATATGGGTATCATTGATAAATATATCAGCTGTGATAGTTTGACCATCAAGGGTTAAACTATAACTCGCACCATTGCATACTGCAGAAATGTTAGATAACTCGGTAAATGGAATTTTAATATTATTATCTTGGTTTAATCTGAAGCCTTGTTGCTTATTCCAAGGCGAAGCACAATTTTGATTTTTAATAGAATCCAGATATACAAGACTTGCCAGAATATTACAGATTTCAAGATCAGCATTATCTACCTTTACTAACTCATCTTGGTTTTCATCAATAAAATGTGTATCAGGTTGTGTTTTAACAAAGCCATCATGACTTGCTAAGTTATGTAAAAAAGCCACATTGCAATGGAAACCAGCAAGGTGAAACTCTTCTAAGGCTGATTGTAATCTTTTAATAGCAAGATCTCGGGTTTCATCCCATACAATTAGCTTTGCAATCATAGGGTCGTAAAAACTACTGATTTCACTGCCCGTATTTACACCGGTATCAATGCGGATATGTTTAGAGTTTTGTGGCGTAGCTAGTAGCTTGATAACACCTGAACACGGCATAAAGTCAGCTGATGGGTCTTCTGCATAAATACGCGCTTCTAATGAATGACCTGTTAAAGTGATATCATCTTGTGTTAAAGCTAACGTTTCATTTGATGCAACACGAATTTGCCACTCAACTAAGTCAACACCCGTTACCATTTCTGTTACAGGGTGTTCCACTTGAAGTCGCGTATTCATTTCCATAAAGAAAAATTCATCGCCACATAATAAAAACTCGACTGTACCTGCACCTTGGTAATTAATGGCTTGAGCACACCTAACTGCAGCTTCACCCATTTCTTTTCTAAGTTTGTCTGATAGCTGTGGTGCAGGGGCTTCTTCAATTACTTTTTGATGACGACGTTGTAATGAACAATCTCTATCGCCTAAATAAACACAATTACCGTGATTATCTGCAAAAACTTGTACTTCAACATGACGTGGCTTAGTAACATAACGCTCTAGTAGCATTTGATCGTTACCAAACCCTGAAATCGCTTCACGTTTAGCTGATGCAAGCATCGCCATAAATTCATCTTCTGAATTAACGATACGCATGCCTTTACCGCCACCACCAAACGCAGCTTTTAGCAGTATTGGGTAACCCATTTTATTTGCTTCTTCAAATAAAAATGATTCATCTTGATTATGACCATAATACCCTGGTACTAATGGTACATTTGCCTCAGCCATGATTTCTTTTGAACGAGATTTAGAACCCATAGCTTCAATTGCAGATTCAGGCGGTCCTACAAAAGCAATATCATTTTCTTTACATAAACGTGAAAATTCACAGTTTTCTGATAAAAAACCATAGCCTGGGTGGATGCAATCGGCACCTGAGCGTTTTGCTACTTCAATTATTTTACTTGAAACTAAATATGAATCTTTACTCGGTGCAGCACCGATGTGATAGGCTTCATCAGCTTGTTGCACATGAAGAGAATTTTTATCTGCATCTGAATAAACAGCAACAGTTTTTAAACCTAAACGCTTGGCTGTTTTTATTACGCGGCAAGCAATTTCACCACGGTTTGCAATAAGTATTTTTTTTAACATTGTTTATTACCTTTTTATGCTCAATCGTTTAAGTATTATTGTTGCCAATTTGGCGCGCGTTTTTCAAAAAAAGCACTTAAGCCTTCTTGGCCTTCAACTGATACACGAATTGACGCAATACGTTCAGCCGTTAGATCTTGCAATGTTTGATTAATTTCTTTATTTGCAACATCTTGAATAAGCTCTTTTGCAGCAATCACTGCTTTTGGACTGTTATTGAGTATATTGTTTATCGCATCATTAACGCTTGTTTCAAGTTCGTCAGAAATTTCGTGTATCAAACCAAGCTCTAACGCTTTATCTGCTTTAAATATTTCAGCTGTTAAAAAGTATCGGCGAGATTGGCGCTCACCAATCGCTTTTATAACATAGGGGCTGATCACAGCAGGGATTAATCCTAGCTTAACTTCACTTAAACAAAACTTAGCATCTGGGCTTGCAAAAGCGATGTCACAACAGGCAATTAGGCCTAGTGCACCACCAAATGCAGCCCCTTGTATTTGGCAAATCGTTGGCATAGGGCAGTTTGCAAGCGTATGCATTAATTTTGCTAATTGTTGAGAGTCAGCAAAATTATCATCAAAGTCATTATCAGCCATTGATTTCATCCAGCCTAAATCTGCACCAGCAGAGAAATGTCTCCCTTCACTCTTTAAAACTAAAGCACGCACATCCTGTTCACATGCCTGTGTAATAACATCTATTAGTTGTATTATTGTGATGTCATCAAATGCATTGTGAACTTGAGGGCGATTTAAAGTGATTGTTGCAACTTTGTTTGAAATCGTTAAATTTACAGACATGAGATTTCCTGTCAGTTTTAGAGGTGTTACCACCTCTATTTTAATGCCACAAAGTGGCTAAAATTGATAACCACAGTGTGGTCTTAGTAAAACTGTATTGCAGTTTTACTTACATACGAAATACACCAAAGTTAGACTCTTTTTCAGGTGCGTTTTTAGAGGCACTTAAAGCTAAACCTAATACATGGCGTGTTTGAGCAGGGTCGATTATACCGTCATCCCATAAACGGGCACTGGCATAATAAGGGTGACCTTGTTCTTCATATTGATCAATAATTGGTTTTTTAAAGTCAGCCACTTCTTCATCTGACATAGAAGCACCTTTACGTGCTAAACCGTCTTGCTTTACTTGTGTTAATACGCCTGCTGCTTGTTCTCCACCCATTACTGAGATACGAGAGTTTGGCCACATCCACATCATAGTCGGTTCAAATGCACGACCACACATACCATAGTTACCAGCGCCGTATGAGCCACCAATTAGGACCGTAAATTTAGGCACATCAGCACATGACACGGCCATTACCATTTTTGCACCATGTTTTGCGATGCCTTCAGCTTCATATTTTTGACCAACCATAAAGCCAGTAATATTTTGTAAAAACACTAATGGAATTTTTCTTTGCGCACATAACTGAATAAAGTGAGCACCTTTTTGTGCAGACTCAGAAAATAAAATGCCATTATTTGCAACTATGCCTACTGGCATGCCATAAATTTTAGCAAAGCCACACACCAGCGTTTCGCCAAAATATTTTTTGAATTCATCAAATGCAGAGTCATCAACAGTACGGGCGATTACATCACGCACATCAAAAGGTTTTTTAAGATCTGTTCCCACAATGCCATAAATTTCTGAAGCGTCATATCTAGGTGGTTTTACTTCATCTAATAAAGGTGCAGTAGGGCGGTTATGATTAACACGTTCAATACATTGGCGTGCAATTGATAAAGCATGTTCGTCATTGTCTGCATAATGATCGGCAACACCCGACACTTTACAATGCACATCAGCGCCCCCTAAATCTTCAGCAGATACAACTTCACCCGTTGCCGCTTTAACTAATGGGGGACCTGCTAAAAAGATAGTGCCTTGATCTTTTACTATGATGCTTTCGTCAGCCATAGCTGGTACATATGCACCACCTGCAGTACATAAACCCATAACCACAGCAATTTGAGGAATGCCTTTTCCTGACATGCGAGCTTGGTTATAAAAGATGCGACCAAAATGTAATTTATCAGGGAAAACTTCATCTTGTTCAGGTAGGTTTGCACCACCTGAATCAACAAGATAAATACAAGGCAAATGACATTGCTCTGCAATATCTTGTGCTCTTAAATGCTTTTTTACAGTGAGCGGAAAATATGTCCCACCTTTAACAGTGGCATCATTGGCTATGATCATACATTCAATGCCTTTAACGCGACCAATACCTGCAACTATGCCTGCACATGCAATATCTTGTTTATATACACCATGTGCTGCAAATTGTGAGATCTCTAAAAATGGTGAGCCCTCATCAATTAATGTATCAATACGATCACGCACAAACATTTTACCGCGACCTTGATGCCTTTCGATTAATGCATCACCGCCACCTTTAATAAATTTGGCAGTTTGCTTATGCAAATCTTTTACTAATTCATTCATTGCAGCTTGTTTTTCAACAAAGGCTGGATCGTGACTGTTAATTTGAGATTTTAAAATTGTCATATTTTCCCCTGAACTTATACGCTTTTATTAGTTATGTGAATGTGTGTTCTAACGACTTTCACTAAATAATTCACGACCAATTAGCATACGACGGATTTCAGAAGTACCTGCGCCAATTTCATATAATTTTGCATCACGTAATAAACGCCCAGCTGCAAATTCATTGATGTAACCATTACCGCCTAAAATTTGAATGGCATCTAATGCCATTTTTGTTGCAAGTTCAGCTGCATATAAAATAACACCCGCAGCATCTTTACGTGTTGTTTCACCGCGATCACACGACTTTGCAACTGTATATACATAACTTCGTGCTGCATTCATTTGTGAATACATATCTGCAATCTTGCCTTGGATAAGTTGGAACTTACCAATTTCTGTATCAAACTGCTTACGCTCATGTATATAAGGTACTACTAGGTCCATACATGCTTGCATTATGCCTAAACACCCACCTGAAAGCACAACACGTTCATAATCTAGACCGCTCATTAATACTTTAACGCCTTGATTTAATTCACCAAGTATATTTTCTTCTGGTACTTCACAATCTACAAAAACAAGTTCACATGTATTTGAACCACGCATACCTAATTTATCGAGTTTTTGTGCTTGCGTAAAACCAGGGAAGTCACGCTCAACGATGAATGCTGTAATACCTTTTGAATGTGCTTCCATATCAGTTTTTGCATAAACAACATATGTGCTTGCATCAGGACCATTGGTGATCCACATTTTATTTCCGTTTAAAATGTACTTATCGCCTTTTTTTTCTGCTTTGAGTTTCATTGATACAACGTCTGAACCTGCATTTGGTTCACTCATAGCCAATGCACCTATATGTTCACCGCTAATAAGCTTAGGAAGATATTTTTCTTTTTGTGCTTGATTGCCATTGCGGAATATTTGGTTTACACATAAATTTGAATGTGCGCCGTAACTTAAACCGATAGACGCACTGGCGCGGCTGATTTCTTCAACAGCTAATACATGCTCTAGGTAACCTAATCCTGAACCACCAAACTCTTCACTTACAGTAATACCTAACAAACCCATTTCGCCAAGTTTTGGCCAAAGTTCATTGGGAAACTCATTATCTAAGTCTGTTTTTTCAGCAATTGGTGCAATTTCAGTAGAGGCAAATGAGTTAACGTGATCTTTGATCATGTCTGCGGTTTCGCCTAAACCAAAATTAAGTTCTTTATAAAGAGAGATAGTGCTCATGATGTGTCCTGTAATATTTAAGTATGGTTTAGTCTTTTAAACTTTTTAATGTATCGCGACAGCGTTTTTCAGCAGTCATCAGTTCCATTAGCACAACTTTGATGTCATCCATTTGTTGTGTAAGGTGTACTTTTTTATCTTGTATGAGTTCTAACATGATATTCAACTGATTAGGACTTGATTTATCTGCATCATATAATTCAAACAAACGTCCGGTTTCAGCCAATGTAAAGCCTAATCTTTTACCACGTAATATGAGCTTTAACCGTACTTTATCGCGCTTTGTATAAATACGGGTTTGTCCATTACGTGTAGGAGTGATTAATCCTTGGTCTTCATAAAAACGAATACTACGTGTTGTAATATCAAATTCTTTTGAGAGATCGCTGATGCTAAATGTTTCTTCCGAGTTTTGGTCGTAGATGTTTTCGTTCATTATTTTACCTTGGATCAGCATCTTCATATTTTGAGTACAATATAAGTGAAGTTTACGTAAAGGTAAAGCAGTCGTGTTATACAAATGTAAAAAATGACTTGTGTAATAGTGATTAAATATAGAATATTTTTTAATTGGAAAATGTTGGAATAATAAATTGAAAATGAAACTGGCAACTTAAGTTGTCAGTAAAATTTACATTTTAAATAAATATGACTAAAGATTTTCAAGTTGACGTTGGCGTAAACGTCAATTTTGTGTATCCTCATATCATTATTATAAATAAACATGATTCAAAGAGAGCTAATATATGTCAGTTCAAGATCCGATAGTAATTGTAAGTGCAAAACGTACTCCTATGGGTGGCTTCATGGGCACTTTAAGTGGCGCAGCTGCAACAGATTTAGGTGCAACTGCAATTAAAAGTGCAGTTGCAAACTCTGGTCTAGTAGCTGGTGATATAGATGAAGTTGTTATGGGGTGTGTATTACCAGCAGGTTTAGGTCAAGCTCCTGCGCGTCAGGCAACCTTAAAAGCCGGTCTTGAGCAAAAAACAGGTGCAACAACAATTAATAAAGTATGTGGCTCAGGTATTAAAGCAACTATGTTAGCACATGATTTAATTAAAGCCGATAGTATTGAAATTGCAGTAGCCGGTGGTATGGAAAGCATGTCAAATGCCCCGTACTTTTTACCAAAGGCGCGTGGTGGTTTTAGAATGGGACATGGTGAAATTAAAGATCACATGATGGCTGACGGTCTTGAAGATGCTTATGAAAATAAAGCCATGGGTTGCTTTGCACAAGAAACAGCAAATGAATATAAGCTAACACGTGAAGATATGGATACTTTTGCTATTTCCTCTCTTCAAAAAGCACAAACAGCAATAGAAAATGGTAATTTTGAAAATGAGATAGAACCCTTTATTGTAAAAAACCGTCGTGGTGATGTTGAGGTTACAACTGATGAGGGTCCAGGTAACGCTAAGATAGATAAAATACCAGGTTTACGTCCAGCATTTGCAAAAGACGGTACTATTACTGCTGCAAACTCATCATCTATATCGGATGGTGCAGCAGCTTTAGTATTAATGCGTGAATCTACAGCCAAAGCGAAAGGTTTAGTGCCTTTATGTCGTATTGCTGCACATGCAACACACTCACAAGCACCTGCTGAATTTACGGTAGCGCCAATTGGTGCAATTAATTCGGTATTAAATAAAGCTGGTTGGACAATAAATGATATTGATTTATGGGAAATCAATGAAGCATTTGCCATGGTCACTATGCTTGCAATTAATGAGCTTAAATTAGATGAAAGTAAAGTTAACGTGAATGGCGGTGCATGTGCATTAGGTCATCCTATTGGTGCAAGTGGTGCGCGTATTTTAGTTACGCTTATTCATGCATTAAGAAATCGTGGTTTGAGTAAAGGCATTGCGACTTTGTGTATTGGTGGTGGTGAAGCCGTTGCGATAGCGGTAGAAGCAGTATAAAGAGTATAAAAAGGTGCTGTGAAGCACCTTTTATCGTTATATCTAAACAACTATTTAGAAATTTACATATCTTGAAGTTTTTTAGATATAACAATTTGATGATATTAGCTAAAAGTCTAAATGCTTTTAGTTTGAAAAGTATAATAATGAGAACACTATGAATTTTAATTTATCTGAAGATCAAATCGCTTTTGCTGAAACGGCACGTCAATTTGCATTAACTGAAATGCTTCCAAATGCAGCAAAATGGGATGCTGAACATATTTTCCCTAAAGATGTTATTCAGGCCGCTGGTGAACTTGGTTTCTGTGGCCTTTATACACCTGAAGAATCAGGTGGCTTAGGTTTATCTCGTTTAGATTCAAGCATCATTTTTGAACAACTTGCAATGGGTTGTACGGCAACTACGGCAATGTTAACAATTCATAATATGGCTACATGGATGATTGCAAGTTTTGGTACACAAGAAATAAAAGACCAATTGTGTGATGAGCTTGTAATGGGTGCAAAACTAGCCTCATATTGTTTAACTGAACCGGGTTCTGGTTCTGATGCTGCATCATTAAGAACAAAAGCAGTGCCTGATGGTGATGATTATATTATTAATGGTTCAAAAATGTTTATTTCTGGTGCAGGTGAAACAGATGTTTTAGTTGTTATGGTGCGAACTGGAGAAGCGGGTCCTAAAGGGATTTCTGCAGTTGTGATCCCCGCAGATGCTCAAGGCATTATATATGGTAAAGCAGAAGAAAAAATGGGATGGAATGCCCAGCCTACACGTTTAGTTACTTTTGAAAATGTCAGAATTCCAAAATCTCACCTATTAGGTAATGAAGGTGACGGTTTTAAGTTTGCTATGCAAGGCTTAGATGGTGGCAGAATCAATATCGCAACGTGTTCAATCGGTACGGCTCAACAAGCTTTAAATACAGCTACTGAGTATATGAAAGAACGTGAACAATTTGGTAAACCACTTGCAGCATTTCAGGCTTTACAGTTTAAACTAGCAGATATGGCAACAGAACTCGTTGCAGCACGTCAAATGGTGCGTTTAGCTGCATTTAAACTTGATACTAAAGACCCAGAAAAAACAGCGTATTGTGCTATGGCAAAAAGATTTGCGACAGATGTGGGCTTTACTGTATGTGATGAAGCATTACAGTTGCATGGTGGTTACGGCTATATTAAAGAATATCCATTAGAACGTCATGTACGTGACGTACGAGTTCATAAAATTCTAGAAGGTACAAATGAGATCATGCGCTTGATCATAGCGCGTCGTATTTTAGCCGAAGGTGCAGGCGAAATTTTATAATAATTATTTTATGCGGGAACTTTCTCCCGCATTTTTATGTGTGAATGAGTGGCATTTCATTGAATAAATGCCTATTCAAAAAATGAGGAATATTCAAATGTCAGCTCAAATTAAATTAGAAAAACAAGATCATATTGCTGTTTTAACCATGTCAAATCCACCAGCAAATACTTGGACACGCGATACATTAGTGGCATTAAAAACATTAGTACATGAACTCAATGCGGATAAAAATATTTATTCTTTAGTGATCACAGGGGAAGGTGAAAAATTCTTCAGTGCAGGTGCAGACTTAAATGTATTTGCATCAGGTGATAAAGGTATTGCTGCTGATATGTCATTTGTATTTGGTCAGGCATTTGAAGCTTTATCTGATTTTAGAGGCGTTTCAATTGCAGCGATTAATGGTTTTGCTATGGGTGGTGGATTAGAAGTTGCGTTAGCGTGTGATATTAGAATCATTGAACAACAAGCACAAGTGGCATTACCTGAGGCTAAAGTGGGTTTATTACCTTGTGCCGGTGGTACTCAAAATTTAGCTACTTTAGTTGGTGAAGGTTGGGCAAAACGCATGATCTTGTGTGGCGAACGTTTAAAAGCAGATAAAGCATTAAGTATTGGTTTAGTTGAAGAAGTCGTTGATACCGGCGCGTCATTAGCGCATGCATTAGCACTTGCTAAAAAAGTAGAAGATCAAAGTCCAGTTGCCGTAGCTGCGTGTAAAACACTGATTCAACAAGGACGTTTTGGTTCAACCCGAGGGGCTTTACCATTAGAACGTGAAATGTTTGTTGGTTTGTTTGATACAAAAGATCAAAAAGAAGGTGTTCAGGCTTTCCTAGAAAAACGTAAAGCAAATTGGGTGAATGGCTAATGAGTTGCGTTTTGTTTAAAGAATTAGAGTCTGTATATGGTTTAAAAATTGGTATTGCGACTTTAAATTCAGAAAAATCACTAAATGCACTTAATATGGATATGATCCAACTGTTAACACCGCAGTTGGAAGCGTGGCAAAAAAATGATGATATTGCGCTTGTTGTATTGGAAGGTGCAGGTGAAAAATCATTTTGTGCTGGGGGTGATGTTGTAAGTCTATATAAGGCGATGGCAACTGAAGTTGATAGTAAAAGCGATCCTGATAATTACATTGAAAGTTTCTTTAGCGCGGAATATAAATTAGATTATTTAATACACCGTTTTGAAAAGCCCATTTTACTATGGGGCAATGGTATTATTATGGGGGGCGGTCTTGGCTTAATGGCTGGTGCGAGTCATAAAGTTGTGACTGAAACAGCACGCATTGCAATGCCAGAAATAACCATAGGGTTATATCCTGACGTGGGTGGCAGTTATTTCTTAAATAAAATGCCAGATCAAGTTGGTTTATTTTTAGGACTAACAGGTGCTTCTATGAATAGTGAAGATGCACGTTTTGTGGGCCTTGCAGATTATTTTATTAAACACAGCTTTAAATCAGACTTAATTGAAAAGCTTTTGCTTACCAAATGGGGCAAAACAAAAGCACTTAACCACGATAAATTAAGCGAAGTATTACAAGGATTTCAAAATACTTCTGGAAAACCGCCTATATCAGAAGTAAAAAAGCATATTGATTTAATATCTAAGATGTCAAAGCATAATGCTTTAAGCGATAAAGTGAACTACGTACTTAATATAGAGATAGAAGATAAGTGGTTTAACCGTGCACAAAAAGGTTTAAACCATGGTAGTCCACTGAGTGCCCATCTTGTTTTTCAACAACTAAAGCATGCTGATGGTATGAGTTTAGGTGATTGTTTTAGACAAGAGTTATCTATGTCAGTGCAATGTGGTCGTTTTGGGGAGTTTCAAGAAGGTGTACGCGCTTTATTAATTGATAAAGACGGTAAACCAAACTGGAAATACCCTGATTTAAATTCAGTACCTGATGAACAGATAGCACCATTTTTTGAGTCCATATGGGCTAAGGGCCAACACCCGTTACAAAATTTAGGAAAGGATTAATAACATGGCAAATATCGGATTTATTGGCTTAGGTAATATGGGTGGTCCAATGGCTGCTAACTTAGTTAAAGCAGGGCACACTGTTACAGTTTTTGACTTAAGTGAACAGGCAATGCAAACATTGGCAGATGCAGGTGCTACTATTGCAGCACATGTCAATGACTGTGCAATTGATAAAGATTATGTCATTAGCATGCTGCCAGCAGGTAAACACGTAAAAGGACTATATTTAGGTGAAACTGGCTTAATATCTGTATTAGATAAAACAACACAAGTGATTGACTGTAGCACTATTGATGCTGAGTCTGCGCGTATTGTTGGCGCTGGTTTAGCTGATGCAAATATTAGTTTTGTTGATGCGCCCGTATCAGGTGGTACCGCAGGTGCAACAAATGGTACTTTAACTTTTATTGTGGGTGCCAATGGCAATGATTTTGCTAAAGCAGAAATTGTTTTAAAAGACATGGGTAAAAATATATTCCATGCCGGTGATATTGGTGCAGGGCAAGTTGCTAAAATATGTAATAACATGTTGTTAAGTGTCTTAATGGCAGGTACCAGTGAAGCTTTGCAAATGGGTATCGATAATGGTCTTGATCCTAAGGTTTTGTCTGAGATCATGCTACAAAGCTCTGGCCGTAATTGGACATTAGAATTATATAACCCTTGTCCTGATGTACTTGAGAACGTGCCTTCATCAAATGATTATAAAGGTGGCTTTATGGTTGACTTAATGGCTAAAGATTTAGGTTTAGCCATGGATGCAGCTAATCATAGTAATTCAAGTACGCCTATGGGGGCACTTGCTAAAAACCTTTATAACTTGATGCAAAACCAAAATATGGGTTCTCAAGATTTTTCTTCAATTTTTAAATTGTTTTCAAAAGCAGAATAATATGAAACAGATTGCAGTAATTGGTTCAGGTACTATGGGTAATGGCATTGCCCATGTATTTGCACAAAATGGTTTTAAAGTTAATTTAGTTGATATTTCACAAACGGCACTAGATAAAGCACTTACAACAATTGCTAAAAATCTAGACCGTCAAGTAAAAAAAGAAGCGATTACAGAACAAGTTAAGCGTGATACATTAAACAATATTTCAACATTTACCCAAATGAAAGCTGGTGTTGAAACTGTTGATTTAGTTGTAGAAGCAGCAACAGAAAACCCTGAAATTAAACTTAACATTTTTAAAGAGTTAGATGAATATTGTAAGGCTGATGCCATTTTAGCATCGAATACTTCTTCAATTTCAATCACTAAAATAGCCAGTGTAACAAAACGTGCTGAAAAAGTGATTGGCATGCACTTTATGAACCCTGTGCCTGTGATGAAGTTAGTTGAAGTTATTAATGGTTACTTAACATCTAAAGAGACAACTAATTGCATTATTTCATTATGTGATAAGTTACACAAAACAGCTGTTCCAGCAAATGATTATCCAGGTTTTGTAGCTAACCGTATATTAATGCCAATGATCAATGAAGCGATTTTATCTCTTCAAAATGGTGTTGCCGGTGTGAATGAAATAGACCAAATAATGAAGCTTGGTATGGCGCATCCTATGGGACCATTACAACTAGCCGATTTTATCGGCCTAGATGTATGTTTATACATAATGCGTGTTTTACAAGATGGTCTAGGTGATGATAAATATGCACCTGCACCATTACTGGTAAATATGGTTACTGCAGGGCATATGGGCGCTAAATCTGGCCATGGTTTTTATGACTGGTCTAATGGCATGAAAGACTTAGTGGTATCTGCGCAATTCAATAAATAGTTTAAAGAAAGCATTAAATAAATTTGTTAAGCAAAAAAGCCTTATGAAATTAATTTATAAGGTTTTTTTTTGCCATTAATTTAAGAATTCGATATTTTAAGTAAAAAGAGTGAATGAGCGCATAATATGAATATTAAAAATAAAACGATTGTCATTACCGGTGGTGCACAAGGTTTAGGTTTTGCAATGGCACAATCATTTTTTAAACAAGGAGCAAATATTGCTTTAATTGATATGACACAAACACAATTAAGTGATGCTATATCTTTATTAACTAAAGGGGATATAACTAAAGAAGGCTCAAGTTCCGATACAAGTAAAGTGCTTGCGTATGTGGCAAATGTCACTAATGAAGATGAGGTTATTAAAGTATTCAAGCAAGTTAATCATGATTTTGGTTCTATTGATGTTCTTATCAATAATGCTGGCATAACCCGAGATGGTATGTTTATAAAAGTCAAAGAGGGTGAAATAGTTGACCGAATGTCTTTAAGCCAATTTCAATCTGTTATAGATGTAAATCTGACTGGTGTATTTCTATGTGGCAGAGAGGCGGCTACCTATATGATTGAAGCACAAAAAAATGATCCTTGTTCTGGAGTGATCATCAATATGTCGAGTATTTCACGTGCAGGTAATATGGGGCAAACAAACTACGCTGCGTCAAAAGCGGGTGTGGTTGCATTAACAACCACTTGGGCTAAAGAACTTGGTCAATTTAATATCAGAGTTGCTGCAATTGCACCGGGTGTTATTGATACACAAATGACACGTGCAATGAAACCTCAGGCACAAGCTAGAATGATACAAGGTACGTCAGTAGGTCGGTTTGGTACTGCTGAAGAAATTGCACACTCTGCGCAATACATAATTGAAAATGACTTTTTTACAGGCCGTGTAATTGAAATCGATGGCGGAATTAGGATTTAAAATAGGTTTTAGTAAGCGAGTTTGTTTTAAATCGTTAGGTTAATCAAAAAATGAAAAAAAATGGCAAAATTATTGTACTTAATGGTACTTCTAGTTCAGGGAAAACAACATTAGCACGAGAATTACAATCACAATTTCAATCCAGGTTCGCAGAAGTTTATTTATTATGCGCATTAGACGCTTTTTGGGATATGACTCCTTATGACGTTCCTGCAGGTTCAAATAACTTCCCTAATATGAAGTTGGCTATTGCAAAATCAATTAAAGCCCTTGCTGAGACAGGACATAATGTCATTGTTGATATCGTTTTTTGTGGTCAAAAAACTTATACAGAGTTTATGGATGAGCTTAATGGCTTTAATCTGAAAATATTTAAACTTGAGTGCCCGCTAGATGAGCTAACTAAGCGTGAACTAGCCCGAGGAAATCGTGCAATTGGGTTAGCCGCCTCACAATTTGAAAGTATTCACGAAGGCGTCTTATATGATATGCATTTAAATACATTCAATTACTCTCCTTCACAGTGTGCACAAAAAATTATTGAGACAGAATTTTAAGCTATATTTTATAGAGTATTCATTTTTAGTGATGCAGTTTTATTTTGAGGTTTGTTATGGCACTTGATTTTAACATCGCGTTGGTTTCACCTGAATATAAGGAGGCTATTTTTAGTCGGGGTAGCCTTGAATTGACTCATACATTGATTAAACTGGTTGAACCTGAGTTAGCGCACCAGATTAATATATTATTGTCTAATCAACCTGTTGAAAGGTTAAATTATCAGCCTGAAAATATTCACCTTGATAGCTTTTATGTATCTTTAAATTCCAGACAAGTCAGAAGAATCGTTGAGGTATTATCTTTGACAATAAATAGTAAACCAAAAGAGTCAACTTTGGGCACGATTGTATTGGCTAAATCTTTATTTGAAGAGTGGATGAAATTGGCTGCGGCTATGATGCATGAACTTAATCGACATGAATAGCGTTTTTTAAATTACTGCTATACTTTAAGCAAATAGTGGGTAGATGATTTATTTACTGTGCTGAAAATATTAATCGTAAGTCACGAAAGATGGCGCGGTACACCTTTGTATTTAAAAGGAGTATGTCATGATTAGACATTATTACGTTACAGAAGATCTTGATGATCTAGAACAAGTAGAGCAAGAGCTAGAGTCTCAAGGTTTCACCGAACCTCAAATACATGTATTAAGTGAACACGACTTTGAGGTGGAAGAGCACCATCTGCATGAAGTTGAATCTGTGTTGAAATTAGATGTTGTTCATTCAACTGAGGTTTGGGGAGCAATAGGCGTTGTAAGCGCTATTTTAACTTTAGCCGTCGCTTATTTTATGGGATGGACACATAGTGAAGCAGGTTGGATCCCTTTCATTTTTCTTTCTATTATTATACTTGGCTTTTGTACATGGGAAGGGGGTTTAATTGGTATTCAAAAACCAAATATTAATTTTGAACGCTTTCAAGAGTTATTGCACAAAGGTAAACATATATTTTTTGTTGATGTTGACCCAGATCAAGAAATGATAATAGACACTGTAATGAAACATCACCCTCAACTACAAATGGCAGGCGTAGGTAAAGCGACACCACATTGGGTTGTGCGTGGACAGGATAACTTTAAACGCTTAATGAAATTTATGCCATAACCTTTAATAAATTAAGCCAGCACGCGACCTTAACCCTGCTTTGTAAAATAATGAAATCGAAGTCTCTTTCTTATTTTATATCGTTGACCTTAAGCGTGATACAACTGAAAAATTAGCACAATATATTTCATGTTTTGATAATGTTTTATAGGGTTAAGAAAGAGTAACGATAATCGCTATCTTGATTTTGAGCATAGTTTAGGAATGAAAGTAAAAATTCAGAATTTAAATAATCAGTGTAATGTTAGTCATGGGTTATCAATTTATTTAATTCGTAAGCAAAATTAGATGTCATTTTTAAACCACTAACAAACTCTTTGAGTTGTAGGCAATAAACCCTTTATAATTTATTATTAGTTGCTAGATCAAATCTAAAAATAATGTATAGATGAGATAGAAGCACATTATGA
Organism: Pseudoalteromonas denitrificans DSM 6059; assembly: GCF_900112265.1. Lineage (GTDB taxonomy): Bacteria > Pseudomonadota > Gammaproteobacteria > Enterobacterales > Alteromonadaceae > Pseudoalteromonas > Pseudoalteromonas denitrificans. Next base: position 27,536 of record NZ_FOLO01000018.1, on the reverse strand, counting down.
ATTTTAAATTGAATGGCTTCTAATATAGCGTTTTATATAATCTACTTAGCCATAATTATTTATGAATCACCACAGAATTACCGTTTAGTCGCTTTAATTTTAGTTGATTTTGGATCTGAAACAGGGGGAGTCACGGTCATTTCATCTAAAGTTACTATTATGCGTACTGCACCATCGCTTGTTTTATCATCAATGGTTAATTCACAGTTAAATTTACCTAACTGGCTGGCATAATAGGTTTCAAAATGTTCAAACTGTACCCACCAAAAATTAGCCGCATCATTTTCAGATTCGGTCCAAAATGTTACTTCTCCAACGCCTATCGTTTCGCCTTTTTCTATCGTTGCGGTTCTTCCTTCATTATAAGCATCATTTTTATAATTATGTAAAAAGCTTACATCGTATATGGTTTCACCCGTTAGATTTGTAATTGAAACATTTAAATTGCCTTTACTCATAGCTCTCACCTAAATATGTTTATTCAGTTTGAATTTAGAATTATTTTATTAATTACATTAAAAGTGATTATTTCTATGTGGTTTTATTGCAACACTTATTAATGTAATTGATATAAGCATAGGCGATAAAAGATAACTGAGGAACATAAAAATAAATAAAATATATCTTTTATATCCATTAGTTAGAGATCTAGGTATGGAAGCCTTAAAGAGTAGCTGAAAATAATATTTAAAGCGTGTAGGCTGTCACTTTATAAAATTGATCTGATAATATAAATTTGAGACTTAAAATGAGATAACAATGACTTTTACCTCTTGGTTGATATTTTTTATTCCTAAGTTTAGCTTTGCAACTAGTTCACATATCATAAAAACCAGCGTTAGTCACATAAGTGAGACTGTTTTCCACTTGTATATGGTGATATTTTATCTTTTGCGCAGTTGCTATAATCATTTTTGCAATGATGTTTTGAGCGATAATTTATCATAGAAAGTCTCTTTCTTTGAGGGAGATGTTAAAGATTGGCTAGCGGTACAGACTCAATAAGGCTAACTTAAAATGTACTTATTCGTAAAGTCATTAATAGCGTGAGTATTTTATGATAGATTTAGTACAGTTTCTCTTTTTAAACATTATCTCTAAAATTAAAACAGGTATTTAGTAAGGCAGATGAAAATAAAATCAATAACTTCTTTAATGTTCGTTTTCATCGTATCCGTAACAGGCTGCACAATGAAGGACTCCTCCAATGGAAGAATAAAGCTATACACTATGGATTGTGGCATTTTTTATGTATCTGATATGAGTGCTTTATCTGAGAAAGGTAAGTTTGATGGCGAAAAAACCACCTTGGCCAATCCATGTTTTTTGATTCGTCATCCAAAAGGTGACTTACTTTGGGAAACCGGCCATAAAGAAACTTTAGCTGACCTGCCTGATGGAATAAAACAAGGCGTATGGCATTCTAAGTTAAATACAAAACTGACAAAACAACTCAAAAAGCTAGATTTAAAACCTCTCGATATTGATTACCTATCGCTTTCACATATACATCCTGATCATTCAGGAAATGCAAACCTGTTTGCCAAATCAACATTTATTATTAATGAACAAGAACGTTTATATATGTTTGAAAATAATACTAAAACAATGTTTGGAAAATTTTATATGGCACTAGAAGGAGCTGATACCATAACATTTAGAGACAAATATGATGTATTTGGAGATGATTCTGTTGTCACTTTGTCTATGCCTGGTCACACTCCTGGTGGTTCCGTTCTTTTAGTCCGATTAGAAAACTCAGAAAACATATTGTTAACAGGTGACCTATATATACACCGCAGAGGGCGTAAGTTACAAACATTACATAAATATAATACAGATCAACAAGCCATAAAAACATCAAGAAAAAAATTTGAAACACTCGTTGTAAAAGAAAAGGCTAGGGTGATCATTCATCATGACAAACAAGACTTTGACTCTCTACCAAAATTTCCTAAATTTTTAGATTGACGAGTCCCCTTAAGTTGAAGTTGTTGCCAGTTATTACTTAACCTTTGATTTAATTATGTTTTTATCAATTTAAAGCTATAATAAATTAGTTGTCTAGATGCTGATACTTAAGGTTACTTGTGAGCAGTAAACCTGTGATTTTAATCCTACAAGTTTATAAAGGCACTTCTATAAAAGCACTTGCCCTTAAAAAATTATAAAGTTTAACCACTCTTATTTGCTGGTGGCTTTAATTGAAAAATTGTCATTCTGTAACACCTTCCCAATACTTCACAACAATATTCAACTAAGTTTATTAAGGTACAGCTTACAACAGTAAATTAACTATTTTCATCGTTATAACAGCTTCACTGTACTTGAAAATTATATTAAATATAAGGAAGGATCCAATGATAAAACAAATGAATGTAAAGTTATCTTTAATGTCAAAACTGACTCTGTTATTGCTAAGTTTATTGAGTATTTCAAGTTTTGCAAAAGATCCCGTTGGTTTTTATTATCAAAATACCTTTGATATGCAAATGTTAAATTATGAAAAATTGATCTTGAATGCAGAGGCCTTTAGCGAAGAAGAAATCAGCCTGTTAAAAGATCATGGTACAGAGGCCATTGCTTATTTAAGTGTGGGGGAAACGGAATCACATAACTTAGTTGTAGGTAATGGTGAGGGGCCTGGCGGTTATGCTTCTTGGTATATCGATGTTAATCCTGCAGATAATTTACCAGATAAAAATCCTAATTGGGGTTCATATTATGTCAATGTTGGTGATCCTGCTTGGCAGAGTTATTTATTCAACAGGGTAGATGAACTTGCGTACAAAGGAGTATCAGGCTTATTTTTAGATACGGTTGATATCGTAGATGTAATACCTGATAGCCGCTTTGCTATGGTGGCATTAATAAAAAGTCTTAATGAAAAAGTAAATTCGACCAATTTTGAACAAACTTATGGTAAGCGTTTATCTATAGTGCAAAATCGGGGTTTCAGCATTATTGAAAATACTGCTGTATATTTAGATGCTGTATTGTTTGAAGGGCTCACTGGAAGTTATGACCACACCAGTCAGTCTTATATTTTGGCAGATACGATTCAAACCGACAATGTTGCCAGACGATTGAACCAGATCCAAAGGCACAGTTATTTTGAGATCTGGTCTTTGGATTATCTGAATCAAGGAGACAGTGCTGCACTAAAAATGATAATCGAAAGATCGCAACAATATCAGTTTACTACGATTACTTCTGATATTGATATTAGTCGATTTGATAACATTAATTTAAATAGTGCAAATGCAAAACCAGAAGGGCTACTGGATACTTTTTCTGTAACAGAAAGTGATGCGTTTACTGTGTTTGAGGTTATCAGCAAAGACACACTAGATTTATCTGCTCATAGGGTACAAATATTGATTAATAGTCAAAAGGGACATGCGAGTTATATAGAAGAGGGGATCACGGCTGATTACATGCTAGAAAATGGCACGCTTTATCAATACTCAGGCAATGGGGGTAACTGGTTGTGGGATTTAGTTATAAGTGATGCGGTACAAAGTCAGCAAAGTGATAGTTACCGGGTAAGCCTTCAAAATATACAGTTTGGACTTGGTCAGAATGAATCTATTGAAGTGCTGGCTCGGGTTTTTAATGACAATGAAACGTTAGTGGAGATAAGCCCTGTAGTCCGCTTGGTTAGTGAAACGACACAATATGTTCGCCAAGATGAACTTGATAGCAGTTTAGTGGGGAGCCAAGATATAATCTCAGTAGTACTAGAACAGACAGGTTTTGAACTCAAGCTATCACTTTCTTTACGTGAAGCTATGGGTAGTACTGAACACTATAGCTTTTATATTGATACTAATGACTTAAGCGGTTATCAATTTTATGATATAAGTGCATCTTATATGTTAAAAGATGGCCATTTATACCAATATACAGGCGATGGTGTTTCTTGGAGTTGGCAGTGGCTGAAATGGCTACCACTAAACATAAATGGTACATCTTTAGGGTATTCTCTTAGTTTAAGCGATATATCATTACTACAGGCGCAGTCATTTGAAGTTATAGTCGTGACTGAAAATGCAGATTGGCAAACTACTGATCAAACCAAAGCTTTGCAAGCATTCATTAAATAAACTCTGATGTGCTAATTCCTAAAACGATTTAAAACTGGAATTAGCATTTAAAAGTATAACTTCACGTTGATGCCATAATGTATAACATCTGCAATTCCCTGTTTGAGAACTTTTCACTTTATAACCCTTAAAAATAGCTGCTATTAAAAATATAGAAGATTTGAATAGGGATGTTCTATTTTAATGCTTTATATATTACTTAGTTACAGAATCATTGATTTTCAATTAAATGCCGTATTTATTATCAATTATCGAACTAAATAAATAAGAGTGTAATACTCCTTAGTACCTGTTATGGTACTTTCTTGATTTTAGAGTTAGTCTATGAATGAAGTATCCATAATCTGACTTGCTAAAGGCTGTCACTGAGGATACCGCATACCGAAGTTGAATATGCAGTGTGTTAACTTAGAACACATAACAGGCTCAGAATCTTTACAAATGAGGCACCTTAGGTGCTTTTTTGTTATTTGCTAAAAAATGATTTTAACAAGATAAATGCATATTAAAAGGGGCAAGGAATGAATAACGAAAAGATTATTAGCTCTATAACGCAATTATTAAAAAGTGAAAAAATTGTGTTACCTATTAATTATATTTACAAATCAATAAATGGATGTTTATTGCAAATTGATCGAAGAGGAAACGATAATGATGAATAACCCTTATATATTGTTAGTTGATCCCTTGCATACGGGACTCGCTTATATAGATTATGTAAAAGCATTAGGGTATTAGCCTATTATTGTTTTTAGTATGTCAAAAGAGTTTCTTCTGCAAAAAGGTTATATTTCGTTATCGGAATTAGAAAGTATTGAGTTTTATGTAGAGGCAATCAGCGTTGAGCAGATCAAAGCCTATTTAGATTCTTCGAAAAAAAATATTGTTGCTTGTGTACCCTGTACTGAACCTGGAGTCTTTTTAGCATCAGAAATAGCTCAAGCTTTTAATTTACCTGGAAACTCTGTTAATACCTCACAAATATGTCGCGATAAATGGCTGATGCGTAGTGCTTTGCATGATGCTAAATTGCAAAATACACAATTTATGCGATGTCACGATATATCCGATGTTTTAACATTCACAGAACAATATCAATTTCCTATCGTGTTAAAAACACCAAGTGGCGCGGGTACAAATCATGTCTATTTATGTCACGATCAGCATATTGCTGAAAAACGTTTAGATACAATTTTAAATACACCTAATTTATTTGGAAAAAAAGCTGATTATGCCTTACTTGAATCTTATATAGGTGGCATGGAATATATCGTAAATATGTTTATCGATGCTGAAAAAACACATCTGATAGATGTTTGGAAATATAAAAAAATAAATACAGAATATGCTGATTTTATTTATTGCGACATCATATTAGAAGATAGGTCACATTTACCTTTTGATGTGATTACATACGTAGAAAATGCTATCAAAGCAGTGGGGATTGAAAGGGGAGTTGTTCACGCTGAAGTTAAAATAAATAGTGCAGGTGAGGCGGTTTTAGTCGAATTAGGCAGTAGAATTCCGGGGGGATCTATCCCTAGCTTAGTTTCGTCTGCAAGTAATTTTAATTATTACACCGAAAACTTGAATGTATTTTTGAAGGATAATTATTTACTATCACAGGAAATTAAATTTTACAGTCATTGTCATGTTGTTTTTATACCTTTATTTGTGAAGGGGAAAGTCATTGCCATTGATGGAATAAACGAAATTAAATTGCTGTCTTCTTATGTTAATCACGAGCTGTATTTACAGATAGGTAATGTGGTTGAACCAACTAAAGATCTTCAAAACTCACCTATCATGGTTTTACTTCAAAATGAATCTAAAACAGATCTATTACGCGATGTTGATTTAACCAGAGCACATTTTAAAGTACAACTTGAATCAAAAATACAAGTTAAATCAATAGTAACTTCCTAAAAGGACTTATTTTATGGAAATTTTTTTAAGCGATCTCGCTAATTTATTTGGGCAGCAGATAATAGTTGAGCAGGCAGATGTTACTGCGTATAACAAAAATGTTTCGGGTTATGACGGTAAAATTGAAGTTGTGTTATTACCAGATAAAAAAGAACAAATTCAAGAAATAGTTAAGTTAGCAAATAAATATGGTATTGCACTATATCCAATTAGTGGTGGTAAAAACTGGGGGCTTGGTTCTCGATTACCGGTAAAAAGTGACTGTATCATTGTCGATTTATCTAAATTACGCACGATCAGTGAAGTGAATGAAGAGTTTGGTTACGCTATTATTGAGCCTGGTGTAACTCAAATACAGTTAGCCGATTATTTAAAAGAAAAACAATCTAATTATTTTCTGGATGTAACAGGTTCAGGAAAAGAAACAAGTGTGTTAGGTAACTGTTTAGAAAGAGGCACTGGTTACAATGCTTTAAAAGCTGATTTACTTTTAAACATAGAAGCTGTATTGGGAACTGGAGAAGTATTAAAAACAGGATTTTGGCACTATGAAAATTCAAAGGTGACACATATTTTTAAACATGGAATAGGACCAGATCTCACTGGCACTTTAGTTCAATCGAATTTCTCTATTGTTACTTCTATTGCCATTCAACTTTTACCCGTGCCCAAAGTGCAAACTTCATTTTCAGTTAGAGTGACTGATGATAATTTACTAGAATTTATTGAGAAGTTAAGTGAACTCAGGCAGCTTAAAGTTGTAAATAGCATAGTTCATATTGTAAATAACCAACGCTCTAAAATATCATTAACACCAATAGTCTATGATCTGATGAAGGCTGATAACCCTAATTTGGACTCCGTTGTACTGCGCGATAAAGCAAACACAGTGGTGGGGGCTAATTTAAAAAAAGGTTGGGGTGCAGTTGGTAATTTAATGGGGACGCCTCAGCAAGTCAAATATGCAAAAAAAATGATCAAATCGTTTTTAGGTCCATTAGGTAAGGTCGATTTTATTGATGAGAAAAAGCTTAACAGGTTAGAAGTGGTTTTACGTAAATTACGTCTTAAAAAAACATGGTATTTCATTATGGCCTATAAAAGGGTTTATGGCATGATGAAGGGCGCACCTCAAAATGAGAGTTTACGAAGTATTTACTGGCCTAATGCTGAGGAAGATGAAAACTGGGAAAACCCTGATCTAGGTAAAACAGGTCTCGTTTTCTTTGCCCCTGTGATCCCGTGCAGCGCTGTTGATGTAAAAAAAGCATTAGACATAGTAAACAATATAGCTAATAGATACCAATATAATGTGGCGCTCACTCTAAATACATTATCAGATAAAGTACTGGAAGTCGTTATTGGCGTTGATTTTAATTTAGATCTAGAGAAAGAAAAGAAAAAGGCGCATGAGTTTTCTGAGGAATTGATCAAACAATACAAAGCCGAAGGTTTTTATCCATATCGGTTAGGTATTAAAGATATGCCGGTCATGCTTGATCAAAATGATCCCTACTGGCTAGTTATTAAAGAAATGAAAAAGGTTTTTGATCCAAACAATGTAATATCACCGGGTCGATATAATCTGATTTAGTCTATCGCTGGTGGTTTTATTAATCTTAAGTATAAATAGTACCACCAGCTATTGTTATTTTTACAATAAATAGATTCTAAGTCTTGTGATTTCTGATCCACAATACAAGTTCATCAATTGGCATAGGTTTAGCGTAAAAGTAACCTTGTATTAAAAATACATCTCGTTTTTGTAGGTAAGATACCTGGGCTTCTTCTTCAACGCCTTCTGCTATCATGTCTAAATTTGAAGACTTTGCAAAAGAAATAATAGACTCTAATACAGAACTTTTTAAGTCATCTTTATCGATAGTATCAACAAACATTTTGTCAATTTTTATAGTGCTAATTCCAAGCTCTTGTATGTAAGAGAATCCACCATAAGCTGTACCTGCATCATCAAGTTTTAGCTCTATTCCTTTGTTATAAAAAACGTTTAAACTTTCGCGTGCTTCTTCAAGGTTTTCAATTTTTAATCTTTCAGTAATTTCTAATGACAATGCACTGGGCGGTACTTTATTATCTTCTAATAGCTTTTCGATTAATTCGTAAAGGCGACTATTTTCCAAATGTTCAGGCACTATATTAACACTAATAAATTGGTCTGTTTTATCCCAACCTAACACTTTGATATCTTGAATTGACTTTTCAATGAGTTGCTCAGAAATTTCAACAATTAAACCACTATCTTCAGCAAAAGGAATGAATTGGTAAGGGGGCACAACTAAACCATCTTTATGTACCCAACGCGCTAGCATTTCTACCCCCACAATATGACCCGTTTTACTATGAACAATAGGCTGATAAAAAGGAGTAAACTCCTTATATTTAAGTGCGTCTTTGATAATATGTTCAAGAGATTGTCTGATAGTCAGCAGCTTGTAAGATAGTAATGTAATAATACTGGCAAACAATAATGAAAATATGATAGTACTAAACCAGCTTAGCTCTTTGTAATAATTATAAAATTTTTCAGTGCCTCGTAACTTCAATTCGATCTTTATACTTTCTTCAAGTCTAGATAAGTTATATTCAATAAAACTTTCTTGTGCCATTGAGCGACCACTAAATTTTAATTTGGGCTCACTTCCAATAATAAACTCATATTCAAGGCAATTAGTACAAGCAAACTCAGTTAAATAATTGACCATGAATGGATTAATACTTGCAAAATACTTGCTGTCGGCGTGCGACTTAACTAATAATAGATCTATGTGTTTATCGCCGTGAGAAACAGTCGCTAAAGAATAATTATTACTGAGTTGATGTTTGCTGGGGTTTAAAACACGCTCATGGTAATTACGTATATCAATATGCACATCTTGGCTGGCACAAGCTTGTTTATTGTCATGAAATACTCCAACTAGACGTACATTAGGGTGCTCAAACTCGAGCATTGCGAGTTTTTCAATATTTTTGTTATCACACTGAAAATTTTCAGGTTCAGGTAGTGAGTCTAACATTTTATGAGCTTCAACCACTGAATCATGAAATTGAAATAACAGTTGTTCAGCATCACTTTTGAGTGCTTTTTTTGCGTAAAAGTGATTGAAAAAGTTTACAGTGGCCAGCCCTGCTACAAAGGTAATTAAAAAGATACTTGACGTAATTTTGATAATTTTCACTGTACAGTAATCTCTTTTTCATGATGAATAAGGAAAACTCAGTATGTAGAAAGATTTAAAGAGGTGCAAGGTAATAAATTACTTTAGTATGTTGTTTCATTTACAAAAAAGTTTGATTATGTTTTTAGATAACGATTAAGGGAATACATTAAACTTTATAAATGAACATGCTTAAAATTATTAGTTGGATGTGTAAGAAGGGATTTTTATGGTTTATTTTATGTGTGCTGTGTCAATTATCACTTTAACTATAGTGATTTGTTTTAATATTAGAAAAAAACGGATCTTTTTCATTAAGTCGTATAAATTTCCTCCAGGAATTAAAGAGAAAATAAAAGTTAAATACCCCCATTTAACTGATGCTGAATTAAGCACAGTGCTTGATGGTTTAAAGTCATTTTTTATTATATCACTCAAAGCGAAGGGGAGAATGGTCGCTATGCCATCTCAGGTGATAGATTTTGCATGGCATGAATTTATTTTATTTACGCGTACTTATCAGCAGTTTTGTAAAAAAGGGTTAGGTAAATTTTTACACCATACACCCTCTGAGGTAATGCAAAGTCAAACTCAAGCGCAAGAAGGTATTAAAAGAGCGTGGCGCCTTGCTTGTGATCAGGAGCAAATAAATGTTAAAAAGCCTAAAAAGTTACCTTTACTTTTTGCGATAGATGGTGATTTTAAAATCGAAGGTGGATACATCTACAGCAAAAACTGTAAAGATAAAAATACTCCTAATTTTGGTCGTGATTATTGCGCTAGCCACATAGGGTGTTCCTCAGGTTGTAGTGGTTCATCAGGTGGAGTCTCAGATTCAGATAGTTCCTGCAGTTCAAGTAGTTGTGGTAGTGGCTGCGGCGGCGGGGACTAATGTTAACAATGAAAACTCAGAATAAATAGCTGCTTTAATTTAAATAACCACTACAGCTATTTTATCTAGGTTTATTGTACTAATTCAGCACGCAGTACGGAGTTTTAGTTTTCTACTTTCAAGTAGTTTAGGTAATACTTGAATACCAAAAACAGACAGAACAACAATCGCGATCCCAATAATGGCGGTAAAATCAAGTGAGGTGCTGGTTATTTTGTCTGGCCACCAACCTAAATAGGCGACAAAAGCAGTGCTTGAGAAGCTTAAAATAGGCGTTAACGCAATCATAGGTCCTACTTGAGATGTAGGCCAATACTTCATCGATTGTGCAAAACATCCGTAAGCAATTAACGTATTGACCGCACAAAACAAAACAATCCACCATTCATTTATATTCATTTTCAAAAAGTAATTTAAATCACTAAATGGCATCATGGCAAAAAGGCCAAAACCATAAATAAACAATAAAATGTTATTTGGAGATAAGTTCTTAACCAGTGATTTTTGAATGAGTGCATAACATGTCCATGATAATGCTGAAAACTGCACTATCAAAATGCCTAACCAAATTTTATTATTTTCAGTATTTGAAAAATCTAAATAAGGATTAAAAAATAGCATCATGCCCAGAGCTAATGTGGCAAAACACATCATTTGTACTGGTTTTAGTTTTTCTTTAAAAAGGATTAACCCACCAAATGCTAAAAAGAAAGGCGCAGTTTGAAAGTTGAGTTGTGCTTGGCCCGGAGAGAGGTATTCTAAACAGTATACAAAGGATACATAGTTAAATATCGAAAATATCGCTGCAATTGCAAGTTTAAGCCAATGTGCTTTTGTAAGCTGCTTAAATTGCTGTAGTTTTCCCGTAAAAAACTGAATAAAAAAGCTTACAATTAATGCAATTAAAAACCTGAACCAAGTTAAAGTGACGGGATCAATAAAACTGGCCGATAATTTAAGCGCTATGGGTAATATGCCCCAAAAAATCACTGCCGTTGAAATAAAAAATAAACCTAACCTAAAATTTAATATCACTTAACGTCCAAAATACAACTTCTTCATTTAGGGCTATTGTGCGCTTTTTATATTATTCGATCCAATGCATAATACCGTTAACTATTATTTAAAATACGCATAGAGGTTCAATGTCATTATCTCAGGTTGATTTTAAGTTATTACAGAGCTTATTAAGCTTACTAAAGTACAAAAATGTCAGCTTAGCGGCTGATCATATGAATATGACGCAACCAGCAATGAGTCGCTCACTTGCAAAATTACGCGATATTTTTAACGATCCACTATTTGTTAGAACATCGCAAGGTATGGAACCAACCCATAAAGCTTTGACTTTAACGCAACCATTAGAGAGCGCACTTAATCAATTAACTTTACTATTAACAAATGAAAGTTTTTCGCCAGCTTTGTGTCAACGAAATTTTAGATTACATATGAGTAGCTATATTACGCAGGCTCACCTTCCTGATATTGCCGAAGCGTTTTATAAAGCTGCGCCCAATGCACAATTAGAAATAGTCAATTTAAAAGAAAAATCATTACTGAATGAAAGTGCCCAAAATGTTGATATTGCGATATGTAGTCAGGCAATGCGTATACCAGAATATTTTCACCAGTTACTTGTAGGTCATGAGTCAATGGAATGTTTTATGTCACAGTCCCATCCTCTGAATAATAAAGACCTGACTTTAGATAATTACTTAAGTTTTTCACATATTTTAGTATCACTTGGCGGCGGGCCAAATATTCCAATAGAAAATAAATTATCAAAATTAGGGCGAGTACGAAAAGTAGGCATGCGAGTTCCACATTATCTTGGTGCATTAGAAGTGATCAGTAAAACACAGATGTTATTTACTTCGAGTACATTTGTACCCAAACGTTTTAGAAAGCAATTTAAAATTATTTCAAAGCCTTTGCCATTTTCTCAAGAACCTTTGAATTATGCTTTGGTTTGGCCGCCAACAGTACATAAAGATCCTGCACAGTTATGGTTACGCACTTTGTGTGCTGATATCATTAAAAATAATCTAACAGGATATTAAATAAAATAACCAATTAAAAGGCTTAAAATGGAAATGGTATTAGCACAGGAGAAACATTTAAAGTCTTATGAAGTGTTTTTATCTGAATGTTTTACGAAAGGTATCGAAAAATATGGCGTTGCGCTTGATGATCCGAAAGCATATTTAGCTAAGGTTATTAATCAATCAAAAGGCAAAGAGTTACCTGAAGGTTTCCCACGAACATCTACCTATTTTTGCATATACAATGATGAAATAATCGGTGCTATTCGATATCGACATGGTACAAATGCGTATATTGAAAATGTAATTGGCCATATAGGTTATGAAACTAAACCAGAAGCCAGAGGGAGGGGGGTTGCCAAGTTTATGTTGTCATGGTTACAGCAAAATATATTAATAGGTAATGCCATTATTACCTGTGAAGCTAATAATCCTGCTTCAAGAAAAGTAATTGAAAATTGTGGCGCTAAGTATATTAATCAAATATTTTCTCGCGAAAAAAATGGTGATGTTATTAGATTCCAATTGACATAAATATTATGATTTGGATCCTGATAATAAGCATACAAGACTAAACTTATTATAAAACTCATAGGAAGAAAAAATGCAGATTATACAATGTAACGAGCAGTATTTAGCTCAGTTAGTTATTCTTTTTGAAGAATATAGATTATTTTGTAATTTTAAAGCAAATCCAAAAGCCACTGAAAAATTTTTACGCAGTTTAATAATCGGTGAAGATTCAGTCATATTTATTGCTGTTGACTCAGATTCTGATGAATTAATGGGTTTTGTAAACTTATACCCTAGCTATTCATCTTTGGCATTAAAGCGTTTATGGATATTAAATGATTTAGGTGTATCTCAAAATTTTAGAGGGAAAAATGTATCTAAAGCACTCATAAGTAGAGTACTTAGTTTTGCAAAAGAAACACATGCCGTACGAATTGAATTAAAAACTGAAAAAACAAATGAACGCGCATTACAGTTGTATAAAACAATGGGCTTTGAAATTGATATTGATAATGTTTATTATCGCGTTCCAAGTTAAGATAAAATGTAGAAATTAGCAGCCAAATGACTGCTATTTTTTTACAATGCTAAAATCGATTCTAATTTTAGATTTTTTAAATGCTTATAAACCATATCAGCCTGTGATAATTCATTACTGCAACCTATTCCGATTGCTTTCATATTAGCCGATTTAATAGCGCTAACACCGGCTTTTGCATCTTCAATCCCAATACAGTTTTTAGGGTCGCAGCCTAAACCTTCAGCAGCTTTTAGAAAAATTTCGGGATCAGGTTTTGAGTTTTTAATGTTATGGGCATCAGCAATATAATCAAACACATCAGAAATGCCTAAATTTTTAATGACTAAGCGAGCATTCTTGCTAGCAGAAGCGAGTCCTATTTTTATGCCTTGTGCTTTTATATCAGTGAGTAAAGCTGTGCTACCATTAAATAAATCTTTACTTGAAATCGTTTTAATGAGCTCTAAATAATGACTATTTTTTTCTTCACATAATTTATGTTTATCTTCAAGGTTCATTTTTATATCAGACAGATTGAGAATGTATTGCAGGGAGTTCATTCTATCAATCCCTTTGAGTTCCTCATTATTTTTAATTGTAAATTCAATATTCAATTTTTTAGCGAGTGTTTGCCAGGCTACAAAGTGTAAGTGTGCGGTATCTGTTAAAACACCATCTAAATCAAAAATAATACCGCGTTGATTGTGTGTATTTATCATTATTTAAGCTCCAGTAGTCTGATTTAGGGCAATATGTTTAATGCCTTCTTTGAGTATGATTTTTTGGTTGAAGTGCGTAAGGGATAATTCACTTCCATTTTTTAAAAGGTATTTTGTATCGTTTTTACAAATTTCAATTTCTATTGTTTTACCTTGAAATTGCATTAAAAAACTAAAGCTAGGCCATTCTTTTGGTAAAGAAGGTGATAAAAACAAACCTGTTTTGCGTACTCGCATGCCAGCAAAACCATTTACAATTGCAATCCAACTACCAGCCATGCAGGCTGTATGTACGCCATGTTCAGTATTATTATGTGAGTTATCTAAGTCCATTTTTACTGTTTGCGAAAAGAAATCAAAAGCTCGTTCACTATCACCTGTTTCAGCATATTCAACTGCATGTATACACGTAGATAGGGTAGAGTCATGTGTCGTTATAGGTTCGTAATAAGCGAGATTATTTTTCTTAAGCTCAATATCAAATTCTTCATCTAATAAATACATTGCCAATACGACATCTGCCTGTTTAAGCACTTTATGGCGATATATCACTAGAGGATGAAAGTTGAGTAATAAAGGGTATTTTTCTTTTGGCGTATTTTTAAAGTCCCATGATTTTTTAGCTAAAAAACCATCATCTTGTGGCGATATGTTTAAAGTCTCGTCATGGGGTAAATACATTTCATCTGCAGCAGTAAACCAGAGAGTTATTTCATTTTCATCCAATTTTATATTTTCACATAAATGCTTATATATTTTTGGTGCTTTATTTTGCATTAACTGTGCTATTTCAACAGCAAATAACAAATGCATTTTTGCCATTGCATTGGTATAAAAATTATTATTAACAACTGCAGTGTATTCATCAGGGCCTGTTACTGCATCGATACAAAATTGATTATTTTTATAAGAGGAAAAATGGCCAAGTTCAAGCCATAAGCGAGCAGTTTCAAATACCATTTCACCACCAAATTGACATATAAAGTCAAAATCATCAGTTGCACGATAATAACAACGTACCGCATATGCCACAGCTGCATTAATATGGTATTGAGCCGTACCTGCTGGGAAAAAAGCAGAGCATTCTTCTCCCCCTATCGTACGCCATGGATATAAGGCTCCCGTATCATGAGACATTTCTTTTGCACGGTCTCTTGCTTTATTTAAAGAGTGATATCTATGGAGTAATAGTGATTTTGCATATTCTGGCTGGGTATAAGTTAAATAAGGTATGATATATATTTCGCTATCCCAAAAATAATGCCCCTCATATCCCGGGCCTGTTATGCCTTTTGCCGAAATATTACGTTTCCCGTCTTTACCGACAGATAAAAATAAACTGAGTTGATTAAAACGAATTGCTTGTTGTAGGCTGATATCACCTTCAATTTTTACATCAGCTTGTTGCCAAAAGCTAACTATCTTCTGTGTATGTAATTGACTTAATTCTTTAAATCCAATTTCAGATGCTTTTTTAAGATATTCAAGTACTGTGTTTTGTAGGTTTTGAGCATTATCTAAAGAATCAGCATAAGCGAGG
Organism: Pseudoalteromonas denitrificans DSM 6059; assembly: GCF_900112265.1. GTDB lineage: Bacteria > Pseudomonadota > Gammaproteobacteria > Enterobacterales > Alteromonadaceae > Pseudoalteromonas > Pseudoalteromonas denitrificans. Next base: position 12,102 of record NZ_FOLO01000018.1, on the reverse strand, counting down.
TATTTACTAAGGGTGTATTTTTTGCCTTGTTCTACATTTATTTTTAGCCGTGTTTTACTGTTATTTTCATCTGAGGCTTGAGGTTCAACTGTAAAATTAACACAGCTTTGATGTAACATAGCTGATGCGACAGACTGCGGTGTATTTTTTATTTTATGAACTAAACACGTCGAAAGTTCATCATTATAATGTGAATATAACTCAAGACTTGAGGCTAAGCTGAGCTCTGCAACTCTGGGATCATCGCTCTCAATACTATTATGCTCTTCGGTTGATAAAACGGACTGTATATTAATGTGACCGTCAAAGTTCAAAGGGGTGAATTCATACTCTGTACATAACAAGTTTGAGTGTGTTAAAGAAGCAAACCGATTACTTTTAACCGACAGTAGTTTATTGTTTTGTGTTTTTAAAATAATAACTCTTGTTAAAATACCCGTAGACATATCCAGGTAGCGTTCATTATCTACATGATCCAATTGCGCTTTAAACTCAAATTCATCAATAAAAATTTTAATGTCTTTACCATCTGGTACTTTTAATATTTGGTGATTCTCTTTTGCAAACCCATATGCTGATTCACCATATTCAATTGCATGTTTACTATAAACACCATTTAAATATGTGCCACTACAGCTATTGGTATTTGCAGGTGTACCTTCATCAAAAGTTCCTCTGCTACCTAAATATCCATTTGCAACTGCAAATATTGTTTCTTTGAATTCGTGTGTTTTAGAATTAAAACCAGGATCTATTATTTTCCACTCGTCTAATGGCCAATCGACTTTATGTGCATGTAATTGAGACAAAGCAGCCCCCAAATATAGGATTAAATATAAATTTAAGCTCATAATACATTTTTTGCAATCGATTGCAAAATAATTTAAAAGGGTTATGCTAGGATTATAAAATCTCATAGATGTTATGAAATAAAACAATAAATAAACAGGTGATAAATGATAAATTGGCAAATAAAATTATGTTTATTAATGACCTACTTTGTTTTTGCTATTATTTTAAATAGTGTAGGCACGGTGATATTGCAGGTTGTTAATCATTATGATGTTACAAAAGAGGGAGCAAGTATATTAGAGGGATTTAAAGACTTACCTATCGCGATTGTATCTTTTTTAATTGCAGCCAGATTACCGCAATTTGGTTTTAAAAATGCGATGGTAACAGGTTTATTATTAATTGTATTAGCAAGTATTATGATGCCAATTTTACCTAGTTTTTGGATGACTAAAATATTCTTTTTAATATCGGGAATATCATTTGCTTTAGTGAAAATTTCTATCTACTCGATTGTTGGTCAAATATCTGATTCAAGTAAAAAGCATGCCTCTTTTATGAATACCTTAGAAGGGTTATTTATGGTTGGAGTGTTATCTGGTTATTGGCTATTTGCTTGGTTTATTAATCCAAGTGACCCTAATGCTTGGCTAAATGTATATTGGGTGATTTGTATTTTATCTATTATTACGTGTTTATTAATTGTTAAAACGCCTTTTAATGAAATGAAGAATATTGATAAAAGTAACGCTGAACAATCGAGTTATACATCTGATTTAATTGCTATGTTGAATTTAACAAAAATGCCTATGGTATTTGTTTTTATCGCTTCTGCATTTTTATATGTATTAGTAGAGCAGGGGATAGGTACTTGGTTGCCAACTTTTAATAATGAAGTTTTAAAATTACCTATTGATATGAGTGTTGCTATGACGAGTATTTTTGCTGCATCCCTGGCAATCGGACGTTTAAGTGCTGGGGTGATCCTTGCACGTATAAATTGGTATTTTTTAGTTAATATTTGTTTAGTTGCTATTGGGGTATTAATAATACTGGTTTTGCCATTAACAAAAAACATTCAACTAGTTGATAACTTAAATTGGTTTAATGCACCTTTTGCAGCTTACATCTTCCCCCTGATTGGTCTATTTATGGCACCTATCTATCCCGCTATTAACTCAGCAATGCTAAGCGCTTTACCTGTCCAGAAACATGCTGCTATGACAGGTTTAATTGTAATATTTTCAGCATTAGGTGGTACTACAGGCTCTATTATTACAGGGTTTACTTTTGCACACTTTGATGGTCAAACGGCATTTTACTTTTCGTTACTACCGCTTAGCTTGATTATGCTTACCTTATTTATTTTTAATAAAATAAATACATTTAACCAGCAAGAAAAAATCATGTGCTAGCACATTCATTTTTTATTAAAGCAAAAATTATATTGTGGAATTAGGCAATATAATTTTTGTCTTTCAATATATATTATTCTTAATATGATTTTCAATCTACGAAACTAGCTAAAATAGAGGTTATATTTTACACTCAATACAATAAGTTTTTACTTTTAAAAGTATAATTTTAAATAGCAAAATGTATTGGTAAATATATGTGTATTAAGCGTAAAGCTATAAAAGTTAGCTGGTATTTAGTATATGTTCTATTTTCATTTGCTGTTTGTGCTTCTGACAGTGAAGATGATTTATTTATGATGGATTTAGAAGAGCTTATCAATGTTCAAATAACTTCTGCGTCTTTGACATCAAATTCTCAACGCTTCTCACCGAGTACAATTTCATATATTTCTTCAAAAGCGCTCAAAAAGCGAGGTGTGAGAACCTTATCGCAGGCATTAAGTTTTCTTCCCGGTACCGATATTCAAAAACGCAGAAATGGGCGTGATATGGTTTGGTTTAGGGGGATCCCCAGCGGCAGAAATACAAAAATAATGTTACTAGTCGATGGTGTTCCTTATAGAGAACCGGTGTTTGGTGGTTGGTCTCCAGATGAAGAAGTTCCCCTCAATAATATTCATCATATTGAAGTGATCCGTGGCCCAGGATCAGCGTTATACGGTGGAAATGCTTATTCAGGACTGATTTCTATTTTTACAAATGATAAAGCGCCAGATAAAACAGAAATAAAACTGACAGCGGGGTTATTTGATACTCATAGCTTGCGGCTAAATACTGGCTATGAGTTAGATAAGGGAAGTTTAATTTTTTCAGGTGAAATGTTTAAAACTCAAGGCCATAAAATGAGTCGAGACCGCAAAGGAAATGAAACAGATCATAAGAATAATGTTTTCTCTTATAATAGCCATTTTAAAATAAATTGGCAGAACTTCAAAGCAAGTATCAATACCAACCACTACAATACTGAATATCCGCTTTATTCAATCAAGCAAACAAAACCCCAAGACTATAAAATATTCAGCGCAAATTTAGAGCACAAGGTGCAATTGGACAAAATAGATTGGTTAAATAAAATTTATACTTATCAAGTTGATAGACAAATGAATAGACGTAGATGGGATGATAAAGGGGAATTGTTTTTTCAAGCGACTTCATTTTTAAATACGCGTTTATTTGGTGCAACAAGTCGAATGAATTATAAGGGACATAATCAAAATATATTAGTTGGTCTGAGTGCTGAGTCTTCTATAGTCGCAGAATATGCTGAAATCATAAATTTAAATAATTATCAAAAAACACATGTTCTTCAGTCTGTTTTAGATAAAAATGGTGATAATAGCCCTGAGACAAAAAACTTTGCCATATTTGTTCAAGATGAACTGTTTTTGTTAAATAATAATTTAAGACCTACCTTTAGTTTAAGATATGATAAATATGAAGCGTTTGATGCGGAATTATCTCCTAGAGTGGGTCTTGTTTATGCGATTGGAAACCGCTGGACTGCTAAAGCTTTGTGGGGAAAAGCATTTAGACCACCATCAAACTTACAGCAATACGAAGTGAGATCTGATGGCAACTCTCCGGGAAGCTCTGACATTGAACCTGAAAAAATAATTTCAAAAGAGTTAGATATTAGCTATCGCATTAATCAAAGTCATAATATGAATATCAGATATTTTCATAATACGCTTTCAAATTTTATTCAGTCTATCAATGCAGAACCTTATGCTAATTCTGAATTTTCTAAATCGTCATCAGGCTTTGAGCTTGAGTATATTGCTAATCTTGATATGCAAATTTTCGATTCTGAACATATGCAACTGCGTATAAATTCAACATATTTAAACTCTAATGAACCGTCGGTTTCACCTGTTAATAATAGCATTCAAGGTATAATTGACTTCAACTTTTCAAGTTTCACATTTTCCATTAATCATAATGGTCGTAGAAATACATCAAAAACGTATCATACACGAGTGGGTGATAATGAATATAAGGCCATTAATAACAAGAATTCATATGTTACTTTTGACCTGAATGTATGGATTAAAAAACCTTTAGATTTGCCTATTGATATTGAACTCAGTGCGTTAAATATTTTTAATACACAATATTACAATCCAACCTATGCGCCAGATAGTTACTATGACGTAACAAGGGCGCCTCGTTTTTTCAGTATCGGCATACAGTATTCTTTTTAATGGGTTATTTCTTTCAAAAAATTGACCTAGAAAGCTTATTTGTGAGTAACTCAAGCGCTGCAATTCCTGCAAGAGAATTACCTGACTCATTTAATTCCGGTGACCAAACACAAATGCTCATTTCTCCAGGGATCACCGCAATGATGCCTCCACCGACACCTGATTTGCCAGGCATACCAACACGGTAGGCAAAATCACCCGCTTCATCATATAAACCACAAGTTGCTAATAAAGCATTAATTTGTTTACTCATTTTTGGACTTATAAGCGTTTCTTTATGCCCAACCGGTGTGCCTCTGTTTGCTAAAAAGCTAAAAGTTTTAGCAAGGTCAATGCAGTTCATTTTGATTGAACATGCTTGAAAATAATCTTTTAAAACGGTTTCAACCTGGTTCTTAAAGTTGTCATAGTCTTTCATTAAATAGGCAATTGCACTATTGCGGGCCGAATGTTTAAATTCTGAACGGGCAACACCTTTATCAAACTGAATTTTTGGATTGTGCGATAAGTGACGGATTAATTCCATTAAAGAAAATCTGGGCGTGATCAATTTATCTGCTAATAAATCGCTGATCACTAATGCGCCTGCATTTATAAAAGGGTTACGTGGAATACCATGCTCAAGTTCGAGCTGCACTAATGAATTAAAGGCTTGGCCTGAAGGCTCTTTGCCTACACGGGACCATACTTCTTGTTCTTCATAAACAGATAAAGCTAAAGTGAGACTCAGTGCCTTAGAAATACTTTGAATTGAAAATGCTGTACTTGCATCACCAGCATGATAAATACGACCATCAAGTGTATAAACTGCGATGCCTAATTGATTATTATTAACTTGTGCCAAAGCAGGAATATAGTCTGCGACTTTACCTTTACCAATCAATGGCTTTACTTCACTAATAATTTCTTGAAGCATTTCATTACTTAAATCTTTCAAATATTTGTATTTCCTTGTCTGTATTCGCCAGGTGTGATGCCTGTTAATTTTTGAAACCATCGGTAAAAAGAGCGAGATTCACAAAAACCTAACTCAATGCTGAGCTGTGTTAATGGTAAATCGCTGTTTGCTAGTACGAGTTGTGCTTTTTTTAATCTTACAGTATCTAATAATGTTTGAAATTGAGTGTGCTCAGATTTTAATTTTCTTTGCATTGTTTTGGTACTGACTTTCAATAAATCGGCAATATTTTGTTGGTGATAGCTTCCGCTTTGTAAATTGCTTTCAATCAAATCTGACACTTTACTTGAAAAGTCATCAGTATGACCAAGTTTATTTATGAGTTGTTCTGCATGCTCTTCTAAAGTAGATAATATTTGTTTATTACCTTTGTTTAGGGGTAAATTAAATAATTCTTGTTCAAATACAATAGCGTCTTGTATTTGATTAAATAAAACAGGGCATTTAAAAAGTGCTTGATATTGTGCTTCTTGCTCCAAAGTAGGCATAGAACGCTTTAATAATACTTGTTTAGGTAGGCTATTTTCTTTGAATTTAGGGTCAACTAAAAATTGTGCGAAGGTAAACCACGAAGCTAAACAATTATCTATCATGTGTTGTTTAACAATTTCATTTGGGAAAATACAATTCCAACTTATATAAAGTTCTGAGTTTTTTTTGGTTAGCTCTGTTGTGCCCATATCGCCAACTAGTTTTTCAAAAGGTTGGATTTTTGTGATAGCTTCTCCCAAAGTTTCACAATTCATGGTGATAAAACCAAGTACACTATAAGAGCCCGGCTGAACAAATTTAGCCGTATGTAGACCAAATAAAGGGTCATTGCTTTGTCCAACAAGTTCAAAAATTAATGCTTGGAATAACTCACCACTTATCTGTTTGCTATTGTCAGCAAGTAGATCGTGATTCATATTGAGCTTTTTTAAAATATCACTTACATTGATATTTTGCTCTTCAGCTAATTGAAGATATTGATTGACAGCAGGAATAGAGGCATAACCTAAAGGTTTTAGAGTTTTACTGTGAGTCATTACGAGTGCGCTAACCTTGTACTTTTTTATTCTTTTATGGTGTCTTTTTAGGACTCATTTAATTAACCCATTATTACTATCGCGGCCAAAAAATCAATAAAAAATTAATGCAAATTCTTTTAGTTTAGAGAGACAATTTAGATGTGAGGAATTTTTCAAGGGCAAGTATTTGACTGAGTCAAAGTTGGTTATTGTAACTGAAAATAAGTTGCATACACTAAGCGTAAACTTACTAAAATTGAAATTCATTAATATTCATAGCTTTGTTATGAATATTTGCTTGTTTGGTTTATCGTTCATATTTGTTCAATAAAACTAGAAAACAATTATATGTGCTAGTTTTATTTTAGGTAAATACACTTTGTCAGAACAATAATAATGATTAAATATTTTTAATCATTAAATTCAGGTTCATCATTTTCAAAATTAAGAGAGAAATTACCATTTCTGTGTATAGAGAATAGGGCGCGGTGCCATTTTTCATCTGATTGTTCAGTAGCTAGGTTAAATAACTGCTCAAACTTTTCTTTAATTTCAGCCGTTATGGTTATTTCTACAGTTTGATTATCTGAATTATTCTGTTTCTCAGGTATAAATGAAGCACTACATTGTATTTCTGTGTCGTGAGTATCATTCTTTTTAGGGTAATCTAATATCATTAAGGCACTTAACCAAGGCTGATTAATATTTTGATATAGGTACTGACCAAGTGATTTTGAAAGTTGTTTTTGCATGCTAATATTTCCTTATTTTTATGTCTGATAGAACATATTGATTTGTCGTTGATGTGAATTTTACTATGCATATTAAAATGTTAATAATGAATTATGTCATTTCACCGAAGAATAAACACTCGAGGGTTGGATTAACCGCTTCCCCTGCATTTTTAATGATTAAATTACCTTTATCTTTTATAGCTGCACCAAACAGGGGAATAAAACCAATTTTTGGAGTATGTTGTAAGATGAAAGTTCTTGGCTTAATACATTAGGAAACCTCAGTACAAAAACTTAAATGCACTGAGGTTGTGATATTTATTCTTAAAAAGAAAGAAATGACGTGTTGATATTTTACTTTCAATAAAATTAAAGTTGTTTTAAAGCGTCTAATAAACCACCTTCAAGTAACATTAAATCAGTAATAAAAAAATCTTGAAAGTCATCATCATCGTAAATTCTACTAGGGCGGCTAAAGTTGGTTAAACGAAAACCTTTTTGATTTTTCGCACCGACATTCATTTCACGATATAGAGCAAGTTTTTCACCATTTACTTCTTCTTTATATGAATATGTCCCTGAGGGTAAACCGCCTTGAGCAGCACTCTTCCAAAACTTATCTTCAATAGTGTTAATTAGCCATTGATTAGCTATATAAGGGAGTTCTATTTGATCTACAGAAAATCCAGGTATGTCCTCACCGAAAGTTGGGGGGCAAATATTTTGTAAAATTAGTAATTTTTCCCCAATAATAACTTTAAATGTTTCATCTTCTTCATTTTCATTTAGAGAGGGTCGGTCATAGAGAATCTGGTAGTTTTTATCTAATTGAAAAGGATTTAATAACTGCATTTTATTTGACCTTATTTTTTTAAAATGGGTTCCGCTGGGATTAATGTGATAGCTTCGCCTAATTCATTAATGATTAGTGGAACGCGCTCAAAGGTAAAGGTTTCAGCAACACCTGAATCAGTATTAATGTTTTCGCCCTATTGCGAAGTTTTTTTGTCAAAGTTTTTGTGTATATTCGATAAATTTAAACAAACTCTATAACGCTTTTTAATTAAGGTCTGATAAAATATCATAAATAAGGGTGCAAGGGCTTAATATAAAAGAAAAATATAAAAGATATCCCGTCATGTAAGAACCATTAATATTGCTCGAAAATACAGCGGGCAGAGACAACGCGAATAATATAGAAAAATTCTAGCAAGCCCGCGCTGCCGCGATTTTATAATGGAAAAGAAAGAATAATACCGGTAAAGATTATCAAGTTATTTATCATCGCATCTAAAACGGAAAATAACATTTTGCTCTGTTTCTATTATAAGTTTACAACGTACCATTTTTGTATTTAGTGGCTAAATCTTTCCATAAATCTAATAATCCACCTTGGTATAAGTAGCTGTCTGAAAAAGTAACTCCTTGATCTCCCGCAATTAAGCCGGGTTAATGTAGGGGCGCGAGCTGAGACATCTGTTCTTTTAGTTTTTATTTTGCAATTGCCTTTGCGTCTTTTAAATAAATGTCACTTTTTTCTAAGATTTTCATTATTGATTTTTTTATCTGTTGTTCGGCATTTTTCTTTAAGCTTTGTTCGGCAGTATCTGAGAGTATCCAAGTGGCATTGCTATTTAAAATACTGAGCAGGGCATCACGTATACCAACTATTTTTTCTTTGATTAATGCAGTCGCTTGTTTGGTGATATCTGCCCAGTCAATATTCTTGAGGTATTTAACTGGATCGCCTTTGCCAAGTTTGCGTAATACGGCAAGAGCGGCGGATAAACTTTCGTGGGCATTTTTAACTATAACCTTACCAACACCTTTTACGGCCGAACCAAAAAGAGGTATAAATCCAATTCCTGTTAATGTAAGCGCAATCCAGCCATCACTGTCGTTGGCTTGTTCGTCATCAGTAAGCATCATGGTATTGGCACAGACATCTCGACAATCCATTACTTGGTCGCTTACTTTGAAACAAAGGAGGTATCATCGAAATAATAGTGCCAACAACTATTTGGCTGGTGGAAGGGTCTTTATTGAAATCTCCCTGTAAAGTTCCCCATAACCAGTCACCGCGGTGGGGGTTCATTAATTTTACAAGGGGTCTGGTTGCTGCGGCTTATTAGTTAACACAAAAAAGAAAATACCCCAGTGCATTTTGAAAGATGCACTGGGATACTCACTTTAAGTAATCACCTCATGTAATCACTTCAAATTTTCATCAAATTGTTAAAGAGCGGCTATAAGCAGGCTTAAGTTAATTACGCATTCGAATTAACTGGGGTTAGACCTTCTTTAAGTGCTTGAGGTAAAGCTTCTTTAAAGTTAGGTACCAACTTTACGGTATCACCTGATACATCAACTAACTCATTACGTAAATGAAACATACAATGGTTGAACTTTTCGTCAAACTGCGGGATAAGTTTACTTAACCCTGATGTTGCCGCTAAAACTGCTATTTTTGCAGGAGTTATTACTTTGCTTTGATAACTTTCATTATGACTAATACTCGCAGGTGATAGTGTTCTCATTTTCTCTAAAACAGGTTGAATGTGGGGTTCAAGTATTTTTGTTGCTTTTGATGTTGCCGCATCACCTGCGGCGGCTTTGAGTTTTCCAAACATAGTTCTTTCTTGGGTTATAACTATAAATTTACTCGATATATAAATGCTTTATTTAGTTTTTAATTACATTAAGAGTGAATGTGAACAAATAAGCTTGAAGTCCATTTAAATTGTTAAAAAGTAAAGTATTAAACACGTATTCGGTTTAATACCATTTCTTAATAAGTCATCTACTGTCCTTGGGAAGAAAGTCATTTTTTGTAGGTATCATCTAGTTAATTGGTTGCCGGTTTGCAGTCTAACTTCAATTAAGAAATGTCTTTAATTTTCTCACTTGTTTTTAAGTAGTTTAATAATTCGTCTTCGTCTATTGTTCCTGTGATTTCTTCATCTAGTATTTCATCATTATCCCAATAACCACTAATGGTATAATCAATATTATTACCTGTTATTTGTGCTTTATTTAAAGCGCTATCAAACGCATCAGCAAATTTTTTGTCAATATGCTGCCACCATTGTCCAAAACCACCAATGTTATCAACATCTTTTGACAAACCACGGAGGTTGCCTGCCGAGCTGGATATGCCAGTTAAACTACCATTTTTTGCTCGCTCTAAGCACTCTTTTGCATTCTTAGCACCACGCTGTAAGTTAGGTAGCCCTCTATTTTCCCAATCTTCAAAATTATCAGGGTCTAGCGTCGGGTTTTGTTGATAAAGGTGTTTAAATTCACTCATACCCACAATAAGCGCATCTACCATTTCATTAAAGTATTGAACATATTCACTCATATATTCAATTGATGTAAACTTTCGGGCAAGTAGTATTTTTTTTGCTTTATTATTCATTAAATCGCATCCGGCCAGTTGGTTAATTGGGGTTGTATTTGTGCGTCTTTTAGTAGTCCATATTCAGCAAAAATTTGCGTATTCCCACCCTCCAAGTAAAAATTATCAGTATTAAATTCTTCATAGCGCTGCCCAGCAACACCACCTGTCCAGACTTTTAAATCTTCTTCTAAGGTGTGCTCAATATAATGACCATTATCATTCCATGAGTCTTTTACGGCATAATCTTTTCGCCATTGAGTTTTTGTGGAGGGTAAATCAAATGCCCAATAGCTTCCTGAGTTTTTTTTAGTCGCTTCAGAGGTGCCTTCGTCAATTATACGGTAAATTTTTGTGCCTTTAGGCAATGTAGCGGCTTCTAGGTTTGTAAAGTTTGCAAAATCTGCTCTGCTGGCAATATCAGGCCAGCCTTCATCAATTCGTTTTTGTGCGTCAGCTGGTAGCTTTTTTATCCCTTTGAATTTAGCAGGCATAATACCTTCAATACTGCCCATTGGTTTACCGTCGGGCATTAGAGTGTAGCTGTCAGGCCACATGCCTTCTTGCTGACCATCTTTATGTATACGTTTGAAAATAATGGGAGAGCTATCAAATGCGGATAAACCTTTTTTAATTTCATAAGGTAAAGGAATTGTACTTGCATCTAACTCGGCGGTTTTGGCTTTTAAAGGGGAGCTAGTGTTCCCCGTTGCTAATCGCCCTTTACTTTGCCCAGCTAACGCTTCATCCACATAACCTCTAATACGTCCCATACCTTGGTTTATGCCATCACCAAGGCGCTTTTCAAAGGCAGACATTTTTCCTAAACCATCTTCAATCGATTTAAGGGCATTGTTATCAAGTAGTTTTCGCATAAACCAAGAATTTAATATAGTTTGTAAGCTATCTTTCATGGTATTAAGTAATTGCTTCGATGCATTTGTTGCATCTGAGGTTAGTTTTGCCCAGTCAAGATTTTTTAAGAATTTTTCAGGATCACCCTTACCCAGTTTGCGTAAAATAGCAAAAGCAGCATCTAGGCTTGCTCCCGCATTTTTAATGATGACCTTAAATGTGCCTTTTAGGGCAGAGCCTAAAATTGGCACTAAACCTATAGCCGTTAAAGTTAAGGCTAACCAACCATCACTGTCATTTTTATCATCCTCGTCTGTAAGAATTGCCATATTGGCACAGACATCTCTGCAATCCATTACTTGGTCAATAACTGGTATCATCGAAATAATAGTGCCTACCACTATTTGGGTGGTGGAAGGGTCTTTATTGAAATCTCCCTGTAAAGTTCCCCATAACCAATCACCAGCACCTTCGGCAATATCACCTGCTTGGTTTAGCAAATCGGTATCACCAGATTCCACCATTTTAACTGCTTGCTCTGGCGAAATTTTACCAAACAGTGGATTAGCTGTGGTATTTTCGACAGGTTCAAATTCACGACTGTCTTCACCATATTGTATAGTGTATTGCCCAGCGGGCATATTTTCAATCGTGGCTTTGCCGCTGGCATCTAGTGTGCCTTCAATGACTGAACCGTCATCTAGGGTCAGGGTATAGGGCGCATTTTGAACAGGGCT
>NZ_FOLO01000088.1 GCF_900112265.1 Pseudoalteromonas denitrificans DSM 6059 | reverse complement strand
CCCCTTTTCAGATTTACAACTCAAATAAGTTTAATTTTATTTTCTGAGCGATGAAATGCTCCTGTTTAAGGGTTTTTCTATGCGTTTTAATAGCAGTAAATGCAAGTTCACATTTAGCAGATAGCGCCGCTTGATTCTCAAGAAATTGACTTGAACTCCCTTGGTTATCCCACTCTTGTTCCAAACCATGCAATTCAATATTCACGACATCACTGTTTTCAGGCGTTAACCAATATTGTGAATGTGATGTGATAGCCATTTCAATGCCTTTAGGGTCTAAGTCACCAAAAAATATACTTTGATGACTGTTTTTAAAGTGTCTGAAAAACTGATAGGCCGTACTCGTTTGGTGCGCATCTTTTTTATCGCCCCGATAAACCCATAAAGCATTTTGTAATTGCTCCGGTATTATCAGTTTATCTAAATTTGCCATCATTTCTAAATTTTCAACTAACACGATATTCTCATGTTCGATTGAGGTAATTTCATCCGCTTTAATGTATGTGCCTAAAGAGGTAAGTGGACTTTTAGCAAATTTTTGCTGATTTAAACAAAAATGGTTAAGGCAATTAATCAGCATAAAATCCCGACTCACAGCATAACTATTGAATTTTTCATTTCGAAAAAGGCCTGCATTTTCTACTTTACTTTTTTTCTCTGGATATTTGCCTAATAAATCAAGATTCTGATCTTTTAACATTCGGCTTATAAACAAAGCCCGATCATCTTCTGAAAATACCAGATACTTATTCGCACCTATAGTCAAAACCTTGCCAAAAAAATATTTTAGATATAAACATTCAGCAAAAGGCGTAAACTTTACTTTGCCGCCATGTCGGTAATTCATTACTAATGTTTTTGTATAATCAAACAACTTTTTATGCATTGCATTTTTCAAATTATCGCTCTCAGATTAAGTCTTTAATAAAATGATAATATCGCTGTAACTATAATTATGAGTTGTGCCTACGACTTGTTCACCTTTCATTTGAATATCTAAGGCATTTTGCTGTTCATTGGTCAATTTACAATAACAACTAAATACCAATTCAATCCACGCTTGCGGTGCTATATTTTTATTTTTTTCAAGCCATAAAGTTTGGTTTTCTTGCCAAAATACCAAAGCTGATATTGCTGAATTATTAATGATCACTTGTTCAAATAAATGCTCTGTTTGCGTTTCAAAAAAGTCGCTTTCATAAACAATATCTTCTGTTGAGGAGATTAGAACATGATTTTTTTCACGGTTTTTAGGTGCATTTGGCTTTACTTGCTTACGTAATGACTGCACTAAAGCCATAAGCGGTGTTTCTATTTGTGTATTATGGGTTTCAACATAACTACGCAGCTGCATCATTGGCGCATATTTGAGTGCTTGAGGTAAATTAGGTGACTCAAAAAGAGTATCACTTATTTCAAATTCAGGGTGTTTATTAAGAAAGCGTGCCATATTACGTAATTGGCTGGCTTGTTTTTCATCTCGACGTAACCGAAATAAACTTAAACGCATATTATCAATAATTAAACGTAATCGCGGTAAGGTTTGTTTAAACCAATATACAAAAGCGGTGATCTTTTTTGCAAACTCACTGGGACACGGCCAGCTGATCCATTCATAACATACCTCAGGATCAACCTGCTGAAGCTCCGTCAGTAAGTTTTGCGCGTGGTTTAAGTAGCGCTCATTTTGTCTAATCTTATTTGTCAGTGAGCTTACAAAACCAAATTGACTCACAATGGCAAAATGCATATTTTCTAAATTATGATTAAGCCCATCCTTGGTTTCATAAAGTAAGTCATCTAATTGATCTAAATTATACTCAGCATCTTCATATTGCTTAGACTGAACATCACTTTGATAGTCCCTGACAATTTCATCTAGCGCATCAATCACTTTTCCCATATCGGTTAACTGACGATAGCTACTTTGTTTTCGCATTAGCCTGTTTAGCATGCGTTTAAAATCAGTGGTTACACGAAACTCTCCTGCCTCATCATCGGGTCTGAGCAAACCTGCTTTGTGCAAAAGATTAATTGTTTTTTGTACTTCATCATCACTGGTGATAGCACCATTAATATAAGCATTCGCCAACAAGGTATCATGTGCACCTATTTGTCTTAATAAAGCAGATACCTGCCCAGCATCAAAACCCGCCATCAGAACAATAACTCTTCTTGTTGTTTTGTATTCTCTTCAGGTAATTCAATGCGCTCTGAATCATTTAAAAATTCAATTAATACATAAATCAGATCAAATTTAGCCGTTGCATAATAACGGCTACTGCCTTTGTTTTTTCGCACTAAATAGCCCATTTCCTCAAGCTTTTGAAAAATAAAAACCAGTTGTTCTCGGGTTTCTTCTTTATTGGTTTTAAAAGGTTTTATTGAGGTTAAACGACCTAAATGATCCGATAAAGTTTGATCATGTTCAAAAGAGTCAAATAAACTATTAAGATTAACTACAGATTTGGCTCTAAGCGGTAAGTCTGCATGTGTTGCTGTGAGTAATAAATCTAAAAACTCAACTAATGGCCTGAATATAGAGCGCATTTCACTAAATAGCGTCATCAGTTCATTTCGATTTCCTTCATCAACTTGAGTAAAAGTGCAATAATAGGCATCAGCACTTTCAAGGTAAGATAAATTCCTATCTAAATTTGATAAAAAGTCACTCACTTTTTCATTATTTTGACGTGACTTTAAATATTCAAATTCATCAAAAAAAGCGGTTTCACAAATAACTGCGCCCGTCAGTAATTTTTGTACTGTTTGTTTAAACATTAATTTAACTCCCCTGCACTTTCATTAACTTGGCTAATATCAGCTTGTGTTTTAGCTCTCAATGCAAGTAACTCATCTAAACGAGATTGTGGGATGTGTGAATGGAAAATTTTATTATCTTTTAATTTATAATGACGGTCGTATAACGACAAAATATGACGGTCAGTTGAAGGTGAAGCAGATAATATACTAATGTGATTATCATTAAACATGTCGAGTAATAAGCCGATATTTTCAGCTGCCAGTTCACCTAACTCATCAACTGGCAATATAATTTGTGTGACATTGCGACCCTCACCTCTGAGCATGCCAAGTAAACCTGCAAACAGCGATAACATCGCCAAATACGACAAACCTGTTGAACTTACTTTTTTAAGTTGCTTTGCATTTCGTGCATGTTTTACCTGACCTTTTTCTGTGATAGTAAACTCAATATCAAATAGGCTTTCATGGGATAAAACAAAACCATCACTGGGTAAATATGAAGACAGCTTTCTCATGGCATATACAAGGTCATCAGGTATATCACCTATGCCATCACGTAGCTGGTCTCGGCATTGCTCAAAAACATGAGAGAACGACTTTAAAGGCCCCCAATATTCCAATTCATCTTGTTTCATTACAGTCGATACATTAATGTCAGCCAATGCTTCAAAGTGCGCTAAAGTTGTTACCTTATTCGAAAGCTGATTGCCTATTAATTTAATTCTACGGCCAAAGTTTTCAATATGTTGATAAAACTCATTGATAATATTGGCATTAACTGTCACTAATTGATAAGTACTTTTTTGTTTTTGCTCTGCGCTACTCAATAAATCTGTAATGGGTTTTTGGTACTTAAACAGTGTTTTTGCACCTTGATGAACATCATTTTCAGTGATTAATTTTTGCCAACTTTCAAACAATTCACTTGATGAGTGATCTTTTCTAAATGTATCGTTAAAACCTGTTAAATTTTCTGTTAAGCGTTTTTCTATCACTTTAAATTGTGTGATCCAATCACTACAAAAGCTAATGCATAAATCGGCCTGACTGCTAGGCTGGTTTTGTGAAAATAAGGCAACGATGGCATTTTTTTCACAACTATGATGGCTATCACTTAATTGTTCTAGTAACTCTTCGGTATATTGAATTTTATGTAACAGTTTTTTATTGAGTTGTTTCGCATTATTTATTTCACCCTGTAGCTGAACTTCTTTATCTTCTAATTGGTGTTCTAAATTTCTTTTATGAATACTTCGATTTTGATTCACTTCAACTAATTGATCACGTTTATTATAACGCTCATTCATAAAGTGCCGATACTTATGCGCTTTTTGTTCATATACAATGCATTCTTGTAATGCTTCATTAAGCGCATTTTTTTGCTGAGTACATTTATCAACTTCGCCATCTGGGTCAAGTATTTTTATATCGGTATTTTTTTGTTTTTTGAGCGCTTTTATTCTGAGTTTTGTTTGTTCCGTTAATTTAATAATATCATCGGCTAATGCTGTTAATTGACTATCTCTGTCAGTTTCAACCACCATTATTTTTTCAAGCTTTTGATTATTTAAATCATTCAGTTGCGCTTTTTTCGACTCTTCATGCTCTGTAGTTTTTTTAGCATTATTTTTATATTTTTGCTCAAGAGATTGAATCAGTGTATTAACTGTTTCTTTATGCGTTTTAACTGCAATATGTTTTTTAATGGTTAAATTTTCTTGCTGAGTTTTAAGCTGCTCTATATTCAACTCATTTTGTTTTATTGATTGTTTCTCCTGTACCAGTTTTAAATTAGCTTTATCAGCTTCTTTTGTTAGTTGCCCTATATGCTCATTAAGTTGTTCTATTTTTTGTATTTGCTGCTGACGTTTTACATCTATGGCTTCTCTTTTTTCACGCAGTTCAATTTCATCTAAATAAAGAGAGTCATTACCTGACAAATACTGTAAATCTAACGATAATCCATAAAAACTGTTTGATGCTCCAAGCCACTGAGGGTCAAGGTCGCACCGAGATAGTTGTTCACTACTTAATAATCGACCAATATTTTCTTTCCAATTGACAGCTTGTGGTTCATGAGTCAAAAAATAATGCAACGAGCCTTTATCTGGCACTAACTGGCGCTCTACTTCGGTATATTCTTTACGTAAGCCTTCAAGATAATCGTTCTCTTGTTTAACTTTAGTGAGTTGCTTTTCACGTTGCTTTTCAATTTCATTACAAGATAACTGTAATTGAGACTGGGCTTGATACAGTGCATTTTGTTTATCTTGTGCGTCATTCAGTAAAAGTTGATTTTGGTTTATATCTGCTAATAATTCAGGCGCTAATATTACCTGTTCTAACTGGCCTTTTGCACTGGTTAAATCTTTATTTATTGCTTCTTGGTTTATTTTAAGCGATAAATATTGCTCACTTAGCTGATCTTTTAAAACATTTAATTGTTGTTGATGCACTTCGTTTATTAAAGCTAATTTAGTCGCAGATCCGTTTTGTACATTAGCTGATTGTTTTTCATTTTTTGCAATATCCGTTATTTTTTGCAAAGAAATGTTTTGAATTAAAGCCTCAAACTTTTGCTCTATTTTATTAATATTACCTTCAAAAGCTTCAATTTTTTCATTTATTTCATGTAACTGATTTTGAATTCTAGGCGCTTTATCTGCATGAAATTGGTAGTTCGCGGCATCATCATCATCAAACTGTATTTTGTCGCTATCAAGTAAATCAATCGCACTTTGATCTGCATCTATTTGTGCTTTTATTACAGAGATATCACTGATAAATTGTGTTTTTATAACATCTAATTTTTGAACAAGCTCCAGCTCCTTTGCTCGATTGGTTTTTTTACTCTCTTTTTGCGCAATTTGTTTTGTTTCAAGGTCAGTTTGATGAGTTATAATTTCATGGTGAACATGCTGTAACTTAACTAATATATTATCTAGTGCAATAAAGTCATCTTGCCAAAGGCCTATTTTATCTGCCCTTTTTTGTATATGTCTACTTGCCTGTATATCACTAAGCCAATGGGTTATTTCTTCTTTATTAAGATTTATTTGTTCTTTTTCTTCAACACTGTTTCGGGCTAAGTGATCACTTGCAATAGCCACAAGCATTTTTTTTACTGCTTCAAAATCTAGGTTTTTTTCAATTGTACCATTGATCACTTTATCTACATGGGCACACGGTTGGTCGCTAAATGAATAACGTGTTTGCAATTGACGTATTTCTTTAACTTTTCGGCCACTGCGTAAGTTTTGTATTACTTGCCTGAATTTATCTATGCCTATAAAGCTCGAGCTATGACAACCTAAACTGCGATAAAACCTTTCGACTTCTAAAATTGAATAAGGTGTTTTATCTTCAGCAATGAAATATTGGCTATCGTAATTGCTGTCTATAAATTTGAAATGTGCCCCTCTGCCATCACTTGAGGCAATGACCATGCAAATTTGACCATTAGGTCGTTGATATTCATAAACGAGACGGCTTGAATCATTTGGTAGATAGTTTTCTACAAAGTTTTTATCGTAATCGGCCTTACTGACAATATCGCTTGGGCGCATTCCATAAAATAAAGGCAATAGACGCATTAAAGATGTTTTACCCGCGCCATTTGTGCCTTCTAACTGCGTATGACCCGTTAATTTAAGCTCATTTACTTGGCCTTGCCAAAAGCTATCTATGATAATAATACGTAATAAAGAGTATATTTGTTGAGGCATGTGGGATCCGAGAAGTTTTGAATAATTAATTTTGATCATTTGACAAAAATTAATTTAAAGTCAGTGTGCTAAAAACATTATCTCCTAATTTTAATTATAAAAAAACCTCAGCATCATTCTTATTTACTCAAGTACATATAATGTACAAACACCTTAATACAAAGTGAAAACTAAAAACAAAGCAATAAAGTTAGTCGTTCAAATATTTTATTGCTTATTCACTTCTTAACTTCTTAACTTCTTAACTTCTTAACTTCCAAATTACCACTTCCAAAATGCACTGCCTATGGATTTTGTTTTTTGCGCTTTGGGTGTTAAATACCAAGACTGACTTTGTGAACCTGAGCTTAGTGTATAATTCAAAAACTCTTCATACGCTTCACCGATATCAACTTTTTCTATGGGTGGTAACCAATCATCTGGAAAAACTAATGCGTAGGGATACCCTAAACTGTCTTTATATTCAGTATTTGCACTGCCACTATTTTGTGAAAAATTAAGCCGAGTCGCATTGCCTGGTAAATGCAATTCATGCCCTGTCACTTCTGTATATATATAAGGGTCGTAAGGAGGCGCAGGTATTTTCGTTAATGCAAGGCTATTAGTTAAATCAAATGCAATGCTAAATTTATGCCCTTTTATCAAAGTTTGCCCTTCTAATGTATTTACAAACTCTTCGCCAGGAATATTCATTAGCGCTTTACTGTTTTTAAGCACTTTAATATCAAAAACACCATCTACAATTTGAGTTATCGGGTAGCCTGTTATTTGGCTGGTGCTTTCTGGTTGAAAAATATTGATAGTAGCAACACCGGATACAGCTGATAAAAAAGGTAAATGTAAATACCAATCATGGGTATAACTTGCCCCTCTTGCTATCATATAACCCGTTGCTATTACAGAAACCACATCATTATCATTCATACCAAAACCGACTCTATAGCCAATCACTAAATCATTAAAGTCGTAATCGCCTCGTTCAGGGTAATTATCTTCATAACTGACAACATAATATGCACTACTACTTGGATAATAAACCCATGACTCTACAGGATTATTTATTTGACTTTGTGCTATGACTAAAGGCGCTTCGCTTACACCTGGCGCTAAATTATCTAGGTATGTTTTATCTTCAGGTGTTATTAACGCCACATCTTCATAACCGCCAGTAAAGTCATAAAAGGCTTCAGGATCTCCTAAGCTTGTATTTGTTTGCAACAATTCAATTGATAAAACAGCCTCTGTTGCCTGAGAGATATCATCATTTACTTCAAAGGTTAAAGTACCATCAAATGAAGAGCCATAAATATCACTGTCGGTACTTCCGGTGATCCTTGCAGAACCTGTTTCTCCAATTAAAGTATAATAACTACTTCTGCTGGTCTGGTTTTCTTCGGCAACAAGTGTTGTGGTAGGTGTTGAATATTGTGAATATTGTGTCGTAATGCCAGCACTTATAATAGTTATAACCGCTGATTTTATTGTAACTCCTTGAGTTTGTGCTTTTTCGGTACCATTTGCGGCTTCATTTATATCTACTGCAAAAACCAATTTACCATTGTTACTTTGACGAAATGCTTCTAATGTTGCCGCATCTGGGTCTTTCTTATTTATTTGCGCTTCAAATAAATTTATTTCTCCCCATCCTTTTTTAATCGTATCTTTTAATTTAATTGACTCCAGTGCCTGCAATGTAAAGCTGCTTACTAACAAATACATCAAAACAAATAGTTTCATAATATGATCTCCCCAGTAAATTGCGATTGAGTTGAGATTGGTGAAAATAAGTCAAAATATATTTTTCCAATTGAATTAGGTAAATTAATTTGAAAGCTATTAATTGATGATACTTTTCCTAAAAATAAAACTTGCTGGCTTTGGGTATATACCTTTAGATATACAGAGCCTGAACTAAAACCATACTCTTGAGGGTTAATAGAAATTTTATGATCTAAAAATTGGCTAAACTGTGCATTATCTGATGCGATGTTTTCAGATAATAAAGTTGAATTAGGAGGTTCAGTTATAGATGTAGGTACTGTCTCTTGCGCTTTATCTCCTTCACTTGAGCCTCCGCAACCACATAGAATAAAAACAAATATTAAATATAATTTGTTCAATTTCATTAGAATTAACCTTATAAAATGAATAGACCAATAGCTATTCAAATTACACGCCAAATTTAATTAATTGATCTTACTGTCTTTATTTTTATAAGTGGCATTTTGCAATGCAAAAAGCATATTAAAAACATTCAGAACTTATGTTAGATCACCACTTTTAAATTTGGCCACAGTTTAAGCCAAGATTTTGTATTGAGCCTATGCTCAAATATATTTAATGTACGATTTGTATTATGCGTAATTTCACCATTAAAAACAGATCTCAATCCAAAAGGAGCTAATACTTCAATTTGCTCTTTATCATTTAGTCTCAGTGCCAATGCAGTTTCTTTTTCTGGCCAATAGGTGATTGCATCTAGTGTGTTTTTATAGGGTAAATCACCATTTTTAAAATGCATGATTGCTTGATTTTTAATTTGCCAATTGAACTCAGGGCACAGGTCAATAAGTTTTTGCTCTAAGACCTTATTATCAAATCGTTTTTTAAAATCCGTTGAATAAAAAATCACATCAATATCATTCAATTGTGTAGATTCAAAATGATGGATATGATCCCAAATTAAATTCCTAACAAAACCCGCAGCGATATAGCAATCAGGTAAAGTAAGTGAAGCCACAGCTTTGAGTGCCTTCATTCTTACTTTATCTTGTTTGATTAAACGAATAAGCTCTAATTTAAAAATTTCATTGTTTGGACTTTCCATACTTTGCTAAAGCTTTATTTATTCATACATGCACATTTTATTTATTAGATTGCACTTTACCGCGGGCCATTCGCTGGCAATAATAGAATAAATAACGGTATCTCTATATGAGCCATCTTTCATTATTTGATGATTACGTAAAATACCGTCTTGTTTTGCACCTAACCTTTGAATGGCATTACGTGAGGCTTGATTAAAAAAATGGGTTCTAAACTCAACAGCAATCGCCTCATGCGTTTCAAATAAATTTTTCAATAATAATAATTTACACTCAGTATTTATGGCGGTTCTACGAACAGAGTTTGAGTACCAAGTATAACCAATTAACGCACGTTTATTATTCGCATCAACACCATAATAACGCGTAGTCCCTACTATTTTATTGCTATTTTTAGCACGTATCGCATATACAATATCACCCTCTTTAGCGCCATTCATCGCGGCTTTTACATAAGTTGCCATATCATTAAAATGTGGCACATTTGCAAACCATAATTTCCATGCTTCGCCATCTTTAACAGCTAGAGCTAAATCATCAATATGCTGTTCAGATAAAGGCTCTAATATTACACATTCACCCATTAGTTTTTGTTCTTGGAGCCACATAAATTTTCCATTGTTATTAAATCAATACCTAAACCATTTTAAGATGCGTGGTTCAAGCAAAGTAGCAAGTATTACAATGAATATTAACAAAAAATAGGCGTAGCAGGCAGGTGTTTAGCTAAAGTTTTACTTTATATAAATAGTGATAGTGATAACAAGAGGTAATATTCAATTTTGCGATTAAAAAACCAGGTAACACTTCTATGTTAACTGGTTTATTTTTAATAGTTGAATCTAAGCACTTAATATTTAAGTCTTTAAGTATTCAGCGATTACTTAAGCCGGATCTGGACACAGTAAATATTTACCAGAAAAACAAGCGCCTGTATTACAACCTAAATATAATGCTGTTGTAGGTTCAATCGTAGGAATACCACCGCCAACCTGAGGTGTCATTTCTACTGGCAATGCTGCGCTATCTTTTGAAAGGTTTTTAAGTTTCTTTTTATTTAATTTTAGTTTCATTTTTATTTTCCTTATTAATGAAAACTAACAATGTCATGACGTACCTATTAATGCAACTTTTTTGTTATTTATTAAACAAAATCCATATTTAGCTTAGTTTTTAATTTCAGCGATTTAAATATTTTTCCCCCATCTAATTTCTCCTGGGAACACAATTAAAATATTAACTATTAATTGCCAAAAAAATAATCAACTGAAATAAAAATCACTCCTGACACTAATTGTCAGTAGCTATGAATTTAAAACCGCTTCACTTTGTTTTTATTTAATATCAGTTTCTTATGTATAAAAATGAAAATCGTGTGAAAATTGCGTCACTACAAACACCACAAAGTACAGTAGTTCTCTACCTTAGGTACCTGTCATTCCAGAGTTAAAATTTATACTGCTTACATTTGCTTTGCACCCAGTAATGTAACCAGCATCCAAAGGAATATTTAGGCGCATGAACTTAAGCATGTTAACACAGATTCTTTATCGAGGTCGGCGAGTCAGCCCCGTCGACTCTTTTCACCCTATTTTCAGGGTCCCTGACGGTTATTTTAGCCCTTATATTTCTTCATTAATTCTTATCTAAATTAGTGGACCACTACACATTTTCCATTTCATTAATGATCTTAATATTAGGAGTTAAATCTTATAGTTCAGTGGTAAATTAAGCTTAAGCTATTGTTTTACATTAGTTATTAAAATTTTTGGAAGTGTTAATTATTTAATCCCCAGCTAATCCGAGTCTGTCCCCCCACCCTGTAGCCCTTATGTTTACTAGGTTTGTAGTGGTTTAATGAACTCGGACACCATTTAAGGTGGTATTATTACCACTTACATGAGGTGGTATTATTACCACTTACATGAGGTGCCACATGACTAGTAAACGTCGAACTTTTACAAAAGAATTTAAATTAGAAGCAGCAAGTTTGGTGCTTGAACAAAGTTATAGTGTTCCTGAAGCTGCTCGTTCACTTGGTGTTGGTGAAACAGCATTAAGGCGCTGGGTACAGCAATTGAGTGATGAACGTAGTGGTACTACGCCAAAGTCCAAAGCGCTAACACCTGAGCAGCAAAAGATTCAAGAATTAGAAGCCAGAGTTAATCGCCTAGAGCGGGAAAAGTCTATTTTAAAAAAGGCTACAGCTCTCTTAATGTCAGACGAAATGAACAATATACGTTAATCAACAAGTTAAGTGAGCATGAGTCTACAGAGTTGATTTGTGACGTATTTGAAGTACCACGTTCTAGTTTTTATGACTTTAAGCAATCTAAAAAAGTTATTAACAAGCAAGAGATAGAGTTACGAGCAAAGGTAAATGAGCTATTCAAACTTAGTAGAAGTTCTGCTGGAAGCCGAAGCCTGGTTATGATGCTTGGTGAAGATGGCTTCAACATAGGTCGCTTCAAAGTAAGGCGTATCATGAAGGATATGCACTTAATCAGTAAACAGCCGGGTTCGCATGCTTATAAAAAGGCAACCGTTGAACGACCTGACATTCCAAATCTATTGGATCGAGAATTTAATGTTTCGCAACCAAATCATGTTTGGTGCGGGGATATCACTTATATTTGGGCCGGTAATTGTTGGGTATATCTTGCGGTGGTACTCGACTTATATTCAAGACGAGTTGTTGGTTGGTCATTATCGAACAAGCCTGATGCTGACCTTGTAGTATCAGCATTAGACAGAGCCTATCAACAGCGTGGAAAACCTACAGGGCTGATGTTCCACTCTGATCAAGGTAGCCAATATGGAAGCATAAAATTCCGTCAACGATTATGGCGTTATAGAATAAATCAGAGTATGAGTCGCCGCGGGAACTGTTGGGACAATGCACCGATGGAGCGTGTGTTTAGAAGTTTAAAATCAGAATGGGTACCAAGCAATGGCTATCATTCAATTAAAGAAGCAGAGCAGGATATCAGCTCTTATTTAATGAAATACTATAACTGGCGCAGGCCACATAGTTATAACAACGGGTTTTCTCCTGCTAAAGCAGAAGAAAACCTTAATTTAATGTCCGGAATTAGTTGACCACTACAAACCGACAAAAATCAATCAAGAACCTGATCGTGACGCCTTTGCATTTCTTCAAAATGCTATTGAATCAACATTAGAATCTGGTGAAGTAGATGAAACATTATTAGATGCAGCAAGAAGGTTATCTATGAAACGAAAAGATGTGCTGTCGGAATCTATTTTAGATGCTTCATTTTAAATTGATAAAGCCCGTCATTAAGGCGGGCATTCAAGGGAGATCGAGCTATTATTGATGATAACTGTTATAAATTAAATTGGCCAAGATGGTTTTTATTAATGGGGAAGCTAATCTCTCGTAAATATTAAGTTCATATTCTGCATTTTTCCTCTCAGCCTCATTTTCTGCAGCTATTAACTTTTTATAGCCGTTTCGATAAAATTGAACCAGTAAATCTAACGCATCTTTTTTCTTATCTGCAGCCTTCATGGCTATAGGTTTATTTTTATTAAGTGATTCGTCAATTTTTTGGGTTTCTTCCAATACAAACCTCTGTAACTTAATAATATTCGCTGAAGGTAGAAGCCCACCATAACAACTCCAATACTTCCAACTACAAGTAAAAATTTCCCTTAATTTGATTTCACCTTGTAAATAATTCAATAATTGCAGTTTGTTTCCTTCAAACATATTTTCAGCATGACGAGGTTCCGCCACATAAATAATATGCTCCAAAGTATCAAGTAACAAATTTAAATTAATTGTACATTTTAAAGCTTGCTTGTTGGTATTCTTAACTGAAGTTACATTATTGCACCAAACATTTTGATTATTTGGTATATTGAAAGATACAAGCCCAGGTATTTCTACTAAACGCGTTGAATCTTGAGTTTCTTGTTTTGTTAACTCCCCAGCTTTGTTCATATTTTTTATTCGTAATTTTAAATCTTTTTCATAAGCCTCAAAAATTTTATATATCTCACTATAAGATAGGTCTAAGCAATGCCATTTTTTTATGAATTGATTACCATTTTCATAACCAACTTCCTTAAGTTTTGTTATTATTCGAACAGTCCCTTTTCCATTTTTTTTGTACTCGCTTACAGATAATATTGAACCATCGGCTGAAAGAGGTGTGATTATTACAATATTTGCCCCTTTCTCTGATGATAATTTTTTTATTTGTTTTCTTTGTTCAAGAAGCTTCACTGTTTTATTCATGTAATCAAAATTTGAAATGCTATTAAATAAAATGATTTGTTGTTCATACCCACCGTTTTCCACTTCTTCTACTTCTTTAAACTCCCATTCGTTATAAGTATCTGGAATAATATTTAACCAGGATGGGTTTGTAGCATTTGATTGTTCTATAAACTTGTACATTAAAGCTGTAGGGGTAATATTTTTAAGGAATTTGATTAATATATTTTTTATTACTTCTTCTTTATACATTTGAATTAAAGTGTGATGACCCAACTCTGGAGAAATAAAACCATATATTGCACTTAAAATAATAAAGAACTCTTTTATTTCGTTTAAATCATCGGTATGAGTATATATTTTGTTAGAAATCAAACATATATTTTTTGTCTCTATCCATATATTTTCCACTCCTATAATATCCATGTACCTTTTCATTATTTGGAGTCTCAATTCATATTTATAACCAGAGTTGATGAGCTGTTCATATTCATCACCACTATAAACTTTTTTAGCTTTTAAGAAAGTTAGTATTTTTGTAATGCCATTAGGAATATGGTTAATACTGTTATGTAACGCTGGGTTTATAGGGTTTTGCATTTCAATAATCGGTTTT
>NZ_FOLO01000049.1:42321-42833 GCF_900112265.1 Pseudoalteromonas denitrificans DSM 6059 | reverse complement strand
ATGCCCGAGTGGTGGAATTGGTAGACACAAGGGATTTAAAATCCCTCGCTCTTAGAGTGTGCCGGTTCAAGTCCGGCCTCGGGCACCATTTTAAATAATGGCTTATTTAAAAGTGGAAAACAGTATAGTTTAACTGTAATAAACTAAATGTGATGCGGTACTAGCTCAGCTGGTAGAGCGCGACCTTGCCAAGGTCGAGGTCACGAGTTCGAGCCTCGTGTACCGCTCCAAATTCTTACTAAAGAATTAAAAAATTAGTCATTTATAGCACAGCGGCGGAATGGCAGAGTGGCCATGCACCGGATTGCAAATCCGTCTACCTCGGTTCGACTCCGGGTTCCGCCTCCATTACTCACCAAGGTAAGCTATAAATATCCACAAACTAAATTATTAATACTTAATAATGATAGTAACTCGATGCCCGAGTGGTGGAATTGGTAGACACAAGGGATTTAAAATCCCTCGCTCTTAGAGTGTGCCGGTTCAAGTCCGGCCTCGGGCACCATTTTAAA
>NZ_FOLO01000049.1:0-41971 GCF_900112265.1 Pseudoalteromonas denitrificans DSM 6059 | reverse complement strand
ATGCCCGAGTGGTGGAATTGGTAGACACAAGGGATTTAAAATCCCTCGCTCTTAGAGTGTGCCGGTTCAAGTCCGGCCTCGGGCACCATTTTAAAAGTTAAATTCAAAAAACAATCATTAATCTTCTTATATTTATTCTTTGTAATAAAATCCATATTAATTTCATCTGATACAGTTATTAAATTAGAATTGATATAAAGTTGTCAAAAATTTATTTTTAGGAAAAGATGAAAACTGTATCCGAACAAAATATTTCTGTAAGTGTCTCTTATAGTGATGAATTAAAAATATCAGATAAACACGCATACTTAGATGTTTTTAGAAGCTTTAATTGGAAACCTTTAATTTCATGTAAAAGTGAAATACAAAAGTACCATGCACCGTATATGACCTTTTCTACTTCTGAAGGCCATGTTTTACAAATAGGTAAAATAAATGATGCTGCATTTTCTGTATTAATGGCTTTTGAAGACTCAGAACATCCAGACTTAAGACAGCATTGTAAACGTCAAAATTTAACAATTATCCAGGTTGAAAATTTAATTAAACTTTATGCTGATATGGATATTGTATGTATGCGAAATTGGGTTAATGAAAATAAGCCTTAATTTTAAATATTATTGACTATTTTATTGGGATTCTATGAAATAAATGATAAAACGCATTATAAAATACGTTTATATTTATTTAATGAGTTTTAAAGTCATGCAAAGAAATAATTTTAAAAGTAAATTACCAAACCTCGCGACAAGCATATTCACCGAAATGTCATTATTAGCAAACCAATATGATGCGATTAATTTATCTCAAGGTTTTCCTGAATTTGATACACCTGAATTTTTAAAAGATAGCATTTCAAATGAGGTTAGGTCGGGTAATAATCAGTATTCACCATCAAATGGCATGCCGGATTTATTGAAGCAAATAGAGGCGTTGATCTATCGTCGTTATGATACGACTTTAAATGGTTTAGAATCTATCAGTGTTACCAGTGGCGCGACAGAAGCATTATTTGTAGCGATTCAAACGATTGTAAATAATGGTGATGAAGTTATTGTATTTGATCCCGCTTACGACTCTTATGAACCAGCTGTTTCTTTAGCTGGAGGAAAATGTATTCATATCCCCTTAGTTTCTCCAGAATATAAAATAAACTGGAATGATGTTGAAAATGCTATTACAGCAAGTACGAAAGCCATTATTATAAATACACCGCATAACCCTACAGGTACTTTATTAAGTGAAAATGATTTAATTGTTTTGAGTGAGTTGGCACATAAACATAATTTTTATGTCATTAGCGATGAAGTATATGAATTTATTACTTTTGATGGACAGCAACATGAAAGTGCACTTAAATATCCTGAACTATTTAAAAGAACTTTTGTTATCTCTAGTTTTGGTAAAACATTCCATTGCACCGGTTGGAAACTCGGCTACTGCATTGCACCTAAGCCTTTAGCTGATGAATTTAGAAAAATTCATCAATATGTCACTTTTTCAAGTTTTACACCTGCGCAGCTTGCGGTTGCGAATATGTTAGAAACTCACCCTGAGCATATAAACGAGCTGGGTGCTTTTTATCAGAAAAAGCGTAATTTATTGCTAAACGCTTTATCTCATTCAAGGTTTAAAACTTTTATATCAAAAGGTACATATTTTATTTTGCTAGATTACTCAGATATTTCAGACTTAAGTGATAAGGATTTTTGTCATTGGCTTACCAAGGAAGTGGGTGTTGCTGCTATACCTTTAAGCCCTTTTTATGAAGGTGATTATGATGAAAAAATTATTCGTTTATGTTTTGCTAAAAATGATGAAACTTTATTAAAAGCCGCGAGTATATTATGCAAACTTTAAATATTGCTGCAGTGCAGCTTGATATCAAATGGCTTGATAAAACAAGAAACTTATCCCACATAGATGATCTTATTCGTACTGAAATTAATACAAATATTGACTTAATTTTACTACCTGAAACATTTTCTACAGGGTTTTGCATTAATAAGCCTGATGTTGAAGAAGTTGAGGAAAGTAGCCAAGTACTTGATTGGTTGAAAGAAAGTGCTAAAAAATATAATGCTGTAATGGCAGGCTCTGTTTTAGTTAAATATGCACAGAAAAAAGTAAATCGGTTTTACTGGGTATTTCCATCCGGTAGAGTCGAGTTCTATGATAAGCGCCATTTATTTCGTTTAGGCAATGAAGGTGATTATGTCTTACAAGGAAATGAGCGAAAGGTAATCACAATTAAAGGTGTAAAAATATTACCTTTGGTTTGTTATGATTTACGCTTTCCTGTTTGGGCTAGAAATAATCAAGATTATGATTTAATAGTTAATGTTGCAAATTGGCCAAGTGCAAGAAGGAAGATTTGGGATACTTTAT
Source organism: Pseudoalteromonas denitrificans DSM 6059 (assembly GCF_900112265.1). Lineage (GTDB taxonomy): Bacteria > Pseudomonadota > Gammaproteobacteria > Enterobacterales > Alteromonadaceae > Pseudoalteromonas > Pseudoalteromonas denitrificans. The sequence continues at coordinate 39,583 of NZ_FOLO01000049.1, read as the reverse complement.
TAATGGCCAGAGCAATCGAAAACCAAGCTTATGTTATTGGTGTTAATAGAGTTGGGGAAGATGGTAATGCAGTCGCTCACTGTGGGGGGACTGCATTATATGATTTTTCAGGAGAAACATTAAGTTGTGCGAAAAATAATAAAGAGCAAGTTGTAAGGATGCAGTTAAATATAGATGAACTGACTCAATTTAAAGCAAAGTTTCCAGCTTATTTAGATGCTGACAATTTTGAAATTATTTAATATCTATTCTTTTGATGATGTAATTTTTTGCATCATCAGATAAACATCGATTAGAAATATAACTGGTGCTATTTGTTAATTTAAGCAAAAAACCTTTTTCAGTTTGTTGTATCTCATTTATATCAATCCATAATGTTGTTGAATCAATATAGATAGATTTGACAGTCACACCTGTTTCATTGATTGTTAAATTAACAGTATTACCCGCGGCTTTACTGAGTTTTTGGCGCATCAACCACCAAGCCTTATTGTAATAAACATTGAGCGCTTCAATGACACCTAAACATAAAATAAACCAAGCTAGGTATTTATTTAATTCGGTGAATATTAAAATGAATCCGGCTAAAAAAATACCGATTGATTTGTAATAAGCTTTAATGCTTGTATCAATGGTCACTGACTGTGAATAACATTCACTAAAATGAGTGTGATCTAAAATATAACTTGTCGAAAAAGAAAATGCTGTATTCATCAAATTTAATCTAATTGTGTTTTACTGTATTTTATCGGGGTTTAAACTAAAAATCGATGATACATATGTATGTTCATTATAAATTAAATGATTGATCTAAATCTTGTAGTCATAAAGACTCTAAGGTATTGTTGAAAAAATACTTGAATATGCATAAATATGAATGAAATCACCTCTTCAGCGTTAATTGAATTAGCTTTAGATTTAGCTAAAAGTTTAACTTCAGAGCACAGATTTGATCGTTTACTTGATACCGTTAGAAAGACAATTCAGTGTGATGCAGTCGCTTTATTATCTTATCATCAAGATGTACTTAAACCATTAGCTTTACAAGGGTTAAGTAGAGATACTTTAGGTCGGCGGTTTATTATTAACGAACATCCGAGGTTTGAGCAATTATGTCTTTCAACTATCCCGATTCGATTTGCTGCTGATAGCCCATTACCCGATCCATACGATGGTTTATTGATAGATAAAGAGGGTGACTTACCCGTACATTCTTGCATGGGCTTACCCCTGTATTTTGATAATAAGTTATTAGGGTTATTAACGATTGACAGTTTAACCCCTCATTTATTTGAAAATATTCCAAATCGAACGTTAGAAATGATATCAGCAATTGCTGCTGCGACATTAAATACAGCTTTGATGATAGATCAGCTAGAGTCTCAAGCAATACACTCACAAAAAGTGGTTGCTGAATTAACGGAAGAAGCGTTAATGCGAGATGGGGGAGAGCTGATAGGTCAAAGCAATATTATGCAAAAGCTAAAGCAAGAGCTTGATATTGTTGCAGCTTCTGATTTTAACATTTTGATTTATGGTGAAACTGGAGTGGGAAAAGAACTCGTCGCCCGAACTTTACATCAAAAATCGTTAAGATCAAACGGACCTTTAGTGTATGTTAATTGCGCTGCATTACCAGAAAACTTAATTGAAAGTGAGCTATTTGGTCATGTTAAAGGTGCTTTTACGGGAGCTGAACAAAATAGAGCTGGAAAATTTGCAATTGCGAATAATGGCACTTTATTTTTAGATGAAATTGGTGAATTGCCATTAGCTGCACAAAGTAAAATCTTACGTGCTATTCAAAATAATGAAATCCAGCCAGTTGGTCAAGATAATGTAGAAGAAGTAAATGTACGCATATTTGCTGCAACAAATAGAAACTTACAAGAAGAGGTTGATGGTAATCGTTTTCGTGCCGATTTATATCATAGGCTAAGTGTTTACCCAGTAAGAGTACCGGCATTAAATGAACGTTATGGGGATGTTCAATTACTAGCGGGATATTTTGTTGGAAAAGTGGGGCGTAAACTGGGTTTGAATCAATTAAAAATTGATTCTGGTGCGGTGAGTTATCTTAATGAATATAACTGGCCTGGTAATGTGAGAGAATTAGAGCATGTGATCAGTCGTGCTGCTTTAAAAGCACGGGCACGACAAAAAAATAAAGCGATAATTTCGATTGAAAAAGAAGATTGCGGTTCTTTAATAACAACTCAACTTCAAGATAAACTAGTTTCACCCCATGAAACACAAGTTATCCAGAATAAAATACAAGTTAATCTAAGAGAAGCAACGGATGATTTTCAAAGAGCGTTAATAAAAAATGCATTATCTGAAGAAAATGGCAATTGGGCTGCAACAGCTCGAAGGTTACAAACAGATAGGGCAAATTTAAATCGTGTTGCAAAAAGATTAAATATAAAAGTCATTAAGTCTGTTATTTAGAGCATATAAATGGTTTTAAAATTCGAAAAATATGCCCTAATCTTTCTTAGTAAGAAGTGAGGTCTTTACTCTTTTTAGTATTTAAATGCCTATTCGATATACGTAATGTTAAAATCCAAATGGCAATGATCAATAAAATAATTGAAGGCCCCTCAACCCAAGATGTATCTATATACTCGACACTAAGCAAAGATATGAGAAGGCAGACAAAAGGTCTAAATTCATATAATTTCTGAGACAAGTCTTGTAACAGTTCGCTTTTAATAAAATGCCCTGTTATATCTATGCGACGGTGATTTGAACGTACTATCCAAATTCCTGCACCAAATAAAAAAAGCAAAGATCCAATAATTGAAAATATAAAATGAGTATTTTCATGTATAAGAATAATGCCAGCGCAAAAATATAAATATGGTAATGCTTCGTAAATGAATTTAGGGTAATGCATAAGCTCTCCAGTACAAATTTTGCGCAAGTTTACATTATCCTTCTAAATGCAACAATCTTTTTTTAACTCATTACCGAATAAAAAATAAGCGGGTTAATTGATGTTTTATAAAACAATACCTTGGAGAGTTTTAATATTTTAGCCACGCTTCGTAATTATTATAGAAAAACCCCGGTCTACTTTTTGGATAGATTATTAAGTGTAATTGATGTGCTATTTGAATTCAGTTTATAAATTGTTGGATTTGGTTATTAAAGTGAAATAAAGGAAGTCTGATGCACTGTTTTTATGTTTTCATGTTGTTTTTTCCATCAATACTTTTTGCAAAAATAGATTACTTTGTTGATATATCTAAAGATTTAAAAAACATTAAGGTTGATATTTGCTCATCTACAGTCTTGCCTTCACTATTTGAATTAGGTCGTTCAAACGCGCTGTTTAATATTACTTCACTGAATATCATATCTAAAAGTGGTGATAGAAGAGGCTTAAATCTCTATAGTAACAAGCTTTATATTGGAAATACTAAATTAGGTGATTGCTTAGCTTATCAAGTAAATCTAAATCAAAGTTTAAAAAAAGCTGAAAAGTATGCAATTAAAAATACAGTCTTTATTGATAATCGAGATTGGTTGTTTTACCCAAAAAATGAGCAAAAGGTATATATAAAGTTTAATTTAAATAATTTACAGCATCAAATATCAACCCCTTTTCCTAAGGCGAAAAAAATTAAAAATGATGTCACATTTATATTGAAAAGAAATGCAATCGAATATGAAAGTAAAACTGTTATAGGAAATATTAGGTTAGAAAGTCTTATATTTGGTAATGCGAAATTGGAATTAGCACTCATTGGTTTAAATAATCATAAAAGACAGAATGAATATATAAAATGGGTTCAAGATATGGCAAATATTTTAGACCAACACACTGGGCTATTTCCACAAAGGCCAGTGCAAATACTGATCACAGAAATTTCTTCAAACAATGGGCCTGTTCCATGGGCGGAAGTTCAAAGAGGAGGTGGTGCATCCGTTCAATTTTATGTAGATAAGAACCTTAAAATAGAAACGTTTTATCAAGATTGGACTGCTGTACATGAACTAAGTCATTTATATTTACCTAAATTTAATACTGAAGATTTATGGTTATCAGAAGGGTTAGCGACTTATTATCAGGTTGTATTAAGAGCAAGAGCTGGTTTTACAAACGATTTAGAAGGCTGGGAGAAAATGCTGGATGGATTTGAACGTGGTATGCGTGATGAGAATGGCCTTAATTTACGGCAAACAAATGAAACAATGCATTATTACTGGGGAGGTGCTGCATATTTTCTTATTGTAGATGTCGCATTGAGAGAGCGCAAAAAGACAAGCTTATTTGATATTATAAACAAGTTTGTTAAATGTTGTATAACTGAGAAAGGCCCTTGGTCTGCTGAAAAATTTACAGCTAAATTGGATTCTTTATCAGGGACTAATATTTTTACTAAGCTATTATATCAAGAAGCTTTAAATCGAAGTTTTCCAAATGTAAATCCGGTATTGGAAAAACTAGGTATATATAAATCTTATTTTGGTGGGGTTAGTTTGAAAAACCATCAAAGTTACCAAGTAAGACAATCAATTATGTCTCAATAGTAAATTAATTGTTGCTATTTACGATTGATTTCGTATATTAGGCATGTGAACTTTATTTAAAAAAATAGGCAAGAAAGAATGACAAAAAAAACGGTACCAACAAAAGCTGAACTTAATATTCTTAATATTTTATGGAAGGTTCAGCCGTCTACCGTACGCCAAGTTCATGAAGTTTTATCTTTGACTCAGTCAACTGGTTATACTACAACACTCAAAACAATGCAGGTAATGCATGAAAAAGGGCTAGTTCAAAGAGATGAGTCAAGTCGGGCGCATTTATATAAGGCTAAAGAGTCATCTGGAAAAACGCAAAATTCATTAATAAAAGACATACTATCAAAAGCATTTGGTGGTTCTAAATATGACCTTGTTGTGAGCGCATTAGGCGAAAAAGCAAGTTCAGACGAAATTAATGAAATTAGAGAGCTGCTCAATACATTAGAAGAACAAAATAAAAAATAGAGACAACTAAATGGACTTTTTCTTTTTTGATACTTTTTTAAGTAATCCTGTTTTTAAAACATTATCACTAACCTTACTTCATTTTATATGGCAAGGATCTGTATTAGCTGTATTTCTAGCTGCATTTTTAAAGTTAATCAGTAATAAATATTCAAATTTAAGATATAACGTCAGCCTTTTTGTATTGGTATTGTGCTTAATTTCTCCGGTTCTTACTTTTTTAATTATAAATGAACCACAATCCATATCTAATGCTTCAATATCACATGCAGCGCCTTTATTATCTGAACCAGAAATTGTTTCTGTATTGTTTAATATGCAAGAGTTTGATATTAAAAATTTATTACCTTGGTTATCTGTTATATGGATGTTGGGAGTTATTTACTTCAGTATTGGCTATTGCAAAGAGCTTTTTTCAGTTTATAAATTACCTAAGTCACATGTTTCTAAACCTCAACGGTGGCTGAGTGAACTGTTTTTATCTTTAAAAGAAGAGTTATCGATTTCACAAAATGTAACCTTAAGAGTGTCTAAAATAGTCGATGTTCCTATGGTGATTGGATGGCTTAAACCCGTTGTTTTAGTACCATTAAATATGATCACTGGGTTAACAGAAGAACAGTTAAGGTTACTGATTGCGCATGAATTAGCGCATGTTAAAAGGCATGATTATTTTGTAAACTTAATACAGTCACTCGTTGAAGTATTTTTATTTTTTCATCCTGGGGTCAAATGGATTTCAAAACAAATCAGAATCGACCGTGAGTATTGTTGTGATGATATTGCCGCAACACATTTCTGTGAAAAAATATCTTATGCTAAAGCGCTTTTACATGCAGAAGAACTGAGACCAAGAACAATTCCTTTAATGGCAATGGCAGCTACAGGTGGACATTTAAGAAGCCGTGTTTCAAGAGTAGTCGGTGAGCACTCATGTACCCCTAAATATGCAAACCGTGGTATGGCAGGTTTAATTGGTTTAGCTGTCGTATGTTTATTATTTAGTACTCATAAAGTAATTGGAATGAGTAATACTGTAACTGATGAGTATTTAGAGACTTTAAAAAATAAACAACTTATGCTTGTAAAGCCTGAAATTAAAGAAAACTTAAATGATATTTCAGTTCAAATAGCCCCTGACAAATCTAAGGAACAGCAAGGAGCTAAAAAATTAACTACAGTCGATATTCCAATACAAAAGCAACAAAAAGTTATACTTAATCAATCACCAAGTATTGAAAATGATGTTTTGGAAAAGAAGCAAGTCATAGTAGAAAAGCATAGAGAAACCCAAAAGCCTTCTTTATTGAATAAAACTGAACTAGTGTTAGAAGTAGCTCCAGAACAAAAAAAAATAACAGTAAAAACAAAGAACAGAGAAAATAAACCAGTAGAAAAAATTGCTGAATTAAATTCTAAAATTGAAACATTACCACTAATTACAAATAAAATTGCAGTTGTTGATTCTAATGAATATAAACCTTTAGTGATCCCACCAAAAGCTTTAAAAATGATTAAACCTGATTATTCTGAAGTTGCGCAAAGAAAAGGATATGTTGGCGATGTTGTTATTTCATTTAATGTTAACTTAGATGGAAAAGCGTCCGATATAGAATTTATGGGTGATACTAAAAGTTATTTAAAAAAATCAGTTAGAAAAGCGATGAAAAAATGGCGCTTTACTCCAGGTAAAGTTAACGGTAATGAAATTGTGATGAGAGAAACTAAATTATTTTCATTTGTTAACCCTAACTTAAATAATACAAAAATTAGGACTGGTAGCAGAATTTCTTCTAGATCACGTCGTATGTAAGATGATTTTAGTGCAATAAAAGATTGATAATATTAAGCAATTTAATAAGTATTATTTAAATTGTATTGTGTTATAAATGTAAAAGTAATGCACAATAATAGGTTAAGATTACTTTATCCAATAAGAGATCAGCCTAACTCAAATGTAGTGACACCGAAGGTACGTGAAGAGGATATTTCAGGTTCGTTTAGAGTATACATACGAGCCGTTTCAAAAACTTTTATCATATTATACTTTTTTGCTAAAGTGAGGGCATCTGCATTTGTTTCTGGAATATCAAGATAGCACTTTTTATTATTTTCTACCTGATTAATTAATGACACATAAATTGATTCACCTATATTGGGTGAATTAGCAAATAAAGGGCCTATTTTATAACCTGAAATACACGGCCTGATAACACCATAACCTGAGATTTTACCTTTTTCTAATTGTATAATCACTTTACTTTTAGTTTGATTTAACCAAGCCTTCAAAAAAATACGACGATCAGTGGGAAAAAAATCTTTATCATAAGAGATAATTTCATTAACAATGTTAGGTTTGTAGTGTAATAAATCAGTTAATAACTGAGGTGAATTCTCTGTGTTAATTGTATTCGTTTTACTAATGCCTTGATAACGAATATTTGAATAAGCAAATTTAAACCCTGACTTTTTATAGTTATTTTGCTGTTCAATAACACCATCAAGTGCAATATTATATTTACTTAATTGTTTTATTGCATGCTGCCATAACTGAAAACCATAGCCTTGACCTCTAAACTCAGGCTTAACAATATAAAAACCTAAAAATGAAAAATTGTCAGGATATTTCACAATAGAAATACACGCTATGGGTTGATTATTTAAAATCCCTAATAAAAATCCCATATTGTCAGCAGCATAAAAACTTTCATAGTCGTAAAGACCTGGGTTCCAGTCTTCTAACTCTGCCCATTTTAAAATTGTATGAAGCTCTTTTTGTGAGCATGATCGAATGTAATATTTATTGTCCATACAAAATTCCGTTATCAAGTGATATAAGAAATAATTGTGTATATTAAATCTTTAAATTAATGATTTTTATTATTTATAGATTTAATATGTATTACTCTAATAATAACAAGTGTGCGCAAATGATAAAATTTAATTTTGGTTTTAAAATACTATTTTTACTAATTTTAGTGACAAGTATTGATAGGTTACATGCGAATGAAAAGGAGCAAGCATTAACATTAGAACAGTTAAATGCTTATTTGGCTGCTCCTAACAGACAAGAAAATGATAGCCAAAGAGATCAATCAAGAAAGCCAGCTCAAATAATGCACTTTTCTGGTATTGCAAAAGGAGATCATATATTAGATATATTTGCAGGAGGAGGTTGGTACTCTGAATTATTTTCAATGGCTGTTGGAGATAAGGGTAAAGTATATGTACAAAATGACAGTGTTATTTGGCGTTTTGCACAAAAGCGAATTGAAAAAAGAACAAAAAACAACCGCCTAAAAAACCTTACTAGATTAGATAAAATTGATCTTCCAGATATAAACATACCAGAAAAAAGTATCGATATTGCTTTCACAGCACTTAATTACCACGATTTGTTTTTTACTTATGATATTTCTGACGGTAAAAAGACGATATTTCGTGAAGCTGAGGTTGATCATAAAGCTGCTTTAGCAAAAATTAAGGCAAGCCTTAAAGATGATGGTGTTTTTATTATTATTGATCACCATGCTCATAAGGGATCTGGCTTAGAAGCGCCAAACTCAGTGCATCGTATTGACTCAAATATTGTAAAATATCAACTGGAAGAGGCTGGCTTTGTATTAGTTGAACAAGCTTTTTATTTAGCGAATCCTGAAGACGACTTATCTATGAGTGTTTTTGAAGATAAACTTCGCGGTAAAACGGATCGTTTTATATATAAATTTAAGAAAAGAGAATAAATAGAGATAAACATGCATAAAAATCAAATCACAAAATCGGCATTGATTAATATTATAACATCTTGGGGGGAATCAGAGATTTCAATTCAAAAACTTCAAATTTGGATGCTTGATAACTTTGAACCTGATGAAGTAGATATTGGCTTAGGTGAAACTGAGGCAACGATAGAGGCGATGCATATCGTCATGAATGAATATGAACTTGCAAAAGAGGAAAAATGTTTGCAAGAACAATATCTTTTAGCGATTAAATATATTAATTGCACTGAGGAAAACTATAATCAATGTAAAAGTGATTTTTTACGTAAAGGATTTTGTGATTGATTCAATAACCATCTCAAGAGAATAAGTTAATCTTTTAAGATGGTTATTTCTAAGGATGACTAGCAGTATGGAACTGTAAATTGTTTTGAAAATAAGAAATCAGAATCCATATCATCATCGTTAGTGACAATGTATATATCTTTTTGAGTTTTAATTTGGTTTTTTGTGTAAATAACAGTATCGCCATTCACAATCGCTTTAGTGGTACTAATCGGTGTATATAAGTAGTCAAAACCTGTAATGATTAAGTCTTCCTCATCTAAAATTTCAATGGTTTTCTTTTCATTTGTTCTTAATGTTTTTGAGTCTGACATACAAGTATTTAGCATAGAAACAGCCGTACCTTTAAACCAAATTTGATCACCTTCAAATGCAATATCGTTATGAGCGCTCAGTTGATCAAAATTCATATTTTTAAGATTTGTTATATATGAACTTTGTTTTGCTGCTGCTGAAAAAACCGTAAAAAACGTGGCTAATGATAATAGTGTACTTGTTAAAAATAAGGCCATTAAATAATCCTATGTTTTCATTATCAAAACTACCTCTGATAATTTATGTTGAACGCAGAATTACTATAGGGAGATTGTATAACTTCATCTTGTTGGAATAATTAATTCTCAGTAATAATTACTTAAATTTAATTTAAATTATGCAATTGTTAAATAGAATGTTTTATTTAATCTCTTGAAACTTATGCAATATTAAAAAAATTGCATAAGTTTAGACTAATTAAATATGGTTGTTTTTTTCTGAAATATAATCAAGACCAGCAGTAATAGCAGTAATTTGAGCATTTATGCACTCTTCATCTGTTACATTATCACTATCTGGATAAACTTCCGTTGTGGTTGAGTAAGTCGCCTGGGTAAATCCAATGCATAGACTAAGTTTGGAAGTTGGGTAATTAATAACACCTTCTTGTTCAAGTGGAGAGCCGATTATTTTACCTTGCCCATCAGCTGGAGCAATATGAGTAATACTTTTGACTTTATTTATGATTGCGCCTTGAAAATCAGGCGCAGGATTTAACGTATCGCCTACTAAGTAAAACCCATCTGGAATATTCCAATTATCATGCACAGTTGCATCGCGGGCAGCAAGCGCTGGTCTGAACTGAGTATTGTCTGTGTCAGTTGTTTCATGTAAGTCAATGTGTGCAGTTATTTTTGTATTGAGTGAGGCAATATATTTCATTAAAGCCGCTGATTCTGCTGCTGGGCTATTTTCATAAAATGATCTATTGGGATCATCTGCATTAGGATTCCAGCGGTTAATTGTTTCATATCCCCAAGGGCTGATACAAGGCGTGATGATAAGGTTAAACTGATTGGTATAATTTAGCGCTTGGCTACTCACAAAGCCTAATGCTCCATGAACACCACTTGTTTCATAGCCATGAACACCGCCTGTAATTAACACTGTTGGTTTAGTTTCATCCCAGTTTAGGCTTGTAATAACATAAAGCGGATATTTATTTTCATCATAAGAAATCGCGCCATATGTTGCTATATCAAATTGGTTTTTAAGTTTTTCAATTTTAGTAACAACTTCATCTTGGTAAGAGCGTTTAATAGATTGTTTGGATAACCAAGTTTCTTTTTCTTTTTTTCCCCATTTTTGACCTGGTATTCCTATTGTATAAACTGCAGAACCACTCATTTTGTTACCTTATTGCATGTACTTAAACAAAGAAGAATAAACGGGCGTTTTAATTTAAGCAAGCAGGTTGAGATAAATACAAAATAATAGTAGAAAAGACTTTACCTAAGGTTAAGTTGAGGTTTTATAGTGGCCTCAACATAAAAACAACTTATATTATATTGGAGATTTGAATTGCCAACCTATATAACAGACTATTTAAATTCGTTAGATTTACCTTTTAATTTAAATGATCATGACTTAATTGAACATATGATCAAAGCACATATTAAGTTTTTTAATTTTAGCAGTATTAATGTGATCCTTGGTGAAGAGTTAAGCTTGGAACCCGAAGCTCTTTTTAAACGTGTCATAAACAAAAGAAGAGGGGGTTATTGTTTTGAGCATAATAAAATTTTTCATTTGGCGTTAAAGCATCTTGGTTTTGATGTTCGACCATTAATAGCCCGCGTAATGCTAAATGGTGATCCTGAAAATGGTCGAAGCCACAGACTGACTTTATTAACACTCAATAAACAGCAGTACATAATAGATGTAGGTTTTGGTGTTATGACACCCAGGACTTTAATTCCATTAGTAAAAGGTGCCAGTTTAGAAATTCCTTTTGCTAAATATCAGGTTGAATTTGATGAAAGTGATACTTATCGGGTTATCAAAACTGATGATATTAAACCTGTCATTTTGTATAGACTCGATTTATCTGAAAGTACTGAAACAGATTGCGATATTTCACACTTTTATAGTCATAAACACAAAAATGCGGCATTTGTGAACCATCTAGTTGTTTCTCGTATAGAAAAAAATCAACGTTATCTGATCCGTAACCTGACTTTTACACATTTTGATGAATTAAATAATATTGAACATATCAATAAAGTGACAAGTGCGAATGCGCTACAACAAATCTTACTAAATACTTTTAATATCAATATTACCGATAAAGAAGCCGAACTATTATTTTTACATCAAAATAAATATTTAACAAAATTAGCAGCTTGAAGTCTGCTGAATCAAGGCTTATTGCATAAGAAACTGAAAATGTTATTAATTGTAATTAATATGGTAATGCAAGTAGGTTCTCTATATGATGCGGACTCTTTTAAAAGGATATTATTTAGGTACCCATGAATAAAACAATTTCTCTTTTATTTTTAGCTTGCGCATCAATGCCTAGTTTTGCCGATTCTACTTATATTGGTTTAGATTATGTTTTTTCTGAGATTAAATTTTCTGATGAAAAAGCAAAACCTAGCATGACATCATTTAGATTAGGAACGACTGTTTATAAGCAAATCTCTGTTGAGGCACAGTATTCAATTTCGAATAAATCTGACAACATTTATAATATGGAATTTGACTTAGAAAATAGTAAAGCACTTTTTTTATTGCTGCAGTCAACTGCCGTAAATGGTTTTAGCCTCGATGTTTCATTAGGTTATGCTAGTAGTGAGCTTACAGTCACAGGTCCTGAAAATACATTTAATGGCACAGATGATTATAATGGTTTCGCTTGGGGTGTATCTTTTTATCAACAAATACCTTCGTTTGAGAATGCACAGGTAAAACTGGGTTATCAATCACTCTATAATGACCATGATATTAGTATTAATGGTATTACCCTTGGTTTTAATTATCATTTCTAAAAGGAATTATTGAATGCGCTTTTCAAAATTAGTTATTTTATTGAGTATTTCTTCAAGTGTTTTATTAGCAGGATGTGATTCAGATAATGACTCAGAAGCTTTAGCTAAAGCTGTGGCGTTAGAGTCTCAAAGAGCCAAAGGTACAATTATAGAATCAGTGACCATTAGTGGAGGACAAACACGTTTAAAGGCCGGTGAAATACAACAGCTAACAGCGTTAGGTATTGATACAAATAATGATCAAAGAGATGTCACTAGTGAATTACAATGGACTTCAAGTGATACAAGTATTGCAACTGTCAGTAATAAAGGCTTAGTGACAGCTGTAGCAAGTTCCACTGAAAACTCTGGCATCGTTATAATTAAAGGCACAACTATTAATGATATTTCTGCACAAGCAGAAGTATCTGTGAGTGATGTTGGCATTTCTTCATTGGTATTAAAGCAAGACTCAAGTTTATCAACTGATATTTTAACCTGTATTGATACACAAATATTAGCTGATGTTACTTATGAAGATAATTATAAGTCTCTCAATGTTACAAACGGTATTGTATTTAGTGTTGATAATACAACGACTGCTACAATTGATGAAACTGCTGGTATCTTACATACTACTCATAGTGAAATTGAAGCAACAACTATCACAGGAAAAATAGGCACCATTTCAAATCAACTAACCGTTAATGCAGACCCTAAGAACTTGGAAACCATAAGCGTACTCCTTGATAATAAAGCGACCAGTATTATTTCACTTAATGTAGGCGATAGGGTCAAAGTGAAATCTCAGGCAAAACTAGTAAGCACTATTTCAAAAACACTTTTTGATATAGATACAAATATTAACTGGGAGCTACGTACGGCTAATTTAGCTGGTATTACAGCTTCAGGAGTAAACAAAGGAAGTTTAGTCGCATTAAAACCGGGTGTTTCACAATTATATGCAAGTTGTGGTGGTGTAAATGGCATTGCAACAGTTGAAATAAAAGGAGAAACATTTGAATCGTTGACAATAAACGATGGCGCAGAAACGATTACACTAAAAGCAAATGAGTCGATAGAATTAACCGTCACGGCAGGTTTTAAAAACACGACTGCTCCAGTAAATATATCAGAGTTTGCTGATTGGCACTTTAGTGATACAACATTATTAACACAAGAGTTAGTGTCTATGGGTACCAGTGCAGCGAAATATAAATTAACAAGCAAGTCTGCAGTTGGTGAGCTTGTATTAACAGTCAGTTATGATGGTATAACTAAATTTGTAAAAATTATTATTGAGTAAAATTTTTAGCCAAAAAGCAATATGCTAACTATGATTTATATTATTGAATAATACATAGCGCAATTGTCCAGTTTTGTAGATTGGGCAATTGCAAAAGCCTCTGGAGCTTGAGTGAAAGTTTACACTGCAAGGCAAGCAATATTTAATCGTAAAAAACATGTTGTTGCATATGAATTGCTTTTTAGAGATGGACTGAGTAATGCATTTCCCAATATTGAAAGCAATCAGGCTACGGCCAAACTTTTACTTGATAGTCAATTTAATCAAGGTATTAAAGTCATAACATCTGGAAAAAAAGCATTAATAAACTTCCCTGAAAAAGCACTCCTAGATTTACTTCCCAGCTTACTACCGCCTGATCAAGTTATCATTGAAATTTTAGAAGATGTTAGACCCACAGAGCAAGTTTATGAAGCGTGTAAAACCTTATTTCATAAAGGCTATAAACTTGCATTAGATGACTTTGTTTACAGTAAACCTTGGTTACCTTTCATTAAAATTTGCCGTCTTATTAAAATTGATATCATGGAAACCCCATTAGATACAGTTGCGCCATTAATTGAAAAACTAAAGCAATATAAATCGTTAAAATTACTTGCAGAAAAAGTAGAAACAAATGATGAGTTTTTACAGGCAAAAGCAATGGGCTTTGATTATTATCAAGGGTATTTTTTTTGTAAACCAGAGATCATAGAACAAAAAGATGTTGATAATAGCCAGGCTGCTATTCTTGCACTTTATAATGAAGTTTTACGAAAAAACATGAATTATGAAAAATTAGCGAGTCATTTTGAACATGATACGGCGTTGTCTTATAAATTATTACGTTTTATAAACTCTGGTTTATTTTCGGTAAAAGAAGAGATAGGCTCTCTTAGGCAAGCCTTGGTTTATTTAGGAGAAGAGCGCGTTAAAAAGTTTGTTTGTATGATAATTACGGCGCATCTTGCACAGAGCAAACCTTCTGAGTTAACGGAGTTATCAATTGTAAGGGCAAGGTTTTGTGAACTTATCGCAATAAAAGTATCACCTGGCATGAGTAATAATGCATTTATCTTAGGTTTATTTTCGTTGATAGATGCAATTTTAGATAAACCAATGGAAGATATATTACTGACTTTACCTATATCAGATAATATCAAAGATGCGCTATTAGGAAAAAATAATATACTCCTTAATATTTTAGAAGTTGAAAAAGCTTATGAAAAAGCAAGTTGGTGGGCAATGAAAAAAGCCTGTGAAAAACTAAACTTAGATGAAGACTCTCTTGCTAAATATTACACAGAATCAATTTCTTGGGCTAATAGTTATAAAACATCTTAGGTCCCCCTCAAAATTGTATTCATGTGAATTTATTTTAATTGAGATTTCAAATGGTCAATAAATAAACGTGTTTTTAATGGCATGAACGCTGTATTAGGAAAAAATAGCCACAGCTGTTTTTTTGCTGATTTGATATCAGGTAAAATAGGAATTAATTGCTGTTTATTTATTTCTCTTTGTATATAGTTTTCAGGAATAAATATGAGACCCATGCCTTGTTTTGCCGCGATTAAAATAGCTTCAAGATGATCTGTGACAAAATTAAAATTTGTAAATTCAAAAAAATCGCCATTTTCAAGCTCAAGTCCACCTTGCTTTCTATAATAGTTACTTAATAGCATTTTATGGTGTGATAGGTCTGTAATGGAATTTATTTTAGGGTGTGTTGTTAAATATTCAGGTGAACCAAATAGACTCATTTGATAGTCAACTAATTTAGTGCCTTTATGAGCCGTGGAATCAAACTCTTCATGTTTTCGAGTTAACACTAAATCATGTTCCAGATCTGGTAATTCACCGGGTGTTAGAACATTTAATTGAATTTTAACATGGGGATACTTTGCTAAAAAAGCTTCTATATGTGGCATTAATAATGTACTGCCAACGGCGAGAGTCGCTGCAATTTTTATGAGGCCTCTTGGATGTGAAGCCTCTTGCTGTGTATCACTTACCATGACATTAAATTGATTTATGAAGCTTTTTGCTCGAGGTAAAAACCCATGACCTGCTTCGGTTAAGTTTACCTGGCGTGTTGTTCTAATAAATAAACTTAATCCCAATTGCTTTTCTAGCCAGTCAATTCGTTTGCTTACAGCTGAAGGTGTTACTTCAATTGAATTAGCAGCTTGTGTAAAGCTTTTATGTTCTACCAAGGCACAGAAACTTTTTGTGGCAGTTAACCAGTCCATATTAATTCCTATTTGGAAGTAATGTTTTGCCTATTACAGCATTTTTATTCCAAGAGATAAATAATATAGTGCTAAATATCAATTTTAGGAGAAGGTAATGCCACTTTTTTTAGCTATCTTATTTTTATCTTGTTCACAATTCGCCAGTCAAATTTTTTTACCTGCGATGCCTGATATCGCAATAGCCTTAGATATTAGTAAAAGTCAATTACAACAAGTTATGATGTATTATTTTATTAGCTTGGGATTTTCACAATTAATAGTAGGGCCTTTATGTGATTCGTTTGGCAATAGAAAAGTATTTTTAGTAGGCCAAATCTCATTTATTCTAGGAACATGTATTGCAGGTCTTGCTATTAATGAAAATATATTTGCATTAGGACGTGTATTACAAGGGTTTGGTGCCGCAGCACCTTTGTTGATCAGTCGAATTTTACTCGGTTCAGAATTAGAAGGTTCAGCTTTAAAAAGTGCGACAGCAAGTTTGTCTATTGCTGCAAGTTTAGTTGCTGTTGTTGCACCTTGGTTTGGTGGATTGATCACCACACATTATGATTGGCAAATATTATTTTTTGTACTGACCGTTTATTTCATAACAACTTGGTTTATTGGATATGTATTTTTAGCAAAACATGAAACTGGGGTTGTAGAATTTAAACTCAAAAATACATTACGCAATTACATGCAATTGTTGATTCAACAAAAATTTATCAGCATTGCGATGTTTAAATGGATCCCCACTTTTTTATATTTAACATCACAAATTTATTTTCCTTTTGAACTACAAGAAAAATTTAACTTATCAGCTGCTGAGTATGGAAAAGCCATGATGATCCCTACGGCAGGGTTAGTATTGGGCACATTGCTGGCAAAAATACTGCAAAAATATATTTCCTATAACAAGATATTACTTGTATTTTGGCCCTTAATATTAGCTTCTGGCATTGTATTATATGCAATGCCATTTAGCTTATTTTCAGCGCTTTTGAGTTATAGTTTATTGATGGTTGCATTTGGTACTTACTACCCATGTTGTATCCATTTGATTGTGACGTCATTTAAAAAATATGCCGGAGCCGCAAGTGCCTTGGTTGGTGCCGTTGAGCTTTTATGTTTCTCTATATTGGCAATCTTTATTAATAAATTTTTCATTACGAGTTATCTATCACTTGCTCTTATATATATCGCATTTTCATTTGTTCTACTTTTATGTTGGTTATTAATGAAGTTTAGTTTGAAAAAAACAAATAATAATAAGGTTAAATATGTATATCGAAACACCTAGGTTGATCATTAGAAATATGAAATTAAATGACTTGGAAGATAGCTATGAACATAGAGGTAGCGCAAGTGTCAGTAAATTTATATCAGAACCTTTAACGTTTGAACAAACGAAAGAGAGATTAGATCAAGCAGTTAAACCTTGGCAAGGGAATGAGCATGAGAAGTTGGGGTTAGCGATAGAACTTAAATCACAAGGTAAATTAATTGGTGAGTTAATGTATAAGCATACGAATATAGGCAGTAATATAGGTGAAGTAGGTTATAGGCTTAATACCAATTATCAAAAAAAAGGTTATGCCTATGAAGCTGTCAGTGCCTTAATAACACATCTTTTTGAGCAATTGGATTTGCATAAAATTACTGCTGTATGTATTACAAAGAATAATGCTTCTTGGGGTTTAATGGAAAGACTGGGCATGAAGAGAGAAGCGCTTTATCGTGACCATTTTAAAGTGGTAGATAAATGGTTTGATGGTTATAGCTATGCTCTTTTAGTAAAAGAATTTGAGCTGATAATGAAAAGAAGCGATGAAAAAACAGCCTAGTTGCAAATTTAACCTGATAGGTATCATATTAAAATGGATACCTATCAAAGAATGCTTTAGATACGACTGATGAGCGTATTAGAGGTTAGTTTTATCTTTGGTATCAAACTTTAAATTAGGTAGATTAGCTTTTGCCATAGTGATCAATACAAGGGCTGATGTGAAACAAAAAAAAGCCGATGCTGCAAAACTTGCTTTATAAACACTGCTTGTGCTTTCCCCATATATTATTATCCAAAGTGTGCAAAGTGCAGCACCGATAAAAAATAAGATTGAAAAAACATAAGAGATTTTTTGAAATGGTGTTTTAGGTTTCATATTGATAACTTTCATCGAGTTAATATATGGAACTATATATTAACTCAGTTTTCAATTTTTGATTTTAAACAAAGAAAGTCCCATTAAAACCCTGTGGATTCTTTATATGAGATTAAAGGAGTCGAATTAAAAAAACGCATTTTATACTGACTATTCTGATTATTATTTTTAGCGCGTACAGAAAGTGCAATGCGATGTTTATCATTTGGATAAAATAACCAGCTACGCCAAACATTAGCATGGTCAATACGGTGTTGTGCAAAACTGAGTTGTATATTGTGATTAACCTGATTATTTTCATTTACACCAATATCAAAACTAAAGTCTTTTAATGGGATTGATAACCCCAATCCCCAGGCTTTAATATAAGACTCTTTTAAAGTCCAATAGTCAAAAAATCGATTTCTTTGTTGTGTTAATGGTAAGGAAAATAACTCCTCAGACTCTTTTTTAGAGAAAAATCTATCAGCTATGCCTAAAACATCATTATCACGTGTCATATTTTCTACATCACAGCCTATATCGTCTTGTAATGTTACTGCACAAATAATGAGTTCATCGGTGTGGCTCAGATTGAACCTCAAAGGTAATGGTGGATCTTTTATTTCAGGTTTATCATATTCACCTTTTTCAAAGCGCCAACTTTCAGGCTTTATTTGTACATATTGAGATAATAAGTCACGCACAAAAGCACGAGTAATTAATGCACTATGCCTGTCTTTTTCAAATTTATACCTTTGTTGTTTTTGTGTTTCATCTGGCGTTAATAATGCGTGATATGCATTTAATAAATCGATTTGTTTAATTTTATTCGGATAAACATACCATAGATGTATTTCATTTTTTTCTAAACTTAATTTTTGTATCGAGTTATGCATTAAATCTCCTTATCAGTATCACCACGTTGTTCCTCAAAAGTTTGCTTTTTTATATATTCTACATAATATGATTTTATCATATTGTTTATTATTAAAACCTCAATAATGATGCAATGCGCTAAGCTATTTTACCTAAAAACAATAATTTATAGAGTAAAAGCTCAATGTGTAGTACTTTTTTGCTTGATCTAAGTCATCTTGTATTCAATTATTTTAAATTGAAGTTAAATAGAGTATCGGGTGATTGTACTGGGTTTGAAACCTGTGTATATTATCGCGGTCAATTAAATAAAAAAGAACAATGGAATGCCAAAACAACATGCAAATGCAACAACAACGCTTGAAATGCGTGCATTTATTCATGAGTCTGATTTACCCACTGCTGTTCTAGCGCGCTTACTTAAAATATCTGAATCTACCGTTCGCAAATGGCGAAAACGTGACACAGTGGATGATGAATCTCATACACCAAAACAACTCAATACTACTTTAAGCCCAGCGCAAGAATATGTTGTTGTTGAACTGAGAACTCGACTTTTACTTTCATTAGATGAATTACTTGCTGTGAGTAAAGAGTTTATTAATGTGAAAACATCTAGAGCGGGCTTACAAAGGTGTTTAAAGCGCCACGGTGTTTCAAGATTAGCAGACATGGATCAAAGTGGGGAAGCAACCGATGCTGATAGCCCTAATCATGCTGCCATTCAAGTACCTATACAGAATTTAGAAGAAAAGAATATTGTCTTGTCTGATGTTTCACCTGAAGCCATGCGTGAAGTTTTAAATCAAACACAATCTTTATCAGAAGATGAAGTGGTGCAAGTAAAGGTAACACAATTACCTGAATTTGATGATGAAACAACTAAGCGCCGTTTATTAATTGCAAATGATCCCGCATCAGGATGGGTTTATGTCGATATTTATGATGGCGATGAAAAAGCCGCAGCCAGCCGTTATATGAGTCATGTACTTACTAAAGCCCCATTTCATATCCGCCGTATTTTGGCTGGAAACTATACCGAATTTTTAAGCCGTTTTCGCATGTTAGATGCAGAACTAGATTCAGATACTAATGTACAAAACGCAACCGAATCTTAATTGGAGTAATAATAGAATGTCGAATAAAAGCCAGGCAAAACCTGCTTTAGCAAAAACGGTTAAAGACGTTGATGCACTAGTTGATGAACAACAATTTAATTCCCGTTTACAAGAATGTCCAATTGCCATTGTAGGCATGGCTTCAGTATTTGCTGATGCAACAAACTTAGATCAATATTGGGATAATATCTTTGAATCTGTTGATTCAATCAAAGATGTGCCAGCTGATCGTTGGGCGATTGACGATTATTACTCTGAAGATAAATTTGCCGCAGATAAAACTTACTGCAAACGTGGTGGTTTTTTACCTGAAATTGACTTTGATCCAATGGAGTTTGGTCTGCCGCCAAATATTTTAGAATTAACTGATATCGCTCAGTTATTATCTTTAGTGGTAGCCCGTGATGTACTCAATGATGCAGGCATAGGTGATGGTTCAGGTTATGACCGCGATAAAGTGGGTATCACTTTAGGTGTAGGCGGTGGTCAAAAGCAAATTTCTCCATTGACGTCACGTTTACAAGGACCCGTACTTGAAAAGGTATTAAAAGCCTCAGGCGTTGATGCCGATGATCGTGCGATGATCATCGAAAAGTTCAAAAAAGCTTATATCGGTTGGGAAGAAAATTCATTCCCAGGCATGTTAGGAAACGTGATTTCAGGTCGTATTGCGAACCGTTTTGATTTTGGTGGCACTAACTGTGTTGTTGATGCTGCTTGTGCTGGCTCTTTAGCTGCAATTAAATTGGCAATCTCAGACTTATTAGAATACAGATCAGAAGTGATGATCTCAGGTGGTGTTTGTTGTGATAACTCACCATTTATGTATATGTCATTTTCTAAAACACCTGCATTTACAACTAATGATGATATCCGTCCATTTGACGATGATTCAAAAGGCATGATGATAGGTGAAGGCATTGGTATGATGGCGTTTAAACGTCTTGAAGATGCTGAACGTGATGGCGATAAAGTATATGCTGTACTTAAAGGTATTGGTACTTCTTCAGATGGTCGTTTTAAATCTATTTATGCACCTCGTCCAGATGGTCAAGCAAAAGCATTAAAACGTGCTTATGACGATGCAGGTTGGGATCCAAGAACCTGTGGTTTAATTGAAGCGCATGGTACAGGTACTAAAGCGGGCGATGCCGCTGAATTTGCTGGATTAACAAAACATTTTGGTGCTGATAATGATAAAACGCAACATATTGCGTTAGGGTCAGTAAAATCACAAGTGGGCCATACTAAAGCTGCTGCAGGTTCTGCGGGTATGATCAAAGCTGTTCTTGCATTACATCATAAAGTATTGCCAGGCACACTTCATATTGATCAACCAAATACCAACTTAGATATCGAAAACAGCCCGCTATATTTAAACAGCCAAACTAGACCTTGGATGCCAAGAGAAGATGGTTTGCCTCGTAGAGCGGGTGTAAGCTCATTTGGTTTTGGTGGTACTAACTACCATATGGTATTGGAAGAATACCAACCTAAAGCGCAAGGCGAATACCGTATCACGGCAGTACCACAGTCTATTTTAGTGACTGCTGAAAATGAAGCTGGCATTGTTGCACAATTAAATGAACATCTAACACAATTATCAGTTGATGCAGATGCGCAAGTTTTTGCATTCAATCGTTTAGTTATCCAATGTGCAGCTACTAAGCCAGCTACAGAATTGGCGCGTTGTGGTTTTGTTGCAAAAAATGCAAGTCAAGCAATTGATATGATCAACGCAGCGCTTAAACAATTTAAGGCTAAAGTGGGTGACGTTGAATGGTCTGTACCAACAGGCATTTATTATCGCCAATCGGGTATTGATGCAAAAGGTAAAGTGGTTGCTTTATTCTCAGGTCAAGGTTCACAGTATGTGAATATGGGCAATGAATTAGCATGTAACTTCCCAAGTGTGATGCAAAGTGCTGCAGATATGGATGCACAATTTGCATCTGCTGGTTTATCTCATTTATCAAATGTTACTTTCCCAATTCCAGTATTTAATGATACGGATCGTAAAGCACAAGATGAAGCATTACGTTTAACACAACACGCACAACCTGCAATTGGTTGTTTTAGTGTTGGTTTATACAATACATTTAAACAAGCAGGTTTTGCTGCAGACTTCACTGCAGGTCATAGTTTTGGTGAGTTAACAGCTTTGTGGGCTGCTGGCGTATTAAATGATAATGACTACATGATGTTAGCGCGTAGTCGTGGACAAGCAATGGCAGCACCGACGGATGAAAACGTTGATACAGGTACTTTTGACCCAGGTACTATGATTGCGGTTGTAGGCGACCCAGTTAAAGTAGCTGATGATATTAAAGACATAAAAGATATCTCAATTGCTAATTACAATTCAAATAATCAAGTAGTTGTAGCGGGTGTAACGAGTCAAATTGAAATTGCAATTGGCGAACTAAAAGCTAAAGGTTATAAAGTTGTGCCTTTACCAGTTTCTGCTGCATTTCATACGCCGCTTGTTGGTCATGCACAAAAACCATTTGCAAAAGCAATTGATAGCGCTAAATTTACTAAGCCTAGTATTCCTGTATTTGCTAATGGCACAGGTAAAGCCCACCCAAATAAAGCTGCTGAGATTAAAAAGAGCTTAAAAAACCATATTTTAGAATCAGTTCATTTTAATGAAGAAATTGATAATTTATATGACGCGGGCGGTCGTATCTTTATCGAATTTGGTCCTAAAAATGTTTTAACAAAACTTGTTGAAAACATTTTGACTGAAAAGTCTGATGTAACGGCAATTGCAATAAATGCTAATCCTAAAAAATCTGCAGATTTACAAATGCGCCAAGCTGCAATGCAGATGTTGGTATTAGGCCTAGATTTAAAAGAGATTGACCCATACTCAGCAATTAAACGTCCTACACAAGCTGTTAAAATGTCACCTCTAGCAATGAAGTTAACGGGTGCATCTTACGTAAGCCCTAAAACTAAAAAAGCATTTGATGATGCATTAACCGATGGTTGGACAATCAAGCAAGCTAAAGCGCAACCAGTCGCAGTACCACAACCTAAAGTTGTAGAAAAAATAGTAGAAAAGATTGTTGAAGTAGAAAAAGTAGTTGAGAAAATTGTTTACGTACAAGCAGATGGCAGTCACACAAGTACGCCAAACGCTGTAAATTCAGCACCTAACGCAGATGAATTAGCGTCTAGCATTGAGCGAAGTGTAGGTCAGTTTGTTGAGCATCAACAGCAACTATTAAATGTGCATGAACAATATATGCAAGGGCCACAAGAGTATGCTAAAACTTTCCAAAATGTACTTGAAGCACAAACAGGTAACGAATTGCCTGAAAGCTTAGATCGTACTTTAGGCATGTATCATGAGTTCCAATCAGAAACATTACGTGTTCATGAGCAATACCTAAATAATCAAACTGACAATATGTCAGCAATGCTAAATGATGTACAAGAAGCACCACCTGTTTCAGTAGATATTAAACAAACAGTAACAACGGCTCCTGTTGCAAAAGCAACTGTGCCTGTGACTGCTAAATCAGTACCAGTTAAGCCTGTAGCCAAAGTTAATACACCTGTTACGCCAGCACCCGTTAAAACTGTTGCAAAAAGCATTACGCCAGTACAAACAGCTGCCACAGCGGTTGCTATTGCACCAGAAGTTGTAACAGCTGCTCCAGTAGTTAAAACTCAAGTTGAAACTGTTGCCGTTTTTGACTTAAATAAAGTAAACACTGTAATGTTAGAAGTGGTAGCCGATAAAACAGGTTACCCAGCTGAGATGTTAGAACTTGAAATGGATATGGAAGCCGATTTAGGTATCGATTCTATTAAGCGTGTTGAGATCTTAGGTTCAGTTCAAGAAATGATCCCTGATTTACCAGATTTAAATCCTGAAGATTTAGCTGAGTTACGTACACTAGGCGAAATCGTTGACTATATGAAGTCAAAAGCACAAGCTGCGACACCAACGACTGTATCAAGTGCACCTGCATTACATTTAGTTGAATCTGACACTAACACAGCACCAAGCATTGACTTAAACCCCCTTTCTTTGGGTAAAGTGCAATCTGTCATGATGGAAGTGGTAGCGGACAAAACTGGTTACCCTGTTGAAATGCTAGAGCTTGAAATGGATATGGAAGCAGACTTAGGCATAGATTCTATTAAGAGAGTTGAAATCTTAGGTTCTGTACAAGAAACAATTACTGACTTACCAGATTTAAATCCAGAAGATTTAGCAGAGCTGCGTACTTTAGGTGAAATCGTTTCTTATATGCAGTCTAAAGTATCTGCTGCCCCAGCTGTTACTTTATCACCAGTTACACAAGCGGCACCGAGTATTGATTTAAACCATATACAATCGGTGATGATGACAGTGGTAGCAGACAAAACAGGTTACCCTGTTGAAATGCTAGAGCTTGAAATGGATATGGAAGCAGACTTAGGTATAGATTCTATTAAACGTGTTGAAATCTTAGGCTCTGTTCAAGAGACAATTACAGACTTACCAGATTTAAACCCTGAAGATTTAGCAGAACTACGTACTTTAGGTGAAATCGTTTCATATATGCAATCTAAAGTATCAGCTGCACCTGTAACGACATCAGAAGTTGTTTCAGCGCCGGTCGAACAAGCTGCACCAATCATTGATTTGAACCCCCTTTCTTTGGGTAAAGTGCAGTCTGTGATGATGACAGTGGTAGCAGAGAAAACGGGTTACCCTGTTGAAATGCTAGAGCTTGAAATGGATATGGAAGCGGACTTAGGCATAGACTCTATCAAACGTGTTGAAATCTTAGGCTCTGTACAAGAAACCATAACTGATTTACCAGATTTAAACCCTGAAGATTTAGCAGAGCTACGCACTTTAGGTGAAATCGTTTCTTATATGCAGTCTAAAGTAGCAGTTGCACCAGCTGTTGTTTCAGCGCCAGTCGTACAAGCAGAACAAGCTACACCAAGTATTGACTTAAATCACATTCAATCTGTGATGATGACAGTGGTAGCAGAGAAAACGGGTTACCCTGTTGAAATGCTAGAGCTTGAAATGGATATGGAAGCTGATTTAGGCATTGACTCTATCAAGCGCGTTGAGATTTTAGGTGCAGTTCAAGAGACTATCACTGACTTACCAGATTTAAACCCAGAAGACTTAGCAGAACTTCGCACTTTAGGTGAGATTGTATCGCACATGCAATCTAAAGTAGCAGCGCCAGTTGCTTCATCTGCAAATGCTGATGTACAAGCTGCACCAAGCATTGATTTGAACCACCTTTCTTTGGGTAAAGTGCAGTCTGTAATGATGAGCGTCGTAGCAGATAAAACGGGTTACCCTGTTGAAATGCTAGAACTTGAAATGGATATGGAAGCAGACTTAGGTATAGATTCAATTAAACGTGTTGAAATTTTAGGTGCGGTTCAAGAAACAATTACTGACTTACCAGATTTAAACCCAGAAGACTTAGCAGAGCTGCGTACTTTAGGTGAAATCGTAACGCATATGCAAAGTAAAGCGGGTGGCACAACGTCAGAGGTATCTGCTGTAAAAAAGCCTGAAGCGCAAGTAAGTGATGTAGTTAAAGTTGCAGGTGCACCCAGTGCCACAGTGGCAATTTCACGGCTAACAGCGGTAAATAAAATTAGCCAGAATACAAAAGGTGCAAATGCATTAGTCGTTAATGATGGCACTGATGCAGCAGTTGAACTAAGTGAAAATTTAATTAACAGTGGCTGGAATGTGACTGTTGTAAATCCTAGCTGGGTTACGACACAATCAAGTAAAACACTACCAAGTAGGGTAAATGAAATTGCTATTTCAAGTGTTGATGAAGCTCAAGTTAGTGAGATTATTGCAACAAACGCGCAATTAGATTCTGTGATTTATTTACATCCAGAATCAACAATTGACAGCATTGTTTATCCACAAGCGTCAAAACAAGGTTTAGAGTTAGCTTTCATCTTAGCGAAATTATGCAACGTTAAAGCTGCAAAAGTAGCACGTGCTTCATTTATGGTGGTAACACACCAAGGTGGACAAATTGGTTTTGAATCAAATGATGGCGCTGTTGTTAGTAAACATACTGATTTAGTCCAAGGTGGTTTAAACGGTTTAGTTAAAACATTATCTCATGAGTGGAGTGAGGCTGGCGTATTCTGTCGCGCAATTGATGTGGCATCAAGCTTATCAGCAACAACAGTTGCAAACATTATCACTGATGAATTAGCTGATGTAGATACTGTACTGAGTGAAGTGGGTTATGACGAAACTGGCCGTTTAACTTTAATAGGTGAAGTAACTGATAGCTACGCACTGACATCTGGCAATAGCATAGATAAAGACTCTGTATTTTTAGTGAGTGGTGGTGCAAAGGGCGTAACAGCACATTGTGTGATTGAAATTGCAAAACAATACCAAGCTAAATTTGTTTTATTAGGACGTTCATCTTTTGATGTAAATGAACCTAGTTGGGCAAATGGAATTAAAGATGAAGTAGCGCTAAAAAAAGCAGCGATGCAAGCCTTAATCGATGCGGGTGATAAACCAACACCGGTTAAAGTATCTCAGTTTATTCGCCCAGTATTGGCAAATCGTGAAATTGCGCAAACATTAGCTGCTATTGAAGCAGCTGGTGGCCAAGCACAATACGTTTCTGCTGATGTGACTAATAGTGAAAGCGTACAAACTGCTGTAAAACCAGCACTTGCAAAACTTGGTGATGGTTCATTACAGGTGACAGGCATAATTCATGGTGCAGGTGTATTAGCTGATAAATTTATTGAGCAAAAAACATTAGCTGAATTTGATGCGGTATACCGTACAAAAATTGATGGTTTAACATCATTATTGTCTGTAACTGAGGCATCAAATATTAAGCATTTAGTATTGTTCTCATCTGCTGCAGGCTTTTACGGTAATCCGGGACAGTCTGACTATTCAATTGCTAACGATATCTTAAATAAAACAGCTTACCGTTTTAAAGCGTTAAATCCACAAGCTCAAGTATTAAGCTTTAACTGGGGTCCTTGGGATGGTGGCATGGTAACGCCTGAGCTTAAACGTATGTTTGATGCCAGAGGTGTATATATCATACCGCTAGATGCTGGAGCGCAATTATTAGTAAGTGAACTGGCTACAACAGATAATCGTTGTGCACAAATTCTTGTTGGTAATGACTTGTCGAAAGATCAAGCGCCTGAAGTTGAAGGTACTGATGTAAAAAAGCCACAAGTTAGTCGTTTAACAAAAGCATTAAAAACGACTAACGGTACTTTTACGAATGCATTTCTAGCTGATCATGTAATAGGTGGCAATCAAGTATTGCCAACTGTATGTGCGATTGCTTGGATGAGTGAAGCTGCTATATCACTTTATACTGGTTACCATTATCAAGGTCTTGAAAACTATAAATTGTTTAAAGGGCTAGTATTTGATGGTACGCAAGCTGATGAAGTTAACATTGATTTTAAAGTATTAGCCCAGAGTGCTGATACTTTAAAGCTTGATGCAAAAATATCGAGCACTGTTTCTAATGGCAGTTCAAATGGCAAAACAGTATTTCATTATGGCGCTGAGTTAACACTTGTTCGAAGCCGTAATGAAACACCTGTATCAGCTTTAGAACTACCTGTATTGAAATCTGATATTTCAGATGAAGCTACAGCACTTTACCTAAATGGCACTTTATTTCATGGCGAAAGCTTGCAAGGGATCACAGATGTGATTTCTTGTGATGACTCATCGTTATTATTAGGGTGTTCAGTGCCAAGCATTGCGCAATCTAAGCAGGGAGAGTTTTTGCTTCCTGTACAGCCCGGCAGTACAAGTCACAATATATTTGCAAATGATTTAGTGTATCAGGCGATGTTAGTTTGGGTTCGTAAGCAGCTTGGAATGGGCAGTTTGCCTTCTAAAACATTAGCTTGGCAGGTTAACCGTGAAGTGATGTTAGGTGAAGCGTTTTACATTGATTTAAAAGTGGTAGAACAAACAGCATCTAAGTTAGTGGCAGATATTGCTTTAATTTCAGAACAAAAGCAGATTTTAGCGCAAGTTAAATCAGCTGAAGTAACGATCAGCGAAAACTTGAATAACCTTTTTACAAAAACTGGCGAGGATAAAAATGTTTAATACAAATTTATCTATCCTTGGATTAGATGCCAATTTTGGTGGTTATTCAAATATAGATTTAGTTGAACGTGCTTTTTATCAAGGCAGTGCAGCTAAGCAAGTAAATTTACCGACAAGTTCAGTTAAATCTGAACTTGTAACATCATCTGTTTTACGTTTAGCAAATGCGAATAAGTTAAATATTGATGAGCTTAATATCATTGAGCTGTCAAAAACCACTGATTTATCATTTGCTTTAGCGCAAACGCAAGATTTTGTTAATGCAAATAAACTTGTTGTTTTAGTTGGGGTTAATTTATTATCCTCACCTATTGAACAAGGCAATTTATCGGCAACAATGGCGTTTGATGAAAGCTTTACGCATTATAATCAAGTAGAAGGCATAGTGAGTGTTTTAATTGCACCAAGTGACTTTGCAATTAAAAATGCTTTGTATACTTATGCCAACATAAAAAGTTTTGCTACGGGTGCTGATATTGCTCACACAACAGCCCAAGCGCTTGAAAAAGCAAATGTTACGGCTGAGCAAGTAGATTTACTTGAAGTATCTGCAAATGCCGATAAAGCGTTAGCAAGTACTGAAGAACAAGGTTTATTACGCGCTTATAAAACTGATACAAAATTAAATACCGCATTAAGTTGTACTAAAAGTGTGACAGGTGAGGGCGATGCGTTCTCACAATTAGCCGGTTTGTTAAAATGTATTATTTCACTGCAACAAAGATATATTCCTGCGATAAGCGGTTGGCAAAATGTTCAGTCTGATGTGTTATCTCAATATCAAGATTCTGCTTTTTATATACCAACAGAGTCTCGTCCTTGGTATCCAAATACAGATGGCAGTGCACATATCGCAGCTTATAGTTGTCAAACCGTAAGTAGCTATTGTCATATTGTATTAGAAGAAAACTTGTTAACGGCTACGCCATTAACAGCGGGTGAGCGTTTTCCTGCTGAAGATGTACGTAATAATGGCTTTATCGCAAATAGTGATTTATCAGTATTTTTATTATCGGCTGATGATGAAAAGTCACTATTAGACAATGTAGCGAGTTTAAATAGCCAATCATCTGTGCAGATAAATGAACTTGCTAAGTCATGTTTTGCGCAGTTTGATGCTCAAAAGCAATTTTCTGTTGTATTATTGGCTGAGTCTTTCGATGAGTTAAGTAAAGAAATCGCATTAGCTGAGCAAGGTATAGCAAAAGCATTTTTAGATAATAGTGATTGGAAAACACCTAAAGGCAGTTATTTTACTGCAAAACCAGTCGGTGCGGGAGATAATATCTCCTTCATGTACCCAGGCATAGGTGCAACTTATGTGGGTTTAGGCCGTGATTTATTTCATATATTCCCGCAAATATATCAAGGTGTAGCCGCACTTGCAGATGATATTGCGATAACACTAAAAGATAGGTTGCTGAACCCTCGCAGCATTAATCGTTTAGGTTTTAAAGCGCTGAAACAAAGAGATTTAGCTTTACGTGGCAGTTTAGCTGATATTGCTGAGGCGGGTGTGGGTTATGCATGTGTTTTCACTAAAATATTTGAAAATGTATTTAACGTGAAAGCCGACTTTGCTACTGGTTATAGTATGGGTGAAGTCAGCATGTATGCTGCATTAGGCTGTTGGCAACAACCAGGTTTAATGAGTGCACGCTTAGCTGCATCAGATACTTTTAATAATAAATTATGTGGTGATTTACTGACTTTACGTGACCAATGGAATATGCCAAAAACGTCTTCTGAAACAGAAGTGATTTGGGAGACTTATACCATTAAAGCCACTGTTGAGGAATTTGAGTTAGCAAGTGTTGATGAGTCTCAAGTTTTCTGCACCATAGTTAATACACCAGACAGCTTATTAGTTGCAGGTTATCCGCCTGCATGTCAAAAAGTAATCAAAAAACTGGGTGTTCGTGCAATGGCACTGAACATGGCCAATGCAATACATAGTGCGCCAGCGAATTCTGAATATGATGCTATGACAGGCCTGTATACTATGGATGTGACAGAACGCATCAAAACCAAAATGTATTCAAGTTCATGTTATTTACCTATTCCACAACGTAGCAAAGCAATTGCAACCAGCATTGCTAAATGCTTGTGTGATCGCGTTGATTTTCCGCGTTTAGTAAATACCTTGCACGATAAAGGCGCACAAGTATTTATTGAAATGGGACCTGGGCGTTCATTATCTAGTTGGGTGGATAAAATTTTAGATACTGACGTTACTCAAAATGCAGATTCAAATCATTTATCAGTGCCAGTCAATGCCAAAGGCACAAGTGATGAACTGACGTATATGCGCGCTGTAGCAAAGTTGATAAGTCATGGTGTCATTATGGAATTGGGTCATTTGTTCCATGGTTCGATAATCGTGAATAAAACAAGAGATTTATAATGGAAAATATTGCAGTAGTCGGTATTGCTAATTTATTCCCAGGTTCACAAGCGCCTGAAGAATTTTGGCAAAAATTGCTAGAACAACAAGATTGTCGCTCAAAAGCAAATAGCGAACAAATGGGTGTAGATCCAGCTAAATATTATGGTAACAAAGGCGATACAGATAAGTTTTATTGTATTCATGGCGGTTATATACGTGACTTTCACTTTGATGCAGATGATGTATTACAAGAAAATAGCCCACTTAGCCCACAATATTTAGAACAACTTGATGACTTAAACCAATGGTCACTTTATGTGACGAAACAAGCATTAAAAGATGCGGGTTATTGGGGCAGTAATGTACTTGAAAACTGTGGTTTGATTTTAGGAAACTTATCTTTTCCAACTAAATCATCAAACCATTTATTTATGCCGCTATATCATCAAGTTGTTGATAACGCGTTAAAACAAACAGTACATAAAGATTTTTCACTGAGTCATTTTACCCAGCCAAAAGCAGATGTGCATCCAGATAATGCATTAGTAGCGGGTTATCCTGCTGCGTTATTAGCACAAGCTGCAGGCCTAGGTGGTTCACACTTCGCACTGGATGCAGCATGTGCATCTTCATGTTATTCAGTAAAACTTGCGTGTGATTATTTACATACAGGCAAAGCTGACATGATGTTAGCGGGCGCAGTATCAGGCTCTGATCCTATGTTTGTAAATATGGGTTTTTCTATATTTCAGGCATACCCAGCGAATAACATACACGCACCGTTTGATAAAAATTCACAAGGTTTATTTGCCGGTGAAGGCGCGGGCATGATGGTTTTAAAACGTCATAGTGATGCGGTACGTGATGGCGATAAAATTCACGCCATTATTAAAGGCGGTGGTTTATCAAACGATGGTAAAGGGGAGTTTGTTTTAAGTCCTAATACCAAAGGCCAAGTTTTAGTTTATGAACGCGCATATCAAAATGCCGACGTAAACCCTAAAGATGTTGATTACATTGAATGTCACGCAACGGGCACACCAAAAGGTGACAAAGTTGAATTAGGTTCAATGGATACCTTCTTTAGTCGTTATGATAATAAACCGCTATTAGGTTCTGTTAAATCTAATTTGGGCCATTTATTAACGGCTGCAGGTATGCCGGGCATGACCAAAGCAATTTGGGCGCTTAATAAAAAGCAAATTCCTGCCACAATTAATTTAAATGAACCACTTAGCTCTAAAAATGGTTATTTAACTGGCGAACAAATGCCAAGTGAATTAACGCCTTGGCCAGATACGCAAGTTAATGGCGCGCAAAAGCCAAGAACTGCGGGTGTCAGTGTATTTGGTTTTGGTGGTGCAAATGCACATTTAGTTTTACAAGAACCAACGCAAGTTTTAGAGCCTATTAAAGAAGTTGCTAAAAAGTGCGAACCTTTAGCTATTGTTGGTATGGATGCGCATTTTGGTCATGCGCAAAATCTCAGTGAATTTAAAAAAGTAATAGACTCTAATAACAATACATTTAGAGCGTTGCCAACAAATCGCTGGAAAGGTATCGAAACTGATAACCAAGTAATGCAGGCGTTACAGTTAGAAAAAGCGCCAATTGGTGGTTACGTTGAAGATTTTGATATCGACTTTTTACGCTTTAAAGTGCCGCCTAACGAGCAAGACTGTTTAATTCCTCAGCAACTTATGATGATGAAAGTGGCAGATAATGCGGCAAAAGATGCAGGGTTAAAAGAGGGGTCAAATGTTGCTGTTTTAGTGGCTATGGGTGTTGAGCTTGAACTGCATCAATATCGTGGTCGTGTAAATTTAACAACGCAAATTGAAACCAGCTTAAAACAGCAAGGGATAGAGCTTACATCAGAGCAACAAACGCAGCTGACTAATATCGCCAAAGATGGTGTGGCATTTGCTGCACAGCTTAATCAATATACCAGTTTTATTGGTAATATTATGGCGTCACGCATCTCAGCGTTATGGGATTTTTCTGGCCCGGCATTCACATTGTCAGCTGAAGAAAATTCAGTATATCGTTGTGTTGAATTAGCGCAAAACTTGTTTCAAACTAGCGATATTGATGCTGTTATTATTGCAAGTGTTGATTTAGCAGGCTCTGCTGAAAATATCACATTACGCCAACATTACGGTCCTGTATCAAAAGATGGACAAGCTAATAAAAACCACTGGCTAGTCGGTGAAGGCGCAGGTGCCTTTGTAGTTAAACCGCAATCAAAAGTACATGCACAAAACACCTATGCAACCATTGATGGTATCGGTTTTTCTGCAGGTATTGATGAAAACTCAGTACTTAATGCGGCACAAAAAGCACTTGCAGCTGCCAATGTATCTGCATCAGATATTTCAAAAGTAGAAGCTCATGCAAGTGGTTTTATAGCTGAAGATAACGCAGAGCAAGCTGCTTTTAATTCACTTTATGCAACACAAGTTGCAAGTAATAACATCAGCAGTGTTAAGTCAAATGTAGGTCATACTTTTAATGCATCTGGTGTTGCCAGTATTATTAAATCAGCACTTGCTTTAGATAAGCAAGAATCATCGCGTATTGCAATTAGTGGCCTAGGTAGAGATGCGACTAGTGCACATCTCGTGTTATCTGGCACAAATACAACTTATCAAAGCAGTGCCGTAGCACCCGTTAAAAAACGCCCTCAGTTGATTAAAAAAATTAGCTTAGGCGGCCAAAAAATTGCTGAGTCAATTACATCACATGATTCGGCCGTTATTGCACAAATCAAACAGAATCTTATTACTAAAACATTGGCACCTATTTCGTGTCCTGTAGATATTAGTAATTTACCCCCTAAGCAGATAAATACGATTAAAGCAGTTGCAGAAGTTAAACCTGTTATTGCACAAACTGCTAACGTTGGAGCAACTGTGAAAAGTACTCAATCAAATACGAAAAAAATTGCGAATACAGTAAACGTGAGTAGTAAAGCGAGTAAAGAAATTTACCAGCAATCAGCGACTCATGAAGCATTTTTGAAAACGCGCCAAGCTGCACAACAGCATATTTCTCAATTAGTAGAAATACAGGCAAAACTAGCTTCAGGCGGTCAAGTTAATACTGTTGCTAAAAAGCCTGTTTTATCAGTTGTACCAGAGCAAGTGCCATTAGCACCTGTAGCGCAAGAAGTTGCATCTGGTTTTCAAATAAAAGGTCCTGCGGGTTACAGTTATCCGCCACTACAACTTCAAGAGCGTTTTAATCAACCTAAAAATATCATTTGGGATACTGCTGATTTAGTTGAGTTTGCAGAAGGGGATATCGGCAAAGTATTTGGTAGCGAATACGACATTATCGATAACTACTCTCGCCGTGTACGCCTACCTACTACAGATTATTTATTAGTAAGTCGTGTTACTGAGCTAGATGCAAAAGTAAACGAATATAAAAAATCATATATGTGTACTGAATATGATATTCCGACAGATGCACCATTTTTAATTGATGGCCAAATCCCTTGGTCAGTATCAGTTGAATCAGGTCAATGTGATTTATTATTAATTTCATATATCGGTATTGATTTTGAAGCAAAAGGCGAACGCGTTTATCGTTTATTAGATTGTGAATTAACCTTCTTAGAAGAAATGGCCTTTGGTGGTGAAACATTACGCTACGAAATTCATATCGATTCGTATGCTAAAAATGGCGATCAGTTATTGTTTTTCTTCCACTACGATTGTTATGTTGGCGATAAAAAAGTACTTATTATGCGTAATGGTTGTGCAGGCTTCTTCACTGATGAAGAACTTGCAGACGGCAAAGGTGTTATTCATAACGATAAAGACAAAGCACAATTAACCAATGCTAAAAAGTCGTACTTTGAGCCGCTAATGCATAATAACCAAGCGACATTTGATTACACTGAAATGATGAAATTGGTTAATGGTGACGTTGCAGGGTGTTTTGGTGATAATTATAACCAAGGTGGTCGTAACCCTTCATTGAAATTTTCGTCAGAAAAATTCTTAATGATTGAACGTATCACAAAAATTGATACCCATGGCGGTCATTGGGGCTTAGGTTTACTTGAAGGTCAAAAAGATTTAGATCCAGAACATTGGTATTTCCCGTGTCATTTTAAAGACGATCAAGTAATGGCTGGTTCTTTAATGAGTGAAGGTTGTGGTCAAATGGCCATGTTCTTTATGCTGAAATTAGGCATGCATATTAATGTAAATAATGCACGTTTTCAGCCTATGCCAGGTATGTCGCAAACAGTACGTTGTCGTGGTCAAGTTATACCACAACATAATACTCTGACTTATCGCATGGAAGTAACAGAAATGGGTATGAAACCATACCCATTTATGAAAGCGAACATTGATATTATTCTTGATGGCAAAGTGGTAGTAGATTTTAAAAACTTATGTGTGATGATCACAGAGCAAGATGAAAACTCTCCCTACCCAGTAACTTTACCGGATAATACACAGTTACTTGAAGTTAAACCTACAAGTGTTGAAGTTGCCAAACAAAGTCAAATTGATGAAAGCCAATTAGATGAAAGAGGCATAAACCCTTTTAAAAATCCTGAACGTCCATTAATGCGTGTTGAGTCTGATTTAACTGCACCAAAAGAAAAAGGTGTAACACCTATTCAGCATTTTGAAGCGCCAGTTGTTGCAGGGCAAAACCGTGTACCAAATCAAGCACCATTTACCCCTTGGCACATGTTTGAATTTGCAACAGGTAATATTTCTAATTGTTTTGGTCCTGACTTTGATGTGTATAAAGGCCGAATTCCACCACGTACACCTTGTGGTGATTTACAGGTAGTAACGCAAGTTGTTGAAGTAAAAGGTAAGCGATTAGATCTTAAAAACCCTTCAAGCTGTATTGCTGAGTATTATGTGCCTGAAGACGCATGGTACTTTACTAAAAATAGCCACGAAAGCTGGATGCCATATTCATTAATTATGGAAATTGCATTACAACCAAATGGTTTTATTTCAGGTTACATGGGCACAACGTTAAAATACCCTGAAAAAGACCTGTTTTTCCGTAACCTAGATGGCAGCGGTGATTTAGTTAAACAAATTGATTTACGTGGCAAAACGATTGTTAATAAATCAGTATTATTAAGCACCACAATGGCCGGTGGCATGATAGTACAAAGCTTTACGTTTGAGCTTTTAGTCGAAGATGAAGTATTTTATAAAGGTACTGCCGTATTTGGTTACTTTGGTGCAGATGCACTCACAAATCAGTTAGGTATCGATAATGGTAAAATCACCCATGCTTGGTTTGAAGATAATAAAACACCAGTATCACACATTGAGAAACTCGATTTAACTAATAAAAACTTAGCTCTTTATCAAGCACCACAAGGTAAACCGCATTACAAATTAGCGGGTGGCCAAATGAACTTTATTGATACGGTTTCTATTGTTGAAGGCGGTGGTAAAGCGGGTGTTGCTTATGTTCATGGAGAGCGTCAGATAGATGCAACAGATTGGTTCTTCCGCTATCACTTTCATCAAGATCCGGTAATGCCTGGTTCTTTAGGTGTAGAAGCAATAATAGAATTAATGCAAACTTATGCTCTTAAAAATGATTTAGGTAAAGGCTTTGCAAACCCAAGATTTATTGCACCTACTACCTTAGTCAAATGGAAGTACAGAGGTCAAATTACACCAATCAACAAACAAATGTCTTTAGATGTACATATTACTGACATTATTAAAACAGATGGTGAAGTACGCTTAGTGGGCGATGCTAACTTATCTAAAGATGGCTTACGTATCTACGAAGTGAAAGATATTGTTTTAAGCATTATCGAAGCGTAATTAATTGAGCACTAGAACAGCGTTTTAGTGCTTTACTATTTTAGGAATAACTATGTTAGATATAAATAACAATAATATTGATTGGGCATGGAAAGTTGATAACTCAACTATTCAAACTCAAAGCAGTGCCATAAAAGCCGCTTTAATGGATTTATCTAATCCAGTATATGTGGCAAAAAATGGCGCACAAGCGGGCATAACAAATAGCATATCAACATCAGGCTCTGAAGATGTATTAGCTTTTGCACAAAAGCTTAATCCAGAAGATTTAGGCGATGATGCTTATAAAAAACAGCATGGCGTGAAATACGCATACCATGGTGGCGCGATGGCAAATGGCATCGCATCAGTAGAATTAGTGGTTGCTTTAGGTAAAGCAGGTTTTTTATGTTCATTTGGAGCCGCAGGTTTAGTACCCGATGTTATTGAAGAGTCAATTAAGCGTATTCAAGCAGAGCTACCAAATGGCCCATATGCAGTAAATTTAATTCATGCACCAGCGGAAGAAGCACTTGAACGTGGTGCAGTAGAGCGCTTTTTAAAATTAGGTGTAAAAACTGTAGAAGCATCAGCTTACTTAGGTTTAACTGAGCACATTGTTTGGTATCGTGTTGCGGGTTTATCTAAAAATGCAGATGGCTCAGTGAATATTGGCCACAAGGTAATAGCAAAAGTATCGCGTACAGAAGTTGGCCGCCGTTTTATGGAGCCTGCACCTAAAAAGTTACTAGATAAGCTATTAGCACAAGGTAAAATCACTCAAGAACAAGCTGATTTATCTCAATTGGTGCCTATGGCTGATGATATTACAGCTGAAGCCGATTCTGGTGGTCATACAGATAATCGACCATTCTTAACTTTATTACCTACTATCATAGCATTACGTGATGAAGTACAAGCTAAGTTCAACTTCTCTCCAGCACTTCGCGTTGGAGCAGGTGGTGGTATTGGCACGCCTGAAGCAGCACTTGCTGCATTTAATATGGGCGCAGCTTATATTGTTTTAGGTTCAGTGAACCAAGCATGTGTAGAGGCGGGCGCTTCTGAATATACGCGTAAATTATTAGCTAATGTTGAAATGGCCGATGTAACTATGGCCCCAGCTGCTGATATGTTTGAAATGGGCGTAAAACTGCAAGTTGTAAAACGCGGCTCTATGTTTGCTATGCGCGCTAAAAAACTATACGACTTATATGTGGCTTATGACTCAATTGAAGATATTCCAGCAGATGAGCGTTTAAAAATTGAAAAGCAAATTTTCCGCTCTAATTTAGATGATGTATGGGCAGGCACTGAGTCATTTTTTCAACAGCGTGATCCTGAAATGTTAGCCCGTGCACAAAGCAGCCCCAAACGTAAAATGGCATTGATATTCCGTTGGTACTTAGGTTTATCATCTCGTTGGTCGAATATTGGTGAAAAAGGCCGTGAAATGGATTACCAAATTTGGGCTGGCCCAAGTTTAGGTGCATTTAATAGCTGGGTAAAAGGCACATACTTAGAAGACTTTACACGTCGCGGTGCAGTAGATGTGGCATTACATATGCTAAAAGGTGCAGCTTACCTACAACGTGTGAACATGCTTAAATCACAAGGTGTTACTTTTACAACTGAACTTGCTAGTTATCGTACAGATGATTAATTA
This sequence comes from Pseudoalteromonas denitrificans DSM 6059, assembly GCF_900112265.1. GTDB lineage: Bacteria > Pseudomonadota > Gammaproteobacteria > Enterobacterales > Alteromonadaceae > Pseudoalteromonas > Pseudoalteromonas denitrificans. Next base: position 1,596 of record NZ_FOLO01000049.1, on the reverse strand, counting down.
GCGAGTAGCAGATTAATAAATTTAAAAACCAGCTGATTTATAGCTGGTTTTTTTATTATGTTGATAATTTATAAGTCTGATAATGGACTGCGAACTCCGTTTGCACCTGCTTGAATAACATGGGTATAAATTTGAGTGGTGCGAATATCTGTATGGCCAAGCTGTTCTTGAACAGTGCGAATATCAGCGCCACGTTGTAATAAATGCGTTGCAAATGAATGTCGTAAAGTGTGACAAGTGACATTTTTATCAATATTAGCTGATTTGGCTGCTTTTTTGACTGATTTTTGTAATGCTGTTTCGTCAATATGATGTCGACGAATAACATTGTTATAGGGATCAGTACTTAATCTAGATGAGGGGAATAGATAATGCCAACCAAGCTCTTTTTCTGCCATAGGATACTTCTTGCTAAGTGCGAAGGGTAGCCAGACTCCTTGATAGTCTTGATTATTTTTATCTAATTCAAAATATTGCTTACACACATCAATTTGTAGTTTAATGGGCTCAACAATTTCTTCAGCTAAAGTTACTCTGCGATTTTTACCGCCTTTCCCTTGCCAAACCAATACAGACATGTAATCAAGATCAATATCTTGGATACGTAATCTCACGGCTTCCATTAATCTTAAACCACTTCCATATAATAAATTAGCAATTAGCCAATAAGGAGATGCGATTGATTGTAGTAATAATGCTGTTTCAGGTTTTGTTAATACAATAGGTAATTTGGGCTGACGTGCTGATTTTTTAAAATTGAGTTTCAAAGATAGAGGTTTTTTTAATAATTCTTTATATAAAAAAGCTAATGCATTTAAGGCGATGCTTTGTGTTCCTGGGGCAACGTTTTCGGTATTTGATAAATATGATAAGAAAAGTTCTACTTCTCGGTTTCCCATGTCTGATGGATGCTGTTTATTGTTATAAATAATATAGCGCTTGATCCAATAAATATAAGCTTCAATGGTTCGTTTAGCGTAGCGACGAGTAAGCATAAATTCATAAATACTATTTAAGAAAGCTGACTGATACATTTAAAATACTCATTAATTTATAACTGTATATTTATACAGTTTAGTTGTTTTTGTAAATATGTCTTTGATAGGCGGAAAAAATCCGTCTTTCACGCAGGGTGAAAAGACAAAAAAGTAGTCAAAGTCTTTGATATTATGGCTGAATAAATGTATTCTAGATTTATTAAAAATCATGATAGACGGAAAAAGTCCGTGTTTAAACACGGAATAAATCGGTCTATTAAGAGACTATGGCGTCAATAGCTAATTTTAAACTTTTGGTGCTTCCCACATAACTCCATCTCTGAGCATTGAATTTAAGATCACTACCATCTTTCTGATACAGGTGATGATCGCTACTTTTTTTGCTTTCCCAGCGGCAAGTAATTTTTGGTAATGAGCTTTAAATACCGGATTAGTTTGAATGGCGGACATCATAGCCATAAACAAAACAGTTCTTACCTGATGTCTACCTCCTTGTATTTTTCGCATACCTTGATAGCGACCACTTTCCCGATTCATAGGTGCCACACCGACTAAGCTGCTTGCTTGTTTACTACTAATGTAACCTAATTCAGGGAGG
>NZ_FOLO01000048.1 GCF_900112265.1 Pseudoalteromonas denitrificans DSM 6059 | reverse complement strand
GTTTGCTTCACCTGGTGGTATTGATATGCCAATACGTGCAATCAATCTATTTAATGACTTATTACTTAACTTCTGTAACCATCTGATCGTTTGCTGCACCTGGTGGAACAAGTGGCCAAACATTCTCTTGCTCATCGATACAAGCATGTAATATGTAAGGACCTTTAGAATTCACCAGTGTTTGTATTGCATCATCCACTTCACTTGCCTTAGTGATAGTTTGACCTTTAATGCCAAATACAGCGGCTAATGCAACAAAGTCAGGATTATCAGAAAGGATAGTCTCACTGTAGCGTTCTTCAAAAAACATTTGCTGCCACTGCCTTACCATGCCTAATCTTTGGTTATCTATTACTAATATTTTGACTGGTAAGTTATTACGACGGATTGTAGCGAGTTCCTGTATGTTCATCATGATTGAACCATCACCCGACACTGTGATAACAAAGTCATCAGGGCGTGCAACCTGAACACCTATTGCAGCAGGTAAACCAAATCCCATAGTGCCTGCACCACCACTACTTAAGTGGTTTTTTGGACTATTAAACTTCATATGTTGTGCCACCCACATTTGGTGCTGACCCACATCACAACACACCACACCATTGCTTGGCATTGTTTGGCTTAATTTATTTAATAAGTAAGGTGCAAAAACTTTTTCGCCAGGATAGTCATAGCGCCAAGCGTGTTTCACCATCATTGATTTTATATGCGTTAACCAAGATTCATTCGTTTGCGGATGCGTTAATAAAGGCAATGAATCATGTAAATCTGCAATTAAAGATGCCTCAGCTGGTTTACGTTTACCCACTTCAGCAGCATCTATATCTAAATGGATGATTTTTGCATTAGAAGCAAACTTACTTAAATTACCTGTAACACGATCATCAAAACGCGCGCCAATACAGACTAATAAGTCACATTTTTGCACAGCTAAATTGGCAGCCTGGCCACCATGCATACCTAACATGCCTAAATCATATTCGTAATCAGGTAATACTGAACCTAACGCTTTTAAAGTCGACACTGCTGGCATACGTGTTTCATTTAAAAATGCCATTAATTTATCTTGAGCATCAGCGGCATGCACTCCACCGCCGACATAAGCAACTGGCATTTTAGCTTCTTTAAGTAATTCGTTTGCTTTAGCAACTTCATTTAAATCAACTTCAGGCTGATAGTCCTCTGCTGCTAACCAAGGCTTAAAATTAACTTGTGCTAATTGGATGTCTTTTGGAATATCGACTAATACTGGGCCAGGGCGACCAGAAGTAGCAACATGGATGGCTTCTTGTAGTATTTCAGCTAAATCTTCTGCACGCTCAACTAAATAACTATGTTTTGTTATTGCTAAAGATACGCCTAATACATCAACTTCTTGAAATGCATCTGAACCTATTGCTGCTGTAGGCACTTGGCCTGTAATAGCAAGTAAAGGGATTGAATCCATCATGGCATCGGCGATTGAAGTAACTAGGTTAGTAGCACCTGGGCCTGAAGTTGCAAAACACACTCCTAACTTCCCTGTACTACGCGTGTATCCAATAGCAGAAAATCCCGCGGCTTGTTCATGGCGTGTTAAATAATGCTTAACCGGAGCACCATACAATGCATCGTAAATCGGCATAATGGCTCCACCAGGGTAACCAAATACATCCTTTACACCATGCTTGGCTAATAACTCGATTAATAACTCTGCGCCTGTCATCCTCAATCCCAACCTGTACTTAAATAAATGCTAACTAAAATTTTATGCTCTAAAAACGAAAAAACCCCTCGAACCTGTAGGTGCGAGGGGTTTTGGTTATTCTTGCTTAGATTACAGCACTAACCCGCCCCCGCGGTGATAATAATCACCACGATAATAATAATTTGGACGAGAGAGTTTGCTGTATTAAACATTAATAAATAATCACTTTTTATATAAAATTAACTTTAAAATTCGGTTTTTAAATAAAGGAGTTTCATTCTCAACTTTATTTAGTGGCTAATTTTTAACTTTTTAAAGCTTAGATGTCAAGATATAAATTATTTTTATTTTAGTCACCTCGCGCATATTTAATGCGGTAATTATTGGTAATTTATAGATTAATGGAATTAATAGTCTCAATTTATAAAATACGTGAAAACAAATAGCTAACATTTCATTACATTCAGGTATATTCGTTCCTGTAAAAATCACTTATAACTAAATCATATAATTAATATTAGACAAACTTTCAGCAAGGTTTAAAATATTAGCATCAAATTAAAAATAATAATCTCGGCTTTTTATGACATTTAAATTTAGACCTCTTATCGTTTTCACTTTATTTATTACTGTAAATTTTTCAGTATGTGCCACGCCAGCTTTGTGGTTGATAGAAAAGGATGGCACTAAAAAATCTTACCTTTTTGGCACTGTACATGTTGGTGATAAAAGTATGAGTACCTTACCAACAAAAGTGACCACCGCAATAAAGAAGTCAGACAAAGTCATTGTTGAAGTAGATATTTCAAAATTCACTCCTTTTGAACTACAAACAAAAACCATGCCTTTTATGATGTTACCTCAAGGGGAAACATTAAAGTCAGAGCTTAAGGCACAAAATTATCAAGCAATTGAGAACTACTTTAATGGAAAATCTATCAATATTAACGTATTTAATGCCATGAAGCCTTGGGCTGTTATGTTAATAATTACACAAATGGAATATCAGAATGCTGGATTAAGTGAAACAAATGGCATTGATAAACAAATCATTGCTTTTGCCAATGAACATAAAATTAACATAGAACAATTTGAAACTTTAGAGCAACAACTATCTATCTTTACCAAGCTAGAACCTTATAACGACATTATGATTTCAGATACGTTTGAACAATTAAAAGATATGCAATCTCATTTTGGTCGCTTAATTTCTAGCTGGAAAAGAGGCTCCCAACAAGACTTAAATCGCTATTACACTGAAATATTTACTAAGAGTGAACTAGGTAAGTTCAGTGAAAAAATAATGCTGACGGACCGTAATCAAAATTGGCTCAATGAATTTGTCCCTAGATTAAAGAATGAATCCTTGTTTATTGCGGTAGGTGCTCTGCACTTATCCTCAGAGCAAGGTCTGATCCAACAATTACAAAATAAAGGCTTCAAAGTCACTAAAAAATAATTATCTTTTATTTAAACCCTTTTGAAATGCCCTGCGTCTAACTTATTAAACGATTATTAAATTCGAGTTAGACAACAGGAACTATTAGATGAAAAAATTATTTATCGCTACAAGCATTATTGCCACAATCATGAGTTCAACTGTTTTAGCTGACTCAGATAAACGTATTGTTGAAAACATCACGTTAACTGAAGAACAAAGTTTAGATATCAAATTTCCAGTTGGCAGTGTTGAAATTGAAGTAGTTGATAGTAATCAGCTTGAAATTGAAATCGAACTTAAACATAAAAATCAAGGTTGGAACGACTGGTTTAATTCAGATAAAGACTTAACTAACATAGAGCTAAAAAAAGAGATACATCATGGTAAAATTGCTCTTGAAATTGATGATGATGACTTAAACCAAAAATGGTTCATTAAAGTACCGCGAACTGCAGCGATTGATATTGATTTAGGTGTAGGAAGTGTAGACATAGATGAATTAGACAATTCAGTTGAAATTGATGTTGGTGTAGGCTCTGTCATGATAGAAACAAATACTGAAGATTTTAAACAAATTGATTTAGAGTCTGGAGTGGGTGATACCCGAATATCAGGATTTTCAGGTAACTCAAATCAAAAACGCACTATGGTAAGCTCTTCAAGTGACTATAGTAGTTCAGGTCAATACCGCATCGATATAGAAGTTGGAGTTGGTGATATAAAAGTTAGAAATTAGTTTTATAATAACAACATTTGCCAACCTTTAAAAAACCAGCATAAGCTGGTTTTTTTATCCAAATATAAGACACTAAGTTGTCTAATAATCTCTAACTTAAGTTACAGCAATAAACTATTAATTTACTTTAAATATTTCAACCGATTGATGCAAAACAGCTGCTTGCTGAGATACTTCTTCACTCATTTGAGAGTTTTGATGTGATGAATCAGCAGTTTGATCTGTAATATCTCTAATAGAGACTACATGCACATTAACCTCCGACGCCACAGCACTTTGTTCTTCAATCGCAGTTGCAACGGAAGTCGTCATATCTAAAATCGTAGACACATCTAATGTAATAGCAGCCAGCATTTCACCTGTTGTTGCTGCTTGCTCTTCACTTATCTTACCTTGCGCTCTACATTGCGCCATCAAGGTCACAATATCCGCAGTGCGCTTTTGAAATTGTGCAATAATTGCTTCAATTTCAGTTGTGGATTCTTGTGTTTTACTTGCCAAAGTACGTACTTCATCGGCAACAACCGCAAAACCTCTGCCTTGTTCACCGGCTCTTGCTGCTTCAATGGCTGCATTAAGCGCTAATAAATTAGTTTGATCAGCAATACCTCTAATAACATCAACAACTGAACCTATGCTTTGGCTATCATTTTCTAATTGATTAATCACATTTTCAGAATCTAATAAATTACTTGATAATTTATTTATATTTTCTATTGTTTTATCAACACCTTGCTGGCCACTCAATGCATTATCATTTGTGACTTGGGCTTTATTCGCAGTATCAGTTGTATTTCTGGCTATTTCATCAATTGTAGAAACCATTTCAGTGATAGCCGTAGCAACCATATCAGTTTCATTCATTTGATTTTGCACACCATCATGAGTAATTGCGATATTTTCTGCAAGTTTTCCTGTTGCCCCATTAAGCGTATCAACCGAACCATTGACCTCTACAATTAAATGCTTAAATTGCGCAACCATTTGATTAAAATAACGCGCCATTTCTGCTATTTCATCGGTTTTACTTTCATCTGCTTTTTGAGTTAAATCTTTACTTTCACCTATGTGTAACATCAACTGGCGCAACGCCTCTATCGGCTGCAAAATACTTCGAGATGTTAAAAATGAAATAACAGCTGAAACAATTAACAAAACGAAAAACAAACTATATAACCAGACTTCAATTTTTTGAGAGTTTGCTTCTATTTCTGCTGAATTTAATTTAATAATGTCTTTTAGTAACGTTTCTGTTTGATGAATTGTTTTTCGTAATTCCCCTAACTTTCCTTCATAAGCTGTTAAACCAAACTCTTGATATAACTTTGATAATGATAAAAACTGCATTTCATATTCATTTAAAATACTTTTCAAGTTATTTGGTAAGTTATTTTGGGAAACGAGTTCTTTTATTTTAGATAATTGCGTAACAACTTTACTTATATATTTAGAATCTCTACGTAGCATAAAGTCTTTCTCCGCTCGCCTTAATAATAAAATTTCATTTACTATTTTGAGATCATAATTACTTGCAATGCTTTCTAACTGACGGCCAGCATTACGTAACTGTGCAGTGACACCTTCATCTAACTGGTAACCTATTTTTTCCTGCAGTATATTTAGCTCACTAAACTTATTCTGATAATCTTTAACAATCCCTTCAAACTGATTTATTTTTTCTATTTTTAAATCAAAACTTAAAAATATAGCCTTTAGTTGCGCCACATTTTTAAATAACTTGTCTGTGCGGTCATTAAATTTTTGTACATATTTTTGATTTTTACGGGCTAAAAAGTCCTTTTCATTTCGCCTTAGCTCTAAAACATTTTTATCAACCAAACCTGCTATTTCAGCCCCTTTCAATAAACGATTCATACTATTCATGCTATAACTTTGAATTAACAACATTAGAAGTAAACTCACAACAAGCAATACAGTGCTTAGAATTAACTTATGTTTTATTTGCATATATTATCCACCAAAGAAAATTATTTTGCATGCAAGATGCAATTACGAAAAATAAATGAGCAGGCTTCTTGATAATCACTTTATTTAGTAATTTTAGAAAATTGAGCACAAATTAAATATATTTTAAATATCGACTAAAGATCAAATAACTTTAAATATATTTAAAAAATAAAAACTTACAATTTCAGAAGTCAGACACGCAGTAAAATTCAAATAATCATTTTTGTCTACAAAACACCTAAATCAGGCATCAAATGTAAAAGAACCACAACATAAATTACCTATTTACGAAACATAAATAATGCAAATTTAAAAATAAAAAAACTCCTACCTATAAATAAGTAGAAGCTTCGTATTAAAACAGAGTAAATTTCAATAATTATAAGTTTGAAGCATCTAAGAAATCTTCAGAATGTGGGTCACCCGAAGTATTGTTAAAGCTATTTGTATTTTCAGCTGCCTGTAATAAAGCAGCACGTGTATTAATAAATGCACTGCCATTTGCTTGCTGTGGATGTGTTGCTAAATACAATGCAGCGGCACCAGCGACATGAGGTGAAGCCATTGAAGTACCACTCATAGTAGCAGTACCACCACCAGGTTTCAGAGATAAAATCGTACCGCCTGGTGCTGCAATTGCAACTGGAGCCGAGTTATTGCTCGTCCAAGATGCACTTTTTGAACCCCAATTAGAAAAGCTGTTCCAATCATCACCTTCTTTAACAGAACTTACAGTTATAACTGTATCTGCATATCCTGCTGGTGTGTAATTAGCAGCATTATCACTATCATTACCCGCCGCCACAACAACGACCACACCAGCATTGCGGGCATTACAAATTGCTTCATGATAGGCATCATTTCCTGTGAAGCCATTGTTACTACAACTACCAGTCACACTACCACTACCACCAATCGACATATTTACCACAGCCGCTTCACCACGTAACTGCACTTCCGATGTAACCCAGTCAAGTGCAGCAATTGTGCTTGAATTTGGACAAGAGCCTCTGCTCGAACAAATTTTTCCTGCATGCAATGTTACCTGTGAAGCCATACCCACGACATCAATATCATTATCAATAGCTGCAATAGTGCCGCCAACATGCGTTCCATGACCATGATCATCATCCCATGAAGTATCGCACGACTTACCTTTACATTGCTCAAACGCCATACTGTTACCAATATTGGCAGCTAAATCAGCATGGTTTGAATCCAAACCTGTATCTAATACATACACATGTACACCCGCCCCCTCATTTGAATTATTATCAGCACCTGTACGTGCAATCCCCCAAGGCATAACTTGTGGGCTTGGCGTTGTTCCACCTGAACCTGGCTTACCCCTATTAATACTTTTTTCACCATCAAACTCAACTGAAGCAACATTTGCATTATTGCGAAGGGCATCTAAACGCCCTTGTGTAACTGACGCCGCAAAGCCAAAAAATGCAGTACCATAGGCATGTTTAACCGCTCCAACTCCCATCCCTGCAGCAAGATTTTTTGCATTATCTTTATTCGACTGATGCCCAGTAACAGAAAGGTTTGATTTCAGTTTTACCATGACATCTAGTTTAGCATCTGAGTTACCTGCTATAACTGAACTAGATCCTAAAATTAACATACTTGCTGCTAAGTATTTCATTTGAAATTTCATATTTTATCCTATTATTATTTGTGAGTGACGATTGAAATATATTGCATATAAATCACTCAATAATCATGAGCATAAATTTAAGTAACCAATAGTAAATTAGCGACAATTATTCCAAAATTAGCGACATTTTAATTAATTTATTCAAATATATTTCATTTACACATTGTTAACTTGATGTTACTGGTTGGGTTGATATGCTAGAAGTTCCTATTTAGTAAACCGTTTATTTTCATGTGAGTGTATATTGTTAAAAACAATTAGAAGTTTACTGATCTTCATATTTTTAGGTTTCAGTATTTTAGGTTTAAATAAGTTATTTTTATCTGAGGCGCAGTTTTTACCAGCTGCTTCATTTTTAATACAAGCTCTAAGCCTTGCCTGTCTTTTAGCTTTGGTAAACCTGTTAAGGTTAAATTACACCAAATCAGAAAAGTTATTTTGGCAATTTTTATTACTCGCTATCACAAGCTCAGTGATTTTAAATTTTTTCCCATTAGATGGTTTTAATCAAAAAAACCAACTACTTATTAACGATTATTCATATTTATTATTTTACTTATTCTCTATCACTGCGCTCGCAATGAATCCTAATTTAGGTGTGATGCCTATCTCTAAAATTGCAGTTGGTTTGATCCCTAGAAGTATTTTCATTGTGGCTTGCTTTAGTTACTTTATTATTTTGCCAGCTAATTTTTCGCCCTCTAGTTATATAAGTTATTTACCTTCTCATTATTTTTATATATTAATCGATATTTTGATCATTATTCAGATTTTATATCACCTACGCTATACCGTTAATCATTATTGGAAATGGGTATATATATGTTTATGCTTGGCATTTTTCACTTTAACCATAAGCCATGTTTTAGGTATTTATAAAAGGCTTAATCCAAGTGAAATATCTTTTTTATCATACCAATATTCATTGATTACATTAGGTTTAATCTTAATACTAGGTGCAAGCTTATTATTAAAAGAAGTAAATAAAAACTCAGATACATCAATAAAAACAAATATATTACCTAGCTATAACATTATATTTTTCATGGCATTACCTATAATACATATATTAGCAATTGAGCTAAAACCTGTATTTTTAATTGAAAATTTAGGTCAAAGTTTAATAACATTGTTTATGTTATTAATTTCCTTTATTTATTTATATCGTTTAATTCAATTACAACAAAAAAAGAATTCCAAAATAATTCAAAAACTGACTCAACAACAAGAAATAAATCAACATCTTATTAGCGAAATCACACACCTCAACACCCAAATTACTTATAGTGAAGAAAAAGCCATCGTTCGCGCGTCAAATAACGCTATTTTAACTTGTGATACGCAAGGGAAAATACTCAGTGCAAATCCAGCTGCGGTGCAGCTTTTTCAACGTTTGGAAGATGAACTCATTCAATGTAATGCCAGTGATTTGTTTGTAGCAGATGATGAAATGAAACTATTTTTTAACTTTCAAAGTAACCTGCATTCATTACAACGTAACGAAATTGGAATTTCTAAAGAATGCATTGCATTACGATCAGATTTAAATGTTTTTCCAGTGCAGGCTGAGCTTCAATGGGCTGAACGCGCAGAGCAGCCTTTAGTTGTTTTAACTTTCATAGATTTAACATCACGTAAATTAACTGAGCAAAAAAACCTTGAATCTAAAGACAATTTCATTGCCAATATTTCACATGAATTACGAACCCCACTGACTATTATTAATGGCATCATAGATCATCAACTAACATCAACTACACATCAAAGTGAAATTATTGATTTGACCACAGCCAAGAGGAATGGCTTACGCCTAGTGCGTATGGTTGAGCAGTTATTAGAACTCTCTCGGTTAGCTGATACTCCCCCTATTGAAAAACTAACTTACTCTTTAAAATCTTTAATGAACATGCCACTCACATCATTTTCAAGATTGGCGACACAAAGTCATTTAACATTTGACTTTAATATCACAGAAGATGCTTATATAGAATGTGATGCACAAAGTTTTGAAAAAATTATTTTTAATTTATTATCCAACGCAATCAAATATACACCAAAAGGCGGCACAGTTAAGGTTGAAGTTTATGCTGAGCATAATGAAATTTTCATTAATGTAATTGATACAGGCATAGGTATAAACTCCAATTTACACGACAAGATATTTCAACGTTTTCATCGTGCAGATGAGGTTATGAATAAAGGTACTTTTGGAGTCGGCATTGGGCTTTCTTTAGTGAATGAACTGGTAAAAATACATGGTTGGCGATTAAATTTAATCAGTGAAGAAGGTGTAGGTAGTCGGTTTACTTTAGTGATCCCTGTATCCTCTCAACCTCAAAATGAACATATCATTCCACACAGTATTTCAGAACAAGAAGTCAGTTCACTAATCATTCAGCAACCACAAGAGCAAACAATAAAAAAACCTCATTCTCAACAAGTCGTTTTAGTTATCGAAGACAATGCAGATATGCAAACTCACATTAAGAGAGTCATTGAACAGCAGCACCATTGCATTATTACCGATACAGGTGAAAACGGCATTGAACTGGCAAAAACAACCATTCCAGATATTATTGTATGTGACTTAATGCTGCCAGGCATAGATGGCTTTGCAACTTTAACCGCCCTGAAAGAACATGAACTCACCAATCACATTCCTGTTATTTTATTAACTGCAAGAGGTGATTTGGATAGTCGTATTTCTGGATTTGAATTAAAAGCAGATGAATATCTCAGTAAACCTTTCAACCAACAAGAATTACTAGCTAGAATAAATAGCCTTATTGAAAACAGAAAACAACTTAAAACAATTCACTTAAGTCATGCATTAAAAAACCAACAAAAAACAAATAAAAAAGAGGCCCTTGATAACGCAATTGAATTATCAACCGATAAATCCCAGCTCATGAGTCAAACAGATAAATTTTTAGTTAAGCTAGCTCATATAACCAGTGAGCTATATACTAATATGGATTTAGATATCCATATATTATCAAAGGAACTAGCTGTAAGTGAACGCCAACTTCAGAGGAAATTAAAAACACTATTAGACATGAGCCCAAATAACTATATTAAAGAATTCAGACTAGGAAAAGCCAAAGAGCGTTTATTAAATGGCGAACAAATAGGCCAAGTTGCATTAACCGTAGGTTTTACATCTCAAACCTACTTTGGCCGCTGCTTTAAAGAACGCTTTAGCTGTACGCCGAAGCAATATCAAAAAGAGCACTGTGATTAATTTCACAGCAACCAAAACAAATACGAATAAGATCCCTATTTATACCTTAAATAAAAAGAAAATATATCTAACGCTGACCTAGTAACAACAAAAAAAAATCAGTACTCTAATACTAACGGCAATAACTATTAGTACACAAAACTATGAATACTGACAAACAACTTAACCTTGATAACCAGCTGTGTTTTGCTCTTTACTCAACTTCTTTAGCAATGACACAGCTTTATAAAAAACATTTATCTCCATTAGATCTTACTTATCCGCAATATACTGTCATGCTGATCCTATGGGAAAAAGATGGTTTAAGTTTAAAAACAATAGCAGATCGATTAGGTCAAAAGTCAGGCTCTCTAACACCCGTGATCAAACGTATGGAAGCTGATAATTTAATTAAACGTGTTAGAGGGTCAGAAGATGACCGCTCACTCAGCATAGAATTAACACTTAAAGGACATACACTTAAAGAACAAGGGAAACATGTGAATCAATGCGTTGCTCAAACATGTGGTATTGCTATTGATGAAATAACGACCCTGAAAGAACAATTGGTCAAGTTGAGAAAAAATTTATTAAAATAAAACTTGCACGCAAATAGTTATCGCGATAACATTCATTTCAACCCAGAAAGCCTGGGTTTTTATTAACTCACGAGATTATCGCGATAATTATTATCGCAACATCAATTAAAAGTAGGAAATAGTTATGAATAGAATTTATCAAGCAAATGTTACTTCAACAGGTGGTAGAGATGGACGTGCTATCTCAGATGATAATAAATTGGATATTGCACTATCGACGCCAAAAGAATTAGGGGGTATAGGTGGTGATGGTAGCAATCCTGAACAACTTTTTGCCGCTGGTTACTCTGCTTGTTTTATTGGCGCGATGAAATTTGTAGCGGCTCAGAAAAAACTTTCTTTACCACATAATTTAAATGTGACTGCTCATGTTGGTATAGGTGAAAACACTCAAGGTACAGGGTTTGCCATCTCGGTTGATTTAATAGTTAAGCTACCTGGTTTAGAACAAAAAATTGCAGAAAAATTAGTTAATGATGCTCATCAAGTTTGCCCATATTCAAATGCTACCCGCGGTAATATCGACATAACAACACGCATTAATTAATTTTTAATTTATCTCAAGGAAAGGTTTATTATGAAGAAGTATTTATCACTGCTCACACTTGCTTTGCCTCTTATTTTTAGTACAAACAGTGCAATTGCAGCAGCAGGATCACCAGGCACAGATACACAAACACAAGCCTTTTTAGAAGTACTGGAAAAAGGTGGTGGTACGCCAATGGAACGACTCTCAGCAAATAAGGCCAGAAATGTACTTACTGGTGCTCAACAAGGCGTCACACTACCAAAAGCAGATGTCACCCATAAAACAATCATCGCTGATGGTCATAAAGTTGACTTAGTAATCGTAAAACCAAAAGGTGCTCAAGAAAAACTACCTGCATTTATGTTTTTCCATGGTGGTGGCTGGGTGATTGGTGACTTTCCCACTCATGAACGCTTAATTCGCGACTTGGTAGTCCGTTCGGGTACAGCGGCAATATATGTAGATTATAGCCGTTCACCAGAAGCCAAATACCCCACAGCAATCAATCAAGCTTATGCTGCCACAAAATGGGTTGCAGATAATGGTCTTGAAATCGGCGTCGATGGCAGTCAATTGGCTGTTGCTGGGAATAGCGCTGGAGGTAATATTGCTGCAGTTGTTAGCCTAAAAGCAAAATCAGCAGGCGTGCCCAAGTTAAAGTTTCAGTTACTATTATGGCCTGTAACAGATGCAAGTTTTACCAATAGTTCATATCAAGCGTTTGCAGAAGGTCATTTCTTAACAAAAAATATGATGGAATGGTTCTGGGATAGCTACACCACAGACCTTAGAGAACGAAATGAAATTTATGCATCTCCACTTCGTGCCACCATAGAGCAATTAAAAGACTTGCCACCAGCACTCATTCAAACCGCTGAAAAGGATGTATTGCGTGATGAAGGTGAAGCTTACGGCCGAAAGTTAAACTTAGCGGGTGTTAAAGTAACCACGACTCGCTATAACGGTATGATACATGACTATGGTTTACTTAACGCTTTGAGCAAAAACCCTACGGTAGAAACAGCCCTTGACCAAGCAGCAGGTGCTTTAAAGAAGCACTTAAAGTAAAGTGACTGTTAATAATAGTATTTTTGAGAAGTAACTTTAGAAAAGTTGCTATAACTAAATAACCTGAAAAAATGCACTCCTAGAATAAATCAAGGCGAGCTACTTGTTAATTAGCAAAGTATCTCGTCTTATACAGGACTATTTAAATATTTAGTAATAAATGTATTTAGATACAATTCGTTCAATAGTAAAACTCCATACAAAAAACAAAATCACCTTCAAACCAAATCCATTTTTATGATGTTATTTTAATCATGCAATACAGTGACTAAATTTTTAATATGCGTTAGGTCTGGCGCACTGATCAGTTGATTAAAATTAAAAGGATATTCAATTGGTTGGTAAATACCTAACCAAGTTTTGCTATTGGCATAATTTAGAGCGATCTCTGCAATAACACTAGTCTGATCCCAATTTAATTCGTGAGGTCTTTCACGATTAAATGGGAAAAATGAATAACCTACGCTTAATATACATTTATCTAAAGCAATATTTTTTTGCTCACCCGCGATTTGTTGTGCTAACAGGCTCACATTATTATCTTTTTCTGAACCAATAATGGCAAAAATATCATCTGACCAACGCACAACTAAGTCATCTTCAGAACGTTTATAACCTAAAAATTCTGCGACATTAATTAAAATACGATCATCGTCTTTTTTTTCTACATTAAGTTTTATTAACATTAAATATAATCTAGGCAATAGCGCATGCTGGGTAGGACTGATATTGTTATGGATCTGCGTCATGAGTCTTGATGTTTGTTCAATATAAATATCTAAATAACGCCTACTTTTAACTCCTGTAAGTTTGTCAGTGATAGCCGATGATTCAAGCTTTTGATTTAATTTAATCAATTCTTTATTTTGATTTTTGAACTCTTGTGTTTTCTCAAAAACTTCTTTTTTAAGCGCTAATCTTTGGTGTTGTTCAGTGATGAGTTTACGTGTCATATATTTTGAATACATCAACAGTAATAAAGCTAATACACTTGCATAAATAAGATATGCCCACCAGGTAACCCAAGGAGCGGGATGAATGATGATATCTAAACTAACATCAGGATCTCCCCAAACATCAAAATTATTTGCAGCTATAATTTGTAATTGATATTTACCTGGTCCTAAATTGGTATACGTTGCCCTTCGAAGTTTTCCGGCATCTATCCATTGCTTATCAAACCCTTGTAAACGATATTTAAAACGATTTGATTCAGGAGACGCAAAATCTAACCCCGTATATTCAAAGGCAATAAGCTTATCTGTATAATCAAATTCAACCTTTTTTAGTGCAGATAAAGGAGTATTAAATTTAAGTTTAGTATTTAATGAATATATATCTGTCAGCCTAACATCAGGTGCATGTTGGTTCGACAATAACTTATCAGGGTCTAATAAATTAAAACCTTTAGCACTGCCAAATAATAATTTATTATCATTCGTTTTTAGCAGTGACTGCAAATTGAATTCTAAATCAAGCAAACCATGACTAGTATCAAAATGCATAAAACTTGCTTCTTTGAGTGAGTAACGTGAAATACCTTTATTGGTACTCAACCAAATATCATGATTATTATCTTGATTAATACCGTAAACTGTACTGGTTTTTAAACCATGGTTAATATTTAAGTGCTGGAAGTTCTCAATTTTATTAGTTCGGTCTTGTTTTGACCATATATTCAAACCGCTCGCTTCTGTGCCTATCCACAAGTTTTCATCATGATCAAAATATAAAGTCCAGGCAACATCACTACTTAAGCTATTTGCCACATCAAGCTTATGATTATAAACTGTTACTTTATTTGTTTTAGTATTGAGTTTATTTAACCCACCGCCATCTGTCGCTAGCCAAATAATGTGATCTTTTTCAGGTAATATTTGAAAGACATGGTCACTGCTTAATCCATTTTTTTGCCTGAAATGAGTAAATGATCCCTTACCGTCAAATTTATTAAGTCCACCATGATAAGTCGCCACCCATACACTTCCTGCATCATCAACTTTCATATCTGTAATACTATTTGCTGATAAAGAAGTTGGATCATCAGGGTTATGACGATAGTTAATAACAGCATTATTTTTAGCATTAATTCTAAGTACCCCTGAAGCACGTGTGCCAAGCCAAACCTCATCTCCATTAACCAAAATAGACATAATACGTTTATCTTTTAATGCAGCATTGTAGTCAGGTTGAGATATTTTTAATGTTTTTAATGACAGCTGATTAACACCTCCTCCATATGTTCCTATTAATATTTTATCGTTATCTAATTGCGAGAATATATTAACCATATTGTTATTAAGACCACGTTTACTTTCAAGATTAAATTGTTTAAATGTCGCAACATTAGGATCCCAACGATTAACACCTGAAAACGTACCGATCCAAATCATTTTTCCTTTATCTTCAAATACATTAAGAATAATGTCGCTAGAAATACTATTTATATTTGTATTGGCGTGGGTAAATCTTTGAAAATTATTTTGCTTTTTATTATATAAATGCAGCCCTTTATCAGTACCGACCCAGAGCCTATGAACTGAATCTTCAAATAGTGTGGTTACT
Organism: Pseudoalteromonas denitrificans DSM 6059; assembly: GCF_900112265.1. Classification (GTDB taxonomy): domain Bacteria; phylum Pseudomonadota; class Gammaproteobacteria; order Enterobacterales; family Alteromonadaceae; genus Pseudoalteromonas; species Pseudoalteromonas denitrificans. Next base: position 28,064 of record NZ_FOLO01000048.1, on the reverse strand, counting down.
ATATTTGTTGCAAGTGAATCAGCATTCTTTTCATCACTTTTAAAGTGCTGATACCTCCCTGCTATTGGGTCATACTTGCTTAAACCACCTTCAATCGAGCCAATCCAAATATTACCTTCATAGTCCTGTAGCAAAGAACGAATAATATTACTGGGAATACTTTGCAGATTATCGTTAATATGAACCAATTGAGAAATAAACTCCCCCGCTAAAGAATACACATAAATACCTGAATCTTCGGTACCAATCCAAACCTGTTTATTGACTTCTATGATAGCCCTGATACTAATATCATTGAGTTTTTCTTTAGCAATATTCGTTACTTTTAATGTTTGATTTTTTCCTACAGAGGAGACTTTATTTAGTCCTTTGTTTGTGCCAATCCAAATTGCTCCTTGAGAGTCTTCAAAAAGAACATTGATATTATTATTAGTGATAGCTTTCAACTCATGTTGGCTAGTAAAACGCATAAAACTCTTATTATGCGCTTGATATAAGTTTAGCCCACCACCTCGCGTGCCTATCCAGATCCGCCCAAAACGATCCGTTAATAAAGCACTAATAATGTTATGGCTTAGTGAATTTATATTATCAGGATCATGGTGGTAGTTATTTAACTGATACCCATCAAAACGGCTTAAACCTTCTTGGGTTCCTAGCCAGATAAATCCATCTTTATCTTGTGTTATCGCACGAATAGACTGATGAGATATATCTAAACTTGGCGATAACTTCTTAAAAAAATCGGCTTCAAATGCACTCGCATTACAAATGAATAGTATTATGAAAATAATATAAATGTATTTGATTTGAAACGCTCTTTTCATTCAACACCACAATTTATTTTTATTATTAATAAGCTATCTTATCGGAAAAACAGGTAAAAAAAAGGCTGTATTCACAGCCTTATCAATTAAAGAAATAGATTAACCTACTCCTGATCAACCCAATGATTAACTTTACTATCATTTTCAATTGTATCGCGCCAAATAAAGCCACCATCACGCCAAATAGTACCGCCATCATTTTGTGGATATCCGTCACGCCAAATAGTGCCACCATCATTCCAACTATATCCACCATCTCTCCAGACAGTGCCGCCATCTCTCCAGATAGTGCCGCCATCTCTCCAGATAGTGCCGCCATCTCTCCAGATAGTGCCGCCATCTCTCCAGATAGTACCGCCATCTCTCCAGATAGTACCGCCATCATTCAGAACAGAGCCATCTGGAGATATAATATAAAACTCACCATCTTTATTTCTATTTGCTGGACCACCATAATGCTCAGTCCCCGCCAAGTCTAAAGCAACATCTAATGATTGATTAGCACATTCTCTTTGAGTGCTACTTATCGCACCTTGTGCATCAACTAAACCAGAACCTTGCTGAAATATACTATAAGCAAATGTATCTTCATCAGAAAAAGCAGCCTTTGCCGTTGATAATAATCTACATTTCACATCATCTGGTGATAATGATGGATCTTGACTTAACATCAAAGCAACAATGCCAGTAACAACACCCGTTGCTTGAGATGTACCCGACATAGTGAAATATTTCCCCCCATCATGTGCTTCAGGATGGTCTTTCGCTAACCGTGTATTGCTAGGTAATAAGCCAACCATATGACCACCCGGCGCAACTAAATCAGGTTTAACAAAACCTTCAACTGTTGGGCCTGCAGAAGAAAAACTTGTTAACCTGTCATCATTCGTATTATCAGGCGTATAGTGATCTGTCATTGCTCCCACAGTGATAATATAAGGGTTATTTCCGGGAACGCCTATGCTCATAGGATCAGGTCCTTTATTACCAGCTGATGCAACAACAACAATACCGCTTTGCCATGCCTTCATCACCGCTTGGTTTAGTGGATCATCCCAATAATATGAGCGAGGCGGGCCACTAAATGACATATTTAATACCCGAATATTCAATGTATCTTTATACTTAACAGCCCAATCTATTCCACGAATAATATCGGCATAAGTACCTTTTCCTTCAAAATCAAATGCTTTTATTCCGACCATTCGTGCATTAGGCGCAACCCCCATAGGTTTACCATAAATATCTAATTCACTATTACCTGCAATACTTGATACATGAGTACCATGACCATTAATTTCATTATCATTATTTAAAGTTTTATCATTAATGGCATCATAAGTACCATAGGTTTTCTGCAAACCATATACATCCGCTCTTATACCTGTTAATTGACGTAACCCGGTATCTAAAAACGCCATAGTGACGCCTGCGCCATAATTGTTAACCTGATGTGCGCTTGTCGCATTTACAATTTTATTCACTACAGATATTTGTTCAGAATAGGCTGAAGCAACTGAGCCACTGAGTTTTACATCACTATTTTTAGTAACTTTAAAATCACCATATTGTTTTAAGACTTTAAGTTGTTCAGATGTAAGGTCAACAGCAAACGAATTTATAATTGCCAATTCATGACTTGGTTTTACATGAAGCCGATTTAAAGCTTTTTTTAAAACGCTTATATTTTTAGCCTGCAATAAATATGATTGTTGCTGACTTCCAGATTTTGATATTGTGCTGCTTAAGTAACTCAACACAGCACCAACAACTAAAGAAAATATTCCTATTACTGTTATAGGTTTTGCTTTAAACGATTTAACTCGCATATTTTACCCCAGATAGTTTTACCATAAAAATTTCAGCACAATGCAAAATAATTAATGACTGTTAACTTTAAATTTATTTTTACCCAATCATTTATCAGACCAAGTGCAAATGAACGCTGTTTCTTCATTCAAATAGAATGTAAACAAGTTATTTATTTTAATTGCCACAAATTTAACCCAAGTAATTATTAGTTTCTGCTTTGAACTAAGATATGTCGCAAAACAACGAATAAAAGTCGCATTTGTACTAAAAATGTCATTTATTTTTGCTTAAAAGGAATTAATTTAAGTAAAAAGGATTAAATCACTTTCTTAACAAAATAAGCTTTATTTACATTTTACTTACATACCGCATTGCGATATTGCTGTAATAAACCCTTTATTGCAAAGAGTTTCAGGCCTATTTAAAAATGAAAAAGAGTAATAAACCCCACCTTTAAAGTAACTTTAAAAAATTAAAACAATGAAACACTCTTTTGTTACATTTTCGTCAACCAGCAAACCATTGATTTAAAAGACAACCAACCCTAAGCGTCGTTTTTGTACGAAAATCTGTCGCCCAATTACTAGGACACAAAAATAAAATTGCTAACATCAATCCATCTTAAAACTTATGTTACTTAAAATTTACAATTAAGTATTTAAGTCAGCGAACTTAAGGATAAAGTCGCAAATAAAATTCGCTAACGCGTATAAACAATACACATAATTGACAACATAATTTATAAAAATAATAACGTTCTCGTTTGGAGTTAACATGAAAATATCTAAATTCACGACATCTATTTTAGCTTTAGCAGTAACAACTGCTTTTAGTGCACAGGCTGCGGATGATCGTTTCATCATCAAAATAGACAACAATAATAAAGGTGTTGTAAAAGCACTTGCTAAACAAATGGGTGCTGAATTAAAAGTAGAGGGTAACGGTTTTTTTGCAGCAACATTCTCAGGAAAAGATCTATCTCAAGTAAAAGGTTTATTAAACAACCCTCATATTCAACTAATCGAAGAAGACGCCCGTCGTATGCCATTATCTGTCTACAGCGATGATGCAGGTAATGCTATGACAGAGCAATTAACACCTTATGCTGTTAAGCAATCACAAGCAGATCAAATGACTTTTAACGCCAATGCAGGCATGAAAGTATGTGTTATTGATTCAGGCCTAGATCGTAGTAACCAAGATTTTGTTTGGGGCAACATTACAGGTGATAACGACTCAGGTACTGGCAGCTGGGATGTAAACGGTGGTCCACATGGAACTCACGTTGCAGGTACAATTGCGGCTGCAGATAATAATGTAGGTGTAATTGGTATGGCACCGGGCGTTGATCTTCACATTATTAAAGTATTTAATGCTGACGGTTGGGGATATTCTTCAGATTTAGCTTATGCAGCAGACAAATGTACTAACGCAGGCGCGAACATAATCAGCATGAGTCTAGGTGGTGGTGGTGCAAACAGCACTGAAGAAAATGCATTTAAAGCATTTACTGCTGCGGGTGGTTTAGTTGTTGCCGCTGCGGGTAATGATGGTAACAATGTGCGTTCATACCCAGCAGGTTATTCATCTGTAATGATGATAGGCGCTAATGATGCCGATAATAATATTGCCGATTTTTCTCAATTTCCAAGCTGTACAGTCACTAAAGGTAAAGGCAAAAATGCAACAACAACGACAGATGAAACTATCTGTGTTGAAGTGACAGCAGGCGGTGTAGATACACTTTCAACTTACCCAGCAGATATGGCCACAAGTGCTTCATTAACTATCGACGGCACAACAATGGCAGCTTCTGCAATGGAAAATGCAGGTAGCATTTACGGTAATACATACTACATGGGTACAGCTGAAACGACAGATAGCAGTGCAAATGGTAATATCTGTATTATTGATCGTGGTAATATTTCTTTCCATGACAAAGTATTGAACTGTGAAAACTCTGGAGGTGTTGGTGCTATTATTATTAATAATGAAGCGGGCATGTTATACGCAACATTAGGTGATACAAACTCTACAAATATTCCAGCTGTAGGTGCTGCGTTTGAAGACCGTGCAACCTTGTTAGCTGCAACAAATGCAGATCTTACAATAAGCACTTCTGATTATGGTTATATGAGTGGTACATCAATGGCAACTCCTGCCGTATCAGGCTTAGCTGCATTATTATGGTCAAACCATAGCGATTGTACAGGTACAGATATTCGTGATGCATTAAAAGCAACGGCGCAAGATAGCGGCGCAGCTGGTAACGATGACTACTTTGGATACGGCATTGTTAAAATTGCAGCAGCTGATGCACATTTAACAGCGAATGGCTGTGGCGGTGACGTAACACCTCCAGCAGGCGATGTAACTTTAGATGCCACAACATCTCGCTCTAGAGGTAAAAATAACGTTAATTTAACTTGGACTGGTGCTTCAACTGCAAGTGTTGACATTTATCGCAATAACGCATTAAGAACAACAACATCTAATGATGGTTCATTTACTGATTCATTTAAAACATCAGGCACTTTTACTTATAAAGTATGTGACCAAGGAACAAATAATTGTTCAGCTGATGTCAGTGTCAGTTTTTAATAATATAAAATAATCACCCCTCAATACTGTTTTGTTTCAACAATGCCCAGCTCGCGTCCGAACTGGGCATTTTTTATTGCAACTTTCTCATTGAGTCTATAATGAGATTAATTTAAGGTTTTGAACGTCGACCCCACATCAGTGGTAGCATTAACATTATGATGAACGCCAGACTACCAGATGATTTTTTAGATTGAGTTTCAGCCGCAGGTGCCACTACGGGTTTTGCCTCAACAACAATTGTCACTGATGATTGAGATTCAGCCCCTGCTTTATCTGATATTGTGTAGTTAAATTTTTCAATGCCAGAAAAGCCTGCTTTTGGTACGTAGCTGATTTTATTTTCTTTAATTTCAACAACTCCTCCGCCATTATAATCAACAGATTTAATGGTTAAAACATCTTCCATATCTACATCAGTATCGTTTTCAATAACAGAGATCATATTCGACTTACTATCTTGCTTAACAGCTGCAATATCACTATTCGCTTTTGGCGTATCGTTTACTGGTTTAACAGTTATCTTTAAATTAAAGCTTTCACTGTCGACCTTACCATCAAATATCTTAACGGGAACCGTTAACTCACCATAAAAATTCGCTTTAGGCTGCAAAACATTATCAAATAATTGATAATTTTCACCGGCACCGACTTTTAAAATAAAGTCTTTTGCTGCACTATCAGGATCTGTAATGGCTAAGTTTTCAGGTGATAGCATAGTAAAAGTATCTTCATTTATTACCACGGGTGTTTGGCCTGTAATTTGAGCTGGGACTGGTGGTGGCGTAATCGCTAATAAAGTCGCATTTGAAAGTTCAGCATAGCCCGATACCATAACAAAGTATTTTCCAGCTTGCGGATTTTCGATAATACACTCTTCAATTGAAGTATCCGGATTTTCACTTGAACAAACTAAGTCATCCCTTGATTGTGGAACTTCTGAAAAGCCAGCATACAAGTCGCCATCACCATTATCAGCGGTTAACTTTAGCGTTAATGAGGTTGGTGCTTGCTCAAAATTAGCCACAAAATAAACCATTTCATTAGCCGCAACATTAATACCAGAATAAGGCTCATTTTCCTTTAAAAAATAAGGGTCGGCTTGGGTACCGCTGCCTATATCCTCACCTGTTGTAAAACTTTTAACTTCAGCTATTGTTTCACCACAAATATTTGATGCCTTTACTCGCCAAAAATATTTCGTTTTTTCAGCCAGTTTTTGTGACGGTCGATATTTATCCCCCCCATTTATTGTGGCTGTTGCAACAATTGAGCTAAACTCAGCATCAGTTGCTATATCAATAATATAACTTTGCGCTAAAGCATCCTTACTCCATTCAAACGTAGGTAATAATTTCACATCTGTCGCTTCATTATTAGGCACAGTTAAGCTAACAGCGGGTTTATCAGTAACGACTTCAATACTCGCAGATGAAGATTTAGGTTTAACCCCTTCACTGCTTGCATTAATATTAAATGAATAGCTACCTGCACTTGTATTTTGTGCCACTAACATATTTAAAGCAGCAGTTTTACCCGGCAAAATTGGGTTTGCACTAAAGTTACCTGATAATTGCGTTGGTAAATCAGCTAAGCTCAAATTAACCGCTTTATTAAATTCGTTATATCCAGAAATACTAATATTGATTGGCTCTAAGTTACCAGCCTTACATATTTTTTGTGACGTATTACTACTTGAAAGTGTAAAACCTGGGTTTGGATCGCCACAACTAGGCACTTTAAAACTGGTTATTCGTGTGCCCCATTGTCCATCTTTACCACTATATTCACCGGTAAACCAAAAAGTACAATTATCAACAGGATCAACCCCCATTTGAGCGTAATCACCATCTCTTACGGTTGATAGAGGACCCGTACCTTCAACAATCACATTTTCACCAAATGACATAGTGCCAGCTGTATCCGATGCTAATCGTCCAGTAAAGGCTAAGCTTGGATATCTATCTGGACCGGTGACCATATAAGCGATAGCGAGATTACCACTACTATCCATAGCTGAAGCAGCCATATAACGGCTACTTCCATCATCTACATTATATGCACCTTCATCATGCAAAGAATACTGACCATCACCAATTTTACGCAGCTCAAACCAACGCAAAGTTGCAACATTTCCTTTTGTTTTAGTTACATAGTTACCCACTATCGATTCATGACCACTAAATTTTCGGTATTGCGCTTTATACATCACAACTTCTTTAAGAGGATCAACAGGTGTTTCACTGCCTTTTTGTGCTAAACAACCAAAACCATCACAAGTAAAGTTTGAATCAAAGTCAGTAACAGGAATATTAATGGGTCCCTCGACTTTAGAATTATCCGCATTATTAAAATCTACGCTATATTTCCACAATTCCAAGAAATCTTTATTTGCATCATTAGCACCTGAATTATGTAATTCATCATCTCTATGCCTAATAAAATAACCCGGGGTGCCAGCTACAGGATCTGACTCACCATCAACATCAACGGGCGTAATTGATTGAAAACCAAAACCAGCCAAACTAGGCACAGTTTGACGTTGCATGCGAGCAGGTTTCCCTTTTAGCATTTGCTCTCGCTCTATGGCATAAATAGCACCGCCACCTTCATTTGCAGAAATATAATAAACGCCACCCATGCGACTAAATTTTGGATAATCAGGAAATTCTGGTGCAGCAAAATCATACCCATACCAACCACCAGCTACTGGATCCTCGCTTTTAGAAATATAAACACACATTTTCTTAGTTGATTCATTGGTAAACTCAGTGATCATCCAACGCTTTGCTTTTTCATCAAACAAAATAATGGGATCACCCATAGTGCTAGTACAATCTCCTGTTGCTAAGTCAGCCATTTTTAAAGGACCAGCAACCTTTTCACCATTTGTTTTATCATAAATAGCAAAAATTGAACCTTCGCTACCATTGATAGATTGAATGAAATATTTAATGCCTATATCACCTGTGGTATCTGGAGGATTAACACCTGTAAAACCCAGACCATCAATATTAATCCCCACATTAACCGCTGAAGTACTGCTACGCTTTTCTGCTTGATTAAATTGTTTACTGAGTAAAGGGTCTTGGCCTATTGCTACTTCATTAACAGATGGTAATAAGCCTTGTATATCGCGAATATGTCGTGGATTTGCAACTTTAACCGCATCACCCGGTTGCCAATTATCTGGGGATGACATTTGGCCTAAATTTTGATTGAAGTGTGATGGATTAGAAACGGCAATATTCTTCGCACCAGACATAACCTTGGTACGCACTGTATCATCAATTTTAATATCATTGGCATAAGTGGCAGCCGTTCCAAATGTACTCATACCTATAAAAATCAAGGTCATTGCACAATTTAATTTAGATTTAATTGGTATTGATAGACACGCCTCATCTATACCAGTTTTTACGTAGCTCATAATAGCTCTCCAACTATAGTTTATTGTTTTTAGGGGGGCGAATTTTTGTAGTTTATTGAGAATATGTTCGGGTTTTAAAGCGTGCAATTCCGGCACTTTTATTAAAAGAAGGCTTTTCTAGTACATTTAAATTAATACTACCGAGCTGAGTGTGCACATTAAAAGTTTGAGCAGCACGACCAAAAACAACAGACACTTTATTATGTTCACTACCATGAAAATTTTTATAATTTACTTTTATATTAGGGTAATCAACTAATTTGTTTGAATGAATATCACTAGCACTTAACTTAAGCTCTACATTAGCATCATTGACAATACTTAAATAAACATCACCTTTTTCGGAGCTAATATTCTGCGTCTGAAACCAGTTTTTTGCATACAAATCTACATAGATATTGCCCGATTCAGAACGTGCTTGAACACTACCGGCAGTACCGAGTTTTATTTTCCCTGATTTAGAATATGCAATTAAATGTGAACGATGTTTTTTTACTTTAATATCACCAAAGTCTGTTTCCATCAATAAAGTAACATTTGCGGGAACATAAATACCTAAATCAAAACGTGCGATCCTTTCTCCTGAAAGAGATTTAATACCTTCAGGATAAACAACATGAATTTCAGTAATACCATCAACATCTGAAATCTCTACATCATAAGGTTTTTTAATCGAGCCTATTTGCTGGATCACACCACCAATTTCGATCATGTTATGATTTGTATTACTACTGCTTATGCTACCGAATGGATTAAATACTTTTACAACTCTTTGTTTTGGTAGTTCCCCGTGCCAACTATACTGTTGTAAAGCAACTCTTTTATTTGAAGTAGTTTCCTTTGCAATCACGCTTTGAGCTGAGCCACATATTAAAATGAAATTCAAAATGGTATAAATTAACTTCATATAAAACCTAATCTTGTATTTTTACGTGCTTCAAGATTAAGCTATTACTTAATAAATGAATGTTGCGGTTTTGTATCTTAATTGTACCAAAACGTATCCGTTATATTTTTAAAACCGCCAGTTAAACATTAGCTCAATACTACGAGGAGCATCTATATGTTGAAAATATCCCCCTGGAGCAAATGGGATATCATTACCCCAACTTGTTGTTAACTTGTTTGTCAGGTTCTTCCCTACCAAGGCGATATACCAATTTTCATCTAAATCCCCTAACTGTATTCGCGCATTAATTTTAATAAAAGATTTTTGTAGTAATTCAGGGTCTAGATCTCCAGGGATCTCAAAGTCATCTGAGTAATTAAGATTGCCATTTGCAATCACTAACCAATTATTAATTTCTTGTTCAAATTGAAAATTAATTGCACCACTAAATTTAGGTGAAAACTGTAAAGACCTTCCAGATAAATCCTGAACCCCTAAATCATCACAATGCGTTTTTGAAGATGTGCATTGACCTTGAAGGTAACTTTCATAATATGCGTCTAAATAAGTGAATGCATACTTAACTCGCCACTGCTTATTTATGATCCAACGACCATCAAGCTCCACCCCTTGGCTAATAGACTTAGCCGCATTTCCCACATTAAATCCAGATAGACCATCAAAAGTGCTTACTTGAATGTCATCATACTGGCTTCTAAACAAACTTAAATTTAGGCTTATTTCATCAAATAGAAGGCTCTTTACTCCTAACTCAAAGGCTAGAACCTGCTCATCTTCATACTCTTCTTTGTCAGGGATCCCAGCCGTATTGTCTTCATCAAAACCACCTCCTTTAAAACCTTCAGCAATGCTTGCATACATCATTAAATTTTGATTTGAGAAGTACTGAATATTTACCGAAGGTGAAAAATGAGATTCTCGTCTTATTGGATTAAAATCAAAAGGTATACCGTCTCGATCAGATTCAAATGAAAACTGATGCGGGATCATATTAAATGAGTTTCTAAAAACAAAATTTGCAACCGGATCTGAATTAACCTCTTCAGACATAAAGTTCGCAATGTATAAGTGTTTGAACAAGGCTTTTTTACTGTAAGAATAGCGTAACCCTGTATTTAACAGCCAATACGCGTTAAATTTATAATTGACTTGAGCAAAAACAGCTTTATTTGTTGCATCTTGTAAAAATGTATTATGTCGCCTACCACTAAAGTCATTACCTACAATCCGATTATCTATATCAACATTACGTATGCTAGTTAACTCATTTTTTTGATAGTACACACCAGCAATATAATTAAAACCTAAACCAGTATTATTTGAAGTAAAGCGTAACTCTTGACTCCACTGCTTTTGTTTTTGTTTAGATGCAATATGTAGAAAATCGATAGGTAAATAATCTACATCAGCATTTTCAGTGAAGTCATAATTACTATAAGCCGATAAGGATGTTAAGGTGCCAGAAAGAAATATCCAGTTCATATTAAGACTTAATAAAGCCGTTTCATTGTCTGCATTCTCAAGCCCCATAGGTGTATTACTTCCCATAAATTTAGTTAAACTCAAGCTAGGATTAAAGCTTGGAAAGCTATTTTTTACGATCTCATAAACAGCTAAATTTTGAGGCAGTTGAGATACCAAATCAACACGTCCTACCGTTTCAAACTTGCCATACTCTGCTTTTACAGCCAGATCCAATTGTTCACTAGGTTGCCAAAGCCAAGTGGAACGTATAACTAAATCGTCTTTTTGACGTTCTGGCTGATTAATAAAATCATTCTTAATCCAACCATCTTCATTATGCTGCATCATAGCAAGCCGTGTTGTTAGCTCATCATTAATAGGAATGGATATTGCCGATTTAAAACCTAATCCGTTAAACTTAGGTTCAGTATTAAGTTCGAGGTAACCTTCTAAATCAAAATTAGGCTGACGCGTTGTGATATTAAGCGCACCCGCAATCGCATTTTTACCAAATAATGTGTCTTGTGGGCCTTTTAATACTTCAACACGAGCAATGTCAAATAACGTAGATCGAGCACTGCGCGCACGCCCAAAATATACACCATCAATATACGTGCCCACAGCCTGTTCAAAACCAATATTAACCCCTGAGCCCACACCTCGAATAAAAAGGTTAGTGCCAATACCTGATTCATTGATTGTTAAATTAGGCACAGAAAGACTTAACTCTTCAAGGTTTGCAATCGCATATTTATCTATATGCTCGCCACTCATAACAGAAACAGATAAAGGCACATCTTTCAATGACTGCACCCGCTTTTGTGCTGTTACAATAATGCGCTCAATTTTAGCTTGGTCAGTTGAATTTTCATTAAGTATTTGACTAAAGGCATGCAAAGAAAGCAGCCCTAAATTAAACATGACAAAGGTCAAAAATACATTCATATTTCATCAAATTTAAAATAAGTGCATTGTTAAAATATAGAGCATTCAAAAAAACTTACAAATCAATAATCTTAACCTGACAATTATGATGCAATTCAGTTTTCTTTATTAATTTATTAACAGAACCATTGGTTTTAAGAAGGTGTATTTGATTTTCAATATCGGGGACTATATTAGCATAACGCTTATTTACAAAATGATATAGATTAACGGTCATTTCAGGAACTAACCTGCGATAAACTTTAGCAATTTTGGCCTCACATATTGTAATATTTACAGAGTACTCATTGGCTAATAAAGTATCAGCATAACCTACCACTAAAGACTTTAATGCAGAATGTTCATTATTAACCCCAATACACGTTAAGCTGTTTTGTTTACAATAAATTTCAGTTTGCATACTGCTTTTAATTATACTGATTAGTGTCTTTTTTTTAAAATTACACATTTCGGGCTTAATACAATATAAATAGTTTTTAATTTCAAGGATGGGGGTATTAACGCGCTCAACATTTTCAAAGTCATCAAAAGCAAATTTAATCCGCGCAGCCTCTCCCGACAGGTCCCCTTCATTAAGCATTTTAAATGCCCTATCTCTTGGAAGAGATACAAATTTAACGTTAATATCTAAAGGCCTGTAAATAGATTCAAATAATAACTGCCCTAAATTACTTTGCGCCTTATTTTCAGTAAAAGCAGCAACATTTATCGTAAAATCAGATTTATTATTTTCAGCCGAGTTTGCCAAACACGCTGAGTGACATATTAATAAAAAAAACAAAAAATAATATTTCATACTTAAACTAAAAAACACTTAACCCCCCTGATTACTCTGACTTACATACAATCAAAATTCAAATAAAACACAAATAACTTTCCAGCTATAAATCAATCACTTCAACATGGCAATCTTTTTGTTCTGCAACTTTGTTTAGTAATTTATCTACAGATTTATTTTCTCTAAGCAAGATAATTTGTTCATTAATTCCAGAGGCTAAATTAGCATAACGTTTGTTTACAAAATGATATAAATTGACGTTCATTTTAGGTATGGCTTTGCGATATATTTTTTTTATTTCTGTTTCACACAAAGTCATATTAACCGACGTTTCATCAGCTAATAATGTATCCGCGTAACCTATGATGATAGATTTCAAAGCTGAGTTTTGATTATTTACACTGATACAATTCAAATTATTTTTAATACAATACTTGTTACTTTGAACACTATTTTTTATAACACTCACGACTGTGTTGTGACCTAATCCACAATAACTTGGATTAGTACAATAAAAAAATTTGTTAACGGCCATAATTGGGGTTTCAATTCGAATTACATTTTTGTAACCGTCAAAGGCTGATTTTATTCGCGTCGACTCAGCCGATATCTCGCCAGTTTCTAGCATTTTAAATGCTCTTGGTTTTGGCACTGAAATGAGTTTTACAGTAAACCCTAAAGGGCTATATATTTCTTTAAAGACTGATTCGATTAACTTATCAGCACTGTTCTGTGTTGTTAATATGCCTACATTAATTATAAATTCAGGCTTATCTTGGTGTGCAATATTGGCAAAACACACAGTACTAATCGTTAAAAATAAAACAGTAATACTAACCATTAAAATCAATCTGAATTGCATTATTTTTTTAGCCTTAACTACTAAAATTATTTCTTTTTCAGTATAGCAATGGGATTTTATTTAGCTAAAAACTGAGTAATTTAAAAATCCTTATTGACATTCAGACGTCTAAAATGTTTCAATTCGCCCGTTGTTGATGTTTTTAAAAACATCTACACACTCCCTATTCAAAAATTTATATCCTCTAACGTTTAGATTTCGGATGTAAATTGTAGGGCTGGAAGAGGTGCGTTATTCAGGTAGCAAGTTTTAGGAGAGCAAACTCCAATGAGAACTTGTAAGGGGAATTAACGCCGAGAAATCTTTATTATTTTGCTTAAATAAAGTTTCGGGCGAATGGGTTGAATCCCATCGACTGTCACCTAATGGTGGAGAGCTTCTGGTCTTAAAGAATTTAGGCCATTAGCCTTTTTCTTCTTAAGTCCATTGCTCTTCGAATTTAATATGTTCGTTAGAGTCCTGCAAATGGCACCTACCGGCATAATACGAGTTCGGTAGAGATGAACCAAAATTACAATTTAAATGACTATCCTTTATGGACTGCATTAATTACACCTTTTGACCCACAAGATAATATTGATTTTGTGACGCTTGCAAGCTTGGTTGCCGATCAAGTTGAGGCTAATAATGGTATTTTATTGCTCGGCAGTACAGGGGAAGGCTTAGCGCTCACCTTAGAGGAACATAAATCTATTGTTGAATTTGTTTGCCAATTACAACCTAAAGTACCTCTTATGGTTGCTGTTGGAGGCAGTAATTTAAAACAACAACAAGAGTGGGTTTCTTACTGTAATCAATTACCAATTAATGCCTTTTTATTAGGTACCCCACTTTATGCTAAGCCTGGTGTTATTGGCCAAACTCAATGGTTTGAGGCTTTATTAACTGATTCTAATTTTCCTTGCATGTTATACAACGTACCTGGACGCAGCGCTGTTGCAATAGAGCCCCAAGTTGTTAAAGATCTATCGCATCATAAAAATTTATGGGCAATGAAAGAAGCCAGTGGTGATATTAGTAAATTTGAAGCCTTCAGAAGCGCAGCACCAGAACTTGCTATTTTCAGTGGTGATGATGCTTTATTACCTTATTTTGCCCAAGCGGGTGCCAAGGGTTTAGTTTCTGTTGCAGCAAATGCTTGGCCACAGCAAACCTCAGAGTTTGTTCGTAAATCACTACAAGGTACTAACCCAAATTTATTTCAAACTTGGACGCAAGCTGTTAATAGCTTATTTGCAGTCGCAAACCCAATTCCCGTTAAAGTATTAATGAAACAGCAAGGTCGTTTACCCCTTTCCCAACTCAGACCACCTTTAACGCACCTTGAATTAACAGACTTTTCAGCGATTGAACTGGCAAATAAAAACATTTTATCTTGGCAGTAAAGTTTTTTGTAAATAACAAAATATAAATTCAATTATTAGGTAGTAAAAATGAACTGGTTAGAACTTTTAAATAATTTAGAAAATGGCATTGTACGCGCAGCAACTCAAGACGAAAATGGTCAATGGCATGCCAATGTTGAAGTTAAAAAAGGCATTTTAGAAGCTTTTAAAAATGGCGCCAATATTGAGTTTCCAGGCGGTTTTGTAGATAAAGACAATTTAGCACCTCGTGGTTTTTCTGCACAAGATAACGTGCGTATGGTACCTGGTGGTTCAAGTGTACGTCGTGGTGCTCATGTTGCATCAGGCACTATTATCATGCCACCAGCATATGTGAATATTGGTGCTTATGTTGGTGCGGGCACTATGGTTGATAGTAACGTACTTGTTGGTTCATGTGCACAAATTGGTGAAAACGTGCATTTAAGTGCTGCGGTACAAATTGGTGGTGTATTAGAGCCAATTGGTGCAAGCCCAGTGGTTGTTGAAGACGATGCATTTATTGGTGCTGGCTGTGTTTTAGTTGAAGGTGTTGTAATAAAGAAAGGTGCTGTATTAGCACCGGGTGTTCGTCTTTCAGCAACTATTCCAGTATATGACTGTGTTAATGAACGTGTTTTAGATAAAGGTGAAGCCATTCCTGAGAATGCAATTGTAATTCCTGGTTCTCGCCCATCTTCAAGTGAATGGGGTAAAGCACAAGGTTTAAGCATGTCATGTGCCTTAATCGTGAAATATCGTGATGAGCAAAGCGACGCATCTTTAGAGTTAGAAGATATTTTAAGATAAGTTAAATTAGGATCATTATGAGTTTTTTGAGCACGCAAATTCGCCAACATATCGATAGCATCAGTAAAAATGAACCTTACCCATTTTTTACTTATGATTTAGATGGTTTAGCTGAACATTTACAAGGCCTAACTTCATCAGTCAGTGATGCAGGTATTAAGTTATGGTATGCAGTTAAAGCTAACCCACTTTCTTCTATCATTAAAACAATAGATAAATCTGGTTTTAATTTTGATGTTGCAAGCAGTGGCGAATTAAAACAAGTGCTCAAACAAGGTATCGATCCTAATCGCGTTCTTAATACTGGCCCAGCCAAAAGTAAACGCCAAATTAATGAGTTTATTAATTTAGGCGTGCGCACTTTTGTTGCAGAAAGTCTTAACCAAGTAACTTGGTTAAATGAAGAAGCTGCAGCACAAGAAGTTGAGTTAGACATATTATTAAGAGTACAACTACGCTGGCCTGAAGGTGAAAAAAACTCATTAGGTGGCGATAGCTTAACGCCATTTGGTTTAGGGTGTGAGCAATGGCAAGCGCTTAATATTGCTGATCACTCACAGCTTAACTTTACTGGTTTACATATTTTTCAGTGGGGCAACATGCTTAGCACTGAAAAGCTAGCTGACTTGTGGTCACAAATGGTTGCTCCTTTACAGCAATTAGCTACAGATTTAGGTTTTGAATTAAAAACTCTCGATTTAGGCGGTGGTTTAGGCATTCCTTATACCGAAGAAGATAAGCAACTGCACTGGCCTGAATTAATTGAAGCACTGAGCCTTATCAAAAAAAATGCAGGTGTTGAACAGCTTTGGATGGAGCTTGGTCGTTACGCTGTGGGTGAATACGGTTATTATGCCAATCCTGTCGTAGAGCAAAAGCAAAACTACGGTGTAGACCAACTCATTATGGCTGGCGGTATTAACCATATTTTACGCCCAGCGGTGACATCGCAAGATTTCCCAGCTTTATTGTTAAGGGATTCTAATGCACCTAGCAAATCATTTAATGTGCATGGACCTTTATGTACCGCACTAGATAGCTTAGGTGAACATACTTTCGCTAGTGATATAAATGAAAATGACTGGTTGGTATTCAATCAATGTGGTGCATACGGTTTTACTGAAAGCATGCCTTATTTTTTATGCCATGAACTTGCTGCAGAATATGTGATAGAAAATAATCAAACTCACTGTATTCGCCCAGCTCAACCCGCTCAAAGCTATTTGTACTAAGGTAATTGGTTATGACAACACAAGTAACAAACCCAATCACACAAGAAGATATTCAAGTTGGTGAAATAGCGAATGGATTACCTTTAACGATCCCTGTATATCGTATTAAAGGTGATGGTACTGGTCCAAAAGTGTATATTCAAGCCAATATGCACGGTGCGGAAGTACAAGGTAATGCAGTAATTTATCAGTTACTTGAACAGTTAAAACATATGCATTTAACTGCTGATATCACTTTAGTGCCTTATGCAAACCCAATTGGTTGTAATCAAAAGTCAGGTGAATTCACTTTAGGTCGATTTGATCCTATCACTGGTACTAATTGGAACCGCATGTACCAAGATAATAGTCATTTGGTAAAAGAGTTTGCAAATAAACACTTAGAGAGTGATATCGAAACTATTAAAAACGAATTTAGACAAACACTGATTTCTGAAGTAGATAAAGTATTAGATGGCCCAGCTTATGCGATTACCACAGGTAAACGCATTGCATTAAACTTACAAAAGCTAGCGCATCAAGCTGATATCGTACTGGATTTACACACAGGACCAATTTCAAGTAAGCATTTATATTGCCCTGAATATGCCAAGCCAAGTGCGAGTTATTTTGATATTCCAAATGTACTTATGATCCCTAATGATTTTGATGGTGCTATGGATGAAGCGAACTTTTGCCCTTGGTGGAACCTAACAGAAGCATTTGCAACTTTAGGAAAAGAACTTCCTATTGCAGTGGAAGCTTTTACTGTTGAACTGGGCTCTCAAGAGCTAATAGATTTGAAAGAAGCAAAACATGATGCAAACAGTATTTTAAGTTATTTAACTTATAAAGAAGCTTTTACAGACTCACAATATCAACCTAAAACAATGCAACGATATGTATGTGAGCTAAAAGATTACATCGCATTTTATGCTCCAATGGGCGGCATGGTTGAATACTTAGCACCGCTTGGTAGCCATATAAAATCAGGTGAACCAATAGCTAACATACTACGAATGGAAAGATATTTATCAGAACAACCTTTGCAGTCTATTTGTTTAGATCAAGATGCAATAACAATTTTACATTTTGCCTCAGCAAGTGTTAATCAAGGTACTGAGCTTTATAAATTTTTCACCAATTACGAACTTCTAACTTAGTTTTCGAAACCACTACAATATTGCGTGAGAGTCATGAACCCGTGTTTTTGACTACTCAAGGCAGATGATGAAAATCATCTGCCTTTTTCTTTTTATATCAAGCTGAATAGCATTTGTACTTCAAAGATCAACAGACCCTAAGTATACTGTAATCAACTTTATATTTATCAAAGTAATACCTCAATGCGCTCGTTTATACATTTTGTTAGTTTTTGTATGTTAAGTTTTAGTTTTACTACTTTGGCAAATGAAGAAAAAAGTAATGTTAAAGAAAAATTATCAGCTGTTAAACAATGTATATTGAATGAAATTCTATCTGGTGATGATCAACAAACCATTGGGGATCTCAAAAATAAATGTAAAGAGTTTGCTGAAAACAAAGTTTTATCAGCAATAAATAAACGTGCCGTTAGAGAACAAGTTAGTCAGAATAACCCGAATGTGATCACACCACATAAACGTAACTATATGCTCCCCATTACATTTATGAGTAGTCCTAATGATCTTCCAATTATCAATGCTGAAGGGCTAACTGAAGAAGAAGAGATCCTAGATAATTTTGAAGCTAAATTTCAGCTTTCATTAAAAGTCCCTTTATTTAATGACTTTTCAGATAAAGATCAAATCATCTATTTTGCTTTTACGATGCAGTCATATTGGCAAGTTTATAATTCGGATATATCAGCCCCCTTTAGAGAAACAAATTATCAACCTGAGATTTTTTGGCTTAATATTTTAGATGAAAAAAATCGCCTGTGGGGTGATGAAATGATAGTTGTTCTTGGTGCTGAGCATCAATCAAATGGTCGCAGTATGCCATTATCTCGGTCATGGAACCGAATTTATGCAAATTTAATTTGGGAACAAAGTGGTTTCGTTTTCAGTTTTAAACCTTGGTATCGTCTACCTGAAGAGCGTAAAGATGATCCATTACAATCTGAAGGTGATGATAATGCCGACATTCATAAATATATGGGATATTATGAATTTTCAGGTGCTTACCGTTATAACAACCATGAATTTGGTTTTATGAGCCGTAACAATCTAAGCAAAGATAACCGCGGAGCAATACAATTAGACTGGTCTTTTCCTCTTTGGGGTCGGTTACGTGGCTACGCACAATATTTTAATGGTTATGGTGAAAGCCTAATAGATTACAATGCTTCTGTAGAGCGTTTTGGCATAGGTATTTTATTAAGTGATTTATTGTAGGTGCTTAATATCAGTGCCTAAAATAAAACTTTTATTCAGCATTTTGATATAACTCATTTAATAATGATTTTAATTGGGCAAATTGACCTTTGCTTTTAGCTATTTTCATTAAATGCTCTAAGTCTGGTGCAATGGCTTTAGGAAACCGTTTTTGTTTATAAGCACTATGTAACCACATACTCAAAAATTTATTTTCTTGCATCGCGTTAAAACCACAATCACCATTTTGCTGTGCGATAGCCAAAGAGACTAAACCACACCAAGACATATCATTGATTGATTTTTTATAGTTTTCCAAACCTGTTTTCCTATTCATCTATTATTTTATTTAAGTTCCTGTATATAGTACATAATATATTCGTAAATATGTATAACCTTTTTACGAATATATTAAACTTCTACAATTTCTCACAAAGTTCAACACACTTCTAACAAACTAACTACTTAAAAAACATTAAAATACATACATTAATTATCAAACTAAATGGGTATTTTTATAATGAAAGCAGGCTTAATATTTATCTCATTATTTTTATCATCAAATTATTGTTATGCTGTTTCATCTACTTCCCAGTCAGTTTCCTTTAGTAGTACAAGCGATATGCTTCCCGTTTTGTACGCCTCTTCAAATAATATTTCACCCACTATATTTATAAAAAATGAGATCCACGGTAATGACAGTATTGTAAGTTTTGGTCTAGAAGTGCCTTTAAAAAAATCGCACTCTAATTTTGGCGCTTATGTTACTTCTGCCTTAGGTTATGCTGAGGTCACAGATAAAACAAACCATCAAAATAATTTTTTAACTTTAGATACTGGGCTTAAATTTGGTTATTTTTCAGATATATCAATTTATGGTGAAGTTGGTATTGATTTATTTGATACATTTTTAAATGGTGAGGTATTTGACAGCGAGAAAGATGATGACGAATATGATTACCATAATACAAAAAGTCATGATAGCGACGTTGATGGCTATATTGGTGTAGGTATAGGAATTGATCTAAAACCAATAAAAGTTGAAGCTTTTACAAGAATTAGACAAATAGATAGTCACGCTTGGGAAGCTAAAGAGCATATATTTAGTGGGATACAAGTTTCAATTTCATTGTAATTAAAACAAAGCCGATTTTTAGTCTGAACTACTTACAGTACCCTAAAAATTGGCTTTAGTTATTTCTATGCTTTAGGTAAAACGACAAAAATCCCCTCAAACTCAGCAACTATTTCTTCACCATCGTAGACAATAACAGGCACAATAAATTTTGCTTTGATACCTTCTGATAGTTTAGATAGTCTACCTTCGCAGTCAGTTAATTTAACGCTGGCTTTTGGCTGCGTTCTTAACGGTTTTAAATATTTAATATTTGCATCTGCTAATACAATTTCACCGTCCAGACCTTCTTCTTTTAGTGCTAAATAAGTTGCGCCCCAGCCTGTTAGTGTTGCTAAACTATAAATAGAACCTGCAAACATAGAGCCATGTAAATTTATATTTGCACCAAAATCAGCTCGTGTCGTAAATTGCCAATCGGTATAAGTATCCACTTCAATACCCATAGCATGAGAGATAGGAATAGACTCTCGCCAGGTATTTTGTAAAACTTGCGCCCAATCAGGATGCCTAAACCAACCAGGCTGAGACGGACGTGATTTTACCATACGGTAATGTTGTATATCACCATAGGCTAAATGTGCTTTTTCTTTTACTTCATAACCATGGCTTTGATAAAAGTTAAGCGCTCTTTCTCTTGCAAAAAGCACTAATTCATCAACATCTTGCTCCCACGCAAGTAACTCTAATTCATTTAATAATCGACTACCTAAATGCTGATTGCGATGCTCATCAGATACAGCCATATAGCGAACTTGCGCCTGAACATGACTATTGAAATGCAATCTTGCAACACCTAAAACTTCACCTTTATCGTTTCTAATGAACCTGTGTTCAGAATCTTGCTCTAAATCATCCTGCTCCGAACCTCTAGGTTGATCCCATGGCGCACGTAAAACTTGCCAACGTAACTGATAATAATCTTGCCAGTCTTGGCTACTCAGAGGTGTTGTCACCTTAAACATATAAATTCCTGTTACAGTGGTTTTATTTGAAAATACCTTACAACAAAAAACCTTAAGATAAAATACATCATTGGCACGATCGACAAAGCTTTACTATGATCCTTACTTAATTAACGAAAAATGTGAGGGAGATCAATCCTTCCAACATATTTTGTAAAATTAGGGTTCAGTAAACTATGGATTATATTAAAGCCAAAACTGGTGTGATCAGCCATAACTTTATAAAACATTGTAATGACATTGGTCATGTACTGTATTGGCATAAACAATATGGTCAAAATGTGCAAGTTCGGCAGTACAAACAATTAAGGTGGCTACTAATAGATCATATATTACAATCAGTTATAGAAAAAGACAATCCTGAACACTTATTATTCCCTCATTTAAAATCACTCTCAAATATTTGGCGTCCATTGACAATACCTGGTTCAGTATTAGAATTAGGATTAGGTGCTGGTGCAGTTCGAAATTATTTACAACTCCACTACCCTAACGCCCAAATCACCACAGTAGAAAAGAATTCTGAAATTATTCATTGTTATAAAAAATATTTTGGGGGTTTTGCAGCTTCAAATTTACATTGTGAGGATGCCACTACAGAACTAAAAAATAAGAGCACCTTCGATTGGGTCATCATAGATCTATTTAGTAAAACTGACCCGCCAATATTTTTATTCAAACAAGAATTTTATGATGACATTTATCATATTTTAAATACAAATGGATGGGTTTTTATTAATTTTGTTGCCGAACATGAATCCCAACTAATTCAACTAAAAAAAATACTTAAAACAGTATTTGGCAAAACCCCAAAACATAAAAAAATAGCTGAATATAGTAACCACTTATTGTGGCTACAAATATAAAAAATACCATAACTACTATATAAACGATTAGCTACAGCGTATTATTTACTTCAGCTGAATGAATACGTAATAAAAAATGAGCTTACTGATTGTTGTACCAAATAGAGATATGTCTAAACTGCAAGCACTGTTAACCCATGCCTTACCAGATGTCCTGATAGAAATTTGGCCTAATATCAAAAACCATGCGGCTATAGAATTTGTACTTGCATGGAACCCTCCAAAAGGCTTATGGCAAACTTTACCAAATGTAAAAGCAATCTCTTCATTTGGAGCCGGTATTGATGGGTTAATGAAACATGAAGCGCTACCTGAAGTTCCTATTGCTCGAATTGTAGACCCACAATTGGCCAATGATATGGCTTTATATATTCTAGGACAAATACTTAATTTTAAACTACGCCTTAATGAATACCAGACCAAACAAAATAATAAATTATGGAAACCTAAGCGCGCACATAATGCATCTAAAGTGGGTATTTTAGGTTTAGGTCAATTAGGCACTAAAACAGCACAATTACTTACTATAAATGGTTTTACTGTATCAGGCTGGTCTAGAACACAAAAAAATATTAATGGTATAAGTTGTTTTTATGGCGATGAAGGTTTAGTTGAAATGGTTTCTCAAATAGATTTTTTAGTCTGTTTACTACCCCTTACAGAACACACTAAAGATATATTAAATTATAAACTATTCCAAAATTTACCAAGTAATGCATGCATTATAAATGTTGCCAGAGGTGAGCACTTAAATGAGTATGACTTATTATTAGCATTACAAAACAATGAAATTTCAACTGCAATTTTAGATGTTTTTAAAACGGAACCTTTACCACAAGACCACCCATTTTGGTCTCATCCAAAAATCATTATCACACCACATGCTTCAGCTTTAACAAGTATTGATACAGTTGTAGAACAAATCACAAAAAACTATCAATGTATGATAAAAGAAGAGCCATTAATTAATTTAATAGACTCTAAATTAGGGTATTAAACAATTAAAGTAGTGATTCACAATTAATAAAACAATATAGGTTTATTATAAACCCTCCAATAATTGAAAATATAGTAAGGCAACAAACATACTAGGCCCGTTCAGCTCATTTGTATGAGTGATTCGGGCACGTAAGTGTTGTCATCACAGTTACACATTCATAATGACGGAGTTTTAAGACTCAAGGCGAAAAGTAACCGGTCCATCGTTTACTAAATGTACTTTCATGTCGGCACCAAACTCCCCTGTTTCAACATGACTTGCATACTCTTTTGCTTGGGAAACAAAATAATTATACAAACGCTCACCTTCTGACGGAACTGCAGCAGATGAAAAGCTAGGTCGCATGCCTTTTTTGGTATCTGCGGCTAAGGTAAATTGCGAAACAACTAATAACTGTCCTTCGATATCTTTAAGACTTAAATTCATTTTTCCTTCTTTATCTGGAAAAATACGGTATCCCATGACCTTTTTAAGTAATTTATCTGACTTTTGTTCTTCATCTCCCTTCTCTATACCCAATAAAACTAAAATACCTTGCTTTATTTCCCCTATCGCTTTGCCATCTACAACAACTTTAGCTTCCAAAACTCTTTGAATTAATGCCTGCACGTTATTAAGTTACCTTATTTTAAATCTTTTTTTCATCAAACAATAAAACATATCTGATGCGATACGTATTGCATTTGCATAATTTACATTTTCTGAACTATGCCCTACATCATTTAAAATATCTAATTTAATATTGGGATTTGCTTCTAATTTTTTTGTTAAATGATAAACCCCAGCAAAAGGCGAAATCAAATCTTGTCGACCGTGTAAGAACCACATAGGAACATCTAATAACTTATCAACTTTATTTGCGATATACTCATCCTCAATAAAAAAATCATGAGTGAAATAATGATTTTCTAAGCGCGCTACATCCAACACTTTTTCTTTTGTAATTAATCTTAAATCTGCAATATGGTTTGGATACATGCCTGATAGTACAGACTCCCATTCGCACCAAGCTTTTGCAGCTTTAATGCAAGCAAATTCATCCTCACTACTGAGCTGTTTTTTATAATACTGCAAGGTTTCGGACACAGATTTATATCCAGTTCTAAAACTTTCAAAATGCTCCGGAAAAGATTGAGCTGGCGCGCCATGCTCACCAAACAGCCAGTTTATATCTGCTTTTCTAGCCAAAAAGGTACTTCTTAGCAATAAACCAGATACTTTCTCTGGATATGTAATGGCATATAATAAAGCTAAAGTTGCCCCCCAAGATTCACCTGTAATGACCCACAATGAAATACCCAAGGAGTTTCGTATTTGCTCCATATCAGCCAATAAATGTTGTGTTGTATTTGCTTGTAACTCAAAGTGAGGTGTAGATAATCCGCAACCTCTTTGACTAAATAAAATAAGTCGATAATGTTCTGGATTAAAGTAGCGACAGTTTAATGGATTCAGACCACTGCCAGGACCTCCATGGCATATTAAAACGGGAATTCCATCGGAACAACCATACTCTTCAATATGAATTTGATGACCTTCACCAACAGCTAAATGATAGCTTCGTCGGGCGCCCCCAACTCCATAAAGCTGTGGCATAATTTACTCCCTGTTAGGTTATTTTTAATAGAAATAATTAACAAAGTATAGTCGCTGTTGATAGGATAAATATTAGTCGAGTACAGTTTCTTCATTTATTGCTTTTTTTAATTGCTTTTCTCTTTTTTGCTCTTGTAATGACACCGTAAATTCAGCACCTAACAAAACAACAATCCAAGATAAATAAACCCAAACAAATAAAATCGGCACTGTTGCAAGCGCCCCATATATCACTTCATAAGATGGAAAGTGACTTACATACAAGGCAAAACCTTTTTTACTTGATTCAAAAAGAATTGCTGCAAATAAAGCGCCTGGCATAGCAGCTCTAAATGGTACATCTATATTAGGCACTAATGTATAAAGTAAAATAAACCCTGCCATAGAAATTAAATACGGTAGTAATTTTAATAAAACACCACTAAAGCCTGGAATTTCTTGATCGGCGAGGCTCGCTAGAGAAACTAAATAAGAAGTCACACCTAAACTGGCCCCTAAAATCACCGGCCCTAACGTTAATACCATCCAATAAATAGCAAATGAAAACATTGCTTTACGTTTTGTTTTTACACGCCAAATTTTATTTAAAGTGCTATCAATATTACGGATCAAAAATAAAGCAACAACAACTAAAAACCCGATACCGACACTTGTCATTTGGCTTGCATTACTTGCAAATGCACTAATATGATCTTTAATTGCATCACTTGAAGTGGGTACGAAGTTATTAAAAATAAAGTTTTCAATACCTGTTCTAAACGATTCAAAAACAGGAAAAGCCGAAAATATAGCAACACCAACAGCTATCATAGGCACTAAAGATAATAATGTAACATAAGCCAAATAACCTGCATTAACTGTGATTTGGTCTTGTTGACAACGCGCTAAATAGACTCGCCACCAAACAACCTGCTGTTGTAATCGCACTTTCGATTTATGAATGATAACATCTAGTTTCTGTTGCATTTTTTGTGATTATTTAATTAACTGATATCCTATAATAGCATTAATAATAGTGATTAAAATTCAAGGATTAGATTCAAATGAAAAAAATATTACTAATGAGCATCATGATGCTTTCTTTAACCGGATGCCAGAGCGCTTATTACTCAGCAATGGAAAAGGTCGGTATTCACAAAAGGGATATATTAGTTGACCGAGTGGAAGCAACTAAAGAATCTCAAGAAAAGTCTCAAAAACAATTTCAATCATCACTCGAACATTTAAGTGCACTTATTAATTTTAATGGTGGTGAATTACAAACTGTATATGAACAATTAAGCGATGATTATGAAGCAAGTAAAAGTGCTGCAGATACTGTGACGAATAAAATAAATAAAGTGGAAGATGTCGGCCTTGCACTATTTTCTGAGTGGGAAACCGAATTAGAGCAATATCAAAGCGCCTCTTTAAAACGTGAAAGCCAAAAAAAACTCAATCAAACACAGCGCCAGTTTAATAAGTTATTACGCTCAATGCGAAGATCAGAACAAAAAATGGCCCCCGTATTAGCCGCATTAAAAGACAATACTTTATATTTAAAACATAATTTAAATGCTCAAGCAATTAGCGCTATAAAGGGCGAATTTACAAACTTAAAACGGGATATTCAAACGTTAATCAAAGATATGAATAACTCAATCGATGATTCTAATAAATTTATTAAACAAATGAATGGAATATAATAATGTATAAATTTTGCTTAGTTATTTTTATCTTTTTAGCTTTTCAAACTCAGGCAGAAACTGATGACATCCTCACTATAGAGCGTTCAGTTTCTAAAAACATAGCAATTAAATTTCCCAACGATAAAAATATTAATCCTAAAATAAGTGATTTTGAGATTTTAAATTATGTACTCATGAGTAATGATAAGGGCGAGCGCTGGGCCGTCGTAACTTTAACAAACTTATCATCTGGTAACCGCACATTTGAACATACTCATTTAATGGCATTGTTTGCCAATGGTGAACGTCAAAAGCCATTAGAAAAGAAACTACTTTTTTCAGGTAATGAGACTCAATCCTTTACTCTTTCATTTGATAAAAATAAATTTCCAATTTTATCCATATACGCAAATAATGGCTAAATTCATTGTGAAAATAATTTAAAAAAACAACTACAGAAACCTATGTATCATTTATTATCACACAACTGAAATAGCCAAATTTAAAAGTCACAAAGCACAAAGCACAAAGCACAAAAAGTTTGTGGCTTTTTTATTTAAAATTTATAGTTTTTTCAACTTGAACTACGGTATTGTAAAAGCAAATAAACAATTTCATGCACACTGCATGATGCCGTTAATGATTCGTTTAGTGTTTGCCTCTGAGGCAAGTAAATATTGAATTTATCCTTCAATATATTAATAACTTGCTCATCAGAGTTAGGGTCTATTTCTTTTTCTGAAAAAATACATATCCGTTGAAGAATAAAATCTTTGTTCATAACTCAAATTTTTCCGTTAATTGGTTATCACTTTGCTTAACAGTTTTAAGGTCACCTAATAAGCTAACTTGTTTAATGTAAGCACTATCCATGCCTACTTAAATCAAGTCATCAACCTTTTATACTCTCGATTTAATCCTAAAAATAGACTTAAACACATAAAAATTAAGATAACTGTAAAAGGTAAACCAACCGTCACAGCAGCAGCTTGCAGTGCACCTAAAGCATCGGCACCGCCGCCAAAAAGCAATACGGCAGCAATAACCCCTTCTATACTTGCCCAAAAAACTCTTTGCACTACAGGTACATCTAATTTACCTCCTGCGGTAATACTATCAATTACCAAAGATCCAGAGTCAGATGAAGTAATAAAAAAGACTAAAACTAGGGGCTGTTGATCTTTCACATTGGCAGCCAAATCATTGCACACGCCAGTGCTAGCATACTTTCAAACTGTAACTTTAATTTATCATATCTTGTAGCTATAGCACGGAAGTGTTTCAGTCTTGCAAATGCATTTTCAACTAAGTGCCTATATTTATATAAGCACCAATCTATATCTCCATTACCCGTTTTTGAGTTCTGCTTTCTGGGGATCACAGGGCTTGAATTTCTCTCTCGAACTTTATTTCTAATCGCTTCACTATCATAGCCTTTATCCGCGATAACAAAATCACCTTGAGGCA